>CAWGKV010000033.1:0-38986 GCA_963823165.1 uncultured Alphaproteobacteria bacterium | reverse complement strand
ACTTCTTCTTCGCCGCCCGTTGAGCGCGCGTTGCGGAGTTGGCCGCCACTGCGGCGCGGATGAGTTGCTTGAAGGGGGCCTCGTCGATCGTCTCCCTTCGCGGAGGTCGATCGCGCGCCGCACATTCCCTTCCAGGCTGGAATTGAAGAGCTTTTTCGGGTCTTCGAGGGAGGCGCCATGAGCGAAGGTGAGCTTCACGAGTCTTCGTGTCATGGCACGGTATGCCGTCATGGGACCAGACGGGGTTTCCCGGCCTGGACGGCTTGACCCATTTCCACTCCTCCGCGATGTCGGGATCGGCGTCGTGGATGAGCCGGCGGACATAAGCGAGGGCCTCGCCTCTTCAATCCCCAAGTTCCTCGATCCGATTGGTGATGCTTTCTGAAGCGGCCTCGCCATCCGGACAGTTTGTCGACTTCATAGTGTTTCGACTTCTTCTTCGTTTCTCTAGGCCAATCTTTGCCGACGGCCCCCTAGCTTAGCTAAAGTAGGGGCGGCGACACGTCGGTAACAATCAGGCTGGGCGTTTCGTCTGGTTTCAGTCTCCTGAAGCCCGGCGCAAGAGGCAGCTTGTTCGCGGCGCCGGACTTCTACATGGGCCTCCACCGGTGCGACCGGGAAAGAAGCTGCCGATGTCTTCGCCGGGCGCAAGACGCCGAGCCCGAAGCTCGAGTAGGCTTACGTGGCTGACGCGGTCGGCGATTTGCTTCACAGAAGACGCCGGTAACAACCGGGCCTCGATCGGTTCGGACGCTTCCGAGTAGCCCACGACAGGGCTGTGCGTGTTGAGGCTCCAAACGCATTTCTGCCGCCATGGCGCCGCATTTGCCAATCCAAATCCTTTCGACACTAACAGACGCTTCGCAGGGACGAGAAAGCGGGAGGCGGCTTACGGCTTCGGGAGGCGGACTCATGCCGACAGCGTCACAGACGGATTGGAAGGCGGAGAGCGCGGCGACGGCGCGGGGCCGACCCCGGCCGCCGCCCGAAGATCTTTCGGCAGCTCAATACCGCAGCGCGCTTAGGGAGGCCGAAGAGAGATGCGCGCGGCTCGAAGCGGATCGCGTCCGTCTCGAGTCGATCCTGGAAGGGTCGCGCGACGCGATCTGGAGCTGGAATTTGGACGGGATCGTCGTCTGGTGGAACGCGGCGGCCGAAAAGCTCCTCGGCTATGCCGCCGACGAGATCGTCGGCCAATCGCTCCTGAAGCTGGTTCGTCCGGAACGGCACGAAGCCGCCCGCGCCGTCATGGCGTCCCTCAGCAAGGGCGTATGGTACGAGCAGCACGAAACCCAAAGAATCCGGAAGGACGGCAGCCTCGTCGATGTCGAGCTGACCGTCTCGCCGGTCGCCGACGCCGAGGGACGCATCGTCGGCGCATCCACCGTTTGTCGCGAGATGACGGAAAGAAAGCGGTTTCAGGCGTCCCTCTCCAGGCGCATGAGCGAATTGACGAGCATCTTTCAGTTCACCGAGAGGCTGAACGGCGCGAATTCCCTCGACGCCGTCACCTCGGCCGCACTCGACGCCATTGCGGACGCGCTCGGCTGCGGCCGGGCGTCGGTGCTGTTGTTCGACGCCGCCGGCGTCATGCGGTTCGTCGCCTGGCGCGGATTGTCGGAGCCCTACCGGAAAGCCGTCGATGGCCACTCGCCGTGGAAGCGCGACGCCACCAACCCGGCGCCGATCTGCGTCAGCGACATCGATCTCGCCGACGAGCCGGATTCTTTGAAGCAGACGATCAAGGCCGAAGGCATCCGGGCGCTGGCATTCATCCCGCTCATCGCCGACGGGAGGCTGATCGGCAAGTTCATGACCTACTACCCCGAGCCGCACGCCTTCTCAGAGGACGAGATGTCTCTGGCGAACACGATCGCGCGCCAGCTCGCCCTTGCGGTCGTCCACCAGTCTGCTGCGGAAGAGCTCCGCCGATCGGAAGAACGCTTCCGCCTGATGTCGGAGCATGCGCCGGTCATGATCTGGATGAGCGACGCTCACAACGGCTGCCTGCACCTCAACCGGATGCTGCGAGACTTCTGGGGCGTCGCCGAGGCCGATATTCCGACCTTCGACTGGCGGACCACCATGCATCCGGAAGACACGGAGCGCATCGGGCGCAGCATGATGGATGCGGTGATCGGTCGCGCTCCGGTGACGGTGAAGGGACGCTACCGGAATGCGGACGGCTCGTACCGAGTCTTGCACACCGACGCGCGACCCCGATTTTCGACGAGCGGCGAATTTCTCGGCATGATCGGCGTCAACGTCGACATCACCGAAGGCGAGGAGGCCGAGGCCGAGCGGGAACTCTTGATCGCGGAGCTCAATCACCGGGTCAAGAACACTCTCTCCGTCGTGCAGAGCATCGCGCACCAGACGTTCCGCGAGCCCGAGACGGCCCCGGACGCTCGAAAGGCGTTCGAGGGCCGCCTGGTCGCTCTGGCGCTGGCGCACAATCTCCTGACCCAGCTCAACTGGGAGCACGCCTCGCTCGAACAGATCGCGCGGGTCATCCTCAATGTGACCGAGGACGGCTCGGGACGAATTCGCATTTCGGGACCGCCGGTCCTGCTGCCGCCGAAGGAAGCGCTCTCCATCACCATGGCGCTGCACGAGCTTTGCACCAATGCGATGAAGTACGGCGCATTGTCCAACGAGGCGGGCCGCATCGACGTCCAGTGGAGCCGAAAGGCAGGTCCGCGGCTCAGGCTGGCTTGGCGGGAGACTGGCGGCCCCATCGTCCTGCCGCCGCAGCGCCGGGGATTTGGTTCGCGCCTGCTCGAGCGCTCGCTGGCTTTGGATCTCGACGGCGAGGTTCAGCTCGCGTTCGAGCCGTCCGGACTCGTCTGCCTGATCGACGCGCCGCTCGCGGCAGAGACGGATTCGCGCCGATGAGCGCGCTCGCCGGCAAGCGGGTTCTGGTGATCGAGGACGAGGCGATCATCGCTGGCATGATCGAGGACATGCTGACGGACCTCGGCGCAATCGTCGTCGGCCCGGCTGGGACGCTGGCCAAGGCCCTCGAACTCGCGAGCCGCGAGGCGATCGACGCGGCGATGCTCGACGTGAACATCCGCTCGGAGAGAGTCGACCCGGTGGTCGAAACGCTGCGCAGCAGGGGCGTTCCTTTCGTCCTCGCGACGGGCTATGGTGCGGCCGCCGCGGCCGGGATGGACGGCGTGCTCGTCATAGAGAAACCGTTCACCCAAGACCGGCTGGAGAGCGCGCTGACGACCGCGCTCGCGGCAGCCGACCGGAACTCCACCCTCGAGACAGGGCGAGGGGACGCACCTGCTTGAGCTACGGCATTCACACCATCTCAGGTCGCGGGGGGGTGTGTGCAACCTTCCCCAGCTTGCTGGGGAAGAGCCTGCCCCGGGCTTGCCGAGGGTGGCGCGCAGCGCCGGATGGGGTGTGGCCCGCTGCTTCGACGCAAGTCGGATTGCACGACCGTCCCCGCGAACTTCCTCGGAGCAGATCTGCTTTCCGCACCCCATCCGGCCCTCCGGGCCACCTTCCCCGCTTCGCGGAGAAGGGGGAACGTTCGCGGTTCGCCGCTCGCAGTTCGATCGCAGGCGGCCTGAAGTAGGCGGTCAAGACCGAGCGAGAAGCCATTGCGGCGCGAGCCAGAAGGGCGGCAAGCAGAGCGGCGTGGACGACAGGGGCAGGATCGAATTCCGGATCGACACGCCGATCTCGTTGCGCACGAACCTGCGCCGCGCCTCGATCCGCTCGAACGCCGCCGGATGGCGGTCGCGCAGTTCGGACCGCAGGGTCTCGTCGGCGAAGACGATTCCGTCCTCGCAATTAAGCGCCCACCCTCGCGGCAACGGTGTCGGGATGACGTCGACCTGGAAGGGCATGCCGGAGACGACCCGCTCCGTCGAGCCTGGCCTGACGGGCGTGTGGATCCACTCGTCATGGCCCGTCAGGTGCCCGGGGTTGAGCGCCGAGCGCAGCCCGCCCCGCGCCAGCGCGGCGGTCGCGGCGTCGAAAATCGCGCCGCCGGTCACGCCAATGTCGGCTGCGTCGTACCATGCGGAGAGGCCTTCGAAATAAGCCGTCGCCGTCTTCAGAAAGGCCGCGTCGTGCTCGGCTATAAGACCAGCCCGAGCGGAGAGCCCGCCCCAGTAGCCGACAGCCGCGGCGATCCCGTCGCCCGCCTTCACGACTCGGCCGCCCGGCGAGCGTAAGCCGATCACGTCGCGACCCGAATCTCCCGTGGCGAGCATGACGTGGGCCGTGAGGACCTCGCCCGCATAGCCCATCGCGCCGGCGGCCTCGAGCTCTGTCGCCCCGAGCCTCACCGCCTCGACGATGCGCCGGACAGCCTGCGAGGCCCGCGCCGCGCCCCACTCGTTGAGCGCGATCTGGTCGGCGTCGACGATCGCCCGCAACCCCGTCGCCGGATGCATCAGCACGCGCGTGACGTCTCTCAGCGCGTCGGTCCCGCCCGCGATCGCGGCGATGAGCGCGACGAAGGCGTGCGGCACGAACAAGCCCGGGTTTGGCTCCTCCTGCTCGTCCGGCTCGAAATATTTCCAGCCGACGAGCCCGATTGTCTGATCGGCCTTCAGGCCCGCCTCCCTCAGCACGCCGGCGAGCGCCGGCTTCAGAGAGCGGTCCTGGCCCATGAGGCTCATGCTTTGCGCGAGAGCCACGTCGACCCCAGAAAGGCGGGCCTCAGGGGCGTATCCGAGCCCCTCGTTGCCGACCACCAGGATTTGCCGGTCACGAGGCCCGAGCATGAGCAGCGCCTCCTCGAACCGCGGATCGTAGCCCGAAAGGAAGGCGATGTTCGCGTTATGCTCGCGATCGGCGTAGACGACCAGCCAGTCGCATCCCGCGCGCGCATAGGCTTCGCGGCATCTTTTGTCGTACAATGCGGCCGGTATCTCGGGCGGAGCTGCGGGGAGGCCGAAGTCCGGGATCGCAATCTCGCGCAACATTGCAGTTCCATCATCTCCAAAAGCGACGCCAATCGTCTCGGAACGAACGCCGGCGGCTCCCGACCGCTCAGGGAATGAAATTGCTCTGTCCCGGCCCGGTCAATCTGAAGATATTCCCTTTGTCGTCCTCGATCCGGCCTGCCGAGCCTCCCTTCGGCTCGATCACCAGCTCCTTTGCGATCCTGGCGGTGCGGAATTTCCAGCCCTCCGGGAGGTCGAGCAGGCCGCCGAGCGAGCCGAGCTTGTCGACCGTCATCCCGGGAAGATTCTTGTCCGTATAGGAAACCATGACCCAGGTTCTGCCCTTCGGGTCGTCGAGCAGATAGACCTCGGACCCTTTCTTGAAACCTTCGATCGACGTTCTCGCGACGAACCCCGGGCGATAACCCTGCGATGGCGGCTTTGGAGAAAGCTTGTTGGCGGCGGGGCGCCTCGCGGCGTATTGTCCGACGGCGGAAGGCATGTGGGCGACGAGCAAGCTCCCCGACGTCTGGCTGTTGCCCATCCACGCCGCGTCGAGGCCGCCGAAGTTCCGCACGGCCCCGACGCGGTCGGCCAGCCAGTCGACGGTCCAGGTGAGCGCCGGGCTCGTGGTCACGCGGAGCGCATGGTACTGCTTGGCGATCTTCTTCGGGTCCAGAGTGTCGACGATCGCCGTCGGCGCCGAATCGCGGGTGTCGTCCCCGCCGTTCTGGCCGGTCGTGTTGTAGATGCTGACGTAGAGGATCTTTTTGAGCGCGTCCGTGGCGTAGAGATCGATTTCCATGTATCGGTAGCCGCGCAGGTTGTTGAACCTTCGCTGCTCGGCGCCGGCGCAATCGTCCGGCAACTGGCTAAAATACTTGCACGTGGTCGAGTCCGCCCAGGCGGGGGCGGCGTTTGGCGGCCCCGCTCCCAAAGCGAGCCCGCAAACCGCGAGACAGGCGATGCGGGTCCCGACCGTCGGCATGCTCTCCTCCGCGAGCGACGTCTGAAAGGTGTTCGCGACGCCGCCCAACAAGACGATGCTATGGCCGAACGCGCTGATTCCGCAACTCGCGTTGGAAGTCGCGAATCGGCTCGTCGAGCCTACGGCGTAAGTACTACCTTTTTTGCATGACGCCTCATGCGAACCATGAGAGCGACGCGCAAGAGCCGGTCGCGCTCGCGCGAGCCGTCGATTCCGGCCTCAGATTAGCTTTTGCATCGGCGCGTTGCCCGGCGGTCCGGCCTCCTGACGCAGTCGTTGCTCGCAGGCTTCGCCGGCGGCCTCACCTACCCCTTTGCGCGGCAAAGCTCAGTTCCCACCTTCCAGCAGCCGCCGGGCGATCACCTGCGCCTGAATCTCCGCCGCGCCCTCGAAAATGTTGAGGATGCGGGCGTCGCAGAGCACGCGCGAGATCGGGTACTCGAGGGCGAAGCCGTTGCCGCCGTGGATCTGCAGGGCGTTGTCGGCCGCTGCCCACGCCACCCGCGCGCCCAACAGCTTCGCCATGCCCGCCTCGAGATCGCAGCGGCGTCCCGCGTCCTTGGCGCGGCCGGCGAAATAGGTGATCTGGCGGGCGATGTGGATTTCCACTGCCATCATCGCCAGCTTGTCGGCGACGCGGGGAAAATGGATCAGCGTCTTGCCGAACTGGGCTCGTTCCTTGGCGTAACGCAGGCCGAGCTCGAAGGCGCATTGCGCGACGCCGACCGCCCGTGCGGCGGTCTGAATGCGAGCCGATTCGAATGTCTCCATCAGCTGCTTGAATCCCTGTCCCTCGACGCCGCCGAGGAGCGCGTCGGCGGGGACGCGAAAGCCGTCGAATGCGATTTCGTATTCCTTCATGCCGCGGTAGCCGAGAACTTCGATCTCTCCGCCCGACATGCCTTCGGCCGGGAAAGGTTCCGCGTCGGTTCCGCGCGGCTTCTCGGCGAGCAGCATGGAGAGGCCTTTGTAGCCCTTCTCCTGCGGATTGGTGCGGACGAGCAGCGTCATCACATCCGCCCGCACAGGGTGGGTGATCCAGGTTTTTGCGCCGTGGACGACATAGTGGTCGCCCTCGCGCGCGGCGCGCGTCTTGAGGCTGGCGAGATCGGAGCCGACATTCGGCTCGGTGAAGACCGCGGTCGGCAGGATTTTGCCGCTGGCGATCTTGGGCAGATATTTCTGCTTCTGCGCTTCGGTGCCCCCGACGAGGATCAGTTCAGCCGCGATCTCGGAGCGGGTGCCGAGCGAGCCGACGCCGATGTAACCGCGCGACAGCTCCTCCGAGACGACGCACATCGCGACCTTGCCGAGCCCCATGCCCCCGTAGGCCTCGGGAACAGTGAGGCCGAACACGCCCATCTGGGAAAGGCCGTCGATGATCCCGAGCGGGATGTAGGCGTTGGCGCGGTGCCAGCCTTGCGCGTGCGGAACGACTTCGGCGTCGGCGAACCGGCGCATCTCGCCGCGAATGGCCTCCAGCGTCTCGTCGAGCCCGGAATTGCCGATCCCGCCGTCATGCGCTTTCGCGATCAAGTCGGCCAAGGCCTTGCGGTTGTCGGGCGTGTTGCCCGACCTGATCAGCGCCTCGACGACTGGCTCGTCGCGGAAGGGCTCGATGTCGGATTCCGACAGGCCGAAGTCCGCGAGGCGGACGATTTCGCCCTGGTTCATGGGGATGCCGCCGAAGATCTGGGCGAGATATTCGCCGAGGCCGATCCGGGTCATCAGCTCCTCGGTCGGACCGAGGCGACCTTCCTCGTGCATGCGCCGTACGTAGGCGGCCATTTCCTTGATCGCCTCGACATAGGTGGCGAGCCATGCGAGGCCGTGGGCGGCGCGCTGCTCTGCTTCCATCTTCGCGGCGCTGAGCTTGCCGTGACTGCTGACCCGCTCTCGGACGGCGCTCACCGCGCAATCCAGCAGACCCTCCGCGGTGAACTGGGCCTGGCGGGCGAGATCGTCGAGCGTCACGAAGTCTTCTCCCCAAATCGACTATGCTGCGCCGCACAATGCTGTGTCGCCGTTCCGGTTGCAATGCGTCTTTTTGACGTGCTCGAAGGAAAATAGCCGCCTCAGCCCGTAGCGGCCGGCCCGTGGCGCGGCCTAAATGACGAGGCGAGGCGCGCCAAGGAGGCGGCGAGGCAGATTGCGAACGCTGTATTCCATCATCTGGAGCGCGGCCGAGAAGTTCTTGGCCGACGACGGCTGGGCGATCGCCAGCTACATTGGCTTGACGCTGCTGATGTCCCTGTTCCCGTTCCTCATTTTCGTCGCGGCGGTGGCAGGCTTCCTCGGCTCGGCGGAGCTCGCGAAAGAGGCGGCGGGGCTGATCTTCGCGCAATGGCCGGAGGTCGTCGCGCGTCCGATCGCCGAGCAGGTGGCGAACGTTCTGACCGCGCCGCGCGGCGGCCTCCTGACGCTGGGCGCTGTGCTTTCGTCCTATTTCGCGTCGAGCGCCATCGAGGCGCTGCGGGTCGGCCTTAATCGGGCCTACGGTCTGGTGGAGAGGCGGCCTTGGTGGCTCCTGAGGCTTCAGTCGCTCGGTCTCGTGCTGATCGGCTCGCTCGCGCTGTTGACGCTCGCGCTCCTGGTCGTGCTCGGCCCCCTGATCGTCGACGCCCTCTCGGCCTATTTCCCCTGGGTCGCCGCGGCGCGGCAAGTCCTGACGTTCGTCCGCATCGGCGTCGCGGCCTTCATGCTGGGGACGTCGCTGTTCCTTGCGCATCTCATCCTGCCGGCCCACCGGCCGAGGCTCGCCGATCTCGTGCCCGGCGTGTTGCTGACCTTCGTCGCCAGCATCGCCTTCGGCGAGGCGTTCGGCATGTATCTCAGCGAGTTCGTGCGCAGCTACATTTCCATGTACGCGGGCCTCGCATCGGTGATGATCGCGCTGGTCTATCTCTACTGGGTCGCGCTCCTGTTCGTGTTCGGGGGCGAGCTCAACGCGGCGATCATGCGCGCGCGGGAACGCGAGGCCTGACGGAGACCGCCTAGTCGCCTCGCCTGCCTGCGGCCGAGCAGAGCACGCCTGCCCTTGCCTTGCACCGCGGGATTCTACCGTTCGACCCGGACCCAGCCGTGCAGGCCGAGGCGCTCCTGCGGCAGGTAGGCGGCCTTGTAGCCCATCTTCCGCGAGCCATCGACCCAATAGCCGAGATAGACATGCGGAAGCCCTTGCGCTCGGGCCTTCTGGATGTGGTCGAGGATGACGAAGGCGCCGAGCGAGCGGCGCGGGTGGTGCGGGGCGTAAAAGGAATAGACCAGCGACAGGCCGTCGGCCAGCCGGTCGGTGAGACAAACGGCGAAGAGCGGGCCTACTCCCTGACCGTCGGGCCCGCTGGCACGGTACTCGACAAGCTGGGTGTCGATATGGGTGTCCTCGACCATCATGGCGAAGTCGAGCGACGACATGTCAGCCATGCCGCCTTCGGGATGGCGCGCGTCGAGATAGGCGCGAAACAGCGCGAAGTGCTCGTTGGTCGGCTTCGGGGGCATGGGCGTCCCGACGAGATCGGCGTTTGCGCGCGCGGCACGGCGCTGACTGTCGTTGGACCGGAAGTCGTCGACCAGCACCCTGACCGAGACGCAGGCCCGGCAACTCTCGCAGGCCGGACGGTATGCGATCGTCTGCGAACGGCGGAACCCGGTCTGGGTGAGCAGGTCGTTCAAGCCCGCCGCGCGCTTGCCGACGAGATGGGTGAAGATCTTGCGTTCCTGCTGGCCGGGCAAATAGGGACAGGGCGAGGGCGCGGTCAGATAAAACTGAGGCGCGTCGCGCACTTCCCTCATCACGCTGTCCTCCCCTTTGCTCGGAGGTCGCCGCCCCCGCGCCGTTCCTCAGCTAAAATGCGCCGAACCGGCCACGGGTTTCAAAGGCGCCGCACGATCACGACGCCCGCGACGATGTCGTGCAGGCACCGCTTTTCCGGGTCGACCAGCGAGACGAGAAAGATCGGCGGGAAGAACCAGCTCACGTAGAAGAGCACCGCCTGGGCCGCGGCGTTGATGAAGGGGACGCGCGCTCCAGTGTCGTACATGCGCATCTCGAGATCCATCGCCCGCATGCCGGGCGTCGCCATCCGCGGGCCGGAAACAGAGAGCCCGTTGTAGAAGAAGGCGACGAGCGGCCATAGCGGCGGCAGGAAGAACAGCGCGAAACCCAGCGTCAGCACGATCGCGGCGACCCAGATCAGCGCCACCAGAACGCTGACGATCGCGAGGTCGAAGCACACCGCCAGGATGCGGCGCGTGCGGACGCCGGCCAGCGCGTCCGCCCGCAAAGGCTGCGCAGGCGTCGCCGCAGAAAAATTGGACATGGGAAAACCTCCGGGCGCGAGCCGCCCCGATCGCGTCCGCAGGATGTGGGAGGCTCGCCCGCCAAGTCAAGACCGGCGAGGAAAGAGGCTGTGCGTCACGTTATCGCGCACGCCGAGCAGTCCTGACGGACGCAGGGCGATGAAGAGAATGAGCAGGGCGTAGACGGCGAGATCCCGGTCGTCGATCGGGAAAAGGGCCGACCAGCCCACTTCGGCCGCGCCGACGACGAGGCCGCCGAGGAAGGCCCCTGGCAGCGATCCAATGCCCCCGACGACCGCCGCGGCGAGCGCCTTCAGCGTGAGCGTCGCCGACAGGCCGTAGCCGACCGCGCCGTAGGCCGCCGTCATGATCGCGCCGGCGAGCCCGGCGAGCGCCCCGGACAAGGCGAAGGCGCGCGCCATGAGGTCGACCGGACTGACGCCGAGCAGCTCGGCCGCCAGCGGATCGTCGGCGTAGGCGCGCCACTCGCGCCCCGTCCGCGTCCAGCGAAACAGAAGGACGAGCGCGAGGCCGACCGCAAGCGCGATCGCCGTCGAAACGAACGTCATCGGCATCGCGACGGCGATGAAATCAGCCGAGCGCGCCAGGGCAAACGGCTGGTTCAGCTGCGGGGCCATCCAGCTCGTCCGGTCGCCCTGGGCGACCCGCAGCAGCTCCTGGAGGAAAAGGGCGAGTCCGACCGTCGCCACCAGCGCCTGCTGCCCCTTGGCGCGGCGCAGCGGGATGAAAACGCAGCGCGCCGAGGCGAAGCCCCAGCCGCAGGCCACGGCCGCGGCCAGAGCGAAGGCGGCCGCCAGAAGCGGTGCGGGTGGAAGCCCGGCGAGCGCCAGCGCCGCCATCGCCGCCGCATAGCCGCCGGCGGCGGCGAGCTCGCCGAAGGCGAAATTGATCCGTCCGACCAGTCCGTAGATCAGCGAATAGGCCGCCGCCAGCAGGGCGTAGATCGCCGACAGCGGCAGGCCGTCGAGCGCCATCTGGACGCCGTAGGCCAGGTTTCGCGGCAGGCGGATCGCGCCGCCGAGGCCGCCCAAGGGCGCAGGGTCGGCGGCGCGGCCGTCGGGGGTCGCGAGCCAGTAGCGCACGAGAAAGAACAGCTGCGTGTCCGACAGCGGCGCGCCGTCGAACGTCAGCGAAACGAGATCGCGCGACTCGCGCGGCCGGCCGGGGTTGCGGAACCGGCAGGCGACGACGTGCGGCTCAGGCTCCTCTCCGGGCGCCTCGGCCGTGAAGGCGACGCCAAGCCCTCGGCCGTCCGGGTCCGGACGCTGCGTTTCGATGGCGATCTGCGCGCCCTCCGGAGTCAGCGCCGGCAGCGCCATGCGGCAGAGCCGGGCCTGGTCAGTCTCGAGCGTCGCCGAACAGCCCACGAGGCAGAGCGCGGCAAGGAGAGCGAACAGCAAAAATCGCAACGCCGCGAGCGGATGGGTCAAGTTCGTCCTGTTCCTCCCGTCCTCCGGGTCATGATAAGCGCGATGCGTCGGCCGGGCCACCCGGAGAAGCGCGCCACCATGAGCCGAAGCCGTCAGGGGGAGGGATCGTTGACCGTTCTCGTCACCGGGAGTTCAGGGCACCTCGGAGAAGGGCTGATGCGCACGCTCCGCGGCGGCGGCCGGGCGGCGCTCGGGCTCGACCTTGTTCCGGGGCCCTTCACCGACGTCGTCGGGTCGATCGCCGACCGGCCGCTCGTCGCCCGGGCCCTCATCGGCGCGCGGGCGGTTCTCCATGCGGCGACCCTGCACAAGCCGCACGTCGCGACCCACGGACGCGAGGAATTCGTCGAGACGAACGTGCTTGGGACCCTCGTCCTGCTGGAGGAGGCCTGCCGCGCCGGCGTCGAGAGCTTCGTCATGACCAGCACGACGAGCGCCTTCGGCGACGCCCTCGAGCCTCCGCCTGGCGAGCCGGCGGCCTGGATCGACGAGGGCGTCGCTCCGGTTCCGAAGAACATCTACGGCGTCACCAAGACCGCCGCCGAAGACCTTTGCCGTCTCTTCTGGCGCAACGAGGGGCTGCCCTGCGTCATTCTGCGGACGTCGCGCTTCTTCCCCGAGGAGGACGATGACCCGGACGCGCGCGCGGCCTTCGCCGACGCCAATCTGAAGACGAACGAGTTCCTGCACCGCCGGGTGGCGATCGAGGATGTGGTCGAGGCGCATCTCCTGGCTGTCGACCGCGCGCCTTCGATCGGGTTCGGCAAGTATGTCGTCACCGCCACGACGCCGTTCCGCCGCGAGGACGCCGCACGCTTGCGGGCCGACGCGACGGCAGTCATGCGCGAGCGGGCTCCGGGCTGGGAGGACGAATACGCGCGGCGGGGCTGGCGCATGGCGCAGGGCATCGATCGCGTCTACGACAATTCGCTCGCCCGGCGGGAGCTCGGCTGGCGGCCGAAATGGGATTTCGCCGCCATCGTCGCCCGCCTGCGCGAGACCGGCGACATCCGGGGCCCCCTCGCCAGGATCATCGGCGAAAAGGGCTATCACTATCCGGTCGGCGGAGGGTGAAATGCGAGCATTGTGGCGGCGCCTCGATCGCCCGGGACACGACGCCGCTTTTCTGCGTCCGCAGGGCGACGGTTGGCGACTGAGCGGCGTAGCCGTATTCCTGCACGAGTGCGGGCCGGCGAGCATCGCCTATTCGGTCGAGGTCGATAGCCGCTGGAACACAAAAAGAGGACGCGTGACTGGGTCTGTCGGGGACACGGAGATCGACCTGAGCATGGTTCGCGATCGAGACGAGTGGCTTCTCGACGGAGTCGAAATCCAAGGTCTGGGGTCTCTGCTCGATCTCGACCTCAGCTTCACGCCGGCCACCAATCTGCTGCAACTCAAACGAACCGGACTGCAGGTGGGCGAGAGGCTCGCCATTCCCGCCGCCTGGTTCAACCTCGACGGGGCCACCCTCACGGAATTGCCGCAACTCTACGAACGCCTCACCCCTACATGTTTCCGATATGCTGCGCCGTCGGTTCCTTACGAGGCTCTCCTCGAAATCTCCTCGGACGGGTTCGTCGAATCCTATCCGGACTTGTGGAAGCGGGAGGCGTAGCCGCCTCTCATGGGAGCCCCGCCAGCCGCTCGACCAGAAAGGCGCGGGCCGCCGGGTCCGTTTGCAGCCCGATCGCGATCTCGTAGGCGCGCCGCGCCTCGAGGAGATCGCCGGTCCTGGCCGCGAGCTCGGCCTTCGCGACCCAGTAGGGTTCGAAGCCGGCGAGGCCGCCGGCCGCGCCGACCTCTTCGAGCAGCGCCAGCCCCCGGGCGGCCCCCTGCGTCTGCGCGACGGCGACCGCCCGATTGACGGCGACGACGGGCGAGCCGGTCAAGGCGTGGAGCGCGTCATAGAGCGCCGCAATCGCCTGCCAGTCGGTCGCGCCCGTGCGGCGTCGGGCGGCGTGGACCGACTGGACGGCGGCTTCGAGCTGGAAGCGGCCGGGCGCATGGCGGCGGCTTGCGGACCGCAGCAGCTTCTCGGCCTCTTCGATCGCGGCCTCGTCCCACAGCCCGACCGGCTGGTCGCTCAACGGGACATAGCGCCCGGCCCGGTCCCGGTCCCGGCGAGCGGCGCGGCGCGAATGAGCGTAAAGCATGAGCGCCAGCAGCCCCTTGGCCTCCGGCTCGGCCGGCGCAAGTTCGGCCGCCACGCGGCCGAGCCAGATCGCCTCTTCCGCGAGATTTCTGCCGCCCGGGTCGTCGGAAAAAGCTTCCGCCCAGCCGTGCGCAAAGGCGGCGTAGATCGCCTCCAGCACCGCCGCCAGCCGCTCGGGGAGATCCTCGCGCTCGGGGATCCGGAACGGCACGCCGGCAAGCCGGATCTTCGCCTTGGCGCGGGCGAGACGCTGTCCCATCGCCGCCGGGGAAACCAGGAAGGCCGAGCCGATCGCCGCCGCGTCGAGGCCGAGAATCGTCTGCAGCATCAAAGGGGCGCGGATCGATTGTTCAATCGCCGGATGAGCGCAGGCGAACATCAGCGCAAGCCGCCGGTCCGGGATCGACGCCTCGCCCTCCGCCGCCGTGAGCTCGTCGCCGATCAGCTGGAGCGCCTCTGCGGAGGAGTTCGCGGTGCGGCGCCGGCGGGCGTTGTCGACGAGCCGGCGCCGTGCGGCTGTCGCGAGCCAGCCCTCGGGATTGGCCGGAACGCCCCGCGCCGGCCAGACGGCGAGGGCGCTGGCGAAGGCCTCGGCGAGGGCGTCCTCGGCGCCCGGCACATCGCGCGATCGGGCCGCCAGGAAGGCCAGGAGCTTGCCGTAGCTCTCCCGCGCGACGCGCGCTGCGGCGGCCCGCGCCTCGGCGTCGAGGCCTTTTGTGCGACGAGAATCAAGCAGCGGACGAAGCGAAGCGCTCGCTCCGCGCTTCGTCCCCGCCGCCGTCCCGCAGGCCGTCATGTTTGTCTCCAAGCCTTCGTTTCCAACCGGTTGGGCGCCAAAATCTGTCGCATCGTAACCCTCAAGCGACGCCCTCGCCCTGAGGAGCCCGCAAAGCGGGCGTCTCGAAGGGCGCTCGTGGCCGGCAAGCATCCTTCGAGGCCCTTTGCCTTCGACAAAGGGCGCCTCAGGATGAGGTCGGTGGAACTGAATCCCGCGCTCTTCGCCGCCTGCTTGGAGTTACGACGCATCGTAACCCTCAAAGCCGCGGACGCTTTCGCGGCATTGCCCTCTCCACCACGCTGCGCGTGGTCCCCCGTCCGCGAAGCGGCGGAACGTCCTGGAACGCAGCAGGAAGGCCGTCGGTCCCCCGGGGAAGGAAACCGCACGCCTGGGGAAACCAAAGGAACGCTGGGGGAAGCAAAAGGAACGCCAGGGGAAACCAGATCCGTTCGTGATTCTCGCCTTTTCAGAGGCTTACGCCTGATGTGGAGAGTTTTCCGGCCACCGCACTTAATTCTCACGCCCGGCTCCATTCTCACGCCCTGCTTTGCGGGAACCAGCGACCGAAACGCCGCGGTTCAGAAGACCGACAGTCGGATCCTGCCGCCCGGCCTCGGCAATAGCGAGCTCCGCAAAGCCGTTGCGCCTGGACGGCGGTGACGCAAATGCAATCGGACAAGTCGCCGGCCCGCTTTTCCAAATAGAACAAACATCGAACACGATGCCATGCCTGGCAAGCAATTGTCAAGCAGTTAGTCGCGGCATCACAACTATCTTCGTTGCTATCAACGGCTTGAACGCGGCCATTGAGTTTTAGCTCGAGGAAGCGGGTCGGGGAGCCGGTGCGGCGAGGCCGCTGACCGAACCCCGACCTTCACGTGTCGCCAGATCACATCGCCCAGATGGGCCTCACCTCGATTGCGCCGTACGAAGCGCCCGGGCAGCGGGCCGCCCAGCTGATCGCCGCATCGAGATCGGGGGCCTCGATGAGGTAGTAGCCGCCCAGCTGCTCTTTGACCTCGGCGTAGGGGCCATTGAGGACCTGGGTCTTGCCGTTCTGCGCCCGCACAGTGGTTGCGGTCGAGCTGGGATGGAGCCGTTCTCCGCCGACATAGACGCCCGCCTGCTTCATTGCGTTGGTGTAGGCCCCGTAGGCCGCCATCATCGCCCCGCTGTCCTCCTTGGACGCGGACTGCATCGCCTTCTCGTCGGCGTGAATCATCAAGAGATATTGCATCGCCTGGACTCCCTTTTTCAGAATCGCGCGGCCGATGAGCCGCGCTCACCACAGAGACGATCGACGTTCGGCTGTTTCGACATCGGCGCGGAAAAAAGACGCTCTACCGTCTTGTGGCGGCCGGGCCGCCATTCCGAACGCCGGTGAGGCGACGGGCCGCGAAGACCGGCGCGATGGAACCCGAGACGGGGGAACAATTTTGTCAGTGCTGCGTTTTTTTTCGCTCGTTTTGTCCGGCGGGCCGGCTTCGTCGAATCCACCAGGCATACCCGATCGGAGAGGGACCTCGACGATGGACGGAACCGCACAGCTTGCGCCGGAACGGCAGTCGCCAGTCGCGGCCCTGCATGCCCAATTCCACCGCGTCCGCGCGTTCAGCTTGGCCTTATCGAGAAATCTGTCCGATGCGGACGCCAGCGCCCAGTCGATGCCGGACGCCTCGCCGGCCAAATGGCATCTGGCGCACACGACCTGGTTCTTCGAGACTTTCGTGCTCCGGGATCGCCTTCCGCGCTATCGCCTGTTCGACGCGCGCTTTCCCTTCCTGTTCAACAGCTACTACGAAACCGAAGGGGCTCGCATCGCCCGGGGCTCACGCGGCTTGCTCACGCGGCCTTCGCTCGAGGAGGTTCGTTCCTACCGTGGGTATGTCGACGAAGCGATGGAGCAAGCGTTCGACGATCTGTCGCCCGAAGCAGCGGCGTTGATCGAACTCGGCTGCAACCACGAAGAGCAGCATCAGGAACTCCTCCTCACGGACATCCTCCACCTTTTCGCGCAGAACCCGCTCGCGCCTGCAGTTTGGGACTCCGCTCGCGCCCAGGACGCCGACACGCCGCCTGTGATGCGCTGGGTGGAAGGCCGCCAAGGTCCGATTGAGATCGGGCATGGCGGCGCCGGCTTCGCATTCGATTGCGAGGGCCCCCGGCATACGCAATGGATTCAGCCGCATGCGCTCGCGAGCCGCCTTGTCGCCAACGGAGAGTGGCGGGCGTTCATCGATGACGGCGGATACGGCGACGCGGGCCTCTGGTTATCGGACGGCTGGGCCTGGGTGCGCCAGAACGCGATCGAGGCGCCCCTCCATTGGCGTCGGGCGAACGGCGAATGGACCCATCAATTCGGCCTCGACGGTCTGTCGTCAATCAATCCGGCAGAGCCCGTTCGCCATATCAGCTACTACGAAGCCGACGCGTTCGCCCGCTGGGCGGGGGCGCGATTGCCGACCGAAGCCGAGTGGGAAAGCGCGGCCGAGGGGCTCGACCCGATGGACGGCGTGTTCGCCGACGCCGCGGAAGCGGCTCGGCCACGCGCAGCCCGAAGCCGGCCCGGACTGAGCCAGATGTTCGGGGACCTGTGGGAATGGACCGGATCGGCGTTCCTCCCTTATCCGGGTTTCCGCCCCGCGCCGGGGGCGGTCGGCGAATACAACGGCAAGTTCATGTCCGGCCAGTTCGTTCTGCGGGGCGGGAGCTGCGCGACGCCTCGCGGGCATCTGCGCGCGAGCTACCGCAATTTCTTCTACCCACAACAGCGCTGGCAGTTCATGGGCCTGCGCCTCGCCAAGGACATCTGATGCTTCAAGGCTCGAACGACCTGCTTCGGCGACCCTTCGTCGAGGCCGATCCGGCGTTTCGCCGTGACGTCCTGAACGGTCTCGCTGCGCGACCTCGAACCATTCCGGCGCGCTGGTTTTACGATCGCACAGGCTCAGAGCTCTTCGAACAAATCACGGCGTTGCCCGAGTACTATCTCACCCGGACGGAGCGATCGCTGCTCGCCAGCGCAGCCAACGATATTGCGGCGCGGACCGGCCCCGGGCGTGCGGTCGTCGAGTTCGGGTCGGGCTCTTCCGCCAAGACGCCGATATTGCTGTCCGCAGTGGACCCTGCTGCATATGTACCGATCGATATCGCGAAGGACTTCCTCTGGGAGTCGGCCGCGCGGCTCGCTGAACGGTTCGTCGCCTTACCGATCCATCCGGTCGAAGCGGATTTTACCGGGATGCTCCGACTCCCGGCGGCGATTGAAAACGTGTCGCGGTTGGGCTTCTTTCCGGGCTCGACGATCGGCAACTTCCTCGTTCCTGACGCCGTCGACCTGCTGCGGACGATGGCGGCGATCCTGGGCCGCGATGCGATGCTGCTGATCGGCGTCGACCGCATCAAGGACGAAAACATTCTCCTGCCCGCATATGACGATTCGCGGGGCGTGACGGCGGCGTTCAACCTCAATCTTTTGCACCGAATCAACCGGGAGCTCGAGGGCTCCGTGGCCATCGACGCCTTTCGTCATGTCGCGCGGTGGAACGACGCCGAAGCGCGGATCGAGATGCACCTCGAGGCTGTTCGCGACGTCCGCTTCGAGGTCGACGGCCGGCGCTTTTCGATGGCGGAAGGCGAGACGATCCATACCGAAAACAGCCTCAAATATGGTTCGCGAGACGCTCTCGTATTGTTGCGAGCTGGCGGCTGGAGTCCAATCGCGGACTGGACGGATCGAGAGGGACTTTTTTCACTGATCCTGGCGAAAACATAACTCCAAGCTGTCGCGTATCCCCTCGCCCGCGAAGCGGGAGAGGACAGGCGCGTAGCGCCAGGTGAGGGTTGAGAGCGCCGAAAGGGCGGGCGTTGATGGCGGCCGCAAGGTTCGTCGGTTGCCCGTCCCCCTCACCTGGCGCGGCTTCGCCGCGCCGTCCTCTCCCGCTTCGCGGGCGAGGGGGTCGCCGAACTTCACAGCTTGGGAGTTCCACGAAAACACGCGGATGAGGAGGGCCGAAGCCGCGAGAGACAGTTGATCTGCTGACGCCGGTTGTTCCGGCCAAGTTCAGGCAGGGCGAGGCCCGCGGGTCAGCGCGCCAGCCCACGCAAAAAGTCGATGTTGACCAGCCCCGCGTGCTGCTTGGCGACCTTGCCGTGGTCGAACACCATCAGCGTCGGGATGCCGCGGATGCCGTAGCGCTGGGCGATGGCCGGCTCCTCGTCGACGTTGACCTTGGCGAAGCGAGCGCGCGGCTCGAGCTCCTTGGCCGCCCGATCGAAGATGGGGGCCATCGCCCGGCAAGGGCCGCACCACTCGGCCCAGAAGTCGACGATGACCGGCATGTCGTTGCGCTCGACGTGCTTGTCGAAGGTCTCGGCCGTCAGTGCGATCGGATGGCCGCTGAATAGCGGCTGCTTGCATTGGCCGCAGACGGCCTCCGAAGCCGGACGATCGGGGGCGATACGATTGACGGCGTTGCAGTGCGGGCAGACGGCATGGATGGGGTCGGACATGGGAAACTCTTCGTTCAGCGCATCCTAATATTGGGAGCGGCTGATCGCATTCAAGCCTGCGAATATTAAAACGGATTCGCCGATTCCTTCCCCGCTTAACTTAACTAAGTCCGCCACTTGGCGCCTGATATAATGTCGCCGATGGGCGGAGAGCGGGCGTAGGTCCAACGGCGGGAACCGGCGGTCGGGGAAGGCTTGGTGTCCGTCCGGCCAACCAGCGCCCCGAAGGGCGCGCCATTATGGATGAAAATCATGGGGCCGGACCGCACGACGCCAATTCCTCAGAACTATTTTCGTAACAGGGATCATCAGAGCCCCAACAGACCGTCGCGAAGGGTAGAGCGAGCCTTCTGCACCTGAATTTAGCACTTGCTCCCGTCGATGCCAGAGTGAAGCATTTCGGACGCCGCCCTGGAGGGGATATCACTGAACTTCCGATCGGGATATTATCCGAGCCTGTTGCAAAACGATTTAAGAATTGAGTTGAGTGTGGCGATGGTATTTGTATAGAGTGTTGCCATTTTCAAGTGCTATAGCGAAATAGTTGTAGATTGCGTGTTCGGTGCAGCGCTGCTATTGTTCAAGGTGATTCGCCTTATCCCTTGGCTGTAGTCATGACCGATGACCCTCTCGACGCAATGAAGTGGCGCTGGAGCTACATCCAGGGCTATTTGTTCCCTTCGATGCGTGAGGATATCGATCCCATCACCGAAGCATTGGGTCGTCTCGTCACCACCGTCGAGGTAATCGGCCTCGAAGCCTTCGTTCCCGACCCGCCTCGGGCGCCGGGCCGGCCGCCCGAGGACCGTCGCGCCCTCGCGCGAGCTTTCGTGGCCAAGGCGGTTTTGGGCGTTCCCACCACCAGCGCCCTGATCGAGCGCCTCGCCGTCGACAAGTCCCTGCGTCGCATCCTCGGCTGGGAGCGACGCTCGCAAGTTCCTTCCGAAGCCACGTTTTCCCGGGCGTTCGCCGAGTTCGCGCGCGGCGAGCTGCCAGACAAGATCCACGCCGCGCTGATCGAGCGTGCGCTCGGGGGACGCATCATCGGGGCGATCGCGCGCGACGCCACCGAGATCGAAGCGCGCGAGAAGCCGGTCCAGAACAAGGCCAACGACGGCAAAGACGATCCGCCGGCGCCCGATAACCCCCCGCTGCCGCGCAAGCGCGGACGTCCACGCAAGGACGAACAGCGGCCGAAGCCGGAGCCGACGCGTCTCGAGCGGCAGGTCATGCAGAACCTCGGCCAGATGCTCGCCGACCTGCCCACCGCCTGCGACGTCGGCTGCAAGAAAAACAGCAAGGGCTACAAAGAGACCTGGACCGGGTACAAACTCCACATCGACGTGGCCTGCGGCCAAATCCCGGTCTCCTGCGTGCTGACCTCGGCCTCCGTCCACGACAGCCAGGTCGCCATTCCCTTGATGACCATGACGAGCGCCCGCGTCTCCTATCTCTACGATCTCATGGACGCCGCCTACGACGCCGCCGCGATCCACGACCAGAGCCGGGCGCTCGGCCACGCCCCCATTGTCGACCGCAACTTTCGCGCCGACCACGAAGGCAAGGCCGAATGGGGCCGCGAAGTCGAGCGCCTGAAGCTCATCCACATGCCCGATTTCGACGACCTGATCTACGATTTCCGCACCATGGCCGAACGCGTCAACGCCCGTTTGAAAGACGAGTTCGGCGCCAGATTTCTCCGCGTCCGCGGCGCGCTCAAGGTCAAATGCCATCTCATGTTCGGCATCGTCGCGCTCGCCGTCGATCAGATCATCCGCGCTGTCGACTTAAGGACCGCCCCTGCCTGACCCAGCGGGGTTCACCCCCCCGCCCGGCGCCCGGCGCAGGAAAATTCGCCTCGCTCAGGCGTTCTGCAAGAGGCTCATCCTTATCCCGGAAACATAACGGCACAGAGGCGTTCGCTTATGGACCGCGTGACAGAGGCATTTATATCGGAGTTCATAACCGAGCACGAGCTTTCAAGGCTGTCGCCTGACAAGCAGTTTGAGCACTTCGCGGCATATGTGACCCCGTCGGTCGCAAACGCAACCCTGATATAAGGATCACGTTATTTGTCTATCATACCCAACCAAACCGTCAACGCGGTTCCTAAGCTACTTTGGCGAGGGGCTAGCGGGACGAAGTACGAATTTGAGCACTTCAAAATCTGGGCGGTCGCGTTCAACGCAGTGGGGGGCGTTTACATCTTCTGCCGGCAATGGGAGTGGCGAAAATGGCAGGCGATATATGTCGGAGAGACGGACAATTTTCGTCGCCGTCTGGCCGATGAGCTTCCTTCTCACCATCGGCTCGAAAGCATATCCAGCGCCGGCACCACACATATCTGCGCAATGGTCGTCACTGGTGGGTTCGCCGAACGATTGAGGATCGAGACTGATTTGCGTCATTCCCTCAACCCACTGTGCAATCGTCAATAAATCCGCTAATTGCGAGAGCCCAGACCTTGTTCCAGGCTCTTTGCCTTCACCGGCCGTCCGCGCTTTTTCGGACTCGCGCCCGGTTTCGGCTTCGTCCTATGATCTGGCAGGGTGGCGAGAAGGCGCTTGAGGACAGCATCTTCACGTACAGCGATATCCTCTTCGCTCAAATCCCGTTCTTGGTCGCCAGCCGCAATAGAGGCCGCAATGCCCGACTTCGTCGTTTTTCCCGTGGAAGATGCACTGTGTTTGCGCATGGGCCGAATCATAACACGATGGACCGTGGTCGAGAAATTAACCTCGCTGCTACTCGCAGGGCAAAATCCTAAATCGTTAACCGCTGAAGAGTCTGGTTCGGAAATTCTCGTCAATGCAGGCTCTCAAGCGTTTGCGCCGGAGCGAGCCGCGGGTCGTGTCGGTTTTGAGGATATTAAAGCCGGCATGACGGATGATCGCGAGATTCAGGGGCGAATCGTCCTTTCGGGTTCGGCAGCGATCCTCGTCGAAGGACACGTCCAGGGTCCAATGCAGGTTGTTTTCGATGGCCCAATGGGCGCGCACGCCGGCGAGAATCGCTTTGGGGTCGGGTTCGAGGGAAGTGATGTAGAATCTCGTCTCGAGGCTCTCGGCGCCGCTCCTCTTGTCGATGCGTCGGGACGTGACGGCGGCGAGGGATCGTAGGCCCTTCCAGTCGGGATGGCGTTCGGCGAGCCAGCTTGCCTCGGCTGCGCGGCAGGAGCGCTCTTCGATCCGGCCATGGCCGGCGTCAGTCTCCTCCTGGCGCGCGCAACCGGCGGTCAAGACGGGGTCGGCGAAGAACAGCGTCGCGTCCTCGTGCAGGCTGGTCTGGTTGCCCTTGAGCGCGAGCACGTAATCGGCGCCTTTGTCGACGATGCGCGCCGCGATCCCTTTCTGCGTCCCCATCGCGTCGACCGACACGATCGCTCCCCTGAGGTTGAGCATGTCCAAAAGCTCGGGGATCGCCGTGATTTCGTTGGACTTCCCGTCGACCGCGCACTGCCCCAGCACGAGCCCGGCCTGCGTGGCGTAAGCCGAAACCACATGCAGCGCGCCGGTCCCGTCTGACGACTTCTTCGAGCCGCGCAGGGTCTTGCCGTCCACCGCCACAACCTGGCGATCAACGGGGCGCACGGAAGCCGCCCAAGCGGCGAAGCCTTTCGCCAGCGCCCGCGTGTCGAGCAGGCGAAAAACCTTGCGAAGAGTCTGCGCCGTCGGAATGCCGCTCGCAAACGGCAGAAAGCCGCGCAGCCAGTCGAGCGCTCCCTTGGCGATCTCCTCGATGCCCTCCCAGTCGTCCGCCCCGCAAACCACCGCAACCAGCGTCGCCAGCAAAATCTCGTCCAAAGGATAGGTCACCATCCCCGGGATCCGGTGATCCGGCACTGCCCGCATATGGTCCAAAAAATCAATGCCCATGGCGCGATCCTCCCGCGCCCTTCGAATCGATCTTGGTTAACCGACCGTTAGCGATTTAGGATTCTGCCCTGCTGCTACTCGGCACTCTTCTCTTTGCCGATCAAGGCGCGATGTCTGTTGTAACAAGCAGCGTTTCGCTTTCTACGCAGTCTAAGTGGATATGCACGCTGATCAAATCCCACGAGCATGAAGCCGAACAAAGCAAACCAGTTTTAGAATTGCTGTTACGCGCCGAGGACTTACGCAACGAACGCAATGAACTTGCTCATGGTACGTGGGACCCGTCTGACAGCGAAGCTGGAACTTCAATAGTCGAGACGGTCAACCTCGACCGGACTGAAATAATTCGGTGTCGTCTTGTAACCACGCATGATCTCGATGATCTTCTTGACGATATTGACCGGTGGATTTCGGACTACGCCGAACTCGGGCGGAAGCTCGGCTTCCCCCGGCAGAGGGGAGAAATCAAATCCCTGTTCGTGAGCTAGCTTGTGCTCGGGCGCGCCAGCCGAACCTTCCGGGTCGACGCTGTTACATTTACTCGCGCTATCTGGATAATCAAGTGCATAGTTGCGGGCGCTTTGGGTGGCCAACTCTTCCAATCGCTTGCGTGCTGTCGCCAGTTGACAGCCCCGAAGTGTCCGATAGCATCCGCTCTCCAAAGGCTCGGTTGGACGTCCGAATGCGCCGGGAGGGAGGAGTCATGAGGTAGTCGTGCACGTTGAATTCCTCGTGAAGCCTCCTTTCGTCGCGCGCTTCCGTGATCTGATCTCCGTCAACGCGGAGGCTTCGCTCGACCGCAAAAGGGGTTGCAGACGCTTCGACGTTCTGTCCGAAAGAGCCGCAGCGCTTCGTCCTGTACGAAATCGGCGACGACGAAGACGCATTCGATGAGCACCTTGCTTCGGATCGCTGTCGAAGCTTTGCAGCCGCGATCGAAAGCGAGATTGAGCAACGCTCCGTCCGCCGCTTCGCCTTCAGCGGCGAGAGCGCCGAAATCATTCGAGCCGGCGTGACACGCTCGAGCCCCTTCCCGACTCGCAAAGCCGAATTTGGGAAAAGATCGATGTGAATTAGACACGACGCGACTGGCCGGCAACATCGTCGGCGACGCAACATGGGAGGAGACCAATGATGGACGAACGCGAACGGCGCGAGTTCAACGCCGGACTTTCCGAGGAGGTCGACGCATGGCTCCGCGGGGACACCTCCCGCCGCGCATTCCTGACCCGGCTCATGTTGTTGGGCGGCGCCGCCATGCTCCCGGGCCTCGGCTACACGGCGTCCGGCTCGAAAGCCTGGGCCGCCTCCGTCGACATCTCCAAGGTCGAACTCGCCGACAAGAGCACGCCGCTCGGCGCGGCTCAGGCTGCGGCGGTCAAAGCTTCAACCGAGGGGCCGACCGACGGCTCGGCCTATCGCGCGGTCAAGGCGGCGCAGGCGTACAAGGACAAGGGGGTCACCCTCAGTCTCACCTACGAGGCGGGTCTCCAGGCGCTCGAGCCGAAGAACTTTTCGGGACCGCTGTGGCAGGCCCTGACCGGCATCAATTTCAATGTCGTTGAGCTGCCGCACCCGGATCAGTATTCCAAGCCGATCGCTGAGCACATCGCCAATTCCGGCGCCTATGACGTGCTCGATATCGAGCCCGCGTGGATCCCAGCGCTCGCCAACGGCGGCGTCATCGTGCCGATCGACGACTACGTCGCGAAATACATGAACAAGGCGGACCTCGACGACTATCATCCGCTCTACAAGTCGATCACCCTCTACAAGGGCAAGCGGTGGGGCGTGTTCGACGACGGCGACCAGTTCGCACTCTACTATCGCAAGGACGTGTTCGACGACCCCAAGCTCAAGTCGGCCTACCAGGCGAAGTTCGGCAAGCCGCTCGCGGTCCCGACGACTTGGGACGACTACAGCCAGGTTGCGCAGTTTATCACCGATCAGCTGGCGCCGAACATTTACGGCGCTGCGCATTTCCGCAAATTCGGCAGCCCCGGCAACCAGTTCAGCTTCCTGCAGGAGTACCGCGCCAACGGCGGCAAATTCTTCGACGGGGATATGAAGGCGCTGCTCGCCGGACCGGCGGGGGAGATGACGCTCACCCAGATGATCGCCCAGAACAAGGCTTCGATCCCGGGCAACAACGACCTCGACGCCGTCGCGCAATGGGCCGCCTGGCTGCAGGGGAAGGTGGCGATGATCTTCTCATGGCCGCCGACGGGCCGCATGTCGGCCAACTACTCACAGCGCGACAAGGCGATCAATTTCATCCCCGCCTCCAGCATCGCGGGCAAGGTCGGCTACGCCGTGGTGCCGGGAGGCAACGGCGAGATGGCGTCCGGCTACGTGCGCGCGCTCGCCGCCGGCTCGAACAACGAGGAGGCGGCCTATCTCTTCATGCAGTGGGTGACCGCGCCGCCGCTGTCGCTGGTGCGGACGATGCTGCCCTACACGCTGCGCGACCCCTATCGCCTTTCGACCTACAAGTCCGAGGAATACCGGGCGCTGTGGCCTGAGGCCAAAGACTATCTTATCAACTTGTCCGACTGCGCCAACACGGGCGTCGTCGACATGATCATGCCCGGCTGGCAGGACTATGCCCTGTCCATCGACCGCATGTGCACCGCGGTCTGGGGCGGTCAGGACCCGAAGTCCGCGCTCGCGAAAGCGGCGGCCGAGTGGGATCAGACCACCCAGCGGCTCGGCATCCCGGCGCAGAAGGCTGCTTACCAGGAGTTCCTCAAGAATTCCGGGCTGCTACGCAGACCATACGATCGAGAAGCTCGGCCAGGCGGTGCACATCACCTGAGAGAATGTTGGGCGCCGGCCAGGTCGTTCCGGACTTCCCGCGTGCGACCTGATCTCGCTTTTTGCTTTCGACCGCTCGAGCCCGCCAGCCAAAATCACTATGAGTTCGCGCAATCACAGCCAGCCCGGCGCGCTCCGCCTCCGCAATCCGCGCGGGCGGCGTCTCGGCGTGGGCCGATCGCCATTTCAAATGGCTGATGGTCGCTCCGGCGACGCTGCTGATCCTCGCGTTCTCGATCTACCCGCTGTTGTTTTCGTTGTGGGTCGCCTTCGTCAATTACGACTTCGAAATTCCGGGCCACGCCTTCGTCGGGCTCCAGAATTTCCAAGAGGTCCTGGACGACCCCTTGGCCTGGTCGTCGCTTGGCTTCACGATCGTTCTATCCGTGACTGTAGTCGCCTTCGAATTCGCGCTGGGGCTCGCCCTTGCGCTCGCGATGGTGAAGACCTTCCGGGGACGCGGGATCGTCATGTCGATCCTGATCATCCCGCTGTTTATCAGCCCGGTGATCGTCGGCCAGTCCTGGGCGCTGTTCCTGCAAAGGCCTTTCGGCCCCGCGGACTACCTCTTGAGCCGGCTCATCCATCATCCGGTGGCGATCAGCTGGATCGGCGAAACGCCATGGGTCTATATTTCGATCGTCGTTGCCGACGTCTGGCAATGGACCCCCTTCATGTTCGTCATCCTGCTCGCCGGGCTCGCGGCCATTCCGCCTCATCTCTATGAGGCGGCGGAGCTCGACGGCGTCGGCGCGCTCCAGACGTTTCGCTATGTGACGATGCCGCAGCTGGCGCCGGTGATGCTGCTTGCCGTCACGCTCCGCCTTCTGGACGCCGTCAAGCTTTTCGACGTCATCTTCATGCTGACCGGCGGCGGCCCCGGCACCGCGACCTACACGACGTCCTTCTATCTCTATCAGATCGGATTCCAGCAATTCCACCTGTCGATAGCGACGGCGGGCAGCTGGCTCTTCCTCATTCTGCTGTCGGTCGTGATCCTGGCGCTCGTGCGCCGCCTGTTGAAGGCGGAGTTGTGATGAGCTCGCACAGTTTCCGCGCCAACGCCGCGCGCGGGTTCACGATCGGCTTCTTCATCGTGTTCATTCTTGTGCCGCTCTATTGGGTCGTCGTCACTTCGATCAAGCCGACCAGCGACTATCTTACAACGCCGCCGGTGTGGTTCCCGGCGAAGCCCACGACGGTTCACTACACCGCCGCGCTTTTCTCCTATCGCGGCCTCCAGGGTCTCATCAACAGCCTCATCATTGCCTCGGCTTCGACTGTGCTCTCCACCGTAATGGGCACGATGATGGCATACAGCCTTGCGAGATTCCGCACGGGAGGCAACCATCTCGCCCTATGGGTCATCTCCCAGCGCTTTTTGCCGCCCGTCGCCATCATCCTGCCGATCTTCCTCCTGTTTCGGAGCTGGGGCCTCTATGATACGCGCATCGGACTGATCCTCGCCTATGCGTTCATGACGCTGCCGCTGTCGGTGTGGATGATGTATGCGTATTTTCGCCAGCTGCCGAAATCCCTGGAAGAGGCGGCGCTGGTCGACGGTCTCAGCCGCTGGCAGACGTTCTGGATGGTCGCGACGCCGCTTGCGGCGCCGGGCGTCGCCGCCGCGGCCGTCTTTGTCTTCATAGCCGTCTGGACCGAATTCTTCTTCGCCTTGATCCTGACCAGCCGCTATGCGTTCACGCTGCCAACAATCTTTCGCGCCTTCCTCGGATTCCAAGGCGCCCAATATGGCGAAGCCTGCGCCCTTGCGACCGTATCGCTCGCGCCGTCCATCGTGTTGGGGATGCTGGTGCAGCGGCACCTGGTGCGTGGTCTCACGCTCGGCGCATTGCGAGGATAGCGATGGCGAGCGTTCGGATAGCCGCCTTGCACAAAAGCTACGGAGCGGTCCGTGCGGTTCGCGGTGTCGATCTCGATATCCCGGACGGCGAGTTCACCGTCCTCGTTGGCCCGTCCGGCTGCGGCAAGAGCACCCTCCTGCGCACGATCGCCGGCCTCGAGGACGCAGATTCGGGCGACATCGCGATCGGCGACGAGATCGTCAATGACACGCGACCGCGCGACCGCGACGTTGCGATGGTGTTCCAGGACTACGCGCTTTACCCGCACATGACCGTGTATGGGAACATTTCCTTGAGCCTGCGGGCGCGCAAGATGCCCAAGCCCGAGATCGAAGAGCGGGTCAAGCGGACGGCGGCGATGCTCGGCGTGGCAAAACTGCTCGACCGCTATCCGCGCCAGCTTTCAGGCGGGCAGCGTCAACGGGTCGCCATCGGGCGCGCCCTCGTGCGCAACCCGCGCGTGTTCCTGTTCGACGAGCCGCTGTCGAATCTCGACGCCCAGCTACGCGACGAGATGCGAGGCGAGATCAAACGCCTCCACCAGGAGATCTCGACGACGATGATATACGTCACGCACGACCAGGTCGAAGCCATGACGCTCGCCGACCGAATCGTGCTGCTCCGCGACGGCGTCATCGAGCAGGAAGGCGCGCCGCTCGATCTGTTCGAGCAGCCAGCCTCGATGTTCGTCGCCGGGTTCCTCGGGTCGCCCCGGATGAACTTCGTGCGCGGCGAGTTCAGGAGGGCGGCGGAGGACGCGTCGGTAAAGCTCGGCGAAGGGGGACCAGAGCTTGCGATCCCCGAGGAGCGTATCCCCGACGCGCCGAACGGCGCGGAAGTGATTCTCGGCTTTCGCCCGGAGCACGTGCACCGTTCAACCGGCGCGTCCCTTGCCGATGGCCATGTTCGCGTCGCCTCGACGATCGAGCTTGTCCAGCCGACCGGCTCACGCACCTACGCAACCTTCAAGCTCGGCGGACAACAAGCGGTCGCGGAGCTCCGGGCGCATGAGGCCAACCGGATCGGCGAGCGCATCGAGGTTGACATCAACCTGAAGCGCGCCGTGCTGTTCGACCCCGCCACCGGAAAGGCGCTTCGAGGTTCGCAGCCATGACGAGCGATAAGACGTCTGCGCCGCCGTCGCGGGCGGTGAAGCTTTGCGGCACGGTCGCGCGGGTCGAGGCCGAAAACCGGCAACGGTCCTAATCAGGGGACATGAGGGAGGAAAAGATGGCGGCGCAAGGGCTGAAGGAGCTGGCTCAAACCAAAAGTCCGAAGTTCGGGCATTTCATCGTGGAGTTCGCGACGCCGGGGATCGGCCACATTCTCAAGTCGGCCGGCTGCGACTTCGTGCTGTTCGATCTCGAGCACTCCGGATTCGGCTTCGAGACGGTGAAGAGCGCGATCCGCTATTTCGAGGCGGCCGACCTGCCGGTGATCGTGCGAACCCCGTCGAAGGATTACCATCACGTCGCCCGCGCGATGGACATGGGCGCCGAAGGCCTGATGTTGCCGATGGTCGGCAACGTGGAGGAAGCTCGCCACATCCTCAAATCGATGAAGTATACCCCCGATGGAGGCCGCGGCGTCGCCCTGCAGGTCTCGCACGATCGCTATCGGCCGGGCCCCGTCGTCGACAAGTTCGTCGCCGCGAACCGCCGCAGCACGTTCTTCTGCCAAATCGAGACCGCCGAGGGCGTCGACAACGCCGACGCGATCGCGGCGCTGCCGGGAGTCGATTGTCTGTGGGTGGGCCATTTCGACCTTTCGGTTTCGCTCGGCGTGCCGGGAGAATTCGGCTCGAAGACGTTCACCGACGCGATCGCGCGGGTCTGCGACGCCGCCCGCAAACATGGAAAATCGCTTGGGCGCCTGGTCCCGACGGTGCAACAGGGGGTCGACCTTTATGGTCAGGGCTTCGACTTCATTTGCTATTCCGGCGACGTCTGGGTGCTCCACGATGCGCTGAAGGACGCGGTTCGACAAATTGCGCGAAGGCTGCGCGGCTGCCGACAACGCGAAAAGGACAGGGGGCGACCGATGAGCGCGCCGTTTCGCGTCGCCCTCTCCGGAGATTTCCGCAAGCCCGACGGGTCTCCCGTCTATCCTGATTTCGACCTCGAGCCGCTGCGCCGCGCGCCCAACGTCGAGTTCGCCTATCTCGAGCCGTGCAATCCCGTGGAGGCCGAGCAGCTTGCGGATTTCGACGCGCTCATTCTTCTGGCGCACCGCTTCACCAAGGACAGCATCCATCCGAACGGCCGGCTTGCGGTGGTCGCGCGCTTCGGCGTCGGCTACGATACGGTCGACGTCGAGGCTTGCACGCAGGCGGGAATTGCGCTCGCCATCACGCCGGACGGCGTGCGCCGGCCCGTCGCGGTTTCGATCATCGCATTCATTCTGGCGCTGACCGGCAAGCTCATGATCAAGGACCGGCTGACGCGCGAAGGCGCGGCCGGTTTCGCGAGGCGGGGCGATCACATGGGCGTCGGCCTCGTCGGGCGCACGCTCGGGTCGATCGGCATCGGCAACATCGGGGCCGAACTTTTCCGGTTGATCGAGCCCTTTGGCATGAAGTCGATCGCGTACGACCCTTACGCCAACTCGAAGCTCGCCGCCGAGCTCGGAGTGGAGATCGTGGGCCTCGAAGAGGTGTTTCGCCGCGCCGACATCGTCAGCGTGAGCTGTCCATTAACCCCCGACACCCAACACCTCGTGAACGCCGAGCGCCTCGCGATGATGAAACCGACGGCCTATTTGATCAACACGGCCAGGGGGCCGATCGTCGACCAGAAGGCGCTGACCAAGGTTTTGCAGGATCGCCGCATCGCCGGCGCCGGACTCGACGTGCTCGAGAAGGAGCCGCCGGAAGTGGACGATCCGATCCTCAAGCTCGACAACGTGATCCTCGCCCCGCACGCACTATGCTGGACCGACCAATGCTTCGCCGGCAACGGCGCCGCCGACGTTCGCGCGGTCTTGGACGTCCAACATGGTCGCGAGCCACGCGTCGTGGTTAACCGGTCAGTGCTCGAGACGGCGGCTTGGAAGCGGCGGCTGTCCGAGTTCCGGATGCGGTCGCCCGGCGACTAGCCGGAAAAGCGCCGCAGAAGCATCCGGCTTCCAGGAGCGCGAGCCGCCCGACGTTGGACAACCGCTCCTGTGTAGGCTTTCGGATGCCGGCCCTGACGCAGGCGTGGGGTTTGGGCCTTAGGGCCGCGTCCGAAGGCGCGTGGTTATGCGGCACACAAGGCCCGAGATCTCGACACTTCGGACGGAGCATGATCTCTGCGACGGACGGCCGGAGATTCCGTCGTAGGAAGCTCGCCTTCGGGAGTGGATCGGCGGCCACAAGGTCGGCGCCTACAGGATCGACAATTTGAGTTCGAGGCTGCCTAAGGCTCCGGCCTATGCCTAAGGAATGACGATTGACTGCGAAGCCCGTCATATTAGGCTCTCTTTGACTTTTGATGGAGTGCGCCGCTCTTGTCTCGATCTGCGCTCCTCCGAATACCGGTGACGTTACGTGATCGCAATCGCTGACATAGAGGGCGCCGAACGCGTTTTGGGCGTCGCCTATACTGCGGCCGAACGCGAACAGATGGCGGGAAATTTGGAAGGACAGATCGCTTCCGCTCTCGCCCGGCGGAAAGTGCGGCTCGCCAATTCCATGCCAATGGCGAGCAGGTTCGATCCGCGGCTGCCGACGTTCCGCATGCCCGCCCCGCAAGGCCCGCTGCGTTTCAGTCGGGCCCAGCCGAAGGCTGTTCCGCCCGACGACGAGGATATTGCCTTCGCGACAATCGGCCAGCTTTCCGCCTGGATTTCCGCACGCGCGCTGACGAGCCGGCGGCTGACCGAGATCTACCTTGCGCGCATCGACGCGCTTGGGTCCAGGCTCGAATGTTTCGCGACAGTCACGCACAAGCGCGCGCTGGCCGAGGCAGATGCGGCGGACGCGTTGCTGCGCGGCGGGGTTAATCTCGGGCCGCTGCACGGGATCCCGTACGGCCTCAAGGACCTCTTCGACACCAAGGACATCGCGACCGGATGGGGCGCCGAACCGTTTCGCGACCGCGTGCCGGACGCCGATGCGGCGATCGTGCGCAAGCTACGCGCAGCCGGCGCGGTCCTGCTCGGCAAGACCACTGTCGGTGCGCTGGCTTACAACGATATTTGGTACGGCGGCTGGACCCGGAATCCATGGAACCTCAACGAAGGCTCCAGCGGGTCCAGCGCCGGGTCCGCATCGGCGACCGCCGCGGGTCTCTGCGCCTTTTCGATCGGGACGGAGACGTTGGGGTCCATTACGTCGCCATGCCAGCGTTGTGGTCCAACGGGTTTGCGGCCAACCTTCGGGCGCGTCGCGCGATCGGGGGGCATGGCGCTCTGCTGGTCGCTCGACAAGGTCGGGCCGATCTGCCGGACGGTCGAAGACACCGCGATCGTGCTCGCCGCCATCAACGGCGCAGATACCGAAGACCGCTCTTCCATCAACGCGCCTTTCCATTTCGACGCGGAGGCGGACATTGCCGGTCTCAAGTTAGGCTATCTTCCCGAGGCCTTCGGAGAAGGGGCCAACGACGTTGATCATGCTGCGCTCGCCGCCGTACGCTGTCTCGGGATCGACGTCGTCGAAGTTTCGCTGCCCGACCTGCCTTATGGCGCCCTGATGAACATCGTCTATGCTGAGGCGTCCGCTGCTTTCGAGGAGCTGACGCTCTCCGACCTCGACGACACGCTGAAGTGGCAGGACGAGGGCGCCTGGCCCAACACCTTCCGCAAGGCGCGCTTTCTCTCAGCCGTCGATCACGTCCAGCTGGACCGACTTCGCTATCAGGTGATGCTGGCGCTCGACGGCCTCTTCGCCAAAGTCGACGCCATGATCGGACCCTTCATGACCGGCCCGATGCTGATTGCCAGCAATTTCACTGGCCATCCCTGCTTGCATCTGCGCGCGGGTTTCCTCGATCTCGCGACGCGCGGCGCTGCCTCACTGGGCGCCGGCAAGCTGACAACCGGAGAGCCTGTTCCGGGGAGCCGGACGTTCAAGGCGCCCCAAGGCATATCGCTGTGGGGACGGCTGTTCGAAGAAGGACAAATCCTCAATCTTGGCATGGCGCTTGAACGGGAGCTTGGTGTCGCCGGCGTGCGGCCCGGTCTTCCGTCTTGAAGCGCGGATTTGTCTTTCGACCTGAAGCGTTCGGGACAGCGGAAACTGAAACGGCCGGAACTCGAGAGAGAGGCTCGTTAGAGATTTTTTTGCCAGGGAGACGTGTGATGAAGCGTAGGGACTTCTTGAAATCGAGCGCCACCTTGATCGGCGGCGCCGCACTGGGCGGAAGCTTGACGCCCAACGCGGCTTTTGCCGCGGACGCCCCGGTCAAAGGGGGAACGCTGATCTGGGGTCACTCCGAAACGACGCAAAATCTGGACATCCACCAGACGGGCACCGCCTCGACCATACGCGTGCTTCAGAATGTCCACGACGCCATCGTCACCGTCGACAAGAATTTCACGGTTATCCCGAGCCTTGCCAAGAGCTTCGATCAGAGCGCGGACGGGTTGACCTATACGTTCCAGCTTCGGCCCGGCGTGAAGTTCCACGATGGCAAGACGATGACCTCGGCGGACGTCAAATATTCCTTCGACCGCTGCCGCGACAAGAAGACAGGCGCGGTCAATTTCGAAGTTTTCAACGATGTCGCCTCGATCGAAACGCCCGACGACCTCACCGTCGTCATCAAGTTGAACCGGATCAACGCGCCGTTCCTGAGCCGCCTCGCGGAAAACGGCGCCGGCGCGATCATGCCGCAAGGCTCCGGCGACCAGCAGGGCAAAACGCCGATCGGCGCGGGACCGTTCAAGTTCGTTCGCCGCGAATTCGGTCACGAGGTCGAACTGGCGCGATTCGACGATTATTGGGACGGGCCTGCTTATCTCGACAGGGTCATCGCGCGGGAGGTCACGGAGCCGACGGTGCGGCTGACGGGTCTGCGCACCGGCGAAATGCACATGATCAACGACATTCCGCCCGACCGAATGAAGGAGATCAAAGGCGACCCGAAGCTGCAGGCGCTCACATGGTTCCCGCTCAACTGGGACTTCGTCAATCTCAATCATGACTATGAGCCGTTCAAGGACCAGCGCGTGCGGTTGGCGATCGATCTCCTCATCGATAAGGAGGCGCTGCTGCAGGGCGCCCTTTGGGGCGAAGGCAGAATCACCGCTTCGCCGAGCTATCCGACGTCCGCCTCGTACAACGCCTCGCTCAAGAATCGTCCGCAGGACATCGCCAAGGCCAAGGAACTGCTGGAGCAAGCCGGCTATGGACCCGGCAAGCTCGACCTCGTCTTCAAGGCGACGACGAACTACCCTTATCACGTCGAGTTGGCGCAAATCATGCTCGAGTGGTTCAAGGAAGCCGGCATCAACATGAAGATCGAGCAGCTGACCTGGGCCGACTGGCTGAGCCAAGTCTGGGTCAACAAGGATTTTCAGATCTCGATGATGAACTTTTTCACCCTCTGGGAGCCGGACTTCCTCTATTACAGCCTCTGGCATTCGACCGGCGCGTTCAACTATCGCCATATCAAGGATCCGGAGCTTGACGATCTCCTGCAGAAGGCGCGCGTCACGATCGACCCAACGACCCGAGCCGACATCTACAAGCAGGTGCAGCAGCGGATCTACGACCAGGATCACGACGTGATCCTCTGGTTCCGCAACGGTTCGATCGGTGCGCAGCCATCGGTCGGCGGGCTCAACACGATCGTTCACCCGAACGGCAGCAACCTCGAGTTCCACAAAGTGTGGCTGCGCGCGTGATCCGGCGCCGGCGGCTGGCGGCGGGCGCCTGCCGGCCGCTCGGTTCAAGGTCGGGCCGAAACGCTGCATGACGTACATTCTCAACCGGCTGCTCTCGATCGCGCTGACGCTATTCCTGATCTCCGTGATCACGTTCGCCGTAACGACCATACTTCCCGGCGACGTCGCGACGATGATCATGGGAACGCAGAGCAATCCGGAGGCGCTCGCCGGCTTGCGCAAATCACTTGGCCTCAACGATCCGCTGATCCTGCAATATGGGCGGTGGATCGGCGGCATGGCGGCTGGTCACTGGGGGCAATCGCTCGTCTTCAAGGTTCCAATTGCCGATCTCCTCATCCAGAAGATGAAGGCCAGCTCGCTGATCGTCGTTATGTCGATGGCCATCGCATTGTTTTCGGCGGTGCCGCTTGGCGTCTGGGCCGCAATCCATCGGGACCGGTGGCAGGATGTCACCAGCAGCAGCGCGGCTCTTGTCGGCGTGAGCCTGCCAGACTTCTTCTGGGGGATCATGATGATCCTTCTTTTTGCGCGGACTCTCGGCTGGTTTCCTTCGAGCGGCTTCGCCGATCCTGCGGTCAACTTCGAGCAGGCCCTCGCGCACGCGTTTCTTCCGTCGCTCGCGCTTGGCCTCGGGCTGATGGCGCATTTGACCCGCATGACGCGCGCGACCATGACCGGAATTCTCGGACAGGAATTCATTCGGGTCGGGCGCGCCAAGGGTCTCAGAGAGCGCACGATCGTCTGGCGGTACGCATTGGCCAACGCCATAGGCCCGGTGATAACCGTGGCTGGACTTCAGGTCGGCTACCTGTTCGGCTCGATCATCGTCATCGAGACGCTGTTCAACTACACCGGCATGGGCTGGCTCACTTACCAGGCCCTGCTCAACCGCGACATTCCCCTGATCCAGGCGACTGTCTTCGTCATCGCGGCTGTCGTGATGCTCACCAATCTCGTGGTCGATCTCCTCTACCTCTATGTCGACCCGCGAATTCGGCTGGAATAGCGGGAGATGAGGCGCTTTCTGAGCACCAAGGGCCTGGTCGGCGCGACGCTCGTGATCGTGATGTTCATGACCGCCGTCCTGGCGCCGCTCCTCATTCCAGCCGATTTCGCCACTCGAATGACGATGACCGCGAGGTTGCGCCCGCCGTCTGCCGTGCACTGGCTCGGCACCGATCAACTGGGGCGCGATCTTTTCTATCGCGTCATGCTCGGCGCGCGAACGTCGCTGTCCATCGCCAGCGCGGCGGTGCTGATGAGCCTTATGCTGGGCCTGCCGCTCGGCATGGTCTCGGGCTTCTATCGCGGCCGCATCGACAACGCGCTGATGCGCCTCGTCGACACGCTGCTGAGCTTTCCGGTTCTGCTGTTGGCGTTGACCATCAGCGCGATGCTCGGCCCGAATGCGACAAACGCCACCATCGCGATTGGCGTCGCTTTTACTCCTTTTCTCGCGCGCATCGTGCGAGGCGAAGCCTTGCGCGTGACGCAGATGCCTTACGTCGAGGCGGCGCGCGCGGTGGGCGCCACCAACCTTCAACTCGTCCTCCGCCATGTCCTGCCGAACGTCATGCCACCGATCATCGTTCAGGCGACGATTAGTCTCGCCTTCGCCATTCTTGCCGAGGCGGGCCTGTCTTTCCTTGGGTTCGGCACGCAGCCGCCGCAATCCTCCTGGGGACTGATGATCCAGGCTTCGCGCGATTATCTCGACGTCGCGCCCTGGACTGGTCTCGTTCCCGGCGCCGCCGTCGCCTTGACTGTGCTCGGCCTCAACATGTCCGGCGACATTCTCCGCGACGTCTTCGACCCTCGCACGAACTAGGCAAAGCGGTGGACATATCATCGATCGCCGAAATCCCTTCCGAAGACGACGGTCAAGCGCGGCGCCCGCTGGTGGCGGTCGAGAACCTGCGGGTCGAGTTCAAGACGGACGGTGGAACGATTGTCGCGGTCGATGACGTCTCGTTCGCGATCGACCGCGGCGAGACGGTATGCCTTGTCGGCGAGTCGGGCTCCGGCAAGTCGGTGACGTCGCTGTCCCTCATGCGTCTGGTCGAGTTCGGCGGCGGACGCATCGCGGCGGGACGGCTCAAGTTCGCGCCCCGAGACGGGGGGCCGATCGACCTCGCCAACGCCCCGTCGGACTTCATGCGCGAGCTGCGCGGCAACGAGATCGGCATGATCTTTCAGGAGCCGATGACGTCGCTCAATCCGGTGTTCACCATCGAGCGGCAGCTGACCGACGGACTCAAAGTCCATCGCGGCTTGCGCCGGGAACAGGCGCGCGCGAGGGCGCTTGAGCTCCTCACCAGCGTTCGCGTCCCCGAGCCTGAGCGACGGCTTCAGCAATATCCGCATGAACTTTCGGGCGGCATGCGCCAACGCGTCGTCATCGCCATGGCCATGGCCTGCGAGCCGCGGCTGCTCATCGCCGACGAGCCGACCACCGCGCTCGACGTCACGATCCAGGCGGAAATCCTTGCCCTTATCGACCGGCTGAAGCGGGAAAACCGCATGGCCGTGCTGTTCGTCACTCACGATATGGCGGTCGTGGCGCAGATGGCCGACCGCGTCGTCGTGATGTACCGCGGCAAGATCGTCGAATAGGGCGACGTCGAGGCGATATTCGAAAATCCGCAGGCGGACTACACGCGCATGCTGCTCGCCGCGGTCCCCAAGCTCGGCGAGATGCAGGGAACGCTTGCGCCCGCCCGCATGCGCAGGCTGGACGACAGTCCGAGCGCGATTGCGGCGACAGAGGCCCCGCCCCAGAGCCCGAAGCCGTTGCTCGTGGTCAAAAATCTTACAACGCGCTTTCCCGTCAGGGGCGGAGTGTTGCGCAGGATCGTCGCCAACGTCCATGCGGTCGAGGACGTGAGCTTCTCGATCAATGTCGGTGAAACGTTTTCGCTTGTCGGCGAATCCGGATGCGGCAAGTCGTCCTGCGGTCGGTCGATCCTGCGCCTGATCGAAGCGCAATCCGGCGAAATCTGGCTCAACGGCCGCGAGATCCGCAGACTCCCTGCGGCCGAGTTGCGCAGGGCCAGGCGCGATATGCAAATGGTTTTCCAGGATCCATTTGCGTCGCTCAATCCCTATCGTCGCCTGCGCGACCAGGTCGCCGAACCGCTGATCAATTTCGGCCTCGCCTCGAAATCGGAAATCGAGGACCGGGTCGCGAAGCTGTTCGACCGCGTCGAGTTGCCCCGCAGCTTCCTCGACCGCTATCCGCACGAGCTCTCCGGCGGCCAGCGGCAGCGCGTCGCGATCGCCCGCGCTATCGCGCCGAACCCGAGCCTGGTGATTGCCGACGAAGCCGTCTCCGCGCTCGACGTCTCGGTTCAGGCGCAGGTCCTCAATCTTCTGGCGGAGTTGCAGGCCGATCTCGGCCTCTCTTTCCTGTTCATTAGCCATGACATTGCGGTCGTCGAGCGAATATCGCATCATGTTGGCGTCATGTATCTCGGGCGGCTTGTCGAATTGGGTCCGCGGCCGGCAGTTTTCGAGGATGCGCGCCATCCCTACACCAAGGCTTTGATGGCCGCGGTTCCGGTCGCCGATCCGCGGCGTCGGCGCATCCACGAAAATCCGACCGTCAGCCCCATCGCGTCTCCCATTTTCCCGCTCGGTCACCGGGCTGCGCCATCGAGCTACGACGAAGTGTCGCCCGGTCATTTCGTCCTCCGCCGGAGCTGAAGAACCGCAAAAGGAAGGGACAAGAGGCCGATCAAGAACCGAATTGCCGAGATGCACGACGAGATCATCGCCTGGCGATCGCGGATCACCACGAAGATACGGAGGTAATGTACGACAGGAACAAGGTCCTGGAAAACGATAGGAAAACAGAAGGGTCGGAGCTGTCCGCCGGCCCCAGCGCTCTGCCACCCCGTCTTGCCGTATGGCGTCGAACAGGGCGACGAAGTCGGCCTCGTTGTCCGGGGTCCGCACCACGTATTCGTGCGGGATATCGGGCATCGTTTTGGGGAACCGGAAGGCGAGGCGGCTGAGATCGCCCATGCCAATCAACCTGTCTTCCTGAGCCGGGCGGCAGCCAGGAGAGCGTCGCTGCGCTATCGCCGCTCCTGCAATTCGCGGATCTGGCGCTCGAGGACTGATAGGCGCGCCTCGAGTTCATCGTCTCTGGTCAGCGCCTTGTCGACGTCGGCGTGCAGCGCCTCGGCCTCGCCTTTGGTCATCTGGACGGCAGCGAGGTCATTGATCGCCGCCCTGATCTGCCGGCTGTCATGCCGCAGCGCCTCGACCGCGCGATGGATCAGCGGGATTCCGGCGACCTGCGGCGCCATGGCGGCAAGGTCGCGCTGCAGCGGCGCAAGTTCTCGGCGGAGGATCAACGCCAGCTCTTCATCAGTCATGAAAGCGAGGCTTAAGGCGGGCGCCGCAGCCGGTCAACATGTCCGGGCGCGCGGCGCGAGGGCGACGCTTCGAGAGGAGACCCTAGGCTGCCCGCTGGCGGGCCTTTCGCTGGGCCGGGGCCTTCGGGA
>CAWGKV010000032.1:0-14594 GCA_963823165.1 uncultured Alphaproteobacteria bacterium | reverse complement strand
TCGCCAAGAACGGAACTGGCGTCATCAGGGGAGAAGGTGCACCAGCGATTGATCGCCGGCGAGTTCGACTGAGAGCAGGCGAGCGGCGACGCTTTCTCCTTCTTTCTCCTTGCAACGATGCGCGCATTGCACTATATCGCGCTCATCAACGTCTCATAGCCCTTCGTCTTCCTGATGAGGGGATGGTTTGAGAGTGGGCCCGACCGGGACCCGCTCTTTTTGTTTACGCAAGGTCGATGGCCGAAGCGCTGGCGCCCCAACACCTTTTGCCTCCCGCCGAGGGACTTCTCGAGCCGCGCCTGATCGAGGACGCGGGGCTCGCGTTGCGGGTCGGGCGCGTCGCCGAACGGGTCCTTCGCGGCCTGGGCTTGAGACTTGTGCGGGTGAGGATATCGGCGGCCGCGAGCGCGACGGTGCAGATCATGGCCGAGCGGCCAGATGGCGTCATGACGATTGACGATTGCGAGCGCGCCAGCATCGAGCTGTCGCCGGTGTTGGACGTCGAAGACATCATGTCGCACGCATGGCGTCTCGAGGTTTCGTCACCGGGTATCGATCGCCCGCTGGTGCGGCAGTCGGATTTCGAGCGCGCGATCGGTCACGAGGCGCGCGTCGAGATGGCGGCGCCGCTCAACGGCCGCAAGCGCTTCCGTGGCCGGATCGATGCGGTGGCGGCGGGTCCCGACGGGCCGACGGCGCGTCTGGTCATTGTCGCCGACGACAAGAGCGAGAGCCCGGTCGAGCTGCCGATCCGTGGCATGGTTGAAGCGCGGTTGGTGCTGACCGACGACCTGATCCGCGCCGCGTTGAGGCGGGAAAAGGCGGCGCTCAAGGAAGCAAGGCGGCCCGCGGCGCTCCGCCCTTACGTCGGTCCTCGCGGGAAACCCGACGCAAATTTGAAACGCAAAGCCGCGAGCCGCGGTTCGGCCCCTGAACCCCCCGGGCCTGACGAAGGAGACCACAATGGCGGTTAGCGCCAACAGACTGGAGCTTTTGCAGATCGTCGACGCCGTCGCGCGGGAGAAATCGATCGACCGGGCGATCGTCCTCGCCTCGATGGAGGACGCGATGCAAAAGGCCGCGCGCTCGCGTTACGGTCAGGAGACTGAGGTTCGGGCAGAAATCAACCCGAAGACCGGCGAAATCCGCTTCTCGCGGCTGTTGCTGGTGGTCGATCAGGTCGAGAACGACGCTACCCAGATCACCTTGACCGACGCGCAGAAGAAGAACCCGTCTGCTCAGCTTGGCGACTGGATCAGCGAATTGCTGCCGCCGTTCGATTACGGCCGCATTCCCGCGCAGGCGTCGAAGCAGGTGCTGGTGCAGAAGATCCGGGAAGCCGAGCGCGACAAACAGTATGAAGTGTTCAAGGACCGGATCGGCGAGATCATCAACGGTCAGGTGAAGCGGGTCGAGTACGGCAACGTCGTCGTCGACCTCGGGGGCGCGGGAGGAGAAGCTGTCGTGCGGCGCGACGAGATGATCCCGCGCGAGATGTTTCGGCCGGGCGACCGCATTCGCGCCTACGTCTATGACGTACGGCGCGAAGCTCGCGGACCGCAGATCTTCCTTTCGCGCACCCACCCGCAATTCACCGCCAAGCTCTTCGCCCAGGAAGTGCCGGAGATTTACGACGGCATTGTCGAGGTGAAATCCGTCGCTCGCGACCCCGGCTCGCGCGCCAAGATCGCCGTGACGTCGAACGACTCCTCGATCGATCCCGTCGGCGCCTGCGTCGGCATGCGCGGTTCGCGCGTTCAGGCCGTCGTCAACGAACTCCAGGGCGAAAAGATCGACATCATCCCATGGTCGCCGGACGCGGCCACTTTCATCGTCAACGCGCTGCAGCCGGCCGAGGTGATGAAAGTGGTGCTGGACGAAGACTCGACCCGGATCGAGGTCGTGGTGCCTGACGACCAGCTGTCGCTCGCCATCGGACGCCGCGGACAAAACGTGCGCCTTGCTTCGCAGCTGACGGGTTGGGATATCGACATTCTGACGGAGGCCGAGGAATTGGAGCGCCGCCAGAAGGAGTTCGCCGAGCGGACGGGCGCCTTTATGGATGCGCTCGACGTCGACGAGACCGTAGCGCAGCTCCTCGCTTCGGAAGGCTTCCGCAACGTCGAGGAGATCGCCTATGTCGAGCCGCGCGAGCTCGCCTCGATCGAAGGTTTCGACGAGGAGACCGCGGCCGAGATTTAATCGCGCGCACTGGCGCGTCTCGCTCAGATCGATGCCGAATTCGACGAGCAGCGTAGGGCGCTTGGCGTCGCCGACGAGCTCAAGGAAATCGAAGGCCTTACCACGCCGATGCTGGTCAAGCTCGGCGAGAGCGGCGTCAAGTCGCTGGAGGATCTGGCCGACTGCGCCACCGACGATCTGATCGGCTGGACCGAGCGAGGCGATGGAGGCGAGACGACGAAGGCTGGCATCCTCAGCAGCTTCGGTGTGACGAGGGCGCAGGCCGACGCGATGATTCTGGACGCACGCGTGCGCGCCGGTTGGATCGATGCTCCGGCGCCTGCAGCCGAACCCGCTGATGGCGAGCCTCACCCGGCGGAGTAGGGACGAACGATTGCGGACGAAGACTGAACGTGATGACAGCGGGCCGGAGCGGACCTGCATCGTGTCGGGCGCCAAGGGCGCTCCGGAGACGATGCTGCGTTTTGCAATCTCGGCCGACGGCGCGGTCGTACCTGACATCCGCTGCAGATTGCCTGGCCGTGGCGTCTGGACGCGACTAAGTTTTGAAGCGGTGCGGCGGGCGGCGGACAAGCGCGCGTTTTCGCGCGCCTTTCGCACCCAGGCGGATGCGCCCGCGACGTTGGCGGCGACCGTAGACGCGTTGCTCGAGCGGGACGCGCTGCAGTCGCTTTCGATGGCCAACAAGGCCGGGCTCGTCGTCGCGGGCGCGTTCAAGGTCGATTTGGCGATCGGGAACGGAGACGTGGCCGCGCTCATTCAAGCCAGCGACGGGGCTTCCGACGGCGCGCAGAAGCGGGCCCAGGCTTTGCGGGCCCGATTTGGCGACACCGCCGGAGCGCTCCCGTGGATTTATATCTTCTCGTCGAGCCAATTGGGTTTGGCATTGGGGAAGGCAAATGTGATACATGCTGCGCTCAAATCCGGCGCGGCGACCTCTGCCTTTCTCGCAAGGGCGGATCGTTTGCGCCGTTATCGCGCGAGCGAAGCGGACGCAACTCTTGCATCAGACGGCGTCGACGCGCCGGCCCACGGCGTCGACAGGCTTGGCCGGCCGGGCAGATTGACTGAAGGGCCAAGCGATTAGGAACAGGCATGAACGAAACGAGCAACAGTGACAAGCCGACCGGCGTCCAGACGACGAAACCGACCTTGCACCTCAAGCGACCGGTTGAGCAGGGCACCGTTCGACAAAGCTTCTCGCACGGGCGCAGCAAGGCGGTCGTCGTCGAGAAGGTGAAGCGTCGGGTTCTGGGACCCGGCGACGCCACGCCTTCCGCATCCGGACCGACCGCTCCCGCCGCCAAGGCGACCATCTCCATTGCCCCGAGGGGGCCCACGCCGGCCGGTCTGGCGAGGCCTGCCGCGCCGCCTCCTCCCAAAACGGGCGTCGTCCTGCCGACCCTCACCGCCGAGCAGCGTGAAGCCCGCGCCCGGGCACTGCTGGACGCGCGGGCGCGCGAGGAGGAGGATCGCAGGCGTCAAGAGGCCGAGGCCGAGGCGCGTCGGGAGCGCGAAGCGCGTGAGCGGGCTGAACGCGAGGCGGCCGAGGCGCGAAAGCGCGAGGAGGAGCTGCGCCGGGCGCAGGAAGCGAATTTCAAGCGCCAATCCGAGGAGGAGGCGCGCCGTCGTCTGGCCGGCGGGGAGCCTGCGCCGTCGCCTTCGATCCCGCGCAAACCGGCGGGAGTTGCGACCGCTCCGGCAATCGCGAAGGCGGGCCAGGAGGAATCGCGTGTCGTACGACGGTCCACGCTCGGACCCGTGACGCCGCAGAAGGTCCTCGTGCCAACTCCGCGTCCCACGCGGGGCGCCGAACAACGCAGCCGCGGCCGTCTGACAGTGGCCAACGCGACGGCGATAGAGGAGGAGCGCACCCGTTCCGTCGCCTCGTTCCGTCGCCGCACGCAGCGCCTGAAGGGGTTAGGCGCGCATGACCAAAAAGAGAAGATAGCGCGCGAAATCGTGCTGCCGGAGGCGATCACCATCCAGGAGCTCGCCAGCCGCATGTCCGAGCGCGCCGTAGACGTGATCAAGCTCCTCATGCGCCAGGGCCGCATGGTGACGCTGACCGACGTGCTCGACGCCGACACGGCGGAGCTCGTCGCCGAGGAAATGGGCCATACGGTCAAGCGCGTCGCGGAATCCGACGTCGAGGAGGGATTGTTCGACCGTCCCGACGAGGAGGGGGCGACGGTCCTGCGCCCGCCGATCGTCACCATCATGGGCCACGTTGACCACGGCAAGACGTCTCTGCTGGACGCCATCCGGCATGCCAACGTCGTGGCGGGCGAGGCCGGCGGCATCACGCAGCACATCGGCGCCTATCAGGTCGCCGCACCTGGCGGCCAGACGATCACCTTCATCGACACGCCGGGTCACGCCGCCTTCACCGCGATGCGCGCGCGAGGCGCCAAGGTGACCGACATCGTCGTCCTGGTCGTAGCAGCGGACGACGGGGTCATGCCGCAGACGATCGAGGCGATCCGACACGCCAAGGCGGCCAAGGCTCCGATCATCGTCGCGATCAACAAGATCGACAAGCCGGACGCCAATCCGCAGCGAGTTCATGCAGGAGCTCCTGCAGCATGACGTGCAGGTCGAGGCCTTCGGCGGCGACGCGCTGGCGGTCGAAGTCTCGGCCACCAAGCAGATCAACCTGGATAAGCTGCTTGAGGCGATCGCCTTGCAGGCGGAGCTTCTGGATCTGGTCGCCGACCCGGAGCGGAGCGCGGAGGGGACCGTCATCGAGGCCCGCCTGGACCGCGGCCGTGGTCCAGTCGCGACCGTTCTCGTTCAGCGCGGCACCCTGCGCGTCGGCCAGCTGGTCGTCGCGGGGTCCCATTGGGGCCGCGTGCGGGCGCTCCTCAACGACAGGGGTCAGGCCGTTCAGGCGGCGGGCCCGTCGATGCCCGTCGAGGTTCTGGGCTTCGACGGCGCGCCAGAAGCGGGCGACCGGGTCGCCGTCGTCGAAACGGAGGCGCGGGCACGCGAAATCACCGAGTACCGCGAGCGCCAGAAGCGAGAGAAGGCGGCCGCGCGGGGACCCGCAGTGCGCACTTCGCTCTCCGACATGATGACCAACCTGAAGGCCGCCGGCCGCAAGGAGCTGCCGATCGTCGTCAAGGCGGACGTGCAGGGCTCGCTCGAGGCCATCACCGCCTCGGTCGAGAAGCTCGGCAACGACGAGGTGGTGGCGCGTGTCCTTTATGGCGGCGTCGGAGGGGTCACCGAATTGGACGTGACGCTGGCGGAGGCCTCGCACGCCGTCATCATCGGCTTCAACGTCCGCGCCCACAAGGAGGCCCGCGATCTCGCCGAACAGGCCGGCATCGAGATCCGCTACTACAACATCATCTACAACCTGGTGGACGATGTGAAGGCGGCGCTGTCCGGAATGCTGTCGCCGACCCTTCGGGAGACGATGCTCGGCAACGCGCAGATTCTGGAGATCTTCCACATCTCCAAGGTCGGCAGCGTCGCGGGGTGCCGTGTCACTGACGGCGTCGTCCAGCGCGGCGCCCACGTGCGGCTGATCCGCGACAACGTCGTCGTGCACGAGGGCAAGCTCTCGACGCTCAAACGCTTCAAGGACGAAGTCGGGCAGGTACAGGCCGGACAGGAATGCGGCATGGCCTTCGAGAATTACCAGGACATGCGCGTCGGCGACGTCATCGAGTGCTACAGCGTCGAGGAGATTCGCCGCACCCTCTGATGCGGCGAGCGGGACGACAGACATGAGGGCCAACGTGACGCGGGCCGCCGACGGTTTCGACCGCCGTTCCTTCACGGTGGCCGAGGTCCTGCGCATGCAGGACGCCGGAATCATTTCAGAGGACGAGAATTCCGAGCTGATCGAAGGCGAGGTCGTGCCGATGCGGGCGAAAACGCACGTCCATGAACTGATCAAGTCGGCGCTGAATATAGCGATCGCTCGCGCGCTCCCCGTCCGGCTGGCGTCGATCTGAACCACGCCCAGTTCCGATGTCCCGTCCATCCTCCCGGTCCCATACGTCCTCCCACCGCGTCGAGCGGGTGGGGGAGTTGATCCGGCATGCGCTGGCCGAGATTTTGGCGCGCGGCGAGGTGCTCGACCCCGCGCTCGATCGACATCCGGTCACCGTTCCGGCGGTCCGCATGTCGCCCGACCTGAAGCTCGCGGTGGTCTCGGTCATGCCCCTTGGCGGCGAGGCGGCGGCGGCGGCTGTCGAGGCCCTGAACCGCCACAAGAAGGAGCTGCGGACCCTGGTCGCGCATCGTATCAAGCTCAGATTCGCGCCTGAGCTGCGTTTCGCGCTCGATCCCAGCTTCGACGCCCAGGCGCGCATCGAGGCGATCCTGAAATCGCCCGAGGTGGCCCGCGATCTCCGTCCACACGACCTCGAAGGGGACGAGTAATGATGGGCGAACAGGGCGACCGCAAGTCGGCCGCCAATGCGGGCCGCAGCGGAAGGCCGCCGCAGAGGAGGTCGAACCGGACCGAGGTCAACGGCTGGGTCAATTTGGACAAGCCGGTCGGCGTCACGTCGACCCAGGCGGTCGGACGGCTCAAGTTTCTGTTCAACGCCAGGAAGGCCGGCCATGCGGGAACGCTCGACCCGCTAGCGTCGGGCGTCTTGCCCGTCGCGTTCGGGGAGGCGACGAAAACCGTGCCGATCGTCCAAGAGGGAACCAAGGCCTACCGCTTTCGCGTGCGGTGGGGTGAGGAGAGCGCAACCGACGACTCCGAGGGCGAAATCGTCGCCCGCTCTGACTTCCGGCCGAGCGGAGGCGAGATCGCGGCCATTCTCCCACGCTTTGTCGGCCGAATCGAGCAGACCCCGCCCACCTATTCCGCCATCAAGATCGACGGCGCGCGCGCCTATGACCGCGCCCGCGACGGCGAAAGCTTTTCGATCGCCGCGCGAGCGATCCGTGTCTACCGGCTCGACCTCGTTTGTGCCGACCCGGACTCGGCGTTGCTGGAGGCCGAATGCGGGAAAGGCGCCTATGTCAGGGCGCTGGCGCGCGATCTCGGCCGCGCGCTGGGGTGCTACGGCCACGTGGTCGAACTCAGGCGGACGCGTGTCGGCCCGTTCTCGGCCGACGCGGCGGTTCCCCTTGACCGATTGCCGGATGATGACGATCTGATGGCGCGCGCCATGTTGCCTCTGCAGGCGGGTCTGGCGGAACTCGCATCCCTGCCCGTCGACCGCAATGGCGCGGCGGTCCTACGGCGCGGGCAGCCGCTTCTGCTGCGCGGGCCAGCTCCGCCGGCGGGGCTGGTCTGGGCCGCTTGCTTCGGAACTCCAGTCGCCTTCGGCGTGGTCGAGGACGGTTATTTCGTCTCGACCCGGGTGTTCAACATCAAGGGATAGGGCTACTTCCAGGCGTCCAGCGCCTTTTCCAGCATCGCTTGGCCGTCCTCCGACTTCTGGAACACGAGCTTGGCGATCCTGTCGTCGTTCATCAGCAACGGGAAGTCGAACCACGCGCGCGTCTCTATGAGGTCGACGTTGCGGGCGAGGTCCTGGTCGCTCTTGGCGAGAGCGATGAGAAAGTAAACGTCGCTGATCTTGACCTTCACGCTGTTCAGCTGTTCCGACGCGGTTGCGTCGAGCTTGCGCATCTGCGGCAGGCCGACATCCTTGAAGCCGGCGATCGGCGCGCCGTCGGCGAACGTGAACTTGAGGTCGATCGTATGGGTCGCCTCGAGCGTTGGGTCGGTGTTCTTCCGCAGGATCATCGTGGCGTGCATTTTGAGATCGGGGATATCGGCGTCCGCTTTCACTGCAACGGAGGCGGGCTGGCCGGGCGAAGCCGGAATTGTCGACCACACGGTCGAACCGAGGTTGACCACTGGCTTCTGCGGATTATCGGCCGAAGCGATCAACATCGCCGCTCTCCCCGCGGCAGGCAGCTGGGCGGGGGAATTCTGCGCTTCCGCCGGCGGCGCGGCCTGCCCCGCGTCTGGGGCGCCCTGGCCGGCCTGCTGGTCCCCCGCGGCGGGCGCGGGTGACACGGACGCTGACGTTCCGCTCTCCGCCGGAGAGGGCTCCGCGCGCTGGGCGATCTTGGCGGGCGACTGCGGCGCCTCCTGCTGGGCCTCAGTCGGTGGGGGAATGGCGAGGTCCTGCGGCTTCTGACGCATGAGAATCGCCGCCCCGGCGATGGACAGGACGACGCCGAGCACCGCCGCGAGCGCGAGCCACGGCCACGACCGGCCCTTCTCCGGGGTCGCCATCGGAGCGAAGGGCCGCTGCCCCTCTGTTTCAGGCCGGGGCGCCGAGCCGACCCGCTCGACGTCGACCGGCTCCACGGCCGCAATGCTCGCCGGCTCGGCGTCGTCGGCGAGGCTGGCGATGACCGGCGGAGCGCCGGCGCTGGCGGATTGGTCGGCCTCCGCGTTCGGGACGACCCTGGCGAGATTGGCTGGAGCCGAATCCCCGCCGTCGGCCCTGCTCACGACAATAGGCGGAGCGGCGTTGGCGCCCGCTCGATCGTCTCGTGCGACCTGCACCGGGGGCGGCTTGGCTCCGCTCGCCGGCGCGGCGCGACGCGCGGCAGCCGCGGACGCGACAGGCGAGGCATGCAGCGTGGCAGCATATGGTCCGCCAGATTCGGGGCCAGGAGCGGGCAGAGTTTGCCTAGGAGCAGGAGCCGTGGCCGACGCAGGCGGATGTTGCCGAGGAGCAGGAGCCGCGGCCGGCGCGGGCGGCCGGGTCGGCCCGGGACGCGGCTGAAGGGGGCGGGCGACTGCTGCGGGCTGAAATTTGGCGGTCCCCGTTTGGGGCCGCGCGCCCCCGTAGCCAGGCGAGGCGCGCTGGGCCGCGGCGGCGGGAGTCGCAGCTGGCGATTCCGTGGCCTTCAACCCCGCTGGCGGCCCAGGCGACGGGGATGCCGGGCTCGCTCCAGGCGGCTGCGGAGGGGCGGACTCGGCCGCAAAAAGCGCCTCGTGCGGCGCGGTCGTCGACCCAAACTGCTCCTCGACCTGTGCGATCGCGTTGTCGAGCGCCCGCTCCTCGCGCTCGATGTCGCTGTCGGGAAGCGGGGGACGCAGAGACCTGAGCTGCGTCACCAGCGCCGCGCGCGCCCGGTCATAGATCGTCTGACGAGTCGTGGCGACGCTCGCATTCGGAAGATTGGCGATGGCGCGGGTGAGCAGCGATTGATAGTCAGCCATGCGGAATGCGCTCGCTCTCCGGCATCTCAATCCTGAAATGGGTCATGCACGAGGATCGTATCGTCGCGCTCCGGACTTCGTCGACAATAGGGCGACCGGAACGCCAACCAGCTCTTCGATCCGGCGCACATATTTTATCGCTTGCGCCGGCAGATCGGCCCACGAACGGGCTTTGCCGGTGACGCCCTTCCAGCCTTCGATGGTTTCATAAACCGGTTCGATCCGCGCCTGCGCGGACTGGGAGGCCGGCAAATAATCGATCTCCCTGCCGTCCAGGCGGTAGCTGGTGGCGACCTTGATCTCGTCGAAGCCGTCGAGGATGTCAAGCTTCGTCAGCGCGAGGCCATCGATTCCGCAGGTGCGCGCCGTCTGTCTGGCGAGCACCGCGTCGAACCAGCCGCACCGGCGGCGACGGCCGGTGTTGGTGCCGAATTCCTTGCCTCGGTCGCCGATCCGACGCCCGACCTCGTCGTCCAGTTCAGTGGGGAACGGACCCGCGCCGACCCGAGTCACATAGGCCTTGGCGATGCCCAGCACGTAGCCGATCGCGCTCGGCCCGAGGCCGGAGCCGGTCGCCGCATTGGCCGCCACGGTGTTCGAGGACGTGACGAAGGGATAGGTCCCGTGATCGACGTCGAGAAGCGCCCCCTGGGCGCCCTCGAACAGGATGCGCTTGCCCGCCCGCCGCTCGCGATCGAGCAGTTCGAAGGTCGGCGCCATGTAGGGCAAGACCTTCGGCGCAATGGCAAGAAGTTCCTCTCGAATGGCCTTCCCGCTCGGCGGCGGAAGGCCGAGCCCGCGGCACAGCGGATCGTGGTGTGAGAGCAGACGCTCGATCTTGTCGTCGAGCGCCTCCGGCTCGGCCAGGTCCATGAGGCGGATCGCCCGGCGGGCGACCTTGTCCTCGTAGGCAGGCCCAATGCCGCGCTTGGTCGTCCCGATCTTCGTGCCGCGCGCAACCGCAGACTCGCGATGGGCGTCCAGTTCGCGGTGAAGCGAGAGAATGAGCGGAACGTTCTCGGCGATCTTCAGATTGGCGGGCGTGATCTCGACGCCCTGGCCGATGATGGTCTCGATCTCGGCGACGAGGTGGTAGGGGTCGAGCACCACGCCATTGCCGATCACCGCAAGCTTGCCCGGGCGGACGATGCCGGAGGGAAGCAGCGCGAGCTTGAACACCTTTCCGTCGATCACCAGGGTGTGGCCGGCGTTGTGGCCGCCCTGAAAACGAACGACGACGTCGGCGCCCACGGATAGCCAGTCGACGACTTTGCCCTTCCCTTCGTCGCCCCACTGGGCGCCGACAACAACCACGTTGGCCATCGAGGTGCGCTCTCCATCGTTTCCCGAAATACGCGAAACCCCGACCCCAGCGACAACAAGCTGGAGCCGGGGCTTATTGCGAAAATTGCCTAAACGATCGGGTCGGCGGAGTAAAGGCGGGGCGGCGTCGCAGGGCCTAGCGAAGGTCGGCCGAAAAACGGGCGGAGGCCGTCTTGGAACGGCCGCTTCCCATCTCCATATGCGCCGCGCGGCTCCTAAAGGGCCGAATTGGAGAGCGGACATGACCCCCGAAGAACGCCAGATGCTTGGCGACCTTTTCCAGCGCATCAACGCGAACGGCTCTGCGCCGCGCGACGCGGAAGCCGAGTCCTTCATCAACGACGCCGTTCGCGCGGCGCCCCATGCGCCCTATGTTCTTTCCCAGACCGTGCTCGTCCAGCAGCACGCCCTGGAGGCGGCGGCCCACAGGATCGCCGAGCTCGAAGCGGCGGCGCACGAAGCCGCCGAGCGGCAGGGCCAGGGCGGCGGCTTTCTCGGCAACCTCGGCAAGTCGATATTCGGCGGCGGCGCCCCCTCCGCTCCGCCTCGCCCGGCTTACGAGCCTGACGCCTATCAGCGAGGCCCGGCGGAGCCGCAACAGGGCTATGCCCCTCCGCCTCCGCCTCCGCCACAATACGCGACTCCTCGCCCCGGACCCTGGGGCGGCGGCGCTCCTCAGCCGAGCGGCGGAGGAGGCTTCCTGCAGAACGCAGCCTCGACCGCCGCGGGCGTCGCTGGCGGCGTCGCGCTCGGCAATCTTCTCGGCGGCCTGTTCGGCGGCCACTCGGGCGGCGGCCTGTTCGGCGGCTCGGGCTTTGGCGGCTCGGGCTTCGGCGGAGGCGCTCCGACCGAGACGATCAACAACTTCTACGATGTCGCGCCCGACAACTCGGACGCCGGCATGGAGCCGAACGCGCCCGACGACGCCGGCTACATCGACAACTCGTCCTTCGACGACGGGTCGGGCGGGGGCGGCTTCGACGACGTCTGAGCCGCGCCGGTGAGCGGATTCGTCTCGTCCCAGCCGTAGCGCAGGGTTTCGAAGCGCATCGCACGCAGGTCGATCATCAGAAGCCGGCCGACGAGGCCGGCGTCGCCGTCGCCGAAACCCCCGACGATCTCGCGGATCGCTTCGATCGCCATCAGCGAGCCGAGTACGCCGCCGATCGCGCCGAGCACCCCCGCTTCGGCGCAGGTCGGGATCGTTCCCGGCTCCGGCGGGTCGGGAAACAGGCAGCGGTAGGTCGGGTTCGGCCGCCCGTCCGCCCCGGCCTCGTAGGGCTTCAAGGTCGTGAGCGTGCCGTCGAACTCGCCGAGCGCGGCGCTGACCAGCGGCCGGCGCTCGAAACAGCAGGCGTCGGACAGCGCGTAGCGGGTGGCGAAATTGTCCGAGCCGTCGAGGACGACGTCGAAGCGCCTGACGGTCGCCCGCGCGTTCGAGGCGTCGAGCCGTTCGTCGATCGGCTCGACCGCGACATGCGGATTGAGGCGCGAAATCGCCTCCGCGGCGCTCGCCGTCTTCGGCCGGCCGACGTCGCCCGTGCCGTGGATGATCTGGCGGTGCAGGTTCGAGAGCGCGACCGCGTCGTCGTCGGCTATCCCGAGCGTTCCGACTCCGGCGCCGGCGAGATAGATGAGCGCGGGCGAGCCGAGCCCGCCGGCCCCGACGACAAGAACGCGGCCGGCCTTCAGCTTGTTCTGCCCGGGGCCGCCGATCCCGTGCAGCACGATCTGCCGCGCGTAGCGCTCGACCTCTTCGCTCGAAAAGCTCATTTCGGCGCCGCCCTCAGGCGACCGGCATCGCCCGGCGCCACGCGAGTCTCGGGCGCGAATCGAGCCTTTTCAGGCGCTTGCGGCGGGTTTTCCCGGCGAGCGCCGGTTGCTCCCGAAGCTCTCCGCGCGGCGCGTCCCGCGGCCGGGAAGCCGAGCTTCGGGCGAAGCGCCATCGGCGCAACGTCCTGGAACGCAGCGGGAAGGATTTGGCTCCCCCGGGGAAGGAAACCGCTCGCCCCGGGGAAGCCAAAGGAACGCCAGGGGAAGCAAAAGGAACCCCAGGGGAAGCCAAATCCGTTCACGATTCTCGCCTTTTCAATGGCTTACACCGGATGTGGGTAGCCGGGCAAATTGTAACTCCCAACGTTGTCATGCCCGCGCACGCGGGCATCCAGTGGCCGCGGGCACAAAGCCTTTTGCGCGGGGCTCTGGATCCCCGCTTTCGCGGGGATGACAGCCAAGATACCTCGGCTCCACAAGCGGAGTGGAGGCCAGTTTGGGAGTTACGGCATTCCCGGGCAAGAATGGGAACGTCACCGTCTTGTCCCGGCCATCCACACGGGTTCCGCGCCTCCATTCGTCGCACGTTCCCAAACACCGGAGGAAAAACTGGTAATTTGCAGTCGGTTGCAACGAAAGCGTACAACGAGATGCAGTTTCTGCCGCACAACCGCGTGGCCCCGGCCATGACGGTGAAAGAGGCGTCCGGGAATTTGCCCCGGTTACGGATCTGGAGAGGTGGAGAGTTTGCAGCTTTCCACCCGACCTGCCGCCGTGCTGCGTCTCCATCACGCTTCGCCGATTGGCTGCTGGGCTCGCTGCTGGTGGCCAGTCGAGACGCTTCCTTATCCGCAAGCGCGCCCTCCTTCCAATCCGATTTCTCCGGCCCGGTCGAACGGGGGCGGCTGGCGCCAGGGCTTGTCGTCGAGAATCGTTTTCATGCCGGCTTTCCGGATCGAGACCAAAAGAGAGTATGGCTCAGACTCCGGTTATTGTCCACTATTTGTTCTCATCCTACACCCAAGCCGCTGAAATGAGGTCGGATTCAGCAAAATAGACAAGCGCCGGAGAGCCGAGGCCCGCCCTTCAGTCTGTTCTGCCTGATCTGCCTGTTCTGCCCATAGCCACCGACCCCATGCAGCACGATCTCGCGCGCATAGCGCGACTTCTTCGCCGAAAGGCTCATTGCCTCGGCGAGTCGACATGGGCGCGGTGATAGGCGCAACGGCCGACCGAGCACCGGCGAAGCCGGAATGTCGCAAGTGGGCCGAACTGGCGCGTTCCCGGCGAGGTAGCGGGCTTAATTCGCCGGGCGCGCAGCGACCGTCTCAAATGGAGAGCGTGGCCCTCTGCGCTGGGGGCGAATTCTGGCTCTGTAGGAGGCGCACGCCTCTAGGCCGAAAGTTTTGCGGCGGTTTTGGCGATGAGCTCGCCCTGAAATCGCGCCCCTTCGAGTTCGATCTGGCTCGGCTGCCGTTGGCCCTGCCCGCCCGCGATCGTGGTCGCGCCGTAGGGCGCGCCGCCGACGATCTCGTCGAGGGACATCTGTCCCGCGTGGCTGTATGGCAGACCGACGATGACCATGCCGAAATGCAGGAGGTTGGCGATGATCGAGAAGAGGGTCGTCTCGTTGCCGCCGTGCTGGGTCGCGCTCGAGGTGAAAGCGCCGCCGACCTTGCCGTGCAGGGCGCCCCCCATCCAAAGCCGCCCGGCCTGCTCCCAGAAGCTTCCCATCGCCGAGGGCATGCGGCCGAAACGAGTTGGCGCGCCGACGGCGATGGCGTCGTAATTCGCCAGCTCGTCCACCGTGGCGATCGGCGCCGGCTGGTCGAGCTTGAAATGAGACGTCCTTGCGATCTCTGCCGGGACGTTCTCCGGCACCCGCTTGACGTCGGCGGTCGCACCGGCCCGGCGAGCGCCCTCGGCGACCGCATAGGCCATCTGCTCGATGTGGCCGAAGCTTGAATAGTAAAGAACAAGCACCTTCGTCATTTATCTCTCCTCAAAGACGCGGTTTGCGGTTCTCGGACTTTAAGGCATGCGGCGCTTAACCGAATAGCGGTTGCTGTCAGCCAACGACCGCTTTCTCGCCCTTCCCGCCTGTCCATAAGACCAATCTTGAACAGCGCGCTATGGG
>CAWGKV010000031.1:0-83692 GCA_963823165.1 uncultured Alphaproteobacteria bacterium | reverse complement strand
ACATTCTCTGAGCCGACAATGAACTTGACGCCGATCGACGATCCGCCAGAGCGGCCCGACCCTCACCCGATCTGCCTCCTCATGCCATCGGCGGACGAGGACGAATTGCAGAACCTTACTGATGACATTCGCGCGCACGGGCTGCTTGATCCGATCGTCCTGTTCGAGAAGCGGATCCTCGATGGACGCAACCGCGCCGCCGCTTGCGAAAGCGCTGGCGTAGCGCCGCGTTACGTCGAATTTCAGGGCGCCAGAGAAGAAGCCTTGATGTTCGTGGTTTCCCACAACCTCAAGCGGCGGCACCTGACCAAGCAGGCCATTGCCGACACATTGGTCGAGGCCGAGGATTTCAACTTGCTTTACGACCTGGGTGAGCCGGCGACGCAAACTGACATTAAAATGTCAGGCGAGAAACCAAAAACAGCGTCGAGCCGCGAACTGGCCAAGGCGGCAGCGGGCTCGGTGAGCCGTGAAATGATCAACGCCACGCGCAAGGTCAAGGAGAAAGCCGAGCCGGAATTGAAGGAGGCGGTGAAGAAGGGCCGGATTGGCGTGCAAGACGCCGCCAAGGTGGCCGATCTGCCCGCCGAGCAACAACGGGCCATTGCCGCGTCGCCAAAGCCAAGGAGAGCGGCGACGCTCGCCATTGAAGCCGCGAAGAACGCCGCCAGGCGCGCTGTCAGCGTTGACGGCGATCCCCGCGCCGCGCTCCGCGAGGCTTGGGAAAAGGCCGCCGCGCTGCGCCGCCTATGGGAAGCCGCCGACAACAGTACAAGGGAGTGGTTTATGGACGTCGTTTGGTTCGATCTCGACGAGGCCGACCACCGAAAGCCAGGCGGATAAGGTCGCCAATCTATGTGGCGAAGCGAAGAGCCTGTTGAACTCATTGCGCCACTCGGGGCGCCACGGGCTGCGGGACGGGAGGGAGCGCCAGAACCTCGGCGTACAGCTCGTCGCCGACGATGTGGTGCGCCGCGTCCGAAGGATGGTCATTGAAGTAATAAAAGTATTTGTCCGGCGTCGAACATGTCGGCCTGCCTGCATGGAAGTCGTGGCATGGATCGGTGACATTCGTCAGTCCGTATTTCGTCGGGATGCTCGATGATGTCGTCGTAGTCAGGCCCCCAATTGCTCAGGCCGAAGACGGCGTCGGGAAACTCGGCTTTGAGCTTTGGCACGAGCGCCCTGTAGCCCGGATTGAGGTTGTCGGCGCTGTCGGTGAACACGGGGACTTTCGACGGCAGCAGGGCGATCTCGAAGATACGGGCGCCGAGCCCATGGAGCGTTTTCACCTGCGCGATCGTGGCGGCGTCGACTTCCGCCGGCGTGACGAATTTGTGGTCGTTCAGTCCGCCGAGCAGCAAGAACAGGGAGGTTCGCGGATCGAACGTCACCTTGTGCGACGCAACGTAATTGCGAAACTCCTCGACCTGCTGGGTCAGGCTCCTCGGATGCGCAGCCGGCGCGGCCGGGCCGGCAAAGACGCGGGCGCCGGCTTCGGCAAAATTGACGCCGTCCCTTCCCGGATCGGTGTTTTTCGAGGTGGTGAGCGTGATGCCGAAATCCTTGGCCAAATATGCGACCGCGGTGTTCCCGTTGGTGGTTTGTCTGACATACGCGCCAGTGTCGGAATAGCTGTCGCCAAAGACGAAGAGGTCATTGATTGCTCCCGCGGAAGCGGCCCCCGGAACCGTGAGAGCGCAGAGGAAGGCGATGGCGGCGAAGGCGCATCTGTCGTGGACCATGACCATCCTCTCGGTGTGGTTGAATTGAAGCTCACATACGATAGCCAGAAACGACACCCATAAACGCTCGTGACGCCGATGCGGCCACGGCGCCGGTCGGCGAGGTCGCCGGATAATCCGGCGACCCCGTTGTCAGAACGTCCGCGCTACCCTAAAAGCCAGCCGAAACGCCGCCGCTGCGTTGGACATTCGTTCGAAGAGCCGCAGATGACCGCTCGCATTTATCTCCCCGCCCGCAGCGCCACCCAGTCGGGCCAGGCGAAGGACAAATGGGTGCTCGAATACGAGCCGGAAATCCCGCGCGCGATCGAGCCGCTGATGGGGTGGACGAGTTCGAGCGACATGAAGTCGCAAGTCAGGCTGCGCTTCGACACGAAGGAGGAGGCGATCGCCTACGCTCAGCGAAACGGGGTGGCCTACCGCGTGGAGGAGCCGAAGCCGGAAAAGCGCAAGATCCTCTCCTATTCCGACAATTTCCTGCCGAACCGCATCGTTCCGTGGTCGCATTGACGAGGCACCGGATCGGCGCGCCGGCCGGTCGAGGTTCGGCTCCGTAGCTCAGTTGGATTAGAGCAGCCGCCTTCTAAGCGGCAGGTCGTAGGTTCGAGCCCTACCGGAGTCGCCAATATATTAGCAGTTGAAATGGGACCCTTAACGGGAAGATGAGTTCGAGGGCGCGCTTGAGCGAGACTCTGCGCAGCCGCAAAGGGACTGCTGACGGCGAGGGACAGCGGTGCGAGGTCAGTTCAGAGGGCCTTCCACATTTTCCTGCAGGTCATCGCCGCGCATCCGACGCTGACCGAGCGCTATAGCAGCCCACCCGCAGCCTTCAGGCGGTTTCCACCGCGAATCAGCCACTCGACGCCTTTCCTCTCATCGATGACGACGAGACGATCGTTCGGCTTGTCGGAGACGTTCGAATGGATCAGACTTATCGTGCAGGCAGCTGTCCGCGAAACGTGGGCGCCGAAGCAGGGTTTGCCCCAGGCCATCGCAGGCTGCTGCAGCGTCATGCCGAGGAGAGAACCATGCACATCATCCTCTCGAGTCTCAAACGTTCAGCGTCGTCGGGCGGCATTCTGCTTTCCGCAGTCGTCTCGCTGGGCGCGCTGGCGACATCCGGACAGGCCCTCGCGGGATGCGGCATTTCCACCTATCAAAACACCGGCGTCCACGCCGCGACTGCGTCGAGCGGGGTCCACAAGGCGACCAGCAACGCGTCCTCCGGCTCGACCGGCGCGCCAAGCATGTCGTCCTGCCCAACGAACGCAACAATTCATTCCGCCGGTGCGAGCCCGCCTCCCGGACACGCCCTCGTTACGCATAGCCCTGCAGGAAGCAGCCGTATCGCGCGAGAAACAGCGTCGAACGCAAACAAGCCGCACGCCGGAACGGCGAACGCCGTCCACACCGCGAATTTGAGGAAGGTGAGACATTAGATTGTCGGGCGAAGACGAACGCGGCCGACAGAGCGCTGGCTTTCGGACGGCTTTCTATGGCCGGACGGCCGTAACCGCTCCGTCGGGTTCGATCACATTGACCGCCGAGACGCCGACGCCGCCGAGATCCTGGATCGCGCCTTTGCGCACATAGCGCGCATCCAGATTGGTCGCGAGCGCGCCGGTCGCGCCCGCGTCGATCTCGAGGCAATAGGAGGCGCGGGCCGCGCCCCCGAATTCCTCGCATTCGATGTTGCTCAACAGGGCGTCCCGCGTTGCCGGCCCGAGGCGGATCACCGGAGCGGCGTTAACGCCCGCATAGGATGTCGTGTAGAAGATGACGTTGGATAGCTGCAGGTCGCGGCTGTCGCTCCAGATGCCGCTCGAACGGCTTCCGCCGATGCGCGTGCCCGTGATCGAAACCCCGCGGGTGTAGGATGCGCCGGCGTCCGCGAGAATGCGCACGGCGTTGTCGTCGGCGTTCCCTTGCTTCGCATCGCCTCCCGACAGATTGTTGATGTCGGAGCCGACGATCTTGAAATCCGTCCCGGCTTCGATCGACAGCGCGCGCGTCTTGAAGCCCTCCATTTCGAGATCGAACACGTTGAGGAAGGAAGGGAAATAGCTCTTGCTGCGGGACGGGTTGACGATCCTCATCCCATATCGGGAATGCAGGATGCGCAGATGCGACGCAACCAGCGTGTTGGCGAATCCCTCCCACATGAGCCCCGTCGCGTCCGACCATTGGCCTTCGATTACGACGTTGTCCAGGGTCAGGACGTCGCTGCGCGCCGAGCCGTCGCCTGGCGCATGCCAATAGATTCCATAATCGGCGTGGGCTTGATTCGGCGTCGCGACGACGTCTCGGATGGTCACGCCGTTATTGCCGGGTCCGATATCGAAACACCTGACGCAATATTCGACCTGGGCGCGCTCGACCCGAACGTTGAAGGTGTTTCTCATGCTGATGTTGGCGCCGCCGGTTTTCGCGCCGTCGCCATCGATCGCCATGTCGTCGATGTGCTGGTCGCGTGTCGGCCTGTTCGGGTCTCCGACAACGATGCAATCCGCCCCTTCGTTGGCGCATCGGATATAGCTCGCCTGCGGCCCGTCGCCCGACAGGCCGACGAAGCTTCGGTCGAGCCTCAGCGTCCCGCGCAGATTATAGGGGCTGAGATCCGCAGGAAAATGGACGGCGGCTCCGCCGTAGGACGCGCCCGCGTTGACTTCCGCCGCGGCAATGGCGGCCTGTCCGCATTGGGCGATGTCGGCCGCAATTTGCGACCGCGAACAATAATCCGAAATCTCGATGGACCTGAGGCGGCGCGACGTTTGCGCGTTCGCCCCGGCGCGGACGCCGGTCGATCCGGCGATCAAGATCATGAGCAGGAAAAAAATTGTCCGGTTCATGGAGACCCCGGCCTATCTTCCGATCGGCAGAGCTTCGCCGCCGGGAGGTCACGGACTTCACCATCGCCAAGGCCGGCAGGCAATGCTCTCGCCAGAGGTCGGGTTCACAAAAATGAGATGAATCTGCAGGAGCGGCTGGCGGCGGCCACCTCGCCCTCGGTTCGGGCTGCCGAGGGCGCCGGAAAATCAGTTTGTTTTCGTCCGCGACGCTGCCCCAGGAGCGACCTTGATCTACAGCCGTTCTTGCGGGCCTTCAGCAAGGACTTGGGACTGCTGTCTCCCTTTGCCGGGTGGATGGCCGGCTGGCTCTGGAATGCGGATTCAAGAAGGCATGCTTCTCTTGCCGCTCCGCGCCTCGGGGTCGCGCGGGAGAAGCCTTCGCTCTAGTGCCCTCGCGCCAGGCGCACGGTTCTGGCGGCGTCGTTGAATCCCCTGCATTCAGACACCGCTTTGCGCTTCACGGCCAGGATTGTCATGTCAATGAGGTAAAGAATGAGCTCGTCTTCGATTCGGGACGCAGCTTTACGAACCTTATCCAATTCGATCTCAACGTTCTCCAAAGTATCCAAGAGTGACATGGGGTGCCCTTTCAACTGACCATACCAAAGGTCCGATAATTTAGATTACGTTGGCAACCGCCGTTCACAAATAGACAAATTTGTAGATGCCGGAGATACGAATAAAAAAAGCCCCGCGCCGGGGAGGAGACGGCACGGGGCTGACGCGCGTTTGTTCGTGGAGTCAGTAAGCGCGCGTAACGACGCCAAAGTCTCACTTCCGGGGAGCCCTGGCAACCGACAAATATGTAGAGGTTTTCAGCCTGACCAATGCAATCAGCCGAGTGTACCAAGTTCAGTGGGGCGGCAACACATGGCCTTCGCCCTCGAGGGCGGAAACAGCGATCGCGGCGCGCAACGGTCGCGAGCGTTAACAACGAGACCAGGTGCGACAATTGGCGCGCCCCGAAGTGCGCCCAGACCACTTCCGCGCGAAGGTCGAGGGGCGCTATCCTGAGCATAGGTCGTTGCGGTCGAACGGCTAGCGCGACCGTCAACGGCTTAGACAGCTCCGGGCGGTCTGCAGGCCGTCCGGTGCGGTCGACTCCGGTTTTCGCAAGGACAGTTTCAGGCCCTTTGATCGTCGGGCGTCGAGCGAAAGTCCCCATCCGGCAGCGGACGGCCGACGCGACGCAGCGGCGAGCTTGAGGAGCGAGCGCCCCGAAAACGCCAGATTGGGGCGGGCGACCAGGACAAATGCCGGCCACTTTCTCGCCGCGATTAGGCGTCAGTTGTGGCCCCCGCGTGCCGGATCCGGTCGCCGGCGTCGCAGTGGAACAGCTGGTCGTAGGGCGGCTACGGCTTGTCGCTGACGAAAAAGGCGAGGGGATCCTATCTCGCCGCAGGAGCTGGCGGCGCGCTCGATCGGCCGGGATTCGTTAGCGAAATTGAAACGAAGCGGGTTGAATAGTGCTAGGCGTTATTGACGGTTCGGTAGGCTGCCGGTTGGCCGGGCGCTCCTGGGAGCGCGGGCGCCCGAGCTGGCTCCGCCTACCAGCGAGTGAGCGTCGATGAGCGTTTCGCGTCTTGGAATGCCCGCTCGCGCCGCGAAATGGGGCCGGCTCGGGGCGGCGGGGGCAGGCGTCGCCGTCGCGTTATCGGGATGCGCCAACCAGACGGTCCAGCAGCACTACGCGCACGGGCACGAATATTTCTCCCAGGCGAAGTACGGCCGCGCGAGCCCGAAAGTCGTGGCCGACGGGCAGCCCGTCCCAAAGGGCGGCGGTCAATATCTCGTCGGTCATCCTTATTCGGTCGCTGGCCATATGTATTATCCGAGGGAGGTCGAACTCCTATACCGCCGTCGGCATGGCGTCCTGGTACGGCGCCGCCTTCCACGGGCGACGGACCGCCAATGGCGAGGTCTATGACATGGCCTCGCTCACCGCCGCCCATCCGACCATGCCGCTGCCGAGCTACGCCCGGGTGACGAATCTGAGCAACGGCTATTCCGTCATCGTGCGCGTCAACGACCGCGGCCCCTATCATGGCGGCCGGGTGATGGACGTGTCCTCGCGCACCGCGGACGTGCTCGGCTTCAAGGGCGAGGGCACCGGGAGGATAAAGGTCGAATATGTCGGCCGCGCGCCGCTCGAAGGATCGGACGACGGCATGTTGCTCGCTTCGCTGCGAACCGATGGCTCGCCGGCGAATTTGGAGGGCTATTCGGCGCCGACGATGGTCGCGGGCGGTTCTGAGCCGGGACCGTCCTTGTTCTCCGCCTTGTTCGGCTCCGGCGGCAGCGAACAGCCTCCGCCGCGTCCGCGTCGGCCCCCGCCGCCGCTGCCCGATGAGTATGTCCGCGTGGCCGCCTCGTCGCCGCCGCTGCCGCCAGAGCCGGTTCGCGAGGCGCCGCCGGCGCCAATCCCGGAGGCGTCGCGGCCGACCGCCGTAGCGGTCCACATGCCGCACGGACCCATTCCCCTTCCGCCAGCGCGACCTTTCGACCTCGGAGCGGCCCACGGCTTAGCCGTCGTCGCCGCGCCGGCGCAACCGAGGCCGACGCCCATCGCCGTCCTGCCGCCGCGGCGGCCGCTCATGCAGGCCAGCGCGGAAAAGGCGCTCTACTTCTCCGATCCGTCCGCCGACCCGGTTGAACGCCTGACGCAAGGCGCATTCGACCGGGTGAAGGGACTGTCCGGCGCGCAGTAACGTCGAAAGCCTACGTATCGCCTCACTTCTCGGCGACATTGCCAGACTTCCCGATCCATGCTGTTAAGCGTGCGCCCGGACCGAGGCGCGCGCCCCGGTCTCGAGCAGGCTGCGTAGGAAATCCGGTGGGCATCGTCTGGCTCAGTGTCGCGTTTGTCGCGGGCCTCTTGGCCCTGGCCGTTCCCGCGCGCTCGGAAACATCATTCACGACCGCCGCCGAGGTCGCCCTGGTCCAGGACTACGACACCGGGGCCGTCCTCTACGAGAAGAACGCCGATCAGCCTACGCCGCCGGCCTCCACCGCCAAACTCCTCACCGCCGAAATCGTCTTTCGCGCGCTGAAGGAAGGGCGCCTTCACCTCGACGACGTTTTCGACGTGTCCGAGAAGGCCTGGCGCGAGGGCGGGGCGCACTCGCACGGCGCGGCGACATTCCTCGCCGTCCACAGCCAGGTGAGGGTCGAGGACCTCCTGCGCGGAATGATAATCCAGTCCGGTAACGACGCGGCGATGACGCTCGCCGAGGGCCTCGGCGGCACGGAAGAGAACTTCGCCGACATCATGAACAAGCGGGCGAGCGAGCTCGGGCTGTCGCATTCGCATTTCGCCAACGCCCGGGGCAAGGCCGAGCCGGGCCAATATGTCACGGCGCGCGACATGGCCCTGCTGGCGACGCACATCATCCGCGACGACCAGGACTATTACCACTACTTCGGCGAGAAGGAGTTCACCTGGAACAAGATCCGCCAGCTCAACCGAAACCCTCTTCTGGCCATGGGCATAGGCGCTGACGGGCTCAAGGCCGCCGATCTCGGCGACGGCGGCTTTGGGCTCGTCGGCACAGCGGTTCAGGATGGCCAGCGCCTGATCGTCGTGATGTACGGACTGAAGTCGGCGACCGAACGGGTGGAGGAGGCGCGCAAGCTGTTCGACTACGGCTTTCATTCCTTCGACCACCGCACCGTGTTCGAGGCCGGCCAAACGGTCGGGACGGCGTCCGTCTATGGCGGCGCGACCGGAGAGGTGCCGCTCGTCAGCGAGCGCCCGATCACGCTCTTTGCGCCGCGCGGCCAAAGCGGCAAGATGATCGCCAAGATCGTCTACGACGGCCCCCTGGCGGCGCCGATCGCCAAGGGGCAGGACGCGGGGCGGCTCAAGATCTGGCGGGACGACATGCTGGTGATCGACGCGCCGCTGAAGACGGGCGCCGCCGTCCCGCTCGGGGGCCTGACCAGCCGCGCGTTCGACGCCGGGATAGAGCTTGCGGGCGACGCGGTGCGGGACGCGATGCGGCGGGCGTTCGCCAAAAAATGAGCGAGGCCACGCGGGGCCGTTTCATCACCCTCGAAGGCGGGGAGGGGGCGGGCAAGTCCGTGCAGGCGAAGCGCCTCGAGGAGAAGCTCACGGCGGTGGGGCTGGAAGTCGTGCGCACCCGAGAACCGGGCGGCTCGCCGCACGCAGAAGAATTGCGCGAGGTCATCCTCAGCGGCTTCGCCGCCCAGTTCGGGCCCGAGGCAGAAGCGCTTCTGTTCTCCGCCGCCCGCATCGACCATCTCGACAAGACGATCGTGCCGGCGCTCGAGCGGGGAGCGTGGGTCGTCTGCGACCGCTTCGCCGATTCCACCCGCGCCTACCAGGGCGCCGCGGGCAATCTGCCTCCCGACCTCATCGGGCGGCTCGAAAGGGTCGTGGTCGGGGCGAACCGCCCCGACCTCACGCTCATCCTCGATCTGCCGGCCGAAGCCGGGCTCGGGCGGGCCCGGGCTCGGAGGGGGCAGAAACGCCCGGACCGCTTCGAGGGCGAGAGTTTGGAATTCCATGAGACGCTGCGCCGCGCCTTCCTCGCCATTGCGGCGGCCGAGCCCGGGCGCTGCGTCGTCGTCGACGCGCTGAAGCCGGAGGAGGAGGTCGCCGCAGCGATCTGGGCCGCCGTCGAGGAGCGCCTCGCGCCTGCGAAGCCGGCGAGAGCGCGCGCCTCATGAAGAAGAGGACGGAAGACCAAGACTTTCCCGAATCCGACGCGCTCGCCGGCGCTCCGCACCCTCGCCACGCGCCCGCCCTGATCGGCCACAGGGCGGCCGAAGCGGAGATGCTCGCCGCCTATCGCAGCGGCCGGCTCGCCCACGCCTGGCTGATCGGCGGGCCGAGGGGCGTGGGGAAGGCGACGCTCGCCTGGCGCTTCGCGCGCTTCGTGCTCGCCAACCCCGATCCGAACGCCGGCGCGGCGCGCGAGGCGGTCGACCTCGGCGTCGATCCGAAATCCCAGACGGCGCGCCTTCTCGCGGCGCTCTCCCACCCGGACTTCGCCTTGATCCGGCGCGCCTGGCTGACGGACAAGAAGCGGTTCTCGAGCGAAATCCAGGTCGAGCACGCGCGCGAGGCGCTGCAGGTGTTCCAGATGTCGGCGGCCTTCGGCGGCTGGCGGGTGTGCATCGTCGACTGCGCCGAGGATCTCAACCGCTCGAGCGCCAACGCCCTTTTGAAGATGATCGAGGAGCCGCCGCAGCGCTCGCTCATCCTCATCGTCTCGCACCGGCCGGGCAGGGTGCTGCCGACGCTTCGTTCGCGCTGCCGGCGAATCAGGCTCGATCCCTTGTCCGAAGACGCGATCGTCGCCGCGATCGCGGCGCTCGGGGCGCCGTGGAGCGAAGCCGATCCCGCCGCGGTCGCAAAGGCGGCGAAACGGGCCAACGGGTCGGTGCGCGAAGCGCTCGCCCGCCTGTCGCCGGATGCGGAGGAGATCGACGCGCTGATCGATTCGACGATTCATCGTCTGCCCCGCCCGGACCCGCGGGCGGTGCTCAAGCTCGCGGACGCGCTCGCCGACCGGGAGGCGACGGAAGCCTATGACGCCTTCCATCGCGAGCTCTACGAATGGCTCGCCGCTCATGCGGCGACGACCGCCTCGTCGGTCGAACGGGCGGAGGAACTCGGCGGCCTTTATGACCGCATCCGCGCGGCGGCGCGCGATGCGGACGCCATGAACCTCGACCGCCGGCTGCATGTCCTGGCGACTTTCGCCGAGATCGCCGCGACGGAGCGGGGCAGGCGCTAGGCCCCGGGGCAGGGCGCCCGGCCTCGGATTCGGTCTTATCGCCGGTTTAGCGCCATTTTAGGGTCGGGCCTCAATAGTTTCAGAGGTTTGCGACCCCGTTTAGCGTCGTCCCGAAAAGGCTGTCAGGAATCCAACCTGTGGCCCCTCGTCTTCATCCATTCGCCATACTGGGAAACGTTCTACTTACTGGTACTGTCCTCCGTGAGACGAACTCGCGGTAATAACTGCTACGGTGTGTAATTTTGCCAAAGGCGCCGCCCGCGATCCGCCAGGTCCGCTCGAAGCGAAAGAGCGGCCAAGGCTGAAGGACGAAATAGGCCCGAACGGACAGTATGGCGACGAGGCCGAGAGGCTCGCTCATCGGTCCCGCATCACGCCGGCGCCAAACGATGCCGGCGTCTGGCTCGTGAGGCTGGATGGCTATGTCGTGGCGGCCCCGAGGGCAGGGCAGCAGGGGAGCGTCATCCGCACGTCCCTTGGAAAGATCGCCAAGGGGTTGTCGTAAGAGTCGACGCAACGGCGGAGCGTCGCTCGTCGGAACCTTGACCTTGGGACATGTCAGGTTCCTCGACGATCGGAACAGCGACACGCAGTCGTCCCATCAAGATAGGCGTTAGGCCGGCACGGAGTGCTTCGCGTAGTCCCGCACGCTCGTCAGACCCGCCGCAATGGAGGGAAAGAGAGTTTGACATTCGGTCGTGTCGATCGTGTCCCCCCGAGCCAGGGAGAGCATGAGCCCGGCAAATGACGCGGAGAGCGAGTCTGTCGCCGCCGCCTTCTGAGCGCTCAAGTCCTCTTCACGCACATGCTCGACGGCGAAGCGCCGATGGGTCTCTTCTTCGAATATCCTCACTGTCTCGAGGGAGGTTAGCGCCTCAGGCCCGCCGAGCTGGATGGTCTTGTTGCGGGCGGCCGGGTTGTCCACGCAGGCCGCCGCGAACGCGGCCACATCAAAGTAGGATATCCAGCGAATCTTGTTTTCTCCTGAACCATAAACTCGCGCCTTCGCGTTCGCCGCGTCAAAGCCCAATGCCGGGCTCAGCCAGACCTCATCGAAGAACGTCGGCCACAGGATCGTGTACGCCATACCGGTTCCCTTGAGTCGCTCCTCAACGGCTCTCTTGGCGCTGTTGAGCGGGAAATCCTCCGCGAAAGGCGGAAACGAGACGAAAATGAAGTGTCGAGCGCCGGCGGCCTTTGCCGCCTCGACCAAATTGAGTTCGCCGTCGCGATCAACCGTCTCGATTGTGTCACCCGGCTGGTGCGAGAGCGTCGACGACGCTGTCGACACGACCGTTTGAACGCCGGCGCAGGCTGCATCCAGCGTGGACCGATTCTTCAAGTCGCCCTCCGCCAGTTCGATGCCGCGGCTCTTGAGCGTCTCGATCTTGGTCCGGTCGCTGGTGGACCTCACCAGCGCTCGCACTGGCTTATTCGCTTTGGCCAAGTCGACACAAATTTGGCCGCCGACCAAACCCGTGGAGCCTGCTACAAGGATCATTGCTTAGCCTCCTCCCGCTTCTTCAGTCGACCGTCTGGGGCTTGTCGTCGTTTGCCAGGAATAAGCCGCTGTTTGCTGGCACGGCAGACAAGGGTTGTCTGCTCCTCTCTTGCAAGTCATTGCTGTGCCGTCGGCCCGCCTCCGAAATGACGAAGGCGCAGCCGTCGCTGAAGCGACGCGCGGATGTTTTCGGGCAGGTTGATCTTCCGGGCCGAGTTGCCGGCGATTGGCGCCGCTGGCGCAGGGATCGCCAAGAAAGCCGGGGCGTCGCCGGTGCTTGGATCAAAGGCGGTGCCCGCGATCTCTCCCCGATCATTGATGCCCTCGGCGGAGGTCAGATACAGCGGAGAGCTAACGAGGCTGTTGAGGTCGATCATCACGCGATTGTCCCAAAGGAAAGCGCGGCAGCTGAAGTTCGCATCGCACGAGGAGCCAACCACTTGGCCTTTCGCGTTGATGTCAGCGGTGACGCTCGAGACATCACCGGAGAGTGTGCCAAGGTTGGTGATCGCGCCATTCTGCCAGAGAACCGCGTATGTCGTGGCGTCGCCGGTCGGATCGGAAGTTCCGACGACCTGGCCGGCGTTGTTGATGACGAATGCGGCGTTGTTCATCACGCCTCCCAAGCCGCCCAGATCGAAGACTCTGCCGTTTCGCCAAATAACGGCGTGACGGGCCAGTGCGGGGAGATTGGAGTAATCAGGGACCCCACAACCCCCAGACAGGCCCACCACGTCGCCGCTGTCATTGATCCCGACAGCATACGCGGCGTCGTCGCCCCGAAACGTGGGCAGTATTTGTTGTAACTCGCCTCTCGGCCCATAGACGACAGCCTTGATGTCCAGCACTTGCGGCAGAACGCAGCGCGGGTCCTTGGCGGCGGTCTCCGCGAATCCGACTGCTTGGCCCAGGTTGTTGTCCCCGAACGCCGAGCTGTTATTGCCGCCCAGCGTGGGAAGTTTGGTCATCACGCCGTTCTGCCAACGGAAACCGAACTGCAGATTTTGGTACCCCGCGCAAAGGCCGGTGGGGGTGTTGCAAACGTAAGCAGCGCCCCAATACTCCCCTAAAGGATCGACCTGGGGACCTTGGGCCTGACCCACGATCAGGGCAAAGTCGTTCTTTTGGGGAAAAGGTGCGCTGCTGTTCGCCCCACAGATGTTCTGCACACAGATCGTGCCGAGGTCGGTCATGACGCCGCCGCGCCAAACAAAGGCATGTTCGGTCGCGTCGCCCTGCAGGAAGGAATCCCCGCTAACCCATCCGTTATTCGTGACACCGCCGTATCCGTTGCTGAATCCCGAATTCTCGAGACTGCCCAGATTGGTGACAGCGTAATGAGGCCGCGGCGCGCTCACCGTCTGAGCCTCCGCATCTCGAAAGCTGACAGCTGACAAGGCCATCGCAATAGTCAATGTCAACGTCCTGGTTTTCATCATCGGCCTCCCTGGTGTTTTATGAAACAGCTGGCGGGAACGAGAAAACGCCGCCCAAGATGGACGGCGTTGAAAGGCTCGATGAAGGCAAAGCGTTACGCGCACCCTTGCGCGACGCACAATAACTCGCGAACGCTAGGCCGGCGAAGCCGACGAGCATCATCGCCCAGGTCGACGGCTCGGGGATGCTGGCGGTCAGCGGCGCAGCCGTGAAAGCGAAGGCCGCGCCAGGCTGGGCCGCGGCCAACGGCGCGGTCGCGAAGTCATAAGTGAAGCCGAAGCCGGCGCCGGAAGCAGCCAGGGCGCCGGAATTGTAGTCGAGGAAATATTCGAGCTTGATCGACTGGCTACCCACAGAGAGCGTGCCGAGGTCCAGCGAGTCCGAGGTGAAGAACTTTTCAGCGCCGGCGAGTTCTGGAGCGCTGGTAGGGGTGGGTCGTTCCATCGACGACGACTTTCAATTCCAGGATGTCGAAACCGGTCCCCGAGAAGTCGTCGGAGAGCAGGTTGAGGTAGAGCTCCTCGCTCGCGGACGTCGTGAAGTCGAAGACCGCCGTCGTCTCGTACTGCAGCGCCTGGCCGGTTCCGTCATAGGCCGCGGACATGGCGCCGACGCCGATGGCCGGGCCTGTTGGCGTCAGAACGGCGTTGGAGACGGCCTGACCCGCGTTGATGGCGACGAGCGACGCTGACCCGGACCCGACGGCTGCGTTGGTCAAGGCGCTTGCGGAAGTGGCGCCAGGCGCCGAGGCGGTCGTGAGCACCGCGCCGGCCGCGTTCCGTGCATTGGCCGAAGCAGTAGCTGCGCCGCTGGGGGATATGCCTGCGGCGGCTCCGCCGCCGGTGGAAGTGGCCGTCGCCGATGCCGAGCCGGTCGCGCTCGACACCGTCGCGGACGCGGCAGCGTTGGCGGCGCCGCCCGCGTCAAAGACCACGCCTCCCGCGCCCCGGCTTCGGCCAATCCCGCCGTGCCCGCCGGTGGAGCTCGCCGTAGCGGAGGCGGAGCCAGTCGTGCCCGACGCAGTCGCGTTCGAACTGGCCGCCCCGCCGTTGCCGCCCGTGCCTGGGAGGCTCCCGCCTCCGCCGTAGCCGCCTTCGCCGCCGGCCCCGCCGAAAGAGGTGGCTTGAGCTGACGCCGCCCCCGGGCCGATCGACGTGGCCGCTGTTGAGCTAGCCGCGCCGCCCGCGCCGCCCGCGATACCCGGTAAACAACCCGAGGCTGCACTGCCAAAGCAGCCCGAGCCGCCATTGCCGCCGGTCGCCGTTGCAGTGTTCGACGGATCGCTCGGCGTAGTCGTCGTGGCCGTGGCCGCGCCGCCAGCGCCGGCCGGTCCAAAACTGCTGTTGCGGCCGTTCGCGCCCGTAACTGTGACTGTGCCCGCGTTCGCAGACATCGCGCCGGCCGCCAGCAAGCAAAAAGGCAGCGCAGTCGCGAGCAATAGGGGCCGAATAGAACGATGACGATTGACTTTGAGCATGGCTTGCTACGGTCCCGATCCAAGAGAACGATGCAAAGGCCTCATAAATATGATTGTTGTTGCTGATTGACGCAATCATAGGATAATTTTGGTGGATATAGACTTTAACCTTTCCACTCTCGAAGTATGTACTTGGTAGACGCAGTGCCATCAGTCGCAGTATTTGCCCCACGCGTCTAAGTCGTGGCCGTTGATACGGCCCGAAATATGAAAGGTCCCATTGTCCTTGGTGATCTCACCAGTGTACTCGCCGTAGGTCGCGACCACCGTAAGCCGACCACCCGCCAGACTCCAAGTTCCGTGGCCGAATCCTCTCTCGTCGTACGCTCCATTCTCACCATAGCTAGGGGTTCCTCCGTCGCTCCAGCAAATCTTCTTGCCCTGGAGATCAGCGTTGGTGACCGCAGCCGCCAAGGCTGCTGTGGAGCTGGTGAGCGCCGCTGCGCAAGCTACTGCCCCGGTAACGAATGGGGCTCTAGGCATGGATCCCCTCCCTTCTTCCGCGCTTCCAAGCGTTAGCCGTTCTGTGCGTCACCATTGGCGCCTGCGCTGTTATTGCTACTACCGAATTCACGCAGGCCCGTCTTGGACTAAGGCGAATGACAATCGGGCCAAATGCGAACGCCGCCATGACTTTTGCTGACAATTTGCGCAACAAAGTGCTGCTTTTTCCCGGCGCAGAATTGACATTTGCGCGGGAAAGCAGGCTAGAATGCCCATCGCGAGTGGGCGCATATGGCTGCACAGTCCGACGACATTCGGATCCTGCGGTTCTCAACCGACGAGTTGCCGGAGCGCGACCGGCTGCCGGTTATGCGCGAGGTTCATGGCCGGTTATGCGCGAGAGTCGATATCGAGCCAGCGCCGGGCGTGCCGCTGCATTATCGGGTGATCGCCCGGGCCTTGCCGGGACTCACTGTTTCCATGTTTTCAGAATCGCCACTCACCGTCCGGCGAACGCGCGAATTGTTGGCGGACGGCAATGATGACGTCGTTTTTGCCGTGCCGCCCACCGCCGCAAACATGCTTTCCCACCGAGGCCGAGAGCATTCGCCCATCGTTGACGCGGTCCTACTATCGGCCGCAGACGTCTTACGCATTGACGTGGCGTCTGGATCCCAATGCCCTATGGTCACGCTATCGCGTCAGAGGCTGGCGCCGCTGGTTCCGGGGCTCGAAGACGCGTTCATGCGGCCCGTCCCGCGGGACACCGAAGCTCTACAGTTGCTGACGCGCTACGTCCGCCTCTTCGACGACCAACAGAGCCTAGCGACCCCCGAATTGCGTGCCCTCGTGGTCAATCATGTCTACGATCTCGTCGCGCTTGCGCTTGGCGCGTCACGCGATGCTGCTGCGATTGCGAATGGCCGCGGCGTGCGCGCCGCGCGCCTGCATGCGATCAAAACCGAAATCCTCAACAGCTTGAACCGTCACGAGCTATCGCTCGCCGGCCTTGCAGCACGCCACCGCGTGACCCCGCGACACGTGCAGACGCTGTTCGAGAGCGACGGAACGACGTTCTCGCGGTTCCTGCTCGACCAGCGTCTGGCGTGCGCGCATCGTATGTTGTGCAATCCGCTGCTCGCGGAGCGAACCATCAGCACGATCGCCTATGAGGCCGGCTTCGGCGATCTCTCGCATTTCAACCGGGCCTTCCGCCGCCGATATGGTGAAACACCGTCCGATGTTCGTGCGGGCGCACGACGCCAGGTTTGCTGATCGGCGTCGGGGCGTCGGGGCAGTGCGCCGGGATCAAATCAGTCAGCGTCCGAGGCGGCTCGACTATCCGGCGATGTCTCGGATATCCCTGTCCTTGGTCTCGGGCAGAAAGATCAGGCCGACCACAAACGACATCGCGGCGATGACGATCGGATACCAAAGTCCGGCGTAAATATCGCCCGTCGCCGCCACCAGCGCGACCGCGATCGGCGGCAGCAAGCCGCCGAACCAGCCGTTGCCGATATGGTAGGGCAACGAAACGCCGGAATAGCGTATGCGCGTGGGAAACAATTCAACCAGCGCGGCCGCGATCGGCCCGTAAACCATGGTAACGAGGATCGCGAGATAGACGAGAACGAGAACCAACAGCGGCGTATCGATCGCGGCGGGGTCTGCGCCCTTCGTCGGATATCCGGCAGCTGTCGCGGCTTCCCTCACCCTTGTCTTGAACGCATCGACTTTCGTTTCGAAGCCAGCGGCGTCCAGTTCATTGCCGTTGAAAAACTCCAGGGTCTTATCGCCGATCGTGACCTTTGCGATTTCGCCGGCCGGCGCATTCGTCATCCGAAAGCTGACCGACGACGCGATCAAGGCTTGTCGAGCCACATCGCAGGAGCTCCTGAAGACCCTGCCTCCCACGGGATCAAACAGGAAGTCGCAGTCGGCGGGGTCCGCCGCTACGGTGACCGGGGCGCTCGCCAGCGCCATCTCCAGCGCCGGATTGGCGGCGTGGGTGAGCAACCCAAAAGCCGGGCGGTATGTCACCGCGCACAGCAGGCATCCCGCCAGGATGATGGGTTTGCGCCCAATCTTGTCCGACAGCCAACCGAACAGGACGAATCCCCCCGTTGCGATGAGCAGCGCGAAAATTAACGCAGTGTCGGCGGTGTTGGCCGACACTTTCAGCGTGTTGACGAGGAAAATACGGGCATAGAACTGTCCCCCGTACCAAATGACCGCCTCGCCGGCTGTCAGACCGAGCAGCGCGATCATGCCGATCTTGCCACTTCTCCAATTGCCGAAGGCGTCCCGGAGCGGGGTTTTCGAGAGTGCTCCCTGGTCCTTTATCTTCTGGAAGATCGGGGACTCGCGCAGTCTGAGACGAATCCAGACCGAGATGCCGAGCAAAACTATCGACAGGAAGTAAGGTATGCGCCATGCGCCGGTCAGTGACGGGTCGGAAAAGGCCTCGACGCTGACGCTGTTGCGTACGACGTAGACGACAATCAGCGACAAGAAAAGCCCCACCGTCGCGGTCGTCTGAATCCACGACGTGTAATAACCTCTACGATCCTGCGGCGAGTTCTCGGCTACATAAATCGCCGCCCCGCCATATTCGCCGCCGAGGGCCAGACCCTGCAGAAGACGAAGGGCGATCAGAATGGCCGGCGCCAGCCAGCCGATCGCCTGATAATCAGGCGCGAGACCGACCAGAAACGTCGCAAGACCCATGATCGTGATCGTAATCAGAAATGTGTACTTGCGGCCGAGCAGATCGCCGACACGCCCGAAAATCAGCGCGCCCAGCGGGCGAACCAGGAAACCGACCGAGAAGGTCAGCAGCGCAAATATAAACTGGGTATTTGAGTCAAACGCGGAGTAGAAGGCTTTTCCTATTTGAGAGGCGGTCCATCCGTACAGGTAAAAATCATACCACTCGAACAACGTACCGAGAGACGAGGCAAAAATTACAGTCTTTTCGCGTCCCGTCATTGATCGGTATTCTCGCGATGCTACGTAAGCCGCGATGGTCTTGGTCATGCGCCCCACCTTATTGGAACGAAGCGCCTCGTCCCTGCGCGCTGCCAAGATTAACTCCTATTTATCAAAAAACCATTTATCAAAAAGCAAGGCGTGATTGATAAAACGAGTGGGAATAGAGGCTTCGGGGACAATGTCGCAAGCGCATAGCGTCGCGATCAGCCACTACGACTTGCCTTTGCTTGCGCTGGCGATTTTCGTTTGCGCCCTTGCGTCGTTCACGCTTTTGAGAATGCTCGACCAGGCGTGCAAGGTCGCAGGCTACCTGCGCGAAATCTGGTTATGGACGGGCGCCGTGGCCGGGGGTTTCGGCATTTGGGCGATGCATTTCATCGCCATGCTCGCCTACAATCCAGGCATACGGGCCGGCTACAATCTGGGTTTGACTGTCCTGCCCCTGTTTGGCGCCATATTGCTTACCGGGGTCGGGCTGAGCGTCAGCGTGGGAGGCAGCCGATGGGCGCGCTTGATCGGCGGCTCGATCGTCGGCGCAGGCGCCGCAGCCACGCAGTGCGTGGGCATGTTTGCTTATGAAGTCGCCGGGAGAGTTCTATTGGCGCCCGCCCGACATTATCGTTTCCGGATTGCTTTGCGCGGCTTTGGGCGCGCTCGCGCTCCAGACCGGGACGCGCGGCGGGTCTTTCAAGTCCAGAAGCATCGGAGCAGCGCTTCTGGCGTTGGCGATCGGCGCGGATCACCTCCTCGCGGTGAACGCTATTACTTTCGCTCTTATATCGAACTCTGTTGATATGGACCCAATCCGGCGGCGCCCATTATCCAGGCGTTCGCGGCAGAGTTTGTTGAGAGGGCCTCGATGGTTCGCCGCCAGCTCAAATAGCTCGGGAGGTTCTTGGTGGCGACGCCATGGAAGCGCCGCATCCACTCCTTCAGCCGGCCGTGGTAGGCGTTCACGTTGTTGATGTGGAGATCTGGCGCCTCCGGCTTTGGCGTACCGGGTGCGGGCAAAACATGGAACTTGACCCGGGCGCGCCGAGCGAATGCGGTGATCGCCGCGCCTCCATCGCAGCACAGTTCCGCTGGCCGGGTAATGACCTGCCCGAGCGCGGCCGTGATGCTGGCGGCGTCGAGCCGCGGCAGGACGGCGTCGATGGTCGCGCCGGTGCGGTCGCGGGCGACGATGATAGGGATCTGCTCCGCCGACAGACCCCGCTTGGCGGCCTTGCCGCCCCGCTTGCGCGATGCTCTCGGCAGATCACGGCGTTTGCCTTTGAAGGATTCGAGGATGAAGGTCTCGTCCGCCTCGACGATCCCCGACAGGCGCGGCGGCTTGTCGAGATTGAGCGCGGACAGGAACCGATGTCTCCACCGGAACGCGGTGGTGTAGGCCACCTTGCAGCGTTCCGCGGCCTTCGCGACCGTCTCGCCGGCCATCAGCGCCTCCGCCTGGTCAGGCCAGCGATGCTGGTGATGCAAGCCGGCCAGCGGCGTCCCGGTCAGCGGATTGAATGTCTTCCGGCAGCTCGTGCAGCGGTACCGAGGCTTTCCGCCGGCCTTGCCCCAGGGACGAACGTCATCCCCACCGCGGTGCGGACAGCCAAAGCGCGCAATCCGATCCCGCCCGACCTTCGACAACAGGTCTTCCTCAGGCGCGGCATCGTCCGCCTTCGCGAGCGGCAGCGAGGGCGCGACAGCAGCCTCATCGAGCGGTACAGCGGCATCGACAGGATGAGCCGAAGCCTCGACCGGATCGTCCGCTTCGGCCAGCGCCAATTCTCGGAACGCCTCGGCGCGTTGCGCCGGGTGCAAAAGACCAATCCCGCCAAGCCAAGTCGCAAATGCCGCGGTGTCCATCTCACCAGCCCTCGAAGCCCAGACCCCAAGTCTCTCATCTCTCAACAGACTTCGCAATAAGAGCGATTACTTTTGCGCCCGATCCAAAGATCAAAGTGCCGGAGTTCGCCATTTCAGCGGGTTGGCTTGCAATCGGCGCGGCGCTCGCGTCGTTGGCGATCGTCCTGTTGGCCTTCGCGGGTTTGGCGATCGACTTCCGCGAGCGCCGTCGCGCGAAGCTGGAAGACGATCGCATGCGCGGCCTGGCCGACGCGGCCGCCGAGGGTCTCATGGTCTGCAACGGCGACGAGATTGTAACAGTCAATTCGAGTTTGGTTGAGTTGGCTGGATACGTCTCGGATGAGTTCGTCAGGGCGAGGCTGGAGTTGCTGCTTCCCGACGAGGAAATCAGGGGCGCGTTGGTTCAAAACCCCAAGCGTCACATCGAGGGCAAACTGAGGCGCGCCGACGGCGAGTTCATTCCGGCCGAGTTCATCCTGCGCAACATCGACTACCGAGGGAAACCGCATCACGCCATCGCCGTTCGCGATCTCCGCGACCGCAAGAAGGCGGAGGAACATATCAAGTTCCTTGCCCATCATGATTGCCTGACCGGCCTGCCCAATCGCAATTCTTTCAACTTCAGACTTGATCTTGAACTCGAAAGACACGCGTCCGCTGGCCTGTCCTTGGCGGTCTTTTGCCTCGATCTGGACCGCTTCAAGGAGGTGAACGATACGCTCGGACACGCGGCGGGCGACGCTCTCTTGAAGAAGGTCGCGGAATGCGTCAGCGCGACCCTCGATCAAAATCAGATGATGGCCCGGTTGGGCGGCGATGAATTCGCGATTCTCGCCACCAACATGGCCAATCGCGCCGCTGCGTCCCGCGTCGCCAAGCGCGTCATCGAGGCGTTGCGACAGCAGATCGGGGCGGACTCGGTCGCCGGACCGATCTCGGCGAGCATCGGCATTGCCTTTTTTCCAAATGACGCCGAAGACCGACAAGGCCTGCTGACGCATGCGGACACGGCGCTTTATCAGGCAAAGGCGGACGGTCGAAGCGTCTACCGCTTCTTTGACGCCAAAATGGGCGGCGAGATCCGCGGCCGTCGCCTTCTCGAGCACCATCTCAGGAGCGCTTTGGCTCACAAGGAACTGAGGCTGGTCTATCAGCCGCAGGCGCAGTCTTCCACGGGGAAGGTCGTAAGCTTCGAAGCCCTGCTGCGCTGGAGCCATCCGGAACTCGGAGACGTGTCGCCGGAGAGGTTCATTCCCATTGCGGAGGAGAGCGGCAGCATCATCCCGATCGGCGAATGGGTGCTCCGGACCGCCTGCCAGGAAGCGGCGGCCTGGGACGAACCGCTCGGAGTTGCGATAAACGTTTCAGCGGTTCAATTGCATCGCCATAATTTCCCGCGCCTCGTCCACGAAATTCTTTTCAAGACCGGCTTGTCGCCGGGGCGACTGGAACTCGAAATAACCGAAACCGCGCTGGTTCGGGATTTGAATCGCGCGCTGACGACGTTGCGGCAACTCAAAGCCCTCGGCGTGCGCATCGCGATGGACGACTTCGGCACCGGATATTCGTCGCTGTCGAATTTGCGCTCGTTTCCCTTCGACAAGATCAAGATCGACAAATCCTTCATCAAGACGCTCGATGCGACCCCCGAGTCGCGCGCCATCGTTCGGGCGGTGCTCGGTCTGGGGCGGGGGCTTGGGCTCCCGGTCCTGGCGGAGGGCGTCGAAACGAAGGGCGAGTTGAGTTTTCTCAACAATGAGTTCTGCGACGAAATCCAAGGCTGGATTGTGGGAAAGCCCGCAGATATCGAAACATTCCGGTGGCTTACCCACCACGGCGATGAGCACGGGCCAGGGCAGCCGGCGTCCCATCGCAGGCAAACCTCCATCGAAACTCCAGGCCCAGTGACGGAAGGCCCGATCGCGGACGTGGCGTAATCTCACGTCGGCCGAGGCTCGTGATCGCGGTCACAGTCTTGCCGCCGTCATCGCGCGACGCACGGCGCGATCGGACGGCGCCCTATCTTGTTATTCGTGGTCGCTCATGATCTCGTGACGGTCCTCCGCACGTTCGCGTGGCAGGGGAAACCAGAGGGAGAGGCAAGGTGGATTCGTCCGTCGCCGTGGATCACGCCGCACTTGCGGAAGAGACGCCGCTCGACCGGATCGACGTCAGCGATCCCGCGCTGTACCAGCAGGACGTCTGGCAGCCCTATTTTCGCCGCCTGCGCCGGGACGCGCCCGTGCATTATTGCCAGGAAAGCCCGCTCGGACCGTTTTGGTCGGTGACGAAACACAAGGACATCATCGACACCGAGGTGAAGCACCGGACGTTCTCGTCGAGCTCCGCCCTCGGCGGCATCACCTTGCGCGACAGGCCAGCCGAGCTCGAGCTTCCGATGTTCATCGCCATGGACCCGCCGAAGCACGAGGCTCAGCGCAAGGTGGTCCAGCCAATCGTCTCGCCCGGCAATCTGGCCAATTTCGAAGCCCTGATGCGCAGCCGCATCCGGGCGACGCTCGATGCCCTGCCGCGCGGCGAAACCTTCGACTGGGTTGACAAGGTCTCGATCGAACTGACCTCACAGATGCTGGCGACCTTGTTCGATTTCCCGTTCGAGGACCGACGCAAGCTGAGCCATTGGTCGGATGTCTCGACGGCCGTCCCGCAGCCGGGCGGCCTTATCGAAAGCGAAGAGCAGCGCGAAGCGGTGTTCCGCGAGTGCCTCGGCTATTTCATGAATTTGTGGAACCAGCGCGTCAACGCGGAGCCGCGTCCCGACCTCATATCCATGCTCGCGCACGGCGAGGCGACCCGGGACATGAGCGCGCGCGAATATCTCGGCAACATCATCCTCCTGATCGTCGGCGGCAACGACACGACGCGCAATTCGATGAGCGGGGGCGTGCTGTTCCTCAGCCAGAATCCGGACGAGTTCGCCAAGCTGCGCGCCCGGCCGGAGCTCATCGACTCCATGGTCCCGGAGATCGTCCGCTACCAGACCCCGATCGCCTACATGCGCCGCACCGCGCTCGCCGATGCGGAGATCGGCGGACAGACCATCCGCAAGGGCGACAAGGTCGCCATGTGGTACATTTCCGGCAATCGCGACGAGGAGGCGATCGACGAGCCCGATCGCTTCATCATCGATCGGCCCCGGCCGCGCCAGCACCTCTCGTTCGGCTTCGGCATCCACCGCTGCGTCGGCAAGAATCTCGCCGAAATGCAGTTGAAGATTCTGTGGGAAGAGATTTTGCAGCGCTTCTCGAAGATCGAGGTCGTCGGCGAGCCGAAGCGGGTCTACTCGTCCTTCGTGCACGGCATAGCCGAACTGCCGGTGCGGGTTTTGGCTTAGGCGACGACGCGAAATTAGTGCTTCATTTCGTCGGACCCCTTCCTTTAGGCTTACTGCGGAAAAGATGAGCAGGTTGATTCACTTGTTTGGCCGCGTCGCCTTAGGGCCCGGCCTGCTGGCCAAGGGCCTCGCTTCGCCCCCGCTCGCGCGCTAGACATGCGAGCCGAGTTATACGCGGCTGGCAAAACGAGTATAACGCTTCCTTGCCGAGCGCGGCTGACCTGCGTTATACTCAAACCGCGATTCGAGTATAAGACAAGGAATTCCTCGTGGCTGTTCCTGCGCTTGTTTTACAAACAGTTTATGCTGAACTGCTCGAGCGGTCCGCGGGAGCCGCATTCAGCGACTCGTTTCCGGAAGCAGGCGCTTTCGTTTGCAAAACGGTTAAAGGACGCCGCTACTGGTACTTTCAGGCCGGCGTCGGGGAAGCGCGCGAGCAGCGATATGTGGGCCCTGAAACACCGGAACTCATCGAGCGGATCGAACACCATCAACTCGCCCGGAACGACGAGAGAGAACGACGGACGCTCGTTTCGACGCTGGTGCGATCATTCGGGCTCCCTCGCACCATTGCTCAATTGGGCGACATTATTGAAGCACTCGCCAGGGCGGGCGTCTTTCGCCTTCGCGGCGTCCTCGTTGGAACCGTCGCGTACCAGACATATTCCGCGATGCTTGGCGTCAGGTTGGCACATGCATTATTGCAGACGGGCGACGTTGACATCGCCCAGTTCAAAGACGTGTCGATAGCCATCGGCGACAGCCTACCGCCAATGCTGGAAATCCTAAAAAAAGTCGACAAGACTTTTGGGGACATTCCCAGCGCCACAGATGGCCGACACTCCACGACCTATGCGGCCAAAGGTGGACTGAGGGTCGACTTTCTTACGCCCGCGAGGGGATCGGGAGCAGGCACGCCGCAAATGCTGCCTTCGCTCAACACCGAGGCGCAACCTCTTCCCTTTCTTGACTATCTCATTCATGAACCGGAGCCTGCGGTGCTTATGCACAATTCAGGCATCTACGTACAGGTTCCCGCTCCTCAGCGTTACGCCGTTCACAAACTCATTGTTTCGCAGCGCCGCCGTGAAGGCGTCGCTAAGCGGCAAAAGGACCTTGACCAGGCGGAGGCATTACTTGAAGCGCTTGTCGCGAAACGACCGTTCGAACTGAAGCTTGCGTGGGAGGAAGCGCTTCAACGGGGTCCAACATGGCGCCAATTGCTCGCCGAAGGCGTCGGGAAAATTGGACCTCGTGTTCGCGACTTGGTTCTTAAAGTCGTTGATGGGCGTCGTTCGATGGTCCCACGCCTCGATCTAACCTTCAACAATTCGCCTGTACACTACGATTTCAGTCGCGATGTCGTCACTTTCGCAGGGGACGCATCAGGCAGACGCATTGCTTGCGCGATTAGCCGCGCGGCGCTCGACGACCATTTCGGAGCAGACGGCCTGGGCAGAGACGGTCGAATGAAATGTTTCCTGAAGCACAGATCGAAAATCGAGTTATTGGCTCGGACCAAATACCTCGCTTGGCCGATCGACGAACCCGAACTCGATCCTGATCAAGACCATGGATGTTCCGAATTTGGTCAAAGAGAATAGTGCATAGATCCGGGCCTATGGCGCGGCGTTTCATGGCGATGATGTCTGCAATGGCCGCGTTCGAGCGTGAGTTGATCCGTGCTCGCACCGGCGAAGGCAGCGCCCGCGCTAAGGCGCGCGGCGTTCACATGGGACGACCGCCGAGGTTGACGGCGCATCAGAAAGCCGAGGCCGCGAAAGCCCTCGCCGAGGGCATGGCGACGCAAGACCAAGGGCCAACTGGAAAAGATCGGTGTCCTGCATCCCCTCAGGCTAAACCCGACCCCACCTGAGCGACCGCCAAACCCGCCCCAAATTCCGACTTACCCACTCCTTTCAGCGAGGAGCCTTTAAACTTGGGCTAGATACTCTAATTGGCTACAACAAGGGTCAGTAATGAGCGGAAAGAGTCAAGTGTGACGCTCATATCTATCGCGCAGGCGATCACGCCGCCATAACGCCGTGTTGAATCTTCTAAGGATTGGCACCGTATTCTTGTGCTCTTGCGTGAGTGGTGTGTATTTGCGCAGTGCACGCCGGTTGACCAGCACGGTAATGTTTGCCATAGCGCCACAATGGGAAAGATCGAGTAATACGACTTTTGGTCAAACCGAGAAAGTAACCTTCTCAAACCGGTGTAACTATACGGTGTCTATCGAAGTCGAAATGCAGAATAAAGACGGGACCACGCGAACTTTTCCAATTTGGGTTGCGCCTGGTTCAACGGGCGGGGAGTCTTGCGATGATGTTGGCGGCTGCGTTTCACTGAACGTTATTGGACCTGAATGTCCCGGAAATAATCCTCAGGCGCAGCCTCGTACGCAATTCTCCTGCATTTGGCTCAGTGCGGTTGGAGGCGGATTGGTACTGCCATACGGATTGTCGCGTCAACCGTTACTGCTTTGTACGTATCCGGTATAACGGAGGTACATCATTCTCCGTTCCGTGATGAGCCGCATTGCGCGGGGCGGGTAAGCCCGGTCACGGCGAAGCGGTGGCGTAAGTCATCGCTCAAAAACAACCGTTTGTGAGAGACGGGGCGCGGGGGGAGGAGCCTGCGAACCTCGAGTACACAAGTCAAGACTTTCGCACGAGTGATGAGCCCGAACATTTCAGTAGGTTACGACGTGCAAAAGACGATTGCGTAAGTAGGCCCTATTTTGCTATGATTGCACATGACGATGTATGGATATGCGCGGGTAAGCGCCGACGGCCAGACGCTCGACGCTCAGGTGGCGGCTTTGACGGCAGCCGGAGCCGCGCCCGTGTTTCGCGAGACGGCGAGCGACCGGCGCGAGCTGGGGAAGACGCTACGCGCCCTTGACGCTGGCGACACCTTGCTTGTGACGCGCCTCGACCGGCTGGCGCGATCCACGCGCGACCTCTTGAATGTCCTCGACACGATAGCGAAGGCCGGAGCCGGATTCCGCTCGCTCGGCGACGCATGGGCAGACACCACGTCGCCGCACGGACGCCTGACGCTCACTGTGCTTGGCGGGCTTGCCGAGTTTGAGCGCGAGCTGATTCGCGCCCGCGCCGGCGAAGGCCGCGTCCGCGCCAGGGCGCGAGGCGTCCACATGGGACGCCCCCCAAAGCTCACAGCGCACCAGAAGCGCGAGGCGCTCGAAGCTCTTGCCGACGGCGCCGCGACGCAAGCCGACCTGGCGCGACGGTTCAATCTCCACCGGAGCACGATTTCACGGCTGGCAGAGAGGGCCGCGCCGTCGCCGCTGCCTGGCCGACCGCCGCTCGACGCCGAGACGGAATGCGCCGCCCGCGCCTTCTTGAAACGGCTTGAGGGCAAGTATCCCGTCCGCGAGGCGATTTTGTTTGGCAGCCGCGCGCGGGGCGATCACAAGCCCGATAGCGATGCCGATATTGCGGTCATCCTGAAAGGCGCGCGCGGCGACCGCTACAAAGTCTCCGCTGACATGGCGGGAGTTGAATTCCACGTGCTGATGGAAACGGGCGTAATGGTGCAGGGGTTACCGCTTTGGGAGGATGAGCTTGGGCGCCCGGACAGCTTCTCGAATCCGGCCCTGATCGCCAACATCCTGCGCGAGGGCGTTCATCTATGAGCGATGCTCCTTCGTCAAAAAACTACATCGCCAAGGCCGAGGCCGCGCTTTCCGGCGCGCGCCTGCTTCTGAACTCCGGCGACGCGGACGGCGCTTGTAGCCGAGCCTATTACGCGATGTTTGATGCGGCTCATGCGGCCTTATTTGCTCTCGGCGTCGGACAAATGACCGCGCCAATCAAGACTCATAACGGGCTTGTCGCTTTGTTCGGCCGACGCGTTGTGCTTGCTGGCCATGTGTCGGCAGAACATGGCGAAGCCCTCAACAAGGTGCAGAGGTTTCGGCAGCTCGCCGATTACAGCGGCGATCCCGTCGGCGCGGAAAATGCAAAATTGGCGGTCGAACAGGCCGAGGCTTTTGTTGCGGCGATCCACGCCCGATTTGCGAAAGAATGAGCGGTGACAAAGCCAACTCAGAAGCGCGGCTGAAGCGGCGGGCGGTCCGCCACGGGCGGTCGGTCGAAGCGGAGCACCGCGAGATTCTCCGTCAGGCGCTTGCCGGCGAGGACGAGGCGTCGTTCGACAAGCTGGCCGCGCATTTTGCGGAAGCTGACCCGGGGCCGGGGCAGACCCGTTCCGAGGCGCTGCTCCGCCAAGCTCGAGACGAACGATGAAGCTGGCTACGCAGATGTGTGCATCCCGTGGGTCCGCCTGTGACGCCCGGCTTGCCTGCGCCTCTGCTATAAGCGCGCCATGACCCTCCACCTGATAAAGCTCTGCGTCGGGGCGGACTCGCTCGACGACCTGCGGCAATGGATGGCGGCGCGGATCGCGGAGGCGAAGCGTCGCGGCGCGCCGCTGCGCCACGCCCACGTCACCCGCATGACGCCGAAGCGGGCGGCGGACATCGTCGACGGCGGCTCGCTCTATTGGGTCATCAGGGGCCAGATCGCCGCGCGACAAAAAATCGTCGGCCTCGAGCCCTTCATCGACGCCGACGGGGTCGGCCGCTGCAGGCTTTGGCTCGACGGGGACGTCGTCGCGGTCGCCCCGCGGCCGATGCGGGCCTTCCAGGGCTGGCGCTACTACGACGCGAAGTCCGCTCCGCCCGACCTCGACGAGACGCAGCCCGGCTTCGCCGAGATGCCGGAGGCGCTGCGGCGGGAGCTGGCGGGGCTCGGGCTGATCTGAGGACGCGGGGAGAGGCGGCCAAAAGGCAGCGCCCTACGGCTTCATCGTCTCCTTGGCCAGCTGCCGCACGACATCCGCGCCTTGCTGCGACCGGTCGCGATTCTCCGGCGTCTCCCTGCCGAGCGGCGTGCCGGCGACGAAGCGATAGAGCTCCGCCGCGCCCTCGAACAGTTTCGGCGTCATGCCGGTCCCCTCGAAGGTCTTGGAGATTTCGAGCATTTCCGGCGCCCAGCGATAGGCCTTCGGCGGCATGGCCGGAATCTGACGCAGCACCGAATCGTAACGATCCGCCTGGGACCGCTGGAGCTCCTCGGCGAGCGCATCGGCGACGCCGAGGCGCTCTGCGGCGATCATCGCCTCCAGCCATACCGCCTGCGTGCCCTTGGTGGTGGCGCCATAGCACATCTTGAGCGCGCTCGCGTCCGCGAGACCGTCGCCGACCACGCGCACGACGAGCTGCGGCCCCGCGAGCTGTTCGAGATCGGCGGCGCCAGGGCCGGACACATAGAGATTGGTCTTCGCGCCGCCGCGCGGCGGCGGGCCGATGATGCCGGCGTCGATGTAACGCCCGCCGGCGCCCGCGATGACCTCGGCGATCTGGCGCACCGTCTGCGGCGCGATCGCATTGCAGTCGACGATCAGCGTGTGGCGGCCGCCGGCGCGAATGGCCCCCGCCGCCTCACGCGCGAAATCGAGCGCGGCTCCCGGATCCATGATCGAAAGCACGACGTCGCATTCGGCGACGAGGCGCGCGAGCGTCGCGACATCCGTCAATCCGGCCTCGCGCGCCAGCCTGCGCGCGCGCTCGCTGCGGCGCTCGAGCGCGGTGAAGACATGGAAGCCCTCCGCCTTGAGCTGGATCGCCACCGCCTGCCCCATGTCGCCGGGGCTCATCACGCCGATGTTGACGATTTTCATCTTTCCACTCGCTTCGCTCGCGGCGCCTGCCCCAGCAGGCGGACCGCGGGGTGTGAAACCCATCGCCGGCGCGCCGGCCGCCTGGAGACATCGGCGGCGATCCTGCCTCGGGACATCATGTTTGCCCATCGCCAATCCTGCGAGACATTGCCGGCCTTTCGGCCGACGCGAGCGCATCGGATCTGCGAGCGAAGCACGATGCGCCGCCTTCCCGCCGCCGATAAGGCAACAGGCGGCGGTTCCTGATCGGCTGCGCGCCGCGCTACCGGCGAGCGCGGGGTGACAAACGCTTGGCGCCCGACAGCCGACGTCGCGATGGGGTGGAGCGGGCCTTCCAGGGATCGCCTCGGCAAGGACGGCCCCGAGGCGGCTACTTCGCTCCCAATTCCGCCCGCACGATGCGCGCTCCCTCGACCATCGCCTTCATCTTGCCGAAGGCCGAGTCGCGCGGCAAATATTTGAGGCCGCAGTCCGGGGCGACGATGATGTCCTCCGGCTTGCGATAGGCGAGCGCGCGGCGGATGCGCGAAGCGACCATCTCCGGCGTTTCGACCTCGGGCGTCGACAGGTCGAGCACCCCCAGAATGATCTTCTGGTCCGGCAGGTCCGCGAGCACGGCGCAGTCGAGGTTCGACTGCGCCGTCTCGATGGAAATCTGCCTGCACCGGCAGTTTTTGAGCTGGGTCAGGAAGGAATAGGCGCTCGGCCTCTGATGGATGATCGCCGCGTAGCCGAAACAGATGTGGACCGCGGTCACGCCATCGACGCCATCGAGCGCCCGGTTGAGCGCGGCGAGGCCGTATTCCCCGGCCGGCGCGGGCCGGGCCTGCATGTAGGGTTCGTCGATCTGGACGACGTCGGCGCCGGCGGCGAACAGGTCCTTGATCTCCGCGTTGACCGCGGCCGCGTAGTCCATCGCGGCGTCCGCGGCGCTCGGATAAAAGTCGTTCTGCGCCTGCTGGCTCATGGTGAAGGGGCCCGGCACGGTCATTTTCACCTTGCGCTGCGTGTGCCGGCGCAAAAATTTCAAGTCCTCGACCTCAACGGGGTGCTTGCGGCGGATCTTGCCGAAGATCCGCGGCACCGGATTGGGATGGCCGGAGCGATCGAGGGCTGTGCCTGGATTGTCGATGTCGATCCCTTCGAGGGCGGTGGCGAAGCGGTTCGAATAGCTTTCCCGTCGGATCTCGCCGTCGGTGACGATGTCGAGGCCGGCCTCTTCCTGCAATTTGATCGCGAGCACCGTCGCGTCGTCCTGCGCCTCGGCGAGATACGGCTCAGGAATCCGCCACAGCTCCTTCGCCCGCACCCGCGGAGGAAAGCGGCCGGCGAGCTTGGCGCGGTCGATCAGCCACTCGGGCTGCGCGTAGGAGCCGACGAGCGTCGTTGGCAGAAGCATGAATTCCTCCCTCTCCGTCCGCGAATGTTGAGCCTTTTGTCCTTCCGGGCATCCTGCCTTCATCGCGTCGCGCGAACAAGACGCGCTTCCGACGCTCTCTCGGAGCGAAAAAGGCGCCGACGAGGTTGATCACGGGTGGCGACGATTTTGGGTATTGTCGCGGCGCCTGGCGATACGGCCTCCGCGCGGCGGAGAGCCATTGGGAGCGTGGGTATGGGCTCGCTCTGGCGCACGGTGAAGAAGGTCGTCAGCGACGACAGCATGTCGGTCGCGCTGTTCAGCCTGTTCCTGGTCTGCGCCGCCGGACAGAGCCTTTCAGGCTGGTTCGCCTACGACGCCGCGCTGCAGGCGGAGCATTTCCACGAGATCGCGTTCGGCGCCTATCTGGGCACCGGCAACTTCCTCGACGGCATGTTCAGCAACTGGGAGGCGGCGGTCCTGCAGCTGGCGGTGCTGATCGCTTTCGGCTCGGTGCTGCGCCAGAGGGGCGCAGCGCATTCCCGCAAGGCGGGCTCCCGTAACCATCGGACACTGGAGTGGAACTGGGGGCCGCGGCCGACGGCGAAGGAGTGGATTTACGCCAACTCGCTCTCGTTGGCGTTTTTCGGCATGTTCGCGGCGACCTTCGTGCTGCACATGCTGTTCGGCGAGAAGAAGTACAACGAGGATCAGGCGCTGCGGCATCTGCCGCCGGTTTCGCTCGGTTCCTACGCCGGCTCGTCCAGCTTCTGGTTCTCGGTTTTCCAGTGCTGGGAGGCGGAATTTTTGGCCATCGGCATCTATATTGTGCTTAGCATCTTCCTGCGGCAGGAGCATTCGTCGGAGTCCAAGCCGGTGGGCGCAAGCAATGAACAGACCGGCGAGAGCAACGAATAAGGATTGGGCGGGCTCGACCGCTCGGGAAAGGGCCATGGGCTGCTGGCGACCGGAAGCGCCGCGTCGCTCGCCGGCAAGCCGGCGATCCGGACGGCGACGTCCACCGACCAGGAAAAATCCTTGGCGTAGCCGCTGGCGTTCGCGGTGCGCCGCGTCCGGCTTGCCGCCGGCTTTACGCGGGCGAGGCGAAGGTGCCCGGGCTGTTCTGCGTTGCGCGCCACTCCGGCGTCCGCTCCTTCCGCGCCTCGCCGAGGGCGCGTCGAACGCCCTCGGCGTCGTAGTCCTTGGTGTAGACGGGCGAGCCGGGCTGCTGGCGCCAGGAATCGGTGATCGTTCCGGCGTCGACCACGTCGAAACCGATCGCGTCGATGAGGCGCGTGACCGTGGCCTTCGCCTTCGGATCGTCGCCCGAGATCGGCAGCGCGATGCGGCCGGGCGCGCCGGACGGCTTGCCGTTCTCCAGGAGATGCTTCGCGTAGATGTTGTTGAACGCCTTGACGACAGGATGGCCCAGCACGCGCTCGACGTAGCCGCTTTCGGTCATGCCCGCCTCGATCTCGTCGATGCGGCCGTCGCGGTGGCGGGGATAGTAATTGTTGGTGTCGATGACGATCAGGTCCGGCGCGGCGCCGGCGAACAGACCCTTCGGCAGAGCCTTGAGCTCTTTCATCGGAATCGTGACGACGACGACGTCGCGGTCGCGCGCCGCCTCTTCGACGGTTGCGGGACGCGCGCCGGTTTCCCGGGCCAGATCCTGAAGCGACTGGGGTCCGCGCGAATTCGCCACCGCGACCTCGTGTCCCGCGGCGCGAAAGCGGCGCGTCAGCGCCCCGCCGATGTTGCCTGAGCCGATGATTCCGATCTTCATGATGGTTTCCTCGAGTTGGCGCGTGTGACCGGCTCGCCGCCGGCCCATTGTCGCATCGCTCTTGAAGATAGTGAGGCGATCCCGCGCCGGAAGTCCTCAACGCAGCGAACCAAGCCTCGGGGATTGCGACGAGGGCTTCGGTCTCGGCCTGACGCGTGCAGTGGCGAGGGAGGTTGCGCCCCTGACGCTGCGCTTCACGACATGCTGCCGGCCTCCTCGGCCTCCACCCGCATGATCGGCTCGCCCATCTCGACCTGCTCGCCGATCATGGCGACGATGTCGCGCACGACGCCGGCGAAGGGGGCGGTCAGCGGGTGCTCCATCTTCATCGCCTCGACCACGGCGAGGCGCTGGCCGGCTTCGACCGCCTCACCCTCTCCAACGTATAGCGCGACGACGCGGCCGTTCATCGGCGCGCGCACCCCGCCGTCGCCTTCCTCCGGCCCGCCGGCGGACCGCTCGAGCGGATCGATCAGCGCGACCAGGGCCTGACGGCCGCCGGCGAAGGCGTAGACGCCGGCGGACGTCTCGAAAAGGGTGATTTCGGGCCGCTCGGCGGACCCCGAGGCCGCCTGGTCGCCAGCGTCCGCCACATGAAGGCGCTCGGGCTTGCCGTCGACCGTCACGTCGAGGCCGAGGCGCCGCGCGCCGACGAGTTCGAACGAGTCGGCGACGGCCCAGGGGTCGCACGGGTTCAGCACCGAGGGCGCCGACGCGCTGTCCTTCGCGAGCAGGAGCCGCGCTGCGGCGAGCACCGCGCGCCGGTCCGGCGGATGCGGTGAGGCGCCGAGGCGCGTCAGATGCGCGTCGATGAAGCCGGTGTCGAACGAGCCGCCCACGACTTCGGGGCTTCGCATCAGCGCCCGCAAGAAGCCGAGATTGGTCTTCGGCCCGATCACGACGGCGTCGTAGAGCTCCTTGTTGAGCATGCTCAGCGCCTCGCCCCGGGTGGCGCCATGGACGATGAGCTTTGCGATCATCGGGTCGTAGAATGGCGTCACGCTGTCGCCGGCGGCGACCCCCGTGTCGACGCGCACCCCCTCGATGCCCTCCTCGCCGCTGAGGCTCATCGCCAGGATGCAGCCGGGCGAAGGCAAAAAATTGTGCTCGGGGTCTTCGGCGTAGATGCGCGCCTCGATCGACGCGCCGCGGCAGGCGATCGCCTCCTGCGCGAGAGGCAGCCGTTCGCCGGCGGCGACACGGAACTGCCATTCGACGAGATCGAGGCCGGTCACCGCCTCGGTGACCGGATGCTCGACCTGCAGGCGCGTGTTCATCTCGAGGAAATAGAAGTCGCTGGCCGTCAAACCCCTCGAGGCGTCGGCGATGAACTCGACCGTCCCCGCCCCGACATAGCCGGCCGCCAACGCGGCCTCGGTCGCCGCCTTCGCCATCGCCGCGCGCGTCTCCTCCGGCAGGCCCGGGGCCGGACACTCTTCGACCACCTTCTGGTGCCGCCGCTGGAGCGAGCAGTCGCGCTCGAACAGATGGACGCAGTTTCCGTGGGCGTCGGCGAACACCTGGATCTCGATGTGGCGCGGCGAGGCCACGAGCTTCTCAATCAGCACCCGCCCGTCGCCGAACGCCGCCTCGGCCTCGCGGCTGGCGCTCTCCAGCGCGGCCTCGAACTCCATATGCGCGTCGACCCGCCGCATGCCGCGTCCGCCCCCGCCGGCGATCGCCTTGATGAGGACCGGGTAGCCGATCTCGTAGGCTTTCTCGCGCAAGAATTTCGGGCTCTGGTTGTCGCCGTGGTAGCCCGGCACGACCGGGACGCCCGCCCGCTGCATCAGCGCCTTGGCGGAGTTCTTGAGCCCCATGGTCCGCATCGCCGCGGGCGGAGGGCCGACGAACACGAGGCCGGCCCGCGCGCAACGTTCCGCGAACTCGGCGTTCTCGGACAGGAAGCCATAGCCCGGATGCAGGCATTCCGCGCCGACCCTCTGCGCCAGCGCGACGATCGCCGCGCCGTCGAGGTAGCCGCTCGCGCCTTCGCCGATCTCGTGGACCTCGTCGGCGAGCCGGGTGAACAGCGCGCCCTTGTCGGCCGGCGTATGGATCGCGATCGATTTCATTCCCATCCGCCGCGCCGTCTTGATGATCCGGCAGGCGATTTCGCCGCGATTGGCGATGAGGACGTTTCCGAACATGAGCTGCTCCCGAGGCGGCCTGTCTACCGAACGTGCGCGGGAATGGCGAGACTCGCGGCCTTGGCGCCGATGGTGGGAGGAAAAATAGCCGCATTTAAGTATTCTTTAATTCATACTAAAGGTTTTTTTCGCGCCAATACGTACTTTCCCTAATTGTCTACTGTTCACCCGCTTGCGATACAAGAAGTGAATGGATGTTGCCTTCGCGTTCTGTCGCGCGAAGTGGAACGGACTTGTGCGGCCCCGGGGGAAAGGTGGTCACACTCTGAGGCGTTCGGCCGGCTCGTTCGCGAATTTCCCGATCCGTTCCGTTCGCCGCGACGCCCGGGAGACTGGGCGCCGGAGCCAACTGTCGGCCTGGGCGCATTCTGGCGCGCGCCCTCATCCGAAGGTCCCGCCAGTCATAGTCTCTAGGGCAATTTCGAAGCGGGAGGGGAAATAATGGCGACGGTAGCACGCAGACGGGAGGCGGCAAGACCCTTTGCGCAAGGCGCGGTGCGCAGACAAGTCTGGATCGCGGCTCTGATGGGGATCATCGCGGTTGCGGCCATCCGAAGCCTCTGGAGCTCGAGCGACGTGCGGCCGAGGGCGCCAAATTCCGGCAGGCCGCTTGCAACGATCGAGTCCGCGGGCTCGTCCACGATGTGAAGCGGCTCGTTGCGGTTGTTCATCGACCGCCCAACGCTCGGAAATCGCCGGCGAACGACTGGGAAGGCGTGCGCTGCTACGAGGCGCAGAACGTGTGCGACGAGGGCCGCCAAGCTTCGAGTTCCTGGTGTCTACTTTCAACACAACGGGCACGCTGCGCACGCCGCCCAAGACGATGAAATCGCTTGCGCGCCCTTCGACATTGCACGGTTGGCCGGTCTGATGTGAGGCCCGGCGGCGCAAGCCGGGCTGGAAGCGCTCCGGCCCGCAGGGATCAGGAAGATTTCGTCGCCCCCGCTTGCCGGAGCGAGGGCGAAGGCCGATCTAATGGAAGAGCGCTTTCGGGACCGATCGGAACTTCATGGACAAGGACAAGGACGCGTGGCTCGCCAAGCGCGGCGGCGCCGAAGATGTAGCCGCCTTCGTCGAGGCGGCCCGTAAGACGCCGGCGCCGACGCAGAGCGCGCGCGGCAGGCTGATCTTCGCCCTCGACGCGACCATGAGCCGCCAGCCGACCTGGGACCTGGCGCAGGGGCTGCAGGCCAAAATGTTTCAGACCGCGGCGGGGCTCGGCGGCCTCGAGGTGCAGCTCGTCTACTACCGTGGCTTCAGCGAGTGCCGGGCGTCAAAATTCGTTTCGGGCGGGAAGGGGCTCGCCGAGCTCATGGGCGGCATCGACGTCCGCGGCGGAGAGACGCAGATCCGCCGGGTCCTCGCTCACGCCCGCAGCGAGGCGAAGCGGGCGAAGGTCGCGGCGCTGGTCTTCGTCGGCGACGCGATGGAGGAGAACCCGGACGAACTCGCGGGGCTTGCGGGCGAGCTCGCCCTGCACGGGGTCAAGGCCTTCATGTTCCAGGAAGGGCAAGACCCGTCGGCGCATCGGACCTTTTCCGAGATCGCCCGCCTGACCGGGGGCGCCTACAGCGCCTTCGACGCCGGGGCGGCGGCGCGGCTCGAGGCGCTCTTGCGCGCGGCCGCAGCTTACGCCGCAGGCGGCCATGCGGCGCTCGCCCGGGCGGCGGAGGCCGATCCGGCTGCCCGGCTCCTTCTGTCGCAGATGCGGGGATCGTGAAATCGGCGTAGGCTCCACCCGGCGAAACGGCGGGCCGCCGCCGCTTCCTGAAGCGCAACAGTCATGAATTTCGTTATCGGCCTCATCTTGCTGTTTCTTCTGCTGGGCGCGATCAAGCAGTTCGGCCGCATGGACGCGCGCGCCGTGGCGAAGGCGGTCCGCCACGGCGGCGGCGTTCTCGGCCTTCTCGCAGCCGCGCTCCTCCTCCTGCGGGGGCGCGTCGGCATGGCGGCGGCGCTCGCCGGCATGGCGGCGAGTTTCGCCGGCTGGCGCAGCCTCGGTCCCGCCTGGACCTCGTTCCGCACCGCGGCTGGCGGCGCCGGCGCCAGGCCCGGACGCGTCACCACCGCACGCTCCGCCATGCTCGAGATGCGCCTCGACCATGACACGGGCGTCATGAGCGGGGCGGTGCTGGCGGGCGCCTATGCGGGGAGGGCGGTGGAGAGCCTGTCGCGGCCGGAGCTCATTGCCCTGCGCGACGAATTGTCGCGCGACGACCCCGACGGCGTCAATCTCCTAGAGGCTTATCTGGACCGCCGGTTCACCGGCTGGCGTGAGGCAGACGAGGGTGAGGGAGAGCCGCGGCGGCGCGGCGCCGCTGGCTCGATGACGCGCCACGAGGCTCTTGAAGTCCTGGGTCTGCAGGAGGGCGCGACGCCGGCGGACATCATTCGGGCGCACCGGACCCTGATGAAGAAACTTCATCCAGATCATGGCGGCTCGACCGCTTCCGCCGCGCGGGTCAATGAGGCCAAGGATGTTCTGACGCAGCGTCAAGGCTAAACCGCTCCTAGCGAAGAAATGGAGGAGGGGGGCTCGAGGTTCCTTCGGTCAGTCGCGGGCGGCGAAGCAGGAAAAACCGTCGCGTTTCAGGGAGCGGCAGGCGGTTTCCGCCGTCGCTGCCGAGTCGAGGCCGGCGAAGCGCGCCCGATAGAAGGTGTCCTCGCCCTTGCGCACCTTTTCGGTGACCGGCTTCGCCGACGCGAGCAGCGCCCGGCCGCGCAGACGCGCCTTGTCGAGAAGGGCGCTCGCTTTGGCGGCGTCGTCGGTCGCGCCGATCTGGATCATCCAGCCCCTGCGATTTCCGGTCTCCCGCTCGTCGTCCGACTTTTCGGGCGCGCGGGCGGCGGCCACTGTTTCGTTCGCCCCTTTGACGGCGCCGTGTTCCGCCGCCGCGACGGCTTTGGGCTTTGCCGGCGCGTCGGCCTCTGCCGTCTTCCGCACCGCGTCTGGGCCCTTGACCCAGCCGCGCTCAGCCGGGCCTGGGTTCCGCCTGGGGCGCGGGCGGCTGGAAGGCGATCGACGTGACGCGCGCCTGGTCCACGATGCGCGCCGGCGACCGGCGCCGGCGCGGCGGCGCGCGGCTGATGAGCAGGCTCGACGGCGGCGACGCGCAGCGCCGGCGCGCCGTCCTCGTCGGAATTGTCGCCTTCTCCGATTTCGGGAGGCGCGACGCGGCTCGAAGGCGCCCGGGCGGGCACCGGCGCCGCGACGACCGCCGGACGGGGACGGGCGGCGGTATCGGCGACAGGCGCGCGGCGGGCGGGCGGCGCGTCGGCGGCCGACGCGTCGGCGACCATGGTTGCGGTGCGGACCGTCGAGGCCTCGGCGATATGGTCGTCGATGAGATTCTCCATCATCCGGTCGCGCGACGCAGCCGAGGGTCCGCCCATCACGACGGCGATCAGCGAGCGCCCGTCGCGGTGGACCGAGGTCAGCAGGTTGAAGCCCGAGGCGCGGGTGTAGCCGGTCTTGATGCCGTCCACGCCGTCGACCCGGCCGAGGAGATGATTGTGGTTGCCGATCGTCTGGCCCGCGTAGTCGAACTGCCGGGTCGAGAAATACTTGAAATAGCGCGGGAAGCGCTCCTCCATTGCGCGTCCGAGAATGGCGAGGTCGCGCGCGGTCGTCACCTGCTCGTCGTTGGGCAGGCCGGAGGCGTTGCGATAGAGCGTGTTCGACATCCCGAGGGCATGCGCCTTGCGCGTCATCATGTCGGCGAACGCGCTCTCGTCGCGGCCGATCGCCTCGGCTATCGCCACCGCGACGTCGTTGGCCGATCGCGTCACGACCGCCTTGATCGCGTCCTCGACGCTGATCGTCCCGCCGGGCTCGATCCCGAGCTTTGACGGCTCCTGCGCCGCCGCGTGCTCCGACACCGGAATGCGCGTCTGCAGGGTCATGGCGCCCTTTTCGAGCTGCTCGAACAAGAGGTAGAGGGTCATCACCTTGGTGATCGAGGCCGGATGCCTGAGTCCGTCCTCGGACACGCTGTAGAGCGTGCGCCCGCTGTTGGCGTCGACCACGGTGGCGGAGAAGGCGGGGGACGCCGGAACCCCCGTCCACCGATGGCGGTCGAAATGCGCGACGTGGCGATAGTGATGCATGTAAGCGTAGCGATGGACGTGTCGGTAATGCCGGGCTTCCGCCGGCCCGGCCGCCACAACCAACGCAGATGCTGCGATCAAGGCTCCCGCCGCAAGACGAACGGCGCGAACGAGCTGCTGCGAATCCCCCTTACGCCACGCCATCAACACGCCCCGCTCTTACGCTCGCAACCGCCGGGCAGTTGCCCGTTACACACACTTGAACGTAATCGCGATGCGGTTACGGGCGGGTTAACGTAAAGGCTGCAGACTGGGCCGGATTGACCGCGACCGCCCGGTCGCGTAGAGGCCCTGGCGCCCCGGGAGCGTTGGCTTTAATTAAATTGATAATTTAAAAAACGTACTTAAACGGTTGTCATATATTTGGTATTTTGGCAACACACCGCCGCGTCAATCTTGATATTTGTGCACTGCAAAAAAAGTCGCTTGACTTTTATTGTGCACTGCACATAATACGCAAATCGAAACCACGCCTCCTGTGCTGCGACAGCAATCGAGGCCAACTGAAGGGGTTGAACATGGCTACCACTCCGAATTTCGAAGATTTCCAGAGTTTTTCCAAGCAGCAGCTGGAGGCTCTCACCGCCGCGTCGACGACGTGGACGAAGGGCCTGCAGGAGCTCGCGGCCGAATTGACCGACTACGCCAAGAAGGCCTTCACCGCGGGATCGGCCGTGTATGAGAAGCTTCTCGGCGCGCGTACCGTCGAATTGGCGATCCAGATCCAGAGCGAGTACGTGAAGCAGGCCTACGAGGGCTTCGTCGCCCAGGCGAGCAAGGTCTCCGAACTCTACGCCAAGGTCGCCTCCGACGCGATGAAGCCCGTGACCTCGGCCTACGCCAACCTTCAGGCCAAGTAATTCAGGCCAAGATTTGCGAGCGAATCGCGCCGCCAGAGGCGGACAAGCGATCGCGCTTGCGCGACGATCCGGCGCCCGAGAGGACGCCGGATTTTTTTTGTCGCTGCGCCGGCGACTGGAACGCGGGCGGCGGGCGGACGTTGACGTGTCGTTCCCGGTTCGCCTCCATCCCGACGGTCCAGAATGCAATTCCGCTCCGTGAAGGAGGCAGGCGGTTGGCCTCTTGCGCGTGACGATCAAATTGGCAATTCTTGATTCTTCGGGCGCACTGGCAAGAACAACAGTCAACGCCCAGATATAGTCGTGTTCGCGTGGATGATTGAGTCTCTGAGGTCCAACCGGCAAGGAATGGGGTCTTTTCGTGCCTAACGCCTCAATTTCGCTGGTCGTTCGCCTCAGGGCGGGGATGGCGCGTTTGGCCCGTTGGTTCCATCACGGGGCTATGACGGCCGGGCCGGCGCGGACGGTCGGGGCGCGCGAGCCGAAGCGGGGAGGCGAAACGCCCGGCAACGGCGCGGCGGTCATCACCCGGACGCGCACGCAGACCAAGCGGCCCAATATGTATCGCGTCCTGCTGCTGAACGACGACTACACGCCGATGGAGTTCGTTATTTCCATTCTCCAGGCGTTTTTCAACAAGGACGCACAGGAAGCGACGCAGATCATGCTACAGGTTCATCACAATGGCGTGGGGGAATGTGGGGTCTTCACCTACGAAATCGCCGAAACCAAGGTGTCTCAGGTGATGGACCACGCGCGCAAGAATCAACACCCTCTTCAATGCATCATGGAAAAGAAATGAGAGGCGCCCCATGCCGATTTTCTCCCGGACGCTAGAGAAAACGCTCAGGAAGGCCCTGGCGTTGGCGAACGAGCGCCACCATGAATACGCCACCCTCGAGCATCTGCTGCTCGCGCTGATCGACGACGCCGACGCCGGGGCGGTCATGCGGGCCTGCGGCGTCGACCTCGACTCCCTGCGCAAGACTGTCGTCAACTATCTCGACACGGAATTGGAAAACCTGGTGGTGGACAGCCAGGAGGAGGCGAAGGCGACCAACGGCTTCCAGCGCGTGGTGCAGCGCGCCGCCTTCCACGTCCAGTCGTCGGGCCGGGAAGAAGTGACGGGGGCCAACGTGCTCGTCGCCATTTTTGCCGAGCGCGAAACCCACGCCGCATTCTTCCTGCAAGAGCAGGACATGACCCGCTACGACGCGGTGAACTACATCAGCCACGGCATCGCCAAGCGGCCGGGTCACTCCGATGCGTCGCGGCTGCCCCGCGGCGTGGACGAGGAGCCTGAGGCGCGCGAATTGAAGGATACGAAAGAGAGCGGCGATCCGAAGAAAAAGGAAGGCGCTCTCGATGCTTATTGCGTCAACCTGAACCGCAAGGCGAGGGACGGGCGGATCGACCCACTGATCGGCCGCGAAGCGGAGGTCCAGCGCACCATCCAGGTCCTGTGCCGCCGCCAGAAGAACAACCCGCTGCTGGTCGGCGACCCGGGGGTCGGGAAGACGGCGATCGCCGAGGGTCTTGCGCGAAAGATCGTCAACTCCGAGGTTCCGGAGGTCCTGGAGGAAGCGACCGTCTTCGCGCTCGACATGGGCGCGCTGCTCGCGGGCACCCGCTATCGCGGCGACTTCGAGGAGCGCCTCAAGCAGGTGATGAAGGAGATCGAGCAGCACAAGGACGCGATTCTCTTCATCGACGAGATCCACACGGTGATCGGCGCCGGGGCGACCTCCGGCGGCGCGATGGACGCTTCCAATCTGCTGAAGCCCGCGCTCGCCCAGGGCACGCTGCGCTGCATCGGCTCGACTACCTACAAGGAATACCGGCAGTATTTCGAGAAGGACCGCGCTCTCGTCCGCCGGTTCCAGAAAATCGACGTCAAGGAGCCGAGCGTCTCGGACGCCATCGAGATCCTCAAGGGCCTGAAGCCCTATTTCGAGGAGTTCCACAAGCTCCGCTACACGGGCGAGGCGGTCAAGGCCGCGGTCGAACTGTCGTCGCGGTACATCCACGACCGGAAGCTGCCCGACAAGGCGATCGACGTGATCGACGAGACGGGCGCCTCGCAGATGCTCCTGCCCGAGACCAAGCGCAAGAAGACGATCGGAGTGAAGGAGATCGAGGCGACCATCGCCTCGATGGCGCGCATCCCGCCGAAGTCGGTCAGCAAGGACGACACCGAGGTGCTTCAGCATCTCGAGGAGACGCTGAAGCGCGCCGTCTACGGCCAGGACGAGGCGGTTTCCGCCCTTGCGGCGGCGATCAAACTCGCCCGCGCCGGCTTGCGCGATCCCGAGAAGCCGATCGGCTGCTATCTTTTCTCCGGTCCGACCGGCGTCGGCAAGACCGAAGCGGCCCGGCAGCTCGCGGTCAGCCTCGGCCTCGAGCTCATCCGCTTCGACATGTCCGAATATATGGAGCGCCACACCGTGTCGCGCCTGATCGGCGCGCCGCCGGGTTATGTCGGCTTCGACCAGGGCGGGCTGCTGACCGACGCGATCGACCAGCATCCGCACAGCGTGCTGCTCTTGGACGAGATCGAGAAGGCCCACCCGGATCTGTTCAACATCCTGTTGCAGGTCATGGATCACGGCAAGCTGACGGATCACTCCGGCAAGGCGATCGACTTCCGCAACGTCATCATGATCATGACGACCAACGCCGGCGCTCAGGATCTGGCCCGCGCCGCCTTCGGCTTCCACAAGGCGACCCGGGAAGGCGACGACAGGGAGGCGATCGATCGCTTGTTCGCGCCCGAGTTCCGCAACCGGCTCGATGCGATCGTGCCGTTCGCGCGCCTGCCCGAATCGGTGATCGCGCGCGTGGTCGACAAGTTCATCCTGCAGCTCGAGGCGCAGCTTTCCGACCGCAACGTGACGATCGAACTGACCGACGAGGCGCGGGCGTGGCTGGTCAAGAACGGCTACGACGAATCGATGGGCGCGCGCCCGATGGCGCGCGTCATCCAGACCCAGATCAAGACGCCGCTCGCCGACGAAGTGCTGTTCGGCCGGCTGAAGAACGGCGGCGTCGTCAGGGTGGTGGTGACCGGGGACGAGACGGGAGAGAAGAAGCTCGGTTTCGTCTATCCGGAGGGGCCCGCTGCGCCGCGCATGGAGCGCGACCTGATCCTCGCCGCCAAAGCGCGCGGCCGCGCCCGCAAGCGGACGGAAGCGGCTGCTTCGGGTTCGGCCGACATCGTCGCGCCTGAGGCCGAGACGCCGTAGGCCGCCCGATCTGACGCGCGGAGATCAAAAAAGCCCCCGCCTCTGCAGGCGGGGGCTTTTTTATGTTTCGAGACTGAGGTTTGACTGCCGGCCCGATAAAAGGAGAGGGAAGGCGAAGCCTTCCCTCTTTTTCAAGCTGTGCGTGGAAGTCAGAACTTGTAGTTCACGCGGGCGCGGATGACCGAGCCCTCAAAATTGACTTTGGTGTCGGAGTAGACGGCGGCTCCAAAGTAGTTGGACGCCAAGACGTTAGGAGTCGTAAGCAAGTGCTTGGTGCCCAGGTCGTAGTAGAGATATTCGGCGCCGATCGTCCAATTGTTGGTCCACGCGTATTCGACTCCGCCTCCGATCGTCCAACCCGTACGGGTTTGGCTGCCGCTGCTGCTGGACCAATAAAAGCCGTCGACATTGTCGTAGAAGTTCAGGTGCGCGCTGCCGCCGCCGTAGGCGAATCCGCCCGTGCCATAGATCATCAGGCGGTTGTCCGGCGTGGCGACGAAACCGACCCGGGCGCGCGTCGAACCCAGCCAATCGAGCTTGATCGAGCTGTTGAGGGTGAAGAAGTCGTTGACGCCGGCAACCGGATCGAGGAACGCCGGCCCGATGAGGTTCCTCGACTTGCTCAAGCTGGTCCCGTCAAAGTCGGTCTCGATGCCGAGCACGAACGCGCCCGTCTGCCAGTTGTAGCCGGCCTGGCCGCCGCCGATGAACCCCGATTGACTATTTCCTAGGTTACCCGAAGGAAAATAGGTGGTCACAAAGGGGAACCCGTTCGCGTACACGGTCGTGCTCGCGCTACCGGTGCTCCACACGCCGCCGGCGTTGCCGCCGATGTAGAACCCGGTCCAGGTGAATGGCGGCGGCACGAATATCGGCGCCGGGGCTTCTTTCCTGGTCGGAAGGTCAGCCGCCTGAGCGGCGATGGCGCCCGCAACGGTCAACGCCGCGGCGGCCACGCCCGTAAGCCAACGAGTCTTCATTTGCATTCTCCGTTATGATCGGCTCCGCCTTGCGCATTAAGACCGCGCGCCGTCGCCCTTTGAAAATCTACATTCGGACTATACGGTCGATCACTCGCCGCGTCCACCTTCGCGTACGTTTTCGGTCACGTTCCTGATCGGATGTGGCAAAATAGACACAAAAAGGGTCGGTTTGGTTAAGCAAGCGTATATCAAGCCAGCGAAAACGACGGCGCGTTAACCAGTCACCAGGCTCGCCAGCAGCACGGCGATCACCCCGGTCAGGAACACGCCGTCGAAAGTGCCTGCTCCGCCGATCGACGCCACGGGCGCGCCGAGACTTTGCAGGTCGCCGAGGTTGAGGAGGTCGGCGCCGATCAGGACCCCGAGGCTGCCGCCGATATAGGCGAGCGGGGCTGCGAAGCGCTTCGACAGAAGGAGGCCCGCGAACGCCGCGAGCAGCGGCGGCGTGACGGTCGGCACCGCGATGCCGACCCCTGGTATCGGCGTGGCTTCCTGATGAACGAAGAAGGTGACGATGGCGACCGCGACGATGCTTGGCAGCCACAGGCGATAGCGGACCAGAAGATAGAACGACAGCATGATCGGAATGACCGCTCCCCCGACGTTGATCGCGAGCACCGTCCCCGGCCAGTCGACCTGAACCGGCGCAAGGAACGGCACGCCCATGATCTGCACCACCTCGCGCGAGACGACATGCTCGCCGGGGAGGCGGACAAGCGGCAGGTTGATGTAGCTGCCGAGCAGCGAGGCGAACAGGATCAGCGTGACGAGGAGCGGATTGAGGCCGAGCGCCGTATACGCCCGCCGGAGGAGTCCGATCGCAATGAGGATGACGAGGCCGACGAGGATGGCGGCGAACACCGCCACTCGTCCCTCGCTGACCGGAAAATAATGGAGATGCATCTGGGTCTCGTCATCCGGCCTCGCCGCGTTAAACGCCGGCGAAGGCCGCAATGATCCGCTCGGCGTAAGGGCGTAGCGCCTCGGCGTTCTGGAACGGACCGCCGGGAGGCCTGACCGCTACGCCGGGCCAGCGCGGCAGCACGTGGAAGTGCAGATGGAAGACCTGCTGGCCGCCGGCCTCCTCGTTGAATTGCTGGACGGTGAGCCCCTCCGCCGCCATCCCCGCCATGACTGCGCGCGCGACCTTTTGCACCGCCGGCATGAAGCGGGCGAGGTCCTCGGGGGCGATGTCGAAGATGTTGCGGGCGGCGACCTTCGGGATGACGAGCGTATGGCCGTTGGCGCGCGGCATCACGTCGAGGAACGCGAGCGAAGCGTCATCCTCATAGACCTTCGTGCAGGGCGCCTCGCCGCGCAGGATTTTCGCGAAGATGTTGTTCGAATCATAGGTCGAGGTCAATGGAATCTCCCAGCGCTTCGGCGCTCGCCTCGCCTTTCCGGAAGGGCGCGCGATCTTCATAATAGGCGATCGTCTCCGCGACTGCGGCGCGTTCGCGCCGCAAATAGTCGGCGACCGCCTTCGCCAGCCGGGCGTCGGCGAATTCGTGGGCCGAATAGGTGACGACCGGACGATAGCCGCGGGCGAGCTTGTGCTCCCCCTGCGCGCCTGCCTCGACCCGTTTCAGCCCGCGCTTGAGCGCGAATTCGATCGCCTGATAGTAGCACACCTCGAAATGGAGGAACGGCCTGTTTTCGATCGCGCCCCAGTTGCGCCCGTAGAGCGCGTCGTCGCCGATGAAGTTGATCGCGCCGGCGATATAGCGGCCGTTGCGCTTCGCCATCACGAGCAGAATGCGCTCGGCCATCGACGCGCCGACCAGGCTGAAGAACGATCGGGTCAGGTAGGGCCGGCCCCATTTGCGCGACCCGGTGTCCATGTAGAACTTGAAGAACGAATCCCAATGCTGCGGCCGGATTGCCGAACCCGTGAGCCATTCGATTGAGACATCGTCGCCGAGCGCCTCCCGCCGCTCGCGCTTGATCGCCTTGCGCTTGCGCGAGGCGAGGGCGGCGAGAAAATCGTCGAAGGTCGAGAATCCGTCGCACAGGAAATGGAACTGCTCGCCGTGGCGCAGGAGGAAGCCGGCCCGCTCGAGCCGCGCCGCATCCTCCGCAGTCGGGAAGGTCACGTGGATCGACGAGGCTTTCGTCTGGCGGCGGATCTCGCGGAGCGCTTCGATCAGCGCTTCGCGCGCGCCATCCGGCGCGTCGGCGGCGACGAGAAGACGCCGGCCGGTCGCCGGGGTGAAGGGCGCGGCGACCTGGAGCTTGGGATAGTAGCGCCCGCCCGCGCGCTCGTAGGCGTCGGCCCAGGCGTGGTCGAACACGTATTCGCCCTGGCTGTGGCTCTTGAGGTAGGACGGCGCCGCCGCGATGATCCTGCCCGAAGAATCCTCGACGATCACATGCGCCGGCGTCCACCCGGACCGGCCGCCGGTCGAGCCCGACGCTTCCAGCGCATGGAGGAAAGGGTGGGCGACGAAGGGATTGAACCGCTCGCCTTCCGCCGCGTCCTCGCTCAAAGCCGGAGGATTGGCGCAGGCGTCCCACGCCGCCGCGTCGACGGCGGCGATCGAGGGGACGAGGCGGGCGGTGAACTTCGTGGGAGGCATGAGGGCGTGCAATCGGATGAGCGCTCGTTGTTCATCCTAGCATGAAGCGTCCATTTTGCGGCGGATGGGATTGGAGAGGGGAGAAGAGGAGCAGGGGAAACCGTTCCACCGTGAACGCCCGCCATGTATATTCGGCTCTGAAGCGCTCGAGCCAGGACGGATCATGAGCCTCGAAAGTTGCGCGCCGGGGCGGATGCGCCGGCGCGGGAACTTCCCGCGGAGCCTCACTCCCCGATGGTCGGCACGCCAGGTGAACGATTGGCGTAAACGTCGCGCAGCGGCCCTGCGGACGAAAGCGGCGCAATCGACACCGCCTTTTGAAACGCTCGCGCAGCGAAGCTGCGAGCCTCGAACGCCAGTCGCGGATGGGAGGCCATGAAATGAGGCGCGCGCTTGTTGCAGTCCTGTGCGCCGGATCGACCTGCGCCTTGGCGTATGCGCCGGCGGCGGCGGCTGACTGGACGTCTTTCTACCCGACGGCGGCGTCCGTGGCGCCCGTGGTCGGCGTCCCGCCTTGGGCTCCCGAAGCGCCCGGCGCTTCGCCGGTGGTCGGCGAACCTCTGTGGAGGCCCGAGCCGCACGCCGCGCCCGTCGTCGGCGAGCCGCTGTGGAGGCCCGAGCCGCACGCCGCGCCCGTCGTCGGCGAGCCGCCTTGGAGCGCCCGAGCCGCATGCGATCGCGCCTGCCGTCGGCGTCCCGCCTTGGGCCCCCGAGGCGCTCGCGGTCGCACCCGCGGTTGGCGTTCCGCTTTGGGCTCCCGAGGCGCCTGCCGCTGCGCGCGTCGTCGGCGAGCCGCTGTGGAGGCCCGAGCCGCACGCCGCGCCCGTCGTCGGCGTCCCGCCCTGGGCTTCATCCGCCCTTCAGTAATCGGAGGTCGGGCGGCGATCGGGGTGCGCAGCCATTCCCTTACGGAAGCCCGATTTTCCAGGTTGACGCCAAAAGGGTCGCAACCAATCGAAAACATTGCGGGCCCGCCGCTAAAGCCTCGGAAAGGCCCCAGATCCGCCACCCCGTCCGCGCCGTCCGGCCAGACCGTCCTGGCCGAACCGCACGATCCTCCGGACGATCGTCTCGAGGGCCCATCCCGCGGCGTAGGCGAGCGCGCAGCAGAACGCCACGGCCGCAGCGACCCTGAGCGTCATGTCGCCGGCGAAATCGTAACTGCCGCCGTTCGCCGCCCGCATGGCGAGCGTGAAGGGCAGGGCGGCCAGCGCCAGCGGCAGGTCGGCGAACCAGGTCCCCGCGCGGCGCAGGTAATCGACATAGAGCGCGACGAAAGCGGCCCCATAGAGCCCCGCCAGCGCGAGGCCCGTCCACGACCGGAGCCGCAAGGTCAAGGGCTTGCTCACGCGGCCTTGTAGGCGACGACCTGCTGCGCCTGGCGGCCGAGCCCCTCGATCCCCAGCGACACCGTGTCGCCCGGCTTGAGGAAGATCGGCGGCTTCCTGCCCGCGCCGACGCCGGGCGGCGTGCCGGTGGTGATGACGTCGCCCGGCTCCAGGATCATGAACTGCGAAATGTAGGAGACGAGCGTCCGAACGCTGAACACCATGGTCGCGGTCGAGCCGCTCTGCATCCGCTCGCCGTTGACATCGAGCCAGATGTCGAGCTTCTGCGGGTCCTCGATCTCGTCAGACGTGACCAGCCAGGGGCCGAGCGGGCCGAAGGTCGGACAGCCCTTGCCCTTCATCCACTGGCCGGACCGCTCATGCTGGAACTCGCGCTCGGACACGTCGTTGCACACGCAGTATCCCGCCACGCAGCGGAGCGCGTCGTCTTCCCCGACATAGCTCGCTCGGGTTCCGATCACGATTGCGAGCTCCGCCTCCCAATCGGTCTTCTTCGAGCCTTTCGGAATGACGATGTCGTCGTTCGGCCCGACGATGCAGGAGGGCGCCTTGTTGAACAATACCGGCTCGGTCGGCGTCGGCATGCCGGATTCGGCGGCGTGATCGGCGTAGTTCAGGCCGACGGCGATGAAGTTGCCGACCTTCGCGACGCAGGGGCCCAGCCTCGGGGTTCCGCGAACGGCCGGCAGCGATTCGGGGTCCAGCTTCGCCAGACGCCGGAGCGTCCGGGGACCGAGCGTGTCGGCGTCGATGTCGGCCACGACTTCGCTGAGATCGCGGAGTTTGCCGGCCTGGTCAATAAGCCCCGGCTTCTCCTTGCCGCTCCTGCCGTAACGAACCAGTTTCATAAACCCCCTCCCGCTTCTTCAGTCGGCCGCTGCCCGACCTGAAACGAAATCGACCGTTACCAAGATGCGGCCAAACGTCAATCTTCGAGGAGCCTGGGCCGTGGGCTTCGACACGAAGAGTTGATTCTGGCCGGTCATGGATTTTTTACCGGAACATCCTCAAATAGTGCGCATTGCATCGCTATCGGCAGTCGGGCGAGATGTTTTTTGGCGCTTGCGATTGCGACGAATCCGGATTGGGGCTTGAAGGCTGTTTTTGGATGATGTTCTGTCGAACCGCAGGCCCTGGCGCAGGCAATTTCGGGCGCACGCTGCAACTCTCAACGCCATGTAAAGACAGCTCTCGGCGTACCATGTAAAGACAACTCCCGACGCACCGTGTAAAGACAACTCTCAACGCCCGTGTAAAGAAAAGACCGCACAATGTCAGCTTTGGAACGAATTGCACTTTTTATTGACGGCGCCAATTTGTATGCGAGCGCGAAAGCCCTCGGTTTCGATATCGACTACAAGCGGCTGCTCAAGGAGTTCCAGGGGAAGGGGCGTCTGATTCGCGCCTTCTACTACACCGCCTTGGTCGACGATCAGGAATATTCGTCCATCCGACCGTTGGTCGACTGGCTCGACTACAACGGTTACGCCGTCGTGACGAAGCCGACCAAGGAATTCGTCGACTCGACCGGACGCCGCAAGGTCAAGGGCAACATGGACATCGAGCTCGCGGTCAACGCAATGGAGATGGCCGATCACCTTGACCTCATGGTGCTTTTCTCGGGCGACGGCGACTTCCGCTCGCTCGTCGAGTTGATCCAGCGCAAGGGCGTGCGGGTTGCGGTCGTTTCGACGATCTCGACGCAGCCGCCGATGGTCGCCGACGAATTGCGCCGGCAGGCGGACGAATTCATCGATCTCACGCAGCTCATGCCGCGCATCGGGCGCGATCCGGGCGAGCGGCCCGTCCGGGCCGACAATCACCGCCGGCATTACGGGCCGACCCAGCAGCCGATCGAAGAGCCGGTTCGCGAATAACCGGACCATCTGGCCGATGGCATTCGACGTCAGCCCTCCGCGGGACTGCGGAGCCTGCCCGCGCCTTGCCGAGTACCGGACCGCGAATTGCTCCGCCTATCCGGAATGGTCCAACGCGCCGGTCGCGTCGTTCGGCGAGGCAAGCGCACGCCTGATGATCGTCGGTCTCGCGCCAGGTCTTCGGGGGGCCAACCGGACGGGCCGTCCGTTCACCGGCGACTACGCCGGCGACCTCCTCTACGAAACGCTCATCCGCTACGGCTTCGCCGCGGGAGCGTATGGGCGCACGACAGACGACGGCCTCCAACTCGTCGACTGCGCCATCGTCAACGCCGTCCGGTGCGCGCCGCCGCAAAACAAGCCGACGCCGCAGGAGATCGCGGCCTGTCGCCCCTATCTGTCGAAATCGATCGCGGCGCTCCCCGATCTCGAGGTCGTGCTCGCGCTCGGACGGGTGGCGCACGACACGGTGTTGCGGGCGTTCGGCGCTCGCGCAGCCGAGTTTCCCTTCGCCCATGGGGCGCGCCACGTCCTGAATGAGAAGGGCCCCGTCGTGTTCGACAGCTACCATTGCTCACGCTACAACACCAACACGGGCGTGCTGACCGAAGCGATGTTCCGGGACGTTTTCGCCTCGATCCGGACGCAGCTCGAGCGCTCTTGAAGTGCGGCGCACGGCGATGGCGACAACGGGGAGGTCGACGTTGAGTCCAGAGGTGTTCGGCGCGATCGACGGCGCTCCGGCCTATGAGGTCGTCATCGCATCCAACGGGGGCGCGAGCGCGAAAATCCTGACCTGGGGCGCAGTCATCCGCGATCTCGTGGCGCCGACGGCCAACGGGCCGCAAAGCGTGACGCTCGGCCTCGACACGCTCGAGGATTACATCGCCCATTCGCCGCACTTCGGAGCGGTGGCGGGCCGCTTCGCCAACCGGATCGCAAATGGCCGATTCGTCCTCGACGGCGTCGAATATGTGCTCGACCGCAAACCGGGCCAGAAGCACATGCTGCATGGCGGCACGAAGGCCTTCGGCCAGCGTCTTTGGAAGCTGGGCGGCCACGACGCCTCCTCGGTTTCACTGACGCTCGAGTCGCCGGACGGCGAGGCCGGCTTTCCCGGCTCGCTCACGGCGACCTGCGTCTACCGGATGCTCGAGCCGGCGACGTTGAGGGTCGAACTGTCGGCGGTCACCGACAAGCCAACCGTCGTCAATCTCACCCAGCACGCCTATTTCAATCTCGACGGCAGCCGGGACGTTCTCGACCACGAAGTGACGTTGTTCGCAGACTTCTACACCCCCGCCGACGCCGAGCTCATTCCGACCGGCGAGATCCGCTCCGTCGCCGGGACGCCCTACGATTTCCGCGTCGAGCGTCCCTTGCGCAATGCGAGCGGGACGACATACGACACGAATTTCGCCGCCGCCCTTTGGCCCGGGGCGGACGGCCTCGCGCCTGTCGCGCGCGTCCGCTCTCCAAAGAACGGATTGACCCTGTCGCTCCACAGCACCGAGCCCGGCGTCCAGCTCTATGACGCCGCCAAGCTCGATTGTCCGGTTCCGGGTCTGCACGGCGCGCGCTACGGCGCCCACGCCGGCCTTTGCCTCGAGCCGCAAGCCTTCCCGGATTCCCCGAATCGGCGTCACTTCACCGACTGCATCCTTCGGCCGGGCTCGGAGTATCGGCACGTGAGCGAGTTCCGGTTCGGGTAGCGAGGACGGATGGCGGTTGCAGCGCTCCTCGCCACCGCTCCGCATCAACTCGCCGACCGGGTCGATCTTCCGCGGCGGCTCCCGCTCCGGCGCCCATGCCGCTGAAAATCGGCGTTCGTCACTATGCGGGCCGCTGCGTCGACCGGGCTTCCCGAGAATCGCATTGGCGATCGAGCGCAGCTACGCTCCGCCACCATGAAGCCGCGAATAGCCGCCCCTATGAATTCGACTATTCTGGGAAGTATGCGGCCTTGAAGGTGACGTTGCAACCAGCCACATCAAAATAATTGTCAATCGACGTTGGTGGTCTCCGTGACTGGGTTCGGCGTGACGACGATGCCGGAAAAAGTGCCATTGTAGGTTCCCGGCTTTCCTCTGGCGTCTATTAGGGTTGCTGTAGTGACGCCGCTACCGTTCAGCTGCGGATTTGCGGTCTCAGAACCATTTTCGAGAGTGAACTCGGTGCGCGTGAACACGCTCGCCAAATAGGTCGGCGTGTCGGTTGAAAGGATGTGCGGCCTATAAACCGAAACGTGGTTGTCGCCTACGCCAGTGCCGCCGATCCCCATCGTGGCGCAAGTCGATGACGACGCCGTGTTCTCCATGAGGCCTACCCAGGCGGCCTGCTTGTCAGCGGCCACGGCAGCGCCAGAGCCGCATCCGAAAACCGCGGCGGCCAGGAAAGGTTTACGTCAAAGCGACGGCAACAATAAGGAGACACTTCCTGGCCTAGCGCCGCCACATTCTCGCTTGTCCTTTCCGCAATCGCCGCACCGCCCGGAGGCTCTCGCCATGTCCGGCGGGCCCTGAGTGCCTCAGCGTGACCCGAATCTCCATTTCGAACGGCGAGCGCCTGTTCGAACGGCGAGCGCCTGATCTCGATCATCGACTCGGCCGAGCACGTCGTCCGACAGGCGCCGAGCTTGAAGACCGACATTATCTTGACAGCGCGCCTGTTGTTCCTTATGTGTTCGATAAAGGGAGGCCGGACGCCGTTCCACCTGACGCCGCTTGGAACCCGCCGGTAGTCCGGCGCGCCGCGCGGCGGGGAGGGGCCGAGAAAAGAACGAGAAAAGAGTTTGTGCCGAAGTCGACAACCGAGCAGACCGCCCTCGATCGTCATGGCCGCCCCGGACTGTGATTCGGGGTCCCGGCCATCCGAGCCGTCATGCCGCAGAGACCTTTCCCACCTTGGACACGGACGGTGCAAGGTATTGAAAAGGCTGAACGTAAGTATGAGCTCGCGATCTCAGGTGGCCGAACCACACGGATGGCCGGGCGCCCCGGACCACCCCTCCGGGGGCGGACATGACGTCGCCTTCCTTGTCCGGGAAACTTGCCCCGGTTACCCCGCGTCTCCGCGTCTTGCTTAAGTCCTTGAAAAGACGCGAGTCACGAACCGATCTTACTTCCCCTGGCGTTCCTTCTGCTTCCCCTGGCGTTCCTCTTGCTTCCCCGGGCGCGCGGTTTCCATCCCCCGGGCGACCGGCGACCTTCCCCCGGCGTTCCGAGAGAATGCTCGCCATTACCATTCGCCTCTCGCTCTCCCTACTCCCGCGCCAGGCTCTCGCCGGGACCGGCCTCCGCCAGCGCCCGCCCGACTTCGAGGCCGAGATCGTCCATCGACGTCTGCTCGCGGACCGTGAGGTCCTCGCCCTTCGCCTGCCGCTCGGCCTGTTCGGGCGAACGGGCGACATTGACCGTGACCTTGGCCTCGACTTCCGGGTGAAGATGGACCGGCACGGCGTGCAGGCCGAGCGTCTTGATCGGATGCTGGATCGCGACATGGCTGCGCTGCACCGGATGGCCTGCCGCGGCCAGCGCCTCGGCGATGTCTCGCGCCGAGACCGACCCGTAGAGCTGCCCTGTCTCGCCAGCCTGCCGGATGATGACGACTGTCGCGCCGTCGACTTTGGCCGAGACTTCGTTTGCGCCGCGCTTGAGCTCGAGGTTGCGCGCTTCGAGGTCGGTGCGCTGAGCCTCGAACTTCTTCTTGTTGGCCTCGGTCGCGCGCAAGGCCTTGCCGCGCGGCAGCAGGAAATTGCGGGCATAGCCGTCCTTGACGCGGACCGTCTCGCCCATGTGGCCGAGCTTGCCGATGCGTTCGAGCAATATGACGTCCATTATCGACTCCTATCGATGACTTGTCGGTTTCGGGGAGGGAAGGAAGGCGGCCCGGGCGCGCAGCCTGGCGAACGCGTCAATCAGGCCGAGCGCCGCGAGGACGGGAAGCGTGTATTTGGCCCGCAGCAGACAGCAGGCGTAGAGGGCGACGAGCATCACGACCCTGAGTTTGAGGCCGCGCGACAGGGCGTGCGCGACGGCCAGCCCCTGCAGGACGAACGCCGCGCCGATGCCGCCGACGCCGATGGCGAAATATTGCGACGCCGGAGCGGGCAGGGCGTAGGCGCAGGCCGCGCAGCCGATCACGACCAGGCCGAGCGGCCAGGGCAGACGCAGCGAGGTCGGCAGATCGGGCCATGGCCTTTGCAGCCGGTGCGAGAGCTGGATCGAGCGCGAGGCCGCGTAAAGATTGATGCTCAGCATCAGGAGGGTCGAGGCCGCGATCGCGGCCGGGCCGACGCGCACGAGCGTCTCCGCGAACACCCGCGCCTGATCGCCGTCCTTCGTGTCGAAGGCGTCGCTCGCCAGGGCGGCGAGCGCTGTCGTGACCTGTTTGGCTCCCTCGGCATAGCCGCCGTAAATGACGATAATCGCCGTCAGCACCGAGACGGCGCCGAGCATGCCGATCGCGGAGGCGAGGACCACGATCGAGCCGACCGAAGCGTAGGTCTGGCCGGCCCGCACCCTCGAAGGAAGGTAGCGCGCCAAGGGCGCGGCTGCGTATGCGGCCAGCACCCACGCGGGAGCGGCGACGGAGGCCGCATACAGGAGACCAGTCAACGGCTCGGCGAGAAGGATCAGGGCGGCGACGGACGTCGCCGCTGACACTGCGCCGACGTCGACGCCCCAGCCCATGGCGGCGATCATGATCGGAAGCGGCGCGAGATAGGCGAGCGTCATGGCGAGCGGGCTCGTCTGCGCGCTGACGGCGAACAGAAAAGCCGCGGCGCACCCGGCGCCGATCGCTACGGCAAATCGAGGGATCATGCGCTGTCCCGCCTGCCTCGCGGTTAGAAGGCGAGAAAGCCGCCTTCAACTTCCGCCGCGGGCGCCTATTCGGCCGAGGCGGTTCGACTGCTGACGGAACGTCAGCGGATCACATAGGGCAGCAGGCCGAGGAAACGGGCGCGTTTGATCGCCTGAGCAAGCTCCCTCTGCTTTGCCGCGCTGACCGCGGTGATGCGGGACGGCACGATCTTGCCGCGCTCCGAAATGTAGCGCGACAGGAGGCGCGTGTCCTTGTAGTCGATCTTCGGCGCGTTGGCGCCTGAGAACGGGCAGGACTTGCGGCGGCGAAAGAAGGGTCGACGTGGCGCGCCGGGCATCAGCTTGCTCCAACATTCATGTCATCGCGCGGACGGCGGGGAGGGCGGTCGGAACGGTCGCCGCGATCCCCGCGATCAGGTCGGTCGCCGCGCGGCCCGCGAGGTCCGCGATCGTCACGGTCGCCGTCGTCGCGTTTGCGCAGCATCGCCGACGGCCCGGCCTCGTGCTCGTCGACGCGGAGGGTGAGGAAGCGAAGCACATCCTCGTTGAGGCTCAGAGTGCGCTCGAGCTCGACCACCGCCTCGGACGGGGCGGCGATGTTGAGTAGGGTGAAATGCGCCTTCCGGTTCTTCTTGATCCGGAACGCCAGCGACTTCAGTCCCCACGGCTCCACCTTGGTCACCGCGCCTCCGAGCGAAGCAATTTTCGTTTTGATCTGCTCCGTCAGCGCTTCGACCTGCTGCTGCGTGACGTCCTGGCGCGCCAGGAAAATGTGCTCGTATAGAGCCATCTGTTGCCTTTCCATTCCGTTCGGTCTGCGTCCTGCGCGGAGCCCTTCGAGCCCCGAGAAAGGCTCGAACCGGATCGTTCGAAGGCGGGAACACCGGAAGCCGGACCCTGAGGCCCTACCGTACGCTCACGAGCGCGCAGTCTTCCGTTCAGCCCCCGGCGGGACGCAACGAGTTGGCTCACATACAGACAGATCGCGTCCGCCGCAAGGCGAATTCGCGGGTTTTCCCGCTGCCTCCTGACGAGAAGCGGCAGGAACAAGGGTTTCGCCCCTGCGTTGGCCTACAGGCGGGCTCACCACGAAATCGGAGGAGACCATCGCAATGGGCCTTTTCTCAAAGGACATCAAGACTATGGACGACCTGTTCGTCCATACGCTGCAGGACATCTACTACGCAGAGAAGCGGATCGTCGGCGCGTTGCCGGACATGATCAGCAAGTCGAATTCGCCGCAGCTGCGGGCCGCGTTCGAGTCGCATCTGAGCGAGACCCGAAATCACGTCCGTCGCCTCGAGCAGGTGTTCCAAATGTGCGGGATGCAGCCGGCGAGCGCCACCTGCCCGGCGATCGACGGCATCATCGAAGAGGCGAACGACGTCGCCGGCGACGTCGCCGACAAGAACGTTCTGGACGCCGCGCTCGTCGCAGCCGCGCAGGCGGTCGAGCACTACGAAATGACCCGCTACGGGAGCCTGATCGCGTGGGCAAAGACGCTCAACCGCAGCGACTGCGCGCGGGTTCTGCAGGAGACTCTGGCGGAGGAGAAGGCCGCCGACAACAAGCTGACCTCGATCGCCGAGAGCAGCGTGAACCGTCAAGCGGCCTGAGAGCAAATCGCGCACAGGCGACAAAACAACAGGGCGTCCTCGCGGACGCCCTGTTTTTGTCGGCGGCGCCAGGCTTCGACTAACGCCGCTCCTGGGGTGGAGCGGCGTCCGCCTCGCCGTAACCCTTCATGACGTCAGCCATGCTGGCGTATTCCCCCTCCGGCATCGCCTCGATGACCTCCAGCACGGCCGGCTCTGCGCCGTTCTCCCGCGCCTGACGCATCAGGTCCTGCTTTCGCGCCGGAAACTCTACCCCCCTGAGATTATGCGACACATTGGCGGGCGAATGCCCGCCTAGTCCACGAGTCATGATTTTCTCCAGAGATGCCAAAGTCGGAGCGGCGAAGCAGGGCTTCGCCGCTCCGGATGGACCGTCGCCTCGTCAGCGACGCCGTCCGTAGTCCTCGTCCTCGTCGTAGCGGCTGGAGCGACGCCGGCTGCTTGCTCGGGCTCGTCGAGGTCGTGACGGGCGCGCATTGCCCGCTCGTGACGAACCTCGCCGCCGCGACGGCCGATCTCCGAGTGGCCCTCGTAGTCGCCGAAGTAGCCGCCCTGGCCCACGTCCTCTGAGTGGCCTTCCTCGTCCCGAGGCGCCCTCATGGCGCGCTCGTGCCGCATCTGGCCGCCGCGCCGGCCGATCTCCGAGTGGCCCTCGTAGTCGCCGAACCAGCCGCCCTGGCCGACGTCCCGCGAGTGGCCTTCCTCGTCGCGCGGAGCGCGCATGGCGCGCTCGTGGCGGACCCGGCCGCCGCGGCGCCCGATCTCGGAATGGCCCTCGTAGTCGCCGAAGTAGCCGCCCTGGCCGACGTCCTCGGAGTGGCCCTCGTAGTCGCGCGGAGCGCGCATGGCGCGTTCATGGCGGACCTCGCCGCCGCGCCGGCCAACGTCGGAATGGCCTTCACGGTCGCCGAACCAGCCGCCCTGGCCGACGTCTTCGGAGTAGCCCCGGCTCGACGAGCGGCGCTCGTAGCCGTTGCCTTCGTCCTCATCGTAACGGCTGGACCGGCGCCGCCCGTAGTCTTCGTCTTCCCGGAAACGGCCGCCGCCCCGCTCCTCGCGGAAACGGCCGCCGCCACGATATCCACCTTCCTCTCGATACTGTTCTCTCGGCATCGAAATGCTCCTTCGTCTGTTGCCACAGCTCGGTTTGGCCCGAAGCAGCTCGGACCCGATTGGTCCAAACGATCCGGACCGGCCGTTTGATCCACGTCCCGCCATATTCTGGCCGGCGGTCCGCTCACGAACGCGCTACCTTGCTGTCTTGGATTACGTCCGGCGCCGCCTCCCCAAACGGCCCGCACGCTTCCGCAAGCCGGCTCAGCGCCGCCTTGCACTTTGTTCCCGCCCGTCCGTTCGGCTCAGCGGCGGTGCTCCCAGCCTTTGCGGGCTGCCTCGGCATGGCCTTCCGGATCGCCGGACCACCCGCCGCGGCCGCCGCGGCCCCTGCCGCTGCGCTCATAACGTTCGTCATCATCCTCTTGTCCGCCGCCGCGACGGCTCTCGTAACGGCCGCCGTAGCTGCCGCTTCGATCCTCGTCTTCGTAGCCGAAGCTTCGGCCGTAGCGGCCGCCGCCTTCGCCACGCCTGCCGTAACGGTCGTCGTCCTCGTCGCGTCTCTGCGAACGATGTCCTTCCTCCCATCCACGCCTAGAGGCTTGCGAGTGGCCCTCGGGATCGCCGTACCAGCCGCCCTGACCTCGCTCACGGCCTTCGCCCGACCAGCGGCTGCCGTATTCGCCGGCCGATCGGCCGCCGTATTCACTTGACGACCTATCGCCGTAGCGGCCGCCTTCCTGGTCGCGCTCACGGTCCATGGAGCGGCGACCGCCGCCATATCCTCCTCCATATCCGCCGCCTGAACGGCCGTCGTCCTCGTCTTCATACCGGCTTCGGGACCGGCGGCCCTCGCTCATAAATCGGCCCTCTTCGTCGCGTTCCTGCCCACCGCGATAACCACCGCCGCTCCGGGAATATCGACGCTCGTCCTCCCAGGAACGGCCCCGCTCGTCCCGGTCGGGCATGCTGGAATACCTGGGCCTGTCGCTCTCCCTCCGACCTTGCTGCATTCGACCCTGCTGGCGCCGGGAACCAAACGAAAGGCTGCGCGGCGCAAGCAGACTCATCGCCTCTTCGATGCTCTCGTCGATGTCGGCGAACCGCTCCTTCAGGCGCTCGTAGCGAGCCTTCATCTGCGGACCGAGCTCGTTCAGCGTCGATTCGTCGATCGTCTCGGCTTCCTGCTGAGATGCTGCGATGACGGCCTCGAGCGCATCGGACAACGCGTCGAGCTTAGCGCTCGCGCCATCGACCGCGCCCGACTGGATCAGGTCGGCGAGCAGAATGTTCACCAAGTCCTTGCGGATCGCCACCGCCGCCCGCTTGTCCTCCTCCACGTCGGCGTCCTCGAGCTCCGGGACCAACAGCTCGACTTCGACCATGTGGTGGGGCAGCCAAACCGCCGCGAATTGCTTGACGATCGCCGGCATGTTGGCGCCCTCTTCGGATCGCCTGGCGAGCGCGCCTTGCAGCTCCTTGTGCCGCTCCGCCTGAAACTCTCTGACCGCCTGATTGCCGGCGTTATCCTCTCCGGCTTTGTCCTCGCCTGCGCCGGCGGCGCTCTTGCCGGCCCCTCCGGTGGCTCTCGCTTCCGACGAGCCTTCCGTCTTCGGAGAGCCATTCGTCTTCGCCCTGCCTGATTCTCGCCCTGCTTTTTCCGCTTCACGTGCCATGGCGCGCTCCTCGCTGGAATTCCGCGCCTGTTAACGTCCTGCGCCGCCGTCGGTTCCAACATTGTCACTTTGCAGCGTCAACGCGGCCGGGACCCGCGGCCAAACTTCGCCGAAGAACACTTGAGATGGTTTGGAAAAAGAGGCCTGCGCAAGCTCGCAGCCGGCCGCCGCCCGGCGCGGCGCGAGGCTCCTTCGTTTCTAGGCGGGGGCCCGGAACGACAATATTCTGCCGCTCGGGAAATCGTACAGCTTTCCCGTTTCGGCCCACGTCGGCGAGCAGATTTCGACGATTTTCGGCGCCAGTTCGTCTGGCGTGCGCAGGGTCATCGGGTCCTCCCCCGGCATGGCTTTGGCGCGCATCAGCGTGCGCAGCGGCCCAGGGTTGATCAGCGTGACGCGGATGTTCGAGGTGTTGGCCGTTTCGGCGGCATAGGTGCGAGCAATGGCGTCCAGCGCAGCCTTGGCGGTCGCGTAGGGACCCCAATAGGCGCGAAAATCCGCCCGACTTGCCGCGCCAGAGGTGACGAAGGCGACCCTTCCTGCGGGGGAATTGCGCAGCAGGGGATCGAGCGAACGAATGAGACGCCAATTGGCCGTGACGTTGACCGCCAGCACGTCGTCCCATTCCTTCGGATCGACGTGATGCAGCGGAGACAGGACGCCGAGCGTCCCTGCGTTGCCGAGGAACGCGTCGAGCCTTCCCCACCTTCGATAGATCGCCTCGCCGAGACGATCGATCGCCGCATGGTCGCGCAGATCTAGCGGCGCCAGGGTCGCGGGACTCTCTTCGGACGGGCGGAGGGCGCGAATTTCGTCGTCGAGCTCCTCGAGCGCGCCTTGCGTGCGCGCAAGCGCCACCACATGGTCGCCCGACCGCGCGAAGGCGAGGGCCGCAGCCCGGCCGATCCCGCGGGACGCGCCCGTGATCAGGACGACGCGGGTCGACGCGTCGTTTGGTGGGGCGATCATCGACACTCCTCGGGACGTTTGCTAACTTGCGCCGCGGGCAGACCGCCCACGACGCGGTGAGCGGAGCGGGGTCATGAAGCGTATCTGTCAATCGGCGGCAATCGAAGGCGCATTCGCTGGCGGAATAAGGGTTTCGCTCGGTTTATGGACTTGCCGAGTTTGAAAATAAAGTCCAAAACGGCCGCGAAATAGGCGCGTCGGCTTGGCGAGGCGTGACCTTCGGGCGGGGTTTGCGCAACATTGCAGCGCAATTGTTTTGAGGCTTGAAATGCCGAACGAAAAAACTGGTCGAGAACCGGGCAGGACAGTCACGAGGGCGGATTTGTCGGAGATCGTCTACCAGCGCGTCGGATTGTCGCGCACGGAGTCCGCGGAGCTCGTGCAGTCGGTGCTGGACGAAATCTGCGATGCGGCCGCGCGCGGAGAGACCGTCAAGCTCTCCGGCTTCGGCTCGTTCGTCGTCAGGTCGAAGGGCAAGAGGATAGGCCGCAATCCGAAGACGGGGGTCGAGGTTCCGATCCTTCCCCGCCGCGTGATGGTTTTCAAGCCGTCGAACGTCCTGAAGGCCAGGATCAATTCGCGGGGCGACGGCGAGAGCAAAGTATAGTCGCGAGGGCAGGGGCGCAAGGGACACCCAGGATCTGGCCACGGGTCCGACCGGCGCTCCGGCGACTCCGAAACCGTTGCGTCCGCTCAAGCATGCGCTGTTATCGCCATAATTAAGCGGGGTGCTGTGATTGGCTGGGCGGGCGGGCCCCAGTCACGTCTGCCGGCGCCGCCTGGAGCGCCGTGGTGGACTACCGCCACGGCCTCGTCGCGACCGCTGGTCCCAGCAGGCGTTCCGGCCGATAGTGGGGAGGCGGCGGCCTGCAATTCGCGCCGCCGGGTGTCGCGAGCGAGCCGATGGAAAAGAGCCCCGAGGCCTTCCGAACGATCCGCGAAGTCGCTGAGGCGATGGACCTGCCGCAGCATGTTCTTCGCTTCTGGGAGACGCGCTTTCCGCAGATCCGGCCGCTGAAACGGGCAGGCGGGCGGCGCTACTACCGGCCGGACGACGTCGAGCGGCTGAGGGTCATCAAGCGCCTTCTTTACGACGAAGGCTATACGATCAGAGGGGTGCAGAAGCTCTTCAAGGAGCAGGGCGTCCAGAACTTGGCTGCAGCCTCCGACGCCCGGCCGGCGTTCGAGCCCGCGGAGGCGCCTGCGTCCGACCTCCCGGAGGGCCTCTCGCGGCCGCCCGGTCATGCGGCGCCAATACCGCCACCGGCCACGCCGACAGGGGAAGCCACTTCGGCGACGGATCGGCCGCGCCTCCCGCCTGATGAACTCGCCGCCCTGCGCGGCGTCCTCTCGGACATCGAGGAAGCCCGGCGCGCTCTCGCTCAGGCCGGGCCGCAGCAGAAATGAAAGTCGGCCGCGCCGATTGCCAGCGGCGCGGCCGGCGCCTATAAGAGCGCCGTCGGAGTGTAGCGCAGCCCGGTTAGCGCACTAGTCTGGGGGACTAGGGGTCGTGGGTTCGAATCCCGCCACTCCGACCATTTTCATGCAGTGTTTTGAAAGCGGGTGGTCAGGCGCCGCCGTCGCCGTTTGATCTCGCGCAGATGGTCTTGATGCACTCGTTCTTGTTGCGGCCGAGGCTTCCGCGTCGCCGCGGGGCAGCTAGCCGGTCGTCCGCCGACCAACCGGTGCCGCTGTGGCGCGATCGCCATGGCCAAAGCAAAAGTCAATGCGATGGGCTTGAGCATTTGAATCTCCTTGCGTGAGCCGGAGCAACAGTCTGGCGCCTGCGCACCGCCGCCATTCCTGAGCGCATACGCAGGCTTGAGAGAACATTTGGCGCTTGTTCCGTGGGCTTACGGCCTGTTGCGGCCGTAGCGCTCGTGGCTCGACACCCAATCGCCTGCGAGAATCGCGCAAGAGAGGGAAATCTCGCCCGCTAGCCCGACCGCAGCGCAGATTTCGGCGAGCTTCGCTGCCTTGCCCGCGCCGCGGCACCCGAGGATGTCGAGACACTCGCTCTGGGTCGCTAGCCCAGTGCCGCCGCCGACCGTCGCGACGATGAGCGAGGTCAGGGTGATCGACCAATAATAGTCGCCGTCGTCGAGAAGCTGGCTGTAAACAACGCCCGCGTGCGATTCGGCGATGTTTGCGACGTCCTGACCGGTCGCGATGAACATCGCCGCGAGCCCGTTGGCGGCATGCGCGCCGTTGTTGGCGGACCCCGCCAGAAAGGCGCCGGCCTGCGATATCTGTCGGGCGTAGAAGAGGTCTCGGGGCTCTACCCGCATCAGGGCCTTGAGAAGGTCTTTCTTCACGGTCGCCTCGGCAACGACCCGTCGCCCGCGGGTGGCGAGCATGTTGACCTGGGAGTGCTTCTTGTCCGTGTCCATGTTGCCGGACAAAATGTAGCGCGCGCCGCCCGGATAGTTCGCCTTGATCCACTCGCAGGCGGCGAACGTGGCCCTGCCGGTCATGTTCTGGCCGGCCGCGTCGCCGGTGGTGAAGTTGAAGCGCAAGTGACGCAACGGTCCGACCGCGAATTGCACGATGTTCCGAAGGCGGCCCGACCGGGTCGTCGCTTCCGCCGCCGCCTTGATTGCGGCGAAATGGTCATCGACCCAGACGCCGAAGATTCTGGCCTCGAGCGCATCGGCGAAGATGAAGGCCGGCGAACGTTGCATGGATTCCGCGACGATGGTCGCCTTAGCGCCGCCGCACTCGGTGAGAAGGCGCATGCCGCGGTTATAGCTGGCGACGAGCGTTCCCTCGGTCGTCGCCATCGGCACGTAGAAGTCGCCTCGGGCGTGTTCGCCGTTGACCCGGAGCGGCCCGGCCAGCCCGATCGGCGTCTGCGCTACGCCGATGAAATTCTCAATGTTGCCAGGTAGAATAGACGGGTCGAACGAAGACCGGGCCACATGCTCGAGCTTGGCGCCCGTCTGGGTCTCGACGAAGGCGCGCCGTTGGGCGGCGGCCTTGGCCGTGTAGTCATTTTCGCTGTCCCTTGGAATGCGAGCCCGAGCGACCGTTGAACCCGTCGAAGCGCCTTGTTCCTCCAGCATCAACATGCTCCGCCTCTGCAGGCATTCGCCCACCGCCGCCCAATTTCGATCCAAGCATAGGCGGAGGACGTCGGCCGGCATTGATCCGCGTCAAGCCGAAGCCGGCGCGGGGCCGGTAGGGAGTAATTCGCATAATCTATATTATGGAACGAAGAATTGCCCCGCGACGGCGCGCTTCAGTTCCGGCTGGACTCGTCGTGACGCATTTTCGCCGATGCTCCGGTTCCTGCCGCGGCGTCTGCGGGGTCGAGCAGCCCTTACGGCGAACTGGCGGCTATGCCACAAACGAGCCTCGACAGGGTTCTCATGAAACTGCGGGTAAAGGATGAACGAAGCGGCCGGCAGGAAGGTTGCGCTTTCGGGCTCTGCGACAGGCCACTGGGTTTTCGTCTCGCGCGCCGCGATCGTGGCGCTCGCGACCTTCGTCAGCGCGCTCATCGGGTTCGCCGCGCACGAGCTGCTGCCCGCCGCCTATGAAGCCGAATCGAAAGGCATGGTCGGCTCGGTCGTCGGCCTCGTCGGATCGCTGCTGTCGCTCGTGCTGAGTCTGCTCATCTGGACGAGTCACGGCCTGTTTTCGACCCAGCAGATGCAGCTGCAGACGCTCGGACGTAAGATCCTGGAGCTTGATTTCGCCCTCGCGGCCTATGGCTCCGAGACGGCCTCCAGGCGGTCGCTCTTGCGCGAGCATGTCAAACGCATACAGGCGCGCTTGTGGGCGCGCGGCGCCGAGGCGCGCCGCTCGATCCTTCACGGCAGTCTGCCCGAGGACCTGCTGGGCGCGCGAGCGTTTTTTGCTTCGCTCAATCCGGGCAACGGGGAACAAAAACATGCTCTCGAGACCGCCCAGGACGCGTTCGGGGCGATTGTCGAAACGCAATTGACGATGATCCGCAGCCTCGTCAATCGCGTTCCGAACCTGTTGCTCAATGTCGTCCTCGGATGGTCGTGCGTGCTGTTTTTCGGCTATGGCCTGCTGTCGGCCGAGGACTCGGTGACCGTGGCGCTTGCCGGACTCGGCGCCCTGGCTGTCGCGAGCGCAGTGTATCTGATTCTTGAATTGAGCGACCCCTATACGGGGCTGTTCAGGATGTCGGAGGAAGGATTCGACGATCTCATTCTGGTTTTAAAAGAGAGCCAGTCGGCCGGCCTCAAAATCACACCCGATCGTTGACCTCGGTTCGCGTGAAATCCTCGCCCCCCGACATAGATGGGCTGAGCGCCGCTTTGTCTCACCGCTCCATAAGACAGCAATCGCCCATGTTCAATCCGCGCCCGCCCGGGCCGAATCGCTCCCTGCGTCGACGGCATAGGGATGGCGCACGACGTGTAGTTCCTGATCTCGACGTCAAGGCGCCGAGCCGTGTCAATCACGATCGGATGAGCGGCCGTCGGCCTAGCTCACGCCCCCATCAGCTCGGCCAGCGTCAGCGCGATCACTTCCGTCGCCCTGTAAAGGTCGGCGAGCGACAGGCGTTCGTCGGCCCGGTGGGCGTTCGCCTCCTCGATCGTGCGCGGCCCGGCGCCATAGAGCACGATCGGCACGCCCGCATTCGCGTAGTGCCGGGCGTCGGTATAGAGGGGAACGCCCGAGGCGGCGATTTTCTCGCCCATCACGCGGCTGGCGTGGCGGCAAAGCGTCTCGGCCAGCTTGGCGCCGGCCGGCGTCGGCGTCAGCGGCTCGGCGAGCAGGATGCGGTTGACTACGGCCCTGGCCTCCGGGTGGAACTCGGCCGCCCTCGCGATCACGGCCCGCAGCTCCGCCTCCGCCTCGGCCGGGTTTTCCTCCGGGACCACGCGCCGGTCGAGACGGAACACGATTCGGTCCGGCACGACGTTGGTGTTGATACCGCCGGAAATGAGCCCGACCGTCATCTGCGGCGAGCCGATGCCGGGAATTGCGGAGGCGCGCGCCGACAAGCCCCCGCGCCAGCCGTAGAGTGCGGACAAAATCCCGTTGGCGGCCTCGAGAGCGTCGACCCCGGTGAAGGGACGCGCCGCATGCGCCGAGCGGCCGAGGACCTCGACCTCGAGATGCAAGCAGCCGTTGTGGGCGGTGACGACGGCGTAGGAGAAGCCCGCCCCGATCGCCAGGTCCGGCCTCGACAGCCCCTTTTCGAGGATGTAGCGCGGGCCGATCTCGCCGCCGGCCTCTTCGTCGTAGGTGACATGCAGCTCGGCCGTTCCCTCGAGCGCCGCGCCGCACTTTTCGAGCGCTAGAATGGCGAAGGCGTAAGTCGCGATGTCCGATTTCGACACCGCGGCGCCGCGGCCGTACATCCAGCCGTCGACGACTTCGGCCCCGTAGGGATCGTGCGTCCAGCCGGCTCCGGGCGGCACCACGTCGCCATGTGCGTTGAGCGCTATCGTCGGGCCGCCCTCCCCGAATTTGCGCCGGACAATCAGGTTCGTCGCCGAGATCATGCCGTTCGCCTTCACCAGCGCGTCGGGGACCTTGCGCCGCTCGACGGCGAACCCGAGTCCCTCGAGCAACCGGGCGACCGTTTCTGCGGACCGGTCGCAGTCGCCGGGCGGATTATCCGAAGGAACCCTGACGATCTCCGCCAGGAAGCGCGCCTCTTCGTCCTGGTGCTCGCGCACGTAGGCGCGGATCGCTTTTTCGACCAACATCTCGTCCTCCCCCTATCGGGCCTCGAAGCCCTCGACCCGCATCCCGTCATAGGCCGGGACGACATGCGGCGGCAGGCGCTTCAGCAGCGTTTCGTAATCGAGATCCGTGTGAAGGTTGGTCAGGATCGCCCGGCGCGGCCGCATGGCCTCGATCTCCGCCAGCGCGTCGTCCAGGCTGAAATGTGACGGATGCGGGCGATAGCGCAGCGCATCGACGATCCACATTTCGAGCCCCTGCAGGAAAGGCCGACTCGCTTCTGGAATGCGTTTGACATCAGGCGTGTACGCGAGGGCGCCGAAGCGAAACCCGAGGGCGCCGATCTCGCCGTGGTCGAGGTCGAACGGCATCGCCTCGATCGCCCCGCCTGCCCCCTCAATGCGGCAGGGACTGCCGGCCCTGAGCCGCAAGTCGGTTGCGATGGGAGGGTAACAACTGCCCTCCGGCGTTTGAAATATGTACGAAAAGCCGTTTCGGACGATAAGCGCGGTCGGCTCGTCCATGTGCATGTCGATTCGCCGTCGGGCCGTGAGGTAGAGCGGCCGAAGGTCGTCGATCCCGTGCGTGTGGTCGGCGTGCGGGTGGGTGAGAAGCACGGCGTCTACGTGCCGCACGTCCGCCTCGAGCAATTGATCGCGCAGATCCGGCCCTGCATCGACAAGCACTGTCGTCACCCCTCCCGCGCCTACCCTCTCAATTAGGGCCGCGCAGCGCCGACGGCGGTTCAGCGGGTTGGAGGGGTCGCACGCGCCCCACCCTTGCCCGACGCGGGGCACACCAGCCGAGGATCCGCAGCCGAGAATGGTCAGCCGAAGGCTCAAGTCGAAGAGCCGCCTCGGACGAGCTTCGGGAACATCCGCAGTGTATTGGCGCGCGTCGCTTCGGCGAGCGCTTCGGGCGCGATTCCTTTCGCTTCGGCGACGACCCGCGCTGTCGCGGCGACATACGCCGGTTCGTTGCGCTTGCCGCGATATGGGACGGGCGCGAGGTAGGGAGCGTCGGTCTCCACGAGGATTTTGTCGAGCGGCGCGTCGCGCGCGATGGCCCGCAACTCGCCTGAGTTCTTGAAGGTGACGACGCCGGAAAATGAGATCGAGAACCCGAGCCCAAGGCCGGTCTCGGCCAAGGCGCGCGAAGAGGTGAAGCAGTGGAGTAGGGCGCTGAACGGCCCCTGCCCCATCTCGTCCTTGAGGATCGCCGCCGTGTCGTCCTCCGCCTCGCGGGTATGGATGACGATCGGCAGGCCGAGCTCGCGGGCGAGCGCGATCTGGCTGCGGAAAACGCGCTGCGCCACGTTGGGCGGCGCATAATTGTAGTGGTAGTCGAGGCCGGCTTCGCCGATCCCTACGCATTTGGGATGTCTTGCGTAACGGCGCATGGCGGAAAAATCCGGCGCCGCCTCGCCCGCCGCTTCATGCGGGTGCGTTCCGACCGTGAAGAAGATGCTGTCAAAACGTTCGGCGATCTCGACGGCCCTGCCCGCCCTGTCGATCCGCGTGCCGATGGTGATCATCCGCTCGACGCCGGCGGCGTGCGCCCGCTCCACGACCGCATCGAGTTCGTCGGCGAAGTCGGGAAAATCGAGGTGGCAATGGCTGTCGATGAGCTTCACGTCGCCGCCTCAGGCTCCACAAAGCGTGGAAAAACCGGCGTCGGCGCGGGCAGCGCCTTCCCCGCTTCGAGCCGGTGCGGCGCGTCGAGCCGCCCCGCCGCGTCTCCCGTTTCGAGCGCGGCGAAGGCCCGATGATCCACGGGGACCGCAAGCAGGTCGAGCAGCTTCCGCATGCTGCCGGGCATCACAGGCTGCAACAGGATCGCGCACACGCGCAGCGCCTCGGTCGTTACGTAGAGGACGAGCCGCATGCGCGCGGGATGGCTCTTCGCCAGCTTCCACGGCTCGGACTTGGCGAAGTAGCGGTTCGTCTCGGCGACGACCTCGAACACGGCGCCGACATAGAGATGGATGAGGAAGCTGCCCATATGGCGGCGGGCCTCGCCGACGAGCGCGTCGGCGCGGGCGAGAATCGCGAGATCCTCGGGCGAGGCCTCGGCGTCCCGCGGGTCGGGAACGGCGGCGGCGCAGTTCCTGGCGATCATGCTGAGCGAGCGCTGCGCCAGATTGCCGATGTCGTTGGCAAGATCGGCGTTCAGCCGGCTGACGATCGCCTCGTGCGAATAACTGCCGTCCTGCCCGAACGGGACTTCCCGCAGGAAGAAGTAGCGCACCGGATCGAGACCGTAAGATCCGACGAGATCGGCCGGGCCCACGACGTTGCCGACCGACTTCGACATCTTCTCGCCGCGGTTGAACAGAAAGCCGTGCACGACGACCTGCCGCGGGACCGGCAGTCCAGCCGACATCAGGAACGCCGGCCAGTAGATGGCGTGGAAGCGGGTGATGTCCTTGCCGATCACATGCGCGTCGGCCGGCCAGAATTTCGAACGAGGACCCTCGTCAGGGAAGCCGGTCGCGGTGATGTAATTGGTCAGCGCGTCGACCCAGACATACATGACGTGCTTCGGGTCGTCGGGCACCGGCACGCCCCATGCGAGCGAGGCGCGGCTGATCGACAGGTCCGAAAGCCCCCGCTTCACGAAGGCGACGATCTCGTTGAGATATTTTTCCGGCGTGACGAAGTCCGGGTGCGCCGCGTAATAGGCGAGGAGCCTGTCGGCATAGGTAGAAAGGCGAAAGAACCAGCTCTCCTCCTCGACCCACTGGACGGGCGCGCCGCTTGGCGCGAGCTTCGTCGCATCGGGGCCAGGGCTCAACTCGCTCTCGTCGAAATAGGCCTCGTCGCGCACCGAGTACCAGCCCGAATAGGTTGAGAGATAGACGTCGCCGTTGGCCGCCATGCGTCGCCAGATCTCCTGCGACGCGCGCGCATTGCGCGGCTCGTGCGTGCGGACGATGTCGTCAGCGCGGGCGTCGAGAAGCTCGCCCATCGCCTCGAATTCCGCCGCGATCCGGTCCACGAACGCCTGCGGCGTCATCCCCTCGCGCGCCGCCGACTGCTGCACCTTGAGGCCGTGTTCGTCGAGGCCGGTGACGAACAAGGTGTCGCGTCCGTCGAGCCGCATGAAGCGCTGGATGGCGTCGGTCGCGATGCGTTCGTAGGCGTGGCCGATATGGGGTGCGCCGTTGGCGTAAGGGATCGCAGTCGTGACGTAGAAACGGCTCATGGCCGCCGTCCTAAAACATTTTCGGAGCGATTGAAACGCCGCGCGAGGGCGATCGGCGCCACCGGTTTTTGGGGAGCCTGTTTGATGCCGCCGCCTGCCCCGCCTTCGCGGCGCTGGCGCCTTCGCTCGCCGCGTCATACTTTTCGCTACCTCTGCTAATCCACAAAGCTAAGAACGCTATGTCTTGCGTCGTGGCGGGCAGCGCTCTTATCTTTCAAGCAAGCCGAGTTGCGCGAACAGGGTCAGCAAAGTGATTACGCCGTCAAGAGCATACCGCATCTACGCGCAGACGGAAGGCGCAAGGCGGCTCCATTCATTCTACTCACACTTTCCGCAGTTTCGCAACGTCGAATTCGCGATCCGCGGCGCCAGCGATGTCGTCATCTTCGCGCCGCAAGAGGACGCCGAGTTGCGCGGAGCTTGCGCTCTTTTCGACTTTCATTTGGAAGTCGAATGGATTCCGGCGCTTCACTAGAAATTGGGATTGACCGAGCGCTCACGGGGGCCGTCTTTGACCGCACCCTCTGCACTCTCTCGCAAGGCGTTATCGTCGTCATCGCCAATTTGCCTGCCCAGATGGGAGCGCGGGTCGAGCAACTCAAACAATTCCGGCGACGTCGAATTGCGACATACTATGGTTAAGCGATAATTGGAAAATCAGCGCGTCGAATTGTACGGAAAATGTCAGTTTGACGCCCTTCCGTTCCCCGAAGTCCATCGCCTGGCCTCAGGTTGGACGGAGCTGGCCGCGGCGGCGTTCCTCACGGCTGGAGGCCCCCTGGCGGCCCCCGAAGACGCAGCCGCGGGACCTTCCGCCAAAGCCCGGGAAAACCGGAGCAAAGCCGGGGAACGCCGAATCCAAGCAAAAGTCTTCCAGGAATCAGCTCTTTCCAACGGGGTCCGCGGCCTGCTCGTCGGCAGCCAACCCGCTCCCATGCCTGCCGATCGAAGACAACGCCGTCAAACCGGTTCGGCGGTTGGTTGGACGCCGGGCGAGGCGAAGTCGATCCTCCTCGCGCGCAAGCGGGCTCAGGCGGTAAACCGGCTGCCGCCGCATCTCGCCCCAGGCGGTCGAGCTGCAGGTTGCGGTGAGATTCAAAAGCGCCAAAATAGGCCCTATTTGTTCTTGACATGTTTCTTAACCTCATGGCATAAGGGAAAGTTGATTGGATCGCAACGGCGGTGGGATGGACAGCGAGGTTGGCATGAAGGCGTCTTCGAATCTCACCGCAACCTGCAGTTCGACCGCCCTGACGCGGGACGCGGCGGCGGCAGCGGCTTTCCGCCTGAGCCCGCTTGCGCCAAGGAGGATTGACTTCGCCTGCCGGCGCCGAACCAGCCGCCGAACAGGTTTGGCGGCATTGGTCTTCGGTCCAGGCATGGAAGCGGGTTGGTTGCCGGCGGAGCGCATCGGCGGACAGGCCGCGGACCAAGCGGAGGCGTCAGCGCGAAGCGGAGGAGAAAACAATTTGGATTCTGGCGTAACTCCTTGATAACAGCCAATTCCTGGAAGACTTTTGCTTGGATTCTGCTATCCCCGGCTTTGCTCCGGTGCTCCCGAGCTTTGAGGGAACGTCCCGCAGCTTGGGTCTTTGGGGACCGCCAGTGGGCTTGAGCCCTGAGGAACGCCGCCGCGGCCAGCTCCGTCCAAGCCGGGGCCAGGAGATGGACTTCGGGGACGGACGCAGATTAAACTGACTGTTTATGTATAATTCATCGCACCGATTTTCGCTGCGACGGCGGCGAAAATCGTGATCGACGTCGCCGTCAGGCGGGCCTTACACCCCTTCCGGGTGGTAGTTCGGGCTTTCCCGGGTGATCGCCACGTCGTGCACGTGGCTTTCGCGCAGGGCCGCGCTGGTGGTCCGCATGAACCGGGCCTTCGCCTGGAACTCGGGGATCGTCTCGGCGCCGACGTAGCCCATGGCGGCCCGCAGGCCGCCCGCCAGCTGGTGCACGATCGCCCCGACCGGCCCGCGGTAGGGCACCTGGCCCTCGACCCGTCTCCCCTTCTTGCTGATGCAGGCGCTTCGAAAGTGAGCACAACCTCTCGGCTTGCGAGGCGTTTACAACGTCCGGTCTGAATTAGATATTTTTATGGCGCAATTGGACTCTTCTTATCACAATTGGAGCCGTGCTAGAAAACCAGGAAAAATTCAGCTATATAGCCTTATCCACCAATGAATATCGTTCACATCCCTTCGCAAGCAGCTGAAATTGTGGGTGATCGCGGAGCGCTCCTGACGTAGCGGTCTCGCGAGATCGGGGATGCCCTGCTCCAGCCAGCCGCTTGCGGCCATGGTCAACGTGACCAAGTTGATCAAGTACTCGACGGCGACTGCATGATGCTTGACCGTTGCAACGGCGGACTCAACAGCATGCCGCGCACGTGATAAACACGTGATGAAGGTCGAGGCGCTCGCGGACGGAATAGCTTTGGGCCCTATACCCCCTCCGGATGATAATTCGGGCTCTCGCGCGTGATCGCCACGTCGTGCACGTGGCTTTCGCGCAGGGCCGCGCTGGTGATCCGCATGAACCGGGCCTTCGCCTGGAACTCGGGGATCGTCTCGGCCCCGACATAGCCCATGGCGGCCCGCAGGCCGCCCGCCAGCTGGTGCACGATCGCCCCGACCGGCCCGCGGTAGGGCACCTGGCCCTCGACCCCCTCGGGCACCAGCTTCACCTGGTCCCGGACGTCCTGCTGGAAATAGCGGTCGGCCGAGCCTTGCGCCATGGCGCCGAGCGAACCCATGCCGCGGTAGCTCTTGTACGAGCGGCCCTGGTAGAGGAACACCTCTCCGGGGCTCTCGTCGGTGCCGGCGAGCAGCGAGCCGATCATGACGCAATCGGCCCCGCCGGCGATCGCCTTGGCGAGATCTCCCGAATATTTGATCCCGCCGTCGGCGATGACCGGCACGTCCGCCGCCCGTCCCGCCTCGGCCGCCTCGAGCACCGCGGTGAGCTGCGGCACGCCGACCCCGGCGACGATCCGGGTGGTGCAGATCGAGCCCGGCCCGATGCCGACCTTGATCGCGTCGGCGCCCGCGTCGATCAGCGCCTGCGCGCCCTCGCGGGTCGCGACGTTGCCGGCGATGATCGCGACGTTGTTGGTCGCCCGCTGGATGCGCCTCACCTGCTGCAGCACCTGCTCCGAATGGCCGTGCGCCGTGTCGACGACGAGGCAGTCGACACCCGCCGCCATCAGCATCTCTGCGCGCTCGAAGCCCTTGTCGCCGACCGTGGTGGCTGCTGCGACCCTCAGCCGCCCGTCAGAATCCTTGGCCGCGTTCGGATGGGCGGTCGCTTTCTCGATGTCCTTGACGGTGATCAGTCCGACGCACCGCCCGGCGTCGTCGACGACGACTAGCTTCTCAATCCGGTGCTGGTGCAGGAGGTGGCGCGCCTCGTCGTGGCTGACCCCCTCGCCGACCGTCACCACCTTGCGGGTCATGAGCTCGGTCACCGGCTGGCGCGGATCGTCGGCGAAGCGCACGTCGCGGTTGGTGAGGATGCCGACGAGCTTCGCCCCCTTCCCGTCGGGGCCGCGCTCGACCACCGGAATGCCGGAGATCGAAGCCCGCCGCATGACGGCGAGCGCATCGGCGAGCGTCGCGTCGGGGAAGATGGTGATCGGGTCAATCACCATGCCGCTCTCGAAGCGCTTGACTTTCCTCACCTCCTCGGCCTGGTCGGCCGGCTCGAGGTTGCGGTGGATGACGCCGATCCCGCCCGCCTGCGCCATGGCGATGGCGAGCCGGGCCTCGGTGACCGTGTCCATCGCCGACGAGACGATCGGAAGATTGAGGCGGATCGAGCGGGTGAGGCGGGAGGCGATGGTGACGGCGCTCGGCATCACCGTGCTGTGGCCGGGCCTGAGCAGCACGTCGTCGAACGCGAGCCCCTCGGGAAATCCGGTCTCCGCGTTCGCCATTGCCGTCATCCTTCGTCCGAACTCGCGGCCGAAGCCGCCGCTTGGCGCGGCTGCCTAACATGGGCGGCGCGAAGTTCATAGAACGCGGATGGCCTCTCTCAAGCGAAAGCGCGGCGGAACGGGTCCGCCGCGCTTCCATCAGCGGCGCGCGATTCCCGCGCGGCGCTGGTTCACGCTAGTGGGGCAGCTTGTCGGCGAGCACGTCGATCCGCTGGATCTCCGGCGTCTTGGTGAACAGCTGCGGCGCCTTCGACATCAGCTCTTTCGCGACCTTGCCCTGGAGATGGGCGTCGCGGCCGCGCTCGTTGGCGAACGCGTCGAAGATGCCGAATGTACTCGGTCCCATCCGGATGGCGAACCAGGCCGTGGTGTCGGGCTCGTCATTGACCATCGAACGCGCGCCGGAGAGGAAGGACGCGACCTCCTGCTCCTTGCCGGGCTTGGCTTCGAGTTGGACGTAAAGCGCATGCTGCGTCATTTCAGGCTCCTCAAACTCCGCCCTACTCCTGTCCCCGCGCCGGCTGTTACAGCAAAACTTCGCCCAGAGAATGGCGGAGGGCGATTTTTGGGGCAATGTCCAGCGAATCTATGATCTATAAGGAAGAGTTGAACCTGAATCGCTTCGTTCGAGGCAGCGGGTGAAACGAAGGAATACTCCAGGTCGATATGCCACTCCACTTGAATTGCAGGAGAGACGTCCTTTGTCCGTCACCGGACCTTCGGCGAATACGCGGGCCGGACGGGTCGGCGCCTTCGATGGAGCGGCCCCCTAGGCAGGCAAAGGCGACAGCGCTTCTCTTCAATAGCCACCCGGATGCCTCGGGAGCATCGGGGCATACGCCAACGAATATGCGGCCCAGGCGCCGCTCGCTTGACAGCACCGGGCGGCCTGAGCAATCAGGCGTTTTCGGCCCTGGCGCCGATGGGCCCGGCCGACTTATGAGCTTCTCCAAAAACCTGCGCTTTCGCCTCGAACACGCGGGATTCCGTGTCCTCCAGGCGGCGGCGCGCGCCGCGCCGCTCGAGTTCGCCTCGCGCCATTCGGGTCTGGCGTGGCGGCTGATCGCGCCGCGTCTCTACCGGCATGAGCGCGCGCTCAAGAATCTGGCCCTGGCCTATCCCGAAATGCCGCTCGAGGAGCGCAAGAAGCTCGCGGCCGACATGTGGGAGAACCTCGGGCGCACCTTCGCCGAATCCTTCCATCTGCGGAAGATCGTGGCCGAAGGGCGCATCCGGTTCGAGCCCGAGGCCCGCTTCGACGAGATCGCCCGCGGCGGGCCGTTCGTCGTCTGCGGCCTCCACCTCGGCAACTGGGAGATCGTCGCCTACGCCGGCAAGCGCATGGGCGTGGCCCTGACCGGCGTCTACCAGCGGCTCAGCAACCCTTACGTCGACGAGGAGACCCGCAAGCTGCGCGCCTTCCTCTACGAGGGCGGACTGCTGCCGAAGGCGCCGGTGACGGCGCGCGCGCTCCTGCGCGCGGCGCAGGAGGGAGGCTTTCCGGCCTTCCTCGCCGACCTGCGCGACGACCGCGGCGCGAAAGTCCCCTTCTTCGGCCATCCGGCGCGCTCCAACACTTTTCCCGCCCTGCTCGCGCGCACGACCGGTCTGCCGCTCTATGCCGGCGCCGCCTTCCGCCGGCCCGACGTGCGCTTCGTCATCCGGATCGAGCCGGTGCCGGTCCCCGTGACCAAAGACCGGGCGGCCGACGCGATCGCGGCGACCGCCGCCCTGCAAAAGCAGTTCGAGGCGTTCATCCGCGAAGCGCCGGAACAGTGGATGTGGGCCCACCGCAAGTGGGACTGATCGCCGCGCTCCGATCAGCCGCGCCTGGCGGTCAGGCGGCGTAGACGCCGTCGAGCGCCGGCCGGACGTTCTTCCATCTCGCGCCGTCCGGTTTCGGGACAGCCAAAGAAGAAAGATCGGCGCCGGCGCCGGGCGCCCCGGGCCCGGGCTCTGAAATCAATGTTTTCAATGCTTTGCGGCGGATTTTGCGGGTGACCGGACGTCACGGCGTCGACCCGGTCAGCGACCGCGTTTGCAGGACGGCCGCCCGGATCATGCGCCGCGAGACGGCCGGACGCTTCCGCGGCCTCGCCAGAGGCGGGCGCTGATTCAAGCTTTTCAGGCGGTTGCGACGGATTTTGCGGGCGGTCGTAACTCCCAAGCTGTCCTATCCCCTCGCCCGCGAAGCGGGAGAGGACAGGCGCGAAGCGCCAGGTGGGCTTCGAAACGCTTCGGACGGCGGGGCGTCTGGATGGCGGCCGCAAGGTTCGTCGGTTGCCCGTCCCCCTCACCTGGCGCGGCTTCGCCGCGCCGTCCTCTCCCGCTTCGCGGGCGAGCGGAGTCGCCGAACTTCACAGCTTGGGAGTTCCAGGCGGTCGGCGAGCGGCGAGGCGGTCGCGCGCTCAGCCGGCGGCGGCGGTTCGAGAGCAGCGGCGGCCTGAGCAGTCGGCTCCCTCTCCCCGTCCCCCGGGGCCGAGCAAGGGGCCTCAATCCCGGGCGCGGATTCAAGCTTTTCAATCTGTTGCGACGGATTTTGCGGGCGATCGGCGGGCGGCGCGACTGCGGCGTGCGCCGGCGGCGGCGGTTCGAGAGCGGCGGCGGCCTGAGCCTTCCGATTGCGCTCTTCCCACGCGCGCCATGCCGACCAGGGGGCGTCAAGTCCGGGCGCTGAATCAATCTTTTCAATCTGTTGCGACGGATTTTGCGGGCGGTCGGCGAGCGCGGCGCTCTCTTCCGGCGCGAAGGGGCTCCCGGACGTCCTGTCGGGCGCCGGCGTGGGTTCGATCCTCTCGGCTTGCGGCGCGTATTCGGCGCGGCAGAACAGCGCCGCGTCGAACGCCAGCGGGCGCTCGGCGGGAGTTTCGAGGCGCGGCGCGACAGAGCGGGAGCGGCGCCGCTTGGCCGCCCCGAACCCGTGATCGAAGTCGAGCTCGCGCGCGATTCTGAGCACCCGATCGACCTTCTTGAGGGCCAGCTCCGTCCTGGCGCTATGGGCGAGGATCAGCGCCTCGTTGAGACGGCTGACCTGGATCGCGACGTACTCCTCCGGGGGCGCTGGCATGCGGCTGGCGAGAATCTCCCGGATGATGGCGCGCATGCGCTTTTCCGACACGTCGAGCTGCGCCGCGATGTCGGCGACCGAAAGTCCGTGGCAGAGACACTCGACGATCAGCCTTTCCCGCTCGAATTTTTCCAGGCGGGCGGCGTGGGCCTCGCTGAGTTCCTTGTTGCGGGGGCGGCGGGCGCGGCGGGTTCGACGGGACCGGGCAAGGGGGTTCTCCTCAAGGACGCGAGTTAGAACATATATAGAACAAACACCGGTCATTGCAAGAAAAAGCTGTGTTTTTGGTTACCGGTCCTTCCCCGCGGAACGCTAGGCGCAACCGTCGATTGCCCTCGCGTGGCGCGCCATATCGTTCCGGAAATTGCCGGTTCGCCTGCGCCGCACGTCCATGAAGCCGGCATAGCGGCGACGGCGCGCGCCACGGCGGAGGATGCTTATTTTTCGAGGGCGCGCGCGACGGCGTCCGGGTCTTTTTCGATCACCGTGAGCAGCACGCGGGCCGCCTGGTCGGGGCGGCGCCCGCCTTGCTCCCAATCCCGCACGGCGCCGAGCGGAAGGTGGAACCGCGCCGCGAACTCCTCCTGCGTAAGGTTCAGTTTCTGGCGCAAGGCGCGCACGCTCGGCGCACGGCGAGCGCGCTGAAGCTGCGCCTCGGTCGCCGGCGCAGCATCCGGGTCCGAAAGCGCGGCCCGATGGCGCTCTTCCTCGCTCATGGCGTCGAACGGGCGCCAATCGGTGTTGGGCGGCTTCTTCGGATCGAGCTTAAATCTCGTGATACCTTCTTTTTTCATGCGGCTCCGCTCCTCTGGCGGATATGATGCGAACGACGTCGCCTCTCATCGTGTAAGTGACGAAGAGCATCCGACCCTCGACGGAGCCAATCGCGTTGAAACGCAGCTCTCCCGCCGCGTCGACGTCGTCGAACTCGATCACGTAGGGGTCGAGGAACACTTTCGCGGCCGTTCGGAAGTCGACGCCGTGCTTCTTGCGGTTGGCTTGCTCCTTGGCGCCGTCCCACTCCAAGTCCATCACGAGCCCCAAGCTCGCACATACTGATATTCAGTACATTCGGCAAGGCCGAGTGTGCGCACGCCGTCTTGCGGGCGGGTGAATTCTTACTGGGGCGGCAGAAGCGTCGATCAGCGCGCCTGCGACCCGTGTCGGGCGCAGCGGCCGCCGCGGGCTCACATCACAGGGTCGTCAGGCCATAAACGACGACGCGGGTAGCGGCAGCCAGTCGGTGGCAATCGACTGCACGGTCACCGAAACTGCATGGCCGTAAGAAGGGCCGTTTTGGCGGCGACCCTAGGATTGTCCGGAAGCCTCAAACTCGGTGTGGTTCCCAAAAGTCACGGACCTCATCCTGAGGCAAAGGGCCTCAGGGCGAGGGCGGCGGACTTTTGAAACCGACTCTCACGGTTCGACGCAGGGTAGTGGGTCGTTAAATTTCAGCCTCCGACCCTGAGTGGGCCTTCAAGAGCGGCCTATGAACGGGCGGGATAGGTGATGAAGCGGACTTCGGCTGAACGCGCAAGTCGCGCTAGAACGGACGTTTACACGCACCGTGGTTGTTATATATTAGGGCCAAATGAAACTGTCGGCTACGCATCCAGTTCGTCGAGCAGCATCTTTGCCGCTTTAAGATCGGGGGTGGCGAAGCCCTCAGTGAACCAGCCGTAGACCGGGGCGAGCAGGTCGCGGCCTGCGGCGCAGTGACCCTGGTCGCGCCAGAGTCGGGCAAGGCTTGCGGCCGCGCGCAATTCCCACAGCTTGGCTTCTTGCTTTTGGGCAACGCTGAGGGCTTTGCGATACAGCTCCTCGGCGGCTTCGGAATTGCCTTGCCGTAGCAGCAGCTGGCCTTTCTGCCGATCGAGCTCCGCAGCGAACCAGCGTTCCCCCGTCTTTTCGACTAGCTGCAACGCCTGATCGAACCGGGCGGCGGCTTCTTCGATTTGGCCTGCAATCTCACATACCCCGGCCAGGAGCGCGATGTAAAAAGGCATCCACACCGCGGCCCCAGTGGCGCAGTAAGCGCTCGAACCGGCACGCAGAAGAGACAGGCCTTCAGTCACATCGGCATTCTTGGCCTTGACCCAGCCACGGAAGATCGCTCCCGTTGCCCGATAGAAAGGGAACCCCTGATCGGCCGCGATCGCAACCAAGCCCTCCACCCGCTGCTCCAAGCCTACGTCGTCGCCAATGATCGCCAGCAGAAGGGCGTTCATCCCCAAACTCATGGCCAAAGTCGGCGGATGAGGCAGTCTCCGCGCCTCAGCAATTGCCTTGTTGCTCTGTGCCAATGCCTGGTCGGGAAAGCCGAGACAGAAGAGGACGATCCCCAGCGCAGCCTGTGCTGCCGACTGCGGGTGGATTCCGGTCTGACGCGCGAGCGACTGATGGGGGTTCGGATCGTAAAGCGTGAGCACCGTTTCGAGGTGTGATCGGGACGAGTCAAAGCTCCCGACCCACATCAGGTTTCGACCGGAGGAGTAGTGACCGATTACGAGCCCTGCGGAATTGTTCCGTCGACGGCTGAGATGCAGCAAGTCCTCAGCGAGAAACTGCGCCCGATCCAATTCGCCGCGATGCGCGTGATAGCGCGACTGCCCGCAGGGGACCTCAATGAACTCCAACGGGGAGCCGAGCCGTTCCCACAACTCGCGCGAGCGAGCATAAGCATGGCCCGTCTCTGGCGCGGACGAGCCTTTGACGACATTCAACGCGGTACCCAAAGCGCTAAAAAACTCGAGCTCCTTTTGCCGGCGTTCGGGGATGTCGGGCAGCAGCGCCAGCTGGTCCAGCCCCTTTTGAAATTGCGCCGCCGCTTCCGCCATCGCCGAGCGGGCGACAGACCGCTGACCGGCGCTGCCCCAAAAGGCGACAGCCTTTTCGATCACACCGGCCTCGGCATAATGCTGCGCGAGAAGCTCGGGCTGGCTTTCTATGACCTCGGGGGAATGGGTCTCGAGCGCGTTGGCGATCTGCGCATGCAACTGCTCCCGGGCCTTGCGCAACAGGCTGCCGTGAGCCGCGTCCTGCACCAGCGCGTGCTTGAAGCTGTAGACCGCGTCGGGCGGTGTGCCGCGCTGGAAGACCAGCTCGGAGGCGACGAGTTGGCCGAGAGCCGTTTGCAGCTCGTCCTCGGGAAGGCGGGATACCGCGCGCAGCAGCGCGTAGGAAAACTGGCGCCCGATCGCCGCGCCGATCTGCGCCACCCGCCGCGCCGACACGAGGCGGTCGAGCCGTGCTAATAGCGAGGCGTGCAGGGTTGCGGGGATCGCGAGCGGCTGCAACGGGCGATCGAGCACGTAGCGATCGTTCTCCTCGCGCAGCAACCCTCTCTCCAAGACGCTCTTGGTCAATTCCTCGACAAACAGCGGCACGCCGTCGGTGCGATCGGCAATCGTGAAGACAACCTCGTCGGGCAACGTCTTGCCGCCGGCGATTTGTGTTATCAAAGTGGCGGAGTTCCGCCGGTCCAGACGGCTAAGAGCCAGCATACTAACGTGCGGCTGGCCGGCCCAGGGCGGCTGAAACTCGGGGCGGAACGTCACGATCAGCAACACCGGCAGGTTGCGGACATGCTCGACGGTCAGGTCGAGCAGCTCCCGCGAGGTGGGGTCAAGCCAATGCGCATCCTCCCATACCGTGACCACCGGCTTTTCGTGCGCCAGACCCTCGAGCTGGCGGATCAGCGCCTCCAGCGTCCTTTCCTTTTTCCGCTGCGGACTGAGGTTTGGCAGAGGGTGGCGCTCCGAAGCCGGCAATGAGATGAGATCGGCGAGGAACGCCACATCCTCGTCCAGTGGGGCGGCGCGGGCCAGCAAGACCTCGAGTTTCTCCAACTTTGAAACGGGCCGGTCGTCGCGCACGAACCCGGCCGCCCGGCCGAGTTGGTCGATGATCGGAAGCAGCGCGCTGTCCTGGTGATAAGGCGAGCAGAAATAGCGCAAGCAGAGATGCGGCTCGGTGTGCAAGCGTTCTTCAAGTTCCGCGGTGATGCGCGACTTGCCGACGCCCGCCTCACCCGAGACCAGTACAATCTGGCCGTCCCCCGCCTTGGCGCGCGCCCACCGGCGCAGCAACAGGTCGATCTCTTCGTCGCGGCCAACCAGCGGGGTCAATCTCGATCCGCGCAATGCCTCGAACCGGCTCGCCACGACACTCTCACCCAACACCAGCCAGCGGCGTATCGGCTCGGTGTCGCCGTTCGTGTCCAGTGCGCCGAGATCGCGGCAATCGAACAAGTTGCCGATCAGACGCCAGGTGGTCGGCTCGATCGTCACGGTGTCCGGCTTTGCCGATGACTGCAGCCGCACGGCCAAGTCTGGGGTGTCTCCGACGATGCCGTGGTCCGGGACCTCACCGGCCCCGACGAGATCGCCAGCGATGACCGTTCCTGTCGCTATGCCGACCCGGCACTGCATCGGCACGTCGGCATCGGGTCTCAGGGTCCTGACCGCCGCACATAATTCGAGCCCGGCGTGGATAGCCCGCTCGGCGTCGTGCTCGTGCGCCGCGGGATAGCCGAAAAGGACGAGGACGCTGTTCCCGAGGCGGCTGGCGACAAACCCGCTGTGGCGACCGACGATCTCCGAGGCGCAGTGCTGAAAGGCGCCGATTGTTTCCAGCAATTCCTCGAGACCGATCCCGTCGGCGCGCGCCGCCACGCCAATCGCCCCGCATGACATGGCGGTGATTTGCCGACGTTCGGCTGCCTCGTGCTTCGTGACCCGCATCCCGTCGGCAAATTCCTGCGGCGGCTGTCGCGCGACTTCGACACCGAGGCGCTTCTTGCCGATCTCTCCGTCACCGATCAGCGTAACCCGCCGATCGGGCGACACGTGGTCCGCCACCTCGGATAGCGTGGCCTCTCGGCCGATCGGTTCGGATACCTTCGCGGAGGGATTGGTTGCAGGGCTGGGCGAGGCGGGAACGGCCAAGGGCGCAGCAACCTGTCGCGCGCTGACGCCCGCCCCGAGCTCGTGGATCTCGCCGGTAAACTGGTAGCCTCGCCCAGCGACCGTCTGGATCAGGTCGCGGTCCGCTCCGAGGGCCTTGCGTAGCGCCCAAATCTCGCTCTGGAGCCGGTTTTCCTCGACGATTCGGCCCGGCCAGATCCGGCTCAGCAGCTCGTCCTTGCCGACCACAGCTCCTGGCGCCCCGATCAGCGCCAACAACAGGTCGAAGGCGCGTCCGCCGAGCCTAATCGGCTGGCGGTCGGCAAGCAATTGCCGGCGATGCGGCAAGACGCCGAAGCGGCCAAATTCGATGATCGCCGGCGGATCAGACGGGCGAACCATGACCCAAAATTATAGACCATCTTGTCGGAAAAAATCATAGATTTTCGCGGGCCAGGGGCAGGCACCGCTAAAGGCTTTGCGCAGCGCGGCATCTTCTCCCCAACCGCCGGTTCTCATCGGGGGCAATCAGCGGCCGCACTCCATCATTTCTGGCGGGGCAGAACTACGGGCAACGATCGCAAATTTAGATTTTCGAAGAAGTTCGCAGGTTTTCGAATTGGACCCCGCGTGTGGGGCCACCTAGGGTTGCGGCGGAAAGGGGTCGAGCTCGACGACCCGGATCTACGCAGGGCTCGAACTGCTTGGTCTCCGGCTCGAAAGCCGTCGGACGGCTTGGAAGCCCACTTGATCACCCCCGCCGTCGAAGAAACGGCGCCCGACAACCCCCTTGCGTATAGTTGAAATGAACAGGAGCTCATTCGAAACCGCGCCAATGAGCCGAGGCTCCGGCGCTCGTGCAAACCAGATCGAACCCACATCAGCATAAGAGGAGTAAGAGATATGCCGAATTTCACGGTACCACGCAACGTCATCTACTACGATGACACTAAGTACCCCTTATCGGACCTCGCCAATACCGCCTACACCGATGTCATTATCGGGTTTGTTGAGCCAAGCAAAAATCCAGATGGAAGTTGGGTTATGAGGGATGATGGAAAAGGTATTGTTGTGCAGTTCCCCGACGGTATTCTCAAAGGTGACATTTCTAAGCTGCGAAACGCAGGCATGAATGTACTGCTCTCAGTTGGCGGGGAGTTCCCAGGCGCCTGGGTTTCTCAGAACGCGTCTCCAAAAAACGCCTACGTACAGTATTCTCAATCCGTATATGACCTGGCGGTGCAGATTGCCTACCTCGTCGGCAGTTTTGGCTATAGCGGAGTTGACATCGACTACGAAGACAATAGCGGATTTGACGGGACAGGCGGTTACGATGGCGTGCAATTTTTACTTGACCTGTCAAGCCAGCTCTTCCAACTGCTGCCGCCGGGCCAAAACATCATCACCCACGCCCCACAAACACCCTATTGGGATGCGTCGCAGTGGACAAACGGGGCGTACGCCCAGATCTGGCAAAAGAACGCCGGTAGTATCGCGTGGTTCAACAACCAGTTTTACAACCAAGGCGCAGCCTACAATAACATCGAAGCGTACTATCCTCAAATTGTCAATCTTGGTATCCCGGCAGACAGACTGATGGTTGGCACATTGCTGTCCGGCACCGCAGCGCAGGGTTACATCGGTCTCGACGCTATGATGCAGGTTGTTTCTAACCTGCAGAAGAAATACGAGAATTTTGCCGGCGCTTTTGGCGGCGCCATGGGTTGGGAGTTTTCGCTTGATACTCCAGATGGCGCTTGGGGGGCCGGAATCGCGCAAGCGCTCCATTTGTCAGGGGGCGGATCAGGGGGCGGAAAGGACGGCGTGCCAAACCCTGGACCGACATCAGGAAGTTGGAGCGTCAACGATCTGACCGCGGCCACGAACGCGCCGGCGGCGGCCGGCGATCCGGACGGGTACGCGTTCACCGCGAATGGGACGAGCGGGATGCACGTCGTGTATCGCGGCGTCGATAATGACATTCACGAGCTGTACTGGCAGAACGGCGCCTGGGGCGCCAACGATCTAACCGCCACGACAAACGCGCCGGCAGCGGCCGGCGATCCGAACGGGTTCACGTTCACCGCGAATGGGACGAGCGGGATGCACGTTGTTTACCGCGGCGCCGACGATGACATTCACGAGCTGTATTGGCAGAACGGCGCCTGGGGCGTCAACGATCTGACCGCCGCGACAGACGCGCCGGCGGCGGCCGGCGATCCGAACGGGTTCACATTCACCGCCAATGAGACGAGCGGGATGCACGTCGTGTATCGCGGCGCCGACAATGACATACACGAGCTGTATTGGCAGAACGGCGCCTGGGGCGTCAACGATCTGACCACCACGACAGGCGCGCCGGCGGCGGCCGGCGATCCGAACGGGTTCGTGTTCACCGCGAATGGGACGAGCGGGATGCACGTCGTTTATCGCGGCGCCGACAATGACATTCACGAGCTCTATTGGCAGAACGGCGCCTGGGGCGTCAACGATCTGACCGCGGCGACAGGCGCGCCGGCGGCGGCCGGCGATCCGAACGGGTTCGTGTTCACCGCGAATGGGACGAGCGGGATGCACGTCGTCTATCGCGGCGCTGACAATGACATTCACGAGCTCTATTGGCAGAACGGCGCCTGGGGCGTCAACGATCTGACCGCGGCGACAGGCGCGCCGGCGGCGGCCGGCGATCCCAACGGGTTCACGTTCACCGCGAATGGGACGAGCGGGATGCACGTCGTTTATCGCGGCGCCGACAATGACATTCACGAGCTGTACTGGCAGAACGGCAGTTGGAGCGTCAACGATCTGACCGCGGCGACAGGCGCGCCGGCGGCGGCCGGCGATCCGAACGGGTACGTGTTCGACGCCCAAGACCAGATGCACGTCGTTTATCCTACCGGCGACGGTCACATCGATGAATTTTGGTGGGCGCCTGCTTCGATATCCAGCGCGGTTCGGACGCGGGCTGTCAAACCCTCTCGCGCTGCTAAATTAGCCATGGGCAAAGCACCAGCAGAAGCATAGGCCGACACCCAGGTCGGGTGGGGCCCCGCGGCAGCAAATGCTGGCTGAAGGGCCTTTCGCCAAACCCCGTGGCCTCGCAGAGCGAGAAAAATCGACAAAATTCTCGCTCCGCGCGGCTATATGGATTCTTCGCCGAGTTTTCGCGCGGCCTCGGTCACAACCGAACCCGGGACGGCCCGCCGTGATGGTCTGCCAGCGCCTCGATGGACGCCCCTTCGGGCGGTGAAGCCTATTTCGCGCTCGGAATGGAATGGCGGCTATGGCGCGGACTCCGGTCCTTCCCGAGGCGGTTCCTGAAGGGGAGCTCCGCTCAAACCTGAAGTTCAAACAGACCCAGG
>CAWGKV010000030.1:0-149671 GCA_963823165.1 uncultured Alphaproteobacteria bacterium | reverse complement strand
GCGCCTCGCCTCGGCGAGCTCGCGCTCGAGCTTCCGCTTGTCGTCGATCAGCGCTTCGAGGCGGCTCTCCGCCTCCTCCGGCGGGGCGCGCAGAAGCGCGGCGAGCTGCTCGAACGCGCGCAATTCGGCGGTGAGGCGCTTCCGCGCTTCGTCGCGGGTCTTGGCCTCGATCCGCCGCACGCCGGCCGCGACCGCGCTCTCGCCGACGATCGTGATGAGCCCGATGTCGCCGGTGCGGCTGACGTGGGTGCCGCCGCAGAGCTCGACCGAATAGGGGCGCTCGTGCGTCGCGTCGTCCTCGATCGCCCCCATGCTGACGACGCGGACCTCGTCGCCGTATTTCTCGCCGAACAGGGCGCGCGCGCCCGAAGAGCGCGCGTCGTCGAGGCTCATGAGGCGGGTCGTCACCTCGGCATTCTCGAGCACCACGCGGTTGGCGATGTCCTCCACCGCGGCGATCTCCTCGGGGGTGATCGGCTTCGGATGAGCGATGTCGAACCGCAGCCGGTCGGGCGAGACGAGCGAGCCCTTCTGCGCCACGTGATCGCCGAGCACGAGCCGCAAAGCCTCGTGCAGGATGTGGGTCGCCGAATGGTTGGCGCGGGTCGCCGAACGCGCGGCGTGGTCGACGGCGAGCTCGACCGCCATGAGCGGCCGCGCCGTCCCCTCGACGATCGAGACGTCGTGGACGATGAGGTCGCCGAGCTTCTTGCGGGTGTCGGTCACCGCGGCGCGGAAACCCGGTCCGGTGATCTCGCCGACGTCGCCGACCTGGCCGCCCGCTTCGCCGTAGAACGGCGTCTGGTTGAGGACGAGCGATCCCTTCTCGCCCGTTTCAAGGAGCGGAACTTCGACCCCGTTCTTGACGATGGCGCGGATCACCCCTTCGGCGGTCTCGGTGTCGTAACCGAGGAAGTCGGTCGCGCCGACCCGCTCGCGCAAGGCGTACCAGACCGTCTCGGTCGCCGCCTCCCCCGAACCCGCCCAGGCGCGGCGCGCCTCGGCGCGCTGGCGCTCCATGGCGGCGTTGAAGCCGTCGACGTCGACCGAAAGCCCGCGGGCGCGCAGCGCGTCCTGCGTCAGGTCGAGCGGAAAACCGAATGTGTCGTAGAGCCGGAAAGCGGTCTCGCCGGACAAGATCCCGCCGGCGCCGAGCGGCCGCGTCTCCTCCTCCAGGATCGCCAAGCCGCGCGCGAGGGTGGTGCGGAAGCGCGTCTCCTCGAGCTTGAGCGTCTCGGTGATCAGCGCCTCGGCGCGCAGGAGCTCGGGGTAGGCCTGGCCCATCTCGCGGACGAGAGCCGGAACCAGCCGCCACATCAGGGGATCGCGCGCGCCGAGCAGTTGGGCGTGGCGCATGGCGCGGCGCATGATGCGTCTCAGCACATAGCCGCGCCCCTCGTTCGACGGCAGCACGCCGTCGGCGACCAGAAAGGCCGATGCGCGCAGATGGTCGGCGATGACCCTGTGCGAGGCGCGGTGCGGCCCGTCCGGATCGACTCCGGTCAGGTCGGCGCTGGCGCGGATGAGGGCGCGGAAAAGATCGATGTCGTAATTGTCGTGCACGCCCTGCAGCACGGCGGCGATGCGCTCGAGGCCCATGCCGGTGTCGATCGAGGGGCGCGGCAGATTGATCCGCTCGCCTCCCGGCAGCGTCTCGTATTGCATGAACACCAGGTTCCAGATCTCGATGAAGCGGTCGCCGTCGGCGTCGGGCGAGCCGGGCGGGCCGCCCGGGATATGGTCGCCGTGGTCGTAGAAGATCTCGGAGCAGGGGCCGCAGGGGCCGGTGTCGCCCATCGCCCAGAAATTGTCGCTGGTGGCGATGCGGATGATGCGCTCCTCCGGCAGGCCGGAAATCGTCTTCCACAGGTCGAAGGCTTCGTCGTCGTCGTGATAGACGGTGATCGTCAGGCGCTCTTTCGACAGGCCGAAGTCGCGCGTCAGAAGCGACCAGGCGAATTCGATCGCGTTGTCCTTGAAATAGTCGCCGAACGAAAAGTTGCCGAGCATTTCGAAGAAGGTGTGGTGCCGCGCGGTATAGCCGACGTTGTCGAGATCGTTGTGCTTTCCTCCGGCGCGGACGCATTTCTGCGCGGTCGCGGCGCGGGCGTAGGCGCGCTTCTCGACGCCGGTGAAGACGTTCTTGAACTGCACCATGCCGGCGTTGGTGAACATGAGCGTCGGATCGTTGCGCGGCACGAGCGAGCTCGACGGCACGATCTCATGTCCGCGCCCGGCGAAGAACTTCAGGAAGTTCGCTCGGATCTCGTTGACGCCGCTCATGTACACGCTACCCTCGACAGTATTCCTTTGCGCTATGTAGAGCACGGCCGCACGAAGCGCCAATGAGATTCAGGGCCTTCCGCATTTCTACCGCACACTGCGGTTCGATGGCCGTCGGCTCGAGGCGAAGCGTCAGTTGAACAGCGAGGATACGCTTTCTTCCTTGGCGATGCGCGCGATGGCCTCGCCGATCAGCGGGGCGATCGAGATGACCCGGATGTTGCGGGCGACCCGCACCGCCTCCGTCGGGGCGATCGTATCGGTCAGGACGAGCTCGGTGAGCTTCGAGGCCGCGATCCGGGCGACGGACCCGCCGGACAGAACGCCGTGCGTGACGTAGGCGGAGACGCTGGCCGCGCCGGATTCGAGCAGGGCGTCGGCGGCGTTGCAGAGCGTGCCGCCGGAATCGACAATGTCGTCGAGCAGCACGCAGTTGCGGCGTTTGACGTCCCCGATGATGTTCATCACTTCCGATTCGCCGGCCCGCTCGCGCCGTTTGTCGACGATGGCGAGGGGCGCGTCGAGCCGCTTGGCGAGCGCGCGGGCGCGCACCACGCCGCCGACGTCGGGCGAGACGACGGTCACGCTTCTGCCGGCCTCCCCCCGCGACTGGATGTCGCGCACCATGGTCGGCGCGGCGAACAGGTTGTCCGTCGGAATGTCGAAGAAGCCTTGAATTTGGCCGGCGTGAAGATCGACGGTGAGCACCCGGTCCGCCCCCGCGCGCGTGATCAGATTGGCGACGAGCTTGGCCGAGATCGGCGACCGCGGCCCGGGCTTCCGGTCCTGCCGCGCATAGCCGAAATAGGGTATGACCGCCGTAATGCGATGCGCGGACGCGCGCCGCAGCGCGTCGATCATGATGAGAAGCTCCATCAGGTTGTCGTTGGCCGGATAGGACGTCGACTGGATGATGAAGGCGTCTCTGCCGCGCACGTTTTCGAGAATCTCGACGAAGATTTCCATGTCCGCGAAGCGCCGCACGTGACAGCCGGTCAGAGGCTCGCCGAGATAGGCGGCGATGGCCTCGGCCAGGGAGCCGTTGGAATTGCCGGCCAATAGCTTCATCTTGCCGAGCACGGCCGATTCTCCGCATGCGCGTCGCGCCCCTTCACAAAGGGACGCGGCGGCTCATAGCAGCCGCCCCGGCCGCAAACAACACGACAGTCAGCATACCGGCGGCCCGCTCAGCCCCCCTATCCACAGGCAGTTGGAGGCGTCATTCTGCGTAGCTGAGCGCCGAGCCGGGGGCTGCCTCCGGGGTGTTCGACAGATAGGCGGCGAGATCGTCCGCGCACTTTGCGGCGATGCTGTCGAGCGCCGCGTCGGTAACCATCGCCCAGGGGTCGTCCCCCGATCCGCGAACGACGATCGAGTCGCTGAGCCGCTGCGCCCGCTGCTTGTCGGGCGTGAATACGTCCCACACGAAATCGACGGTCGCTCCGCCCTCCGCCGGCGCGGCGCTGAGGTAGCCGCGCACGAGATAGCGGGCCGAAGTCGGCGCGGCGAGTGCGATCTGGCGCTGGGCGGCGGCGGCGTCGAGGCTCTGATCGAAGCGGGCGGCCAGTTCGGAGGGCGCGCCCTCGATCGAGACGATCGCCATGGTTGCGCCGGCCATGCTCGCGTCGGCCCGACGCACGAATTGCTGGGCGCCTTCGACGCCGCCGGCCACCTCGCCGGCGGTTTCGACGCACCCGCCGGCGGCCAGCGCCGCGATCAGCGCCAAGACGCCCCAGGCAAGCGACCTGCGCGACCCGGATGCGCCGTCGACCTCGAGAATCACCCTGGAATACTCCCCGCCCCCCATCGCACGCCGGCGCCGGAAGACTATTTTAACTCAATCTTAACACGTGCGGGAGTGCTAGCCCCATTCCAGCAGGAGGTCCAGTCCGCCGCTTTCGGGAGGTCGGCGGATGCCGGTATTTCCAACCCTGCTGCGCCGGCCTAGATAGACGGCATGACCGGCGCGCCGAAAAGCTACCCTCCGGGCGAGGCTCCTCAGGCCGAAGCACGCGCGGAGGCGGCGCTTGCGCGGGAGCTCGCGCCGGACGCCTCTCCCCTCGACATCAGCCTCGACGAGGCTCCGGCCGAGCCGGCGAGCCTCGCGCGCGGGGCCGAAGCGATCAAGGGATTCCTGCGCCACGCGCCCCAGGGTCCCGGCGTATACCGGATGATCGGCGGCGAGGGCGAGGTGCTCTATGTCGGGAAGGCGCGCTCGATCAAGAAACGCATCGCCGCTTATACGGCGCCGGAGCGCCAGCCGCTCCGCATCGCGCGGATGATCTCCCAAACGCGCTCCATGGTGTTCGTCACCACCGAGACGGAAGCCGAGGCGCTGCTGCTCGAGGCCAATCTGATCAAGCAGCTGAAGCCGCGCTACAACGTGGTGCTGCGCGACGACAAGAGCTTCCCCTATATCCTGGTCTGCACTGCCCATCCCGCGGCGCGGCTCATCAAACACCGGGGCGCCCGGACGATCCAGGGCGACTATTTCGGTCCCTTCGCCAGCGCCGGCGCGGTCTTCCGGACCATGAACGCGCTGCAGCGCGCCTTTCTGCTCCGCACCTGCTCCGACAGCTATTTCGCCCACCGCACCCGGCCGTGTCTCCTCTATCAGATCAAGCGCTGCTCGGGGCCCTGCACCGGCGAGATCGCTCTCGACGACTATGCCAACCTCGTCGCCCAGGCGCGCGACTTTCTCTCCGGCCGCAGCCGCGCGATCCGGCAAAGGCTCGCGGACGAGATGAGCCAGGCCTCCGCGGCGCTCGATTTCGAGAGCGCGGCGCGCCTACGCGACCGTATCTCCGCGCTGTCGGCGATTCAGGGGGAGCAAAGCGTCAACCCCCGCTCCATTCCCGAGGCGGACGTCTTCGCCGTCTGCGAGGAGGCCGGGCAGTATTGCGTCGAGGCCTTCTTCTTCCGCACCTATCAGAACTGGGGCAACCGCGCCTATTTTCCGCAAGCTGACCGGGCGCTCGGGCCCGAGGAGGTGCTCGACGCCTTCCTGGCGCAGTTTTATCTGGAGCGGCCGGCGCCGCGCCTCGTGCTGCTGAGTCACGCCGTCCCCAGCGCGGCCGCGCTCTGCGAAGTCTTGAGCGCGCGCGCCGGGCGCCGCATCGCCATCGGCGTTCCGCAGCGGGGCGAGAAGAAGGACCTCGTCGACGCGGCCATGCGCAACGCCCGTGAGGCGCTGTCGCGCAAACTCGCAGAATCTGCGAGCCAGGAGAAGCTGTTTGGCGCGCTTGCGTCCGCCTTCGGCGTCCAGCGTCCGATGCGAAGGATCGAGATCTACGACAACTCGCACATCATGGGGACGAACGCGATCGGCGCGATGGTGGTCGCGGGGCCGGAAGGCTTCGTCAAGAACCAGTACCGCACGTTCAACATCAAGAGCGCGGACCTCACGCCCGGCGACGATTACGCGATGATGCGCGAGGTGCTGACGCGGCGCTTCGCCCGGCTCGTCCGCCAGGGCGAGACGGCGGAGGCAGGCGGATTTCCCGACACGCCGGATCTCGTCATCATCGACGGCGGGCGAGGGCAGTTCGAGGCGGCGCGCGAGGTGATGGCCGCACTGGGGGTGCAGGGCGTGGCGCTCGCCTCCATCGCCAAGGGGCCGGACCGCAACGCGGGGCGGGAGACGTTCTTCGTCGCGGGCCGCGAGCCGTTCAAGCTCAGCCCGCGCGACCCGGCCCTGTTTTTTGTCCAGCGGCTGCGCGACGAGGCGCATCGCTTCGCCATCGGCGCCCACCGCGCCCGGCGAAAGCGCGAGTTCGTCAAGAACCCGCTCGACGAAATTCCCGGCGTCGGCCCGGCGCGCAAGCGCGCCCTCCTGCACGCCTTCGGTTCGGCCAAGGCGGTCGCCCGCGCCGGGCTTGCCGATCTCGAAAAGACCCCCGGCCTCAACGCGGCGACGGCGAAGACAGTGTACGATTTTTTCCGTGAGGCTGGCGGGGGCTGAGCGCATGTAAATTTTGCGGGGCGGAGCGTTCTATACCCGAAACGATTGTAAATATGATTGTAAAAGGATGTCAAATTTACAATGACGGACGATCTCATTCCCGGTGATGTTCTAGAGTTTCTCCTCGCGCATATCGATAGCATCGCCGAGCTTGAGGCGCTGTTGCTTCTGCGAAGTCAGGCCAGCCAACCGTGGACGGTGACCGCTATGTCGAAGCGACTCTACATCAACGAACCCGTGTGCGCCGAAGTGCTCAGCCGCCTCGAAGCCGACGGACTTTGCGCATCCACGGAAGGCCTCTACAGTTACGCGCTCTCCAACACTCCGAAACATGAAACCGTGGACCGATTAGCGGACACCTATTCGCACTATTTGATTCCGGTGACGAATGTGATTTACGGCAAGCCTGCCCGCATTCAGAAATTCGCAGACGCGTTCAGATTCCGGAAAGGCAAATAGAATGGCGGCGATGATTTACAGCCTGTGCGCGCTTGTGGCGCTGGTATGCGCCTATCTGCTGTTCACGGCATATTTTCGCCAACATTATCGACTGTTGCTTTGGAGCGGTTATTGCTTCGCCGGGTTGACGCTTAACAATGTGCTTCTTGTTTTGGACAAGATATTCCTACCGCAAATTGACCTATCGATCTGGCGACTTCTTGTCGCACTGATGTCACTACTGATACTTCTTTCTGGCCTGATCTGGGACGCAAAATGATGGATACTCTGCGTTCGATGCTTGACGGCGCGGTGTCGGTCACGTCGCTTCTAGCCGCATTGTTCTTTCTGCAGTTCTGGCGCCGCACAGGCGACCGATTTTTTATGCTATTCTCTATGGCCTTCGGCATTTATTCGGTCAGCCAGCTCGTACTTGGACTGGCCGATGTCTCGGAATTCGAGCCGTTCTACTATCTTCCCCGGTTATTGACATTCGCGCTCATCGTGTTGGCTGTGGTCAACAAAAACAGAGAACGAACGAACAGGTAATCTCCGCCTACGAACTTCCTATAGGAGCATAGGAGCCAGAAATTCGGCAGGGCGCCGGCGCGAGGCGCGCAAGGGGCTTTGCATGCCTGCGCTGTGCGGCTTGTACGGCTACGGCAAAAGGCCGCACAGTTTTTTGAATGCGTGAGACGCAGGCCGAGGGACCGTGGTAGGCAGCGAATAGATGCTCGAAGGCCTGCCGCCGAACAACGCCGCCCATCGGCTGACCCTCGTCACCGACGAGAAGCGGGCGCGCGCCGTAGCCGACCTCATCGTCGAGAGTTTCGAGCCGGCCGAGGCGGCCTCGACCGCGTTCGAGACCGAGGAGCGCTGGCCCGCCGGCGGCAAGGCATGGCTGGTGGAAGTCTATTTCGGCTTTCCGCCGGATGAAGACGCGATCCGCGCACTCATCGCCGCCGCCGCGGACGAAGCGACTGCGCGCGCGGCGGCCTTCGGCGTGACGGAGAAGCGCGACTGGGTCGCCAATTCGCTGGCCGGCCTCGCGCCGGTGCGCGCCGGACGCTTTCTCGTTCACGGCGCGCACGACCGCGCTCGCGTACAAGCCAACGACGTCCGAATCGAGATCGAAGCGGGCCTCGCCTTCGGTACGGGCCATCACGGCACCACCCGCGGCTGCCTCCTCCATTTCGACCGACTGCTCAAGCGCCGCCGGCCAAAAAATGTGCTCGACGTCGGCTGCGGAGCGGGCGTGCTGGCGATCGCGGCGGCGAAGGTCCTCAAGCGAAGGGTCTGGCTTGGTGACCTCGATCCGATCGCGGTCGAAGTCGCTAACGCCAACGCGCGGCTGAACGGGGTCTGTCAGCATTGCAGGGCGATCGTCTCGCGCGGGGTCGAGAACCGCCTCCTGCGTCAGGGCGCCCCTTACGACGTCGTGTTCGCCAACATTCTGGCGAAGCCCCTCCGGCGCCTCGCGCTGTCGCTCGCCGCGGTCACGGCGCCGGACGGGAATGCGATCGTCTCCGGCCTGCTCATCGCCGACGTCCCGGGCGTGCTGACGTCGTGGCGGGCGCAGGGCTTCTTTCTTGCCGAGCGGATCGATCTCGAGGGCTGGGCGAGCCTCAGGCTCAGGCGTTGACGAGCGCCGCCAACCACTTGCCATCCTCTCCTTCGTGTCGCACGACTGTCGCGTTGACCGCGGCAGATTGGGTCGATCAAGGAGAGGGCACGGGAGAGGCGCGATGTCGAAGATACCGGCCGGGTTCGGCCCCAAGCTGCCGCAGGTCGTCGTCTTGTTCGGCGCGACAGGCGATCTGTCGCAACGCAAGCTGCTGCCGGGCCTCTTCCATCTCGTCGCCGCCGGTTTCATACCGAAGTGTCGAATCATCGGCGTCTCGCTCGATGACATCGACGCCGAAGCCTTCCGCGCCCTCGCCCATCGCGCGGTCGAACACCGTCACGAGGGGAAACCGTTGGATGGGGTGTGGCCCGCCTTTGCGTCGGCGCTCGATTACGTGCCGATGGCGGCCGGCTCCGGCGCTCTGAAGACCGTGGTCGAGAAGGCCGCACAGCATTTCGGCGGCGAGCGCCAGTTCGTCAACTATCTCAGCGTGCCCCCGAGCGCGGCGCTGGCGGCGGTCCGCATGCTCGACGAGGCCGGTCTCGCGGCGGGATCGCACGTCATCATGGAAAAGCCGTTCGGCACGGATCTCGAGAGCGCGGTCGCCCTCAACGCCGAATTGCACAAGGTCTTTTCCGAGGACCAGATTTTCCGGATCGACCATTTCCTCGGCAAGGAGCCGGCGCAAAACATTCTCGCCTTCCGCTTCGGCAACGGCCTGTTCGAGCCGATCTGGAACCGCAACTTCATCGATCACGTGCAGATCGACGTTCCCGAGACGCTGGACATCGGCAACCGCATCGCGTTCTACGAACAGACCGGCGCCTATCGCGACATGGTCGTCACTCACCTCTTCCAGATCCTCGCCTTCATGGCGATGGAGCCGCCGACCGCGCTCTCGCCAGGGCCGATCAGCGAGGAAAAGAACAAGGTGTTCCGCTCCCTTCGCCCGATCGAGCCGGCGGACATCGTGCGCGGGCAATTTATCGGCTATCGGCAGGAGAAGGGGGTCGACCCGGAATCGGACACCGAGACCTTCGTCGCCCTCAAATGCCGCATCGACAACTGGCGTTGGGCGGGCGTCCCGTTCTACCTGAGGACAGGAAAGCGGATGGCGGCCGGCCAGCGGATCATTTCGATCGCCTTCCGCGAGCCGCCGCGCAGCATGTTTCCTGAAGATTCCGGCATCGGCCTGCAGGGGCCAGACCACCTCACCTTCGATCTCGCCGATCAGTCGAAAGTGTCGCTCTCCTTCTACGGCAAGAAGCCCGGCCCCGGCATGCGGCTCGCCAAGCAGAGCCTGCAATTCGCGCTGCACGAGACGGGACTCGCCGGCGACGTGCTTGAGGCTTACGAGCGGCTGATCCTCGACGCCATGCGGGGCGACCATACGCTCTTCTGCACCGCCGAAGGCATCGAACGTCTGTGGGAGGTTTCGACCCGCGTTCTCGACAATCCGCCGCCGGTCAAAATCTACGCGCCCGGCTCCTGGGGTCCCCAGTCGATCTATCAATTGATCGCGCCCCATTCCTGGCGGCTGCCGTTCGAGCGAGGTTGGCGCGACCCCAATTACCTCGGCGCCTGACCGTTTCCGCCAATCAGCGCCGCGTGCTAGGCGGTAGGCGATGTCCGACCTTCCGCTCGTCATCGAACCCGAAACGCTCGACGACGCCCCAGATATCGCCCGGCTGAACGAGCGGGTGTTCGGTCCCGGCCGGTTCGCCCGAACCGCCTATCGCATCCGAGAGACAGCGGAGCCCGATCCCTCGTTGAGTTTCGTCGCCCGCGTCGGAACCCTGCTCGTCGGCGCCAATTCCATGACGCCCATCGCCATCGGAGGGACGCCGGCGCTCCTCCTCGGACCGCTGATCGTCGAGCCTGTCTTCCGCAGCCAAGGCATCGGCGAGGCCCTGGTGACGCGTTCGCTCGAGACGGCGCGGGCCGCGGGCTGGAAGCTCGTGATCCTCGTCGGGGACGAGCCATACTATGGGCGCATGGGGTTCCGGCCTGTTCCTTCAGGCCGCATCACGCTGCCCGGGCCGGTCGATCCCGCCCGCCTCTTGTACTGCGAACTCCTGCCGGGGGCGCTCGACGCCGCCGAAGGCCAGGCAGGAGGGGCCTGAGACCCGAAGGCGAGAAAACCTTGTCGCCTCGGGAAGAAAATATTCCATTTTGACCCTGCGTAACTCTATTGCTGTTTCCCAGAAATCGTGTTTTTTTGAGGCCGATTCGGGGGTGGACAGGGGAATCTCCCCCGACGAGGGGAGAGCGGGTTGGATATTATTGAGGTGCCGCCACTCGGCCGTCGTATCGAGTGGCCGACGATCGCGCTGGCGGCCGTCATCTACGGCTTGTGGTTCCTGGCGACTTTCTTTTGGCGCGAATTCCCTTGGCCGGCGCTGACGCTGGCCGGGGCCTGGATCATCGCCTGGCAGATGAACCTGCAGCACGAGGTCATCCATGGCCATCCGACGCCGAGCCGTTTTGTCAACCAGGCGATCGGGATATGGCCGTTGGCCTTTTGGCTGCCGTTTTCGACCTACCGCACCACCCATCTGCGTCATCACCAGGACGCCAATCTGACCGACCCGTTCGAGGATCCCGAAAGCTATTACTTTACTTCGGCAGGCTGGCGCGACCTCGGCGCGTTCCGCCGCGCCATGGCCGGAGCGCAATCGACCCTGCTCGGCCGGATCGCCCTGGGTCCCGCGTGGATGATCTCCCGAACCGTCTCGGCCACGGTTCGGGATGCGTGGAGCGGCAGGGCGGGGGGACGCGCCGTTCTCTTCTTTCATTGCGTCCAGTGCATCCCGGTCCTGGTCTGGGTCGTCGGCGTCTGCCGCATGCCGATCTGGCTCTATGCCGCGTGCTTCGTCTATCCTGGCATGAGTTTGGCGATGGTGCGCTCCTTCGCCGAGCACCGCGCGGACGCCGCACCAGAGAGGCGCACGGCAATCGTCGAGAACGCGACCATTCTCGGGCTGTTGTTCCTTTACAACAACCTCCATGTCGCCCATCACATGCGCGGCGGATTGGCGTGGTATCAGATCCCGAGGTTCTACAGGCTGAACCGCGTCGCGCTGATCGAACGCAACGGAGGGCTCGTCTATCGCTCGTATTTCGACGTCGCGCGGCGCTACTTGCTGACGCCGCACGACCGCCTCGTTCATCCCGAGTGGATCGGCCGCGTGGCATGAGAGGCGGCGCCCTGGTCGCGGCGCTGCCGATGTACGATTTGCCGGAAATCGCCGCGGCGAACGACGCACTTTGGCTTTCAGTCGCGGCTTCGCTGCGCGCGCAGGAAGTCGAGGCTCCGGAGCGACTTGACCGGGGCAGCGACCCCGCGGCTCTCTGGCGAAACCGGACGCTGCTGTTCGCCCAGACCTGCGGCTACCCCTACGTGAAGGCGCTGCGCGATGCGGTCGTGCTGGTCGCGACGCCGGAGTATTCCTTCGCCGGCTGCAACGGCGCCTGGCGGCGCAGCTTCGTCGTCTGCGCCGCGCGCGATCCACGCCGCAACCTCGAGGCGTTTCGCGGCGCCGTCGCGGCGGTCAACGGCTGGGACAGCGACAGCGGCATGAACCTTTTTCGCGCGACGATCGCCCCGCTCGCACGCCGCGCCCGGTTCTTCGCCGCAGTCATCGTCACCGGCTCGCATCTGGCGAGCCTCGAGGCGGTCGCCGACCGGCGCGCGGACCTCGCCGCAATCGACTGCGTGACGTTCGGACTCCTGCAAAGGTTGCGTCCCCGCCTCGTCGAGCGCGTTGCGGTGGTCGCCGAAAGCCCGCCCTCGCCGGGGCTGCCGTTCATCGCCGCCGCCGGATTGCCGGACGAGACGGTCGCCGCCGTGCGAAACGCGCTCTTCGCTTCGCTCGCGGATCCAGACCTCGCAGAATCTCTCGGCGCGCTCGGCCTCACAGGGGCGCGGCCGACCACGTCCGCCGACTACGAGCGGATTTGCGAAATCGAGCGGGACGCCGAGGCGGCCGGCTATCCCGCGCTTCAGTAGCCGGCTCCACAGCCCGTCGATAGGGGCGTCCTTCCGGCCCTTTCCGGCCCCTATCGAGCGTGGCGGCGCGGTCGGTGACCGCGCCTACAATCACGGGCCTGCCGGACCCGAGCGTCCTATGCGTCATCGCCGGCGCCGCGACGGTCGCCGCTCACGTCTCCGCGATGCCGCCGAGGTCGCCCGACCGCAACTCGTCGCGTCCGTGCGGCAGGGCCAGGTAGTCCGCCGAGCGCATCTCGAAAAGCCGCGAGGCCGTGCGAGCGAATTCGAACGCTTCCGCGCCGTCGGCGCCGGCGAACAGCGCCTGCGGCTCCGCCGCGGCGGAGGCGATCAGCTTGACCCGCATGTCGTACAGCGCATCGACGAGGATGATGAAGCGCTTGGCCTCGTTGCGCTCTTCCGCCGCAAGGATCGGGATCCGATCGATGAAGACGGTATGGAAGCGCTCGGCGACTTCGAGATAATCGGACGAGCCGAGCGGTCGCCTGCAGAGCTCATCGAAATCGAACCGCGCGACGCCGTCGGCCGCCTGCGGCACGTCGAGAAAACGGCCGAGGAGCTCGATCTGCGCCGGCGGGGCCTGCCGGACGCCTGCTAGGGCGAAAAAAGCCGCGTCGAGCGCCGCGTCGGCCTTGGGCCCAAGGGGAGTGTAATAGACCGGCGCCCGGACGAGCTTCTCCAGCCGGTAATCAGCGCCCGAGTCGAGCTCGACGACATCGAGGCGTTCCCGCAGGAGGGCGATGAAGGGAAGGAACAGCGCGCGGTTGAGGCCGTCCTTGTAAAGATCATTGGGAGCGACGTTCGACGTCGCAACCACGACGACGCCGGCGGAAAACAGCGCGCTGAACAACCGGGACAAAATCATCGCGTCGGCGATATCCCGCACCGCGAATTCGTCGAAGCAGAGGAGGGAGGCCTCGTGCGCGAGCTCTGCGGCGACCGGAGCGATCGGGTCGTCGCCGGTCGCTTCTCCTCGCTTGCTCGCCTGGCGCCATTGGTGCAGGCGCGCATGCGCGTCCGCCATGAAGGAATGGAAATGCGCGCGTCGTTTCTGCGGGACTTCGACGGTGTCGAAGAAGAGGTCCATCAGCATCGTTTTGCCGCGTCCGACCGGACCGTGGATGTAGAGGCCGCGTGGCGGCTCCGCCGGCCTGATCCCCATGAAGCGCGCAAAGGCGCTCGACCTGACGTCGGCCTTGTAGCCGCGAAGCCGCGATGAGAGCGCGTCGAGCTTGTCGGCGAGCGCCGCCTGCGCGGCGTCAAATTCGAACTGATGATCGAGAACGAGCGCGCGGTATTGCTCGCCGACAGTCGTCACGTCTCCCTCTCCCCGCGAGCGCGGAGAGCGGACGGGGCGAGAGGCTCGGTAGCTGGCCGCGAGATCACTTGCCTCACCCCTGATCCCGACCTTCTTCCCGCGAACGGGAAGAAGAGACGAGGTCTGGCGCGGCGTCTCTGCGCTTCGGTCTACTCACGCTGGGAGCGGGTTCCGATCGGCTGCGGCTGGACGCCGACGACCTCCATTTCATTCTTGGCTTCGACAGTCCAATGCAGCTAACCCCGTTGTCTCCAGCGTTCCGACAAGATTGTTCTTTTTTTGTTCATAATATTTCAGGAACTCCCTGTCAAGATTGTTTTGTCGCCGCGCCTTTGACGGCCCAGGCAGGTGAGGCGGGCAAAGGACGCTGACACGATGCATTGTGGCCTTAGGCTTCGCGGAGACCGTGTTCGGTTAGACAGAAGAAATCGCGTTCGCCAGTCGGCATAAACTTTTTGCCGCTCGGCGTCGCTCGTAACCCATTGAAAAGCCCGGAATCGGACGAAGGAATCCAAGGAAATCCAAAGGAATCCAAAGAAATCCAAGCCGATTTCCTTGGTTTTCTTGCTGTCTGGCTGGGAAAAGTTTGGTTTGGCTTGGGAAAAATTGGTCGTGTAGCGCGTCATCCTTCGGAAAACATGAACCCTATCGAGAAGGCTTCTATCTGCGCAAGCCCGCGGAGCGGATCGTCGCCGGCCTGGATCAGGGCAATCGAAGCCTTCGCCGACATTTTCCGCCCGAATCCACAAATTCCTTCGCCGCCCGCGGCTAGGATCCAACTTGATCGGACTCTGCTCTAATGCGCCTCCTCCCAGTTCCGCGCCGCGCGAGCCTCGACCTGTAGCGGGACGTGCAGGCGGAGCGCCGGCTCGGGCGCCTCGACCATCACCCGCGTCACCACCGGAAGCGTCGCCTCGATCTCTTCGTCCGGCGCCTCGAACACGAGTTCGTCGTGCACCGTCAGTAGCATGCGCGCGCTCAGGCCAGCGCGCGCAAGCGCCCCGTCCATGCGGATCATCGCGCGGCGGATGATGTCGGCGGCGGAGCCCTGGATCGGCGCGTTGATGGCGGCGCGCTCGTTGAAGGCCCGCTCCGAGACGTTCGACGCGTTGATCCGCGGATAGTGGCACTTGCGGCCGAAGATGGTCGTCACATAGCCGTCGGCGTGCGCCGCTTTCTTGGTGGCGTCCATATAGTCCCGGATGCCCGGGAAGCGCTCGAAGTACTTCTTGATGTACGCCCCGGCCTCCTCGCGGGCGATGCCGAGCTGGTTCGCCAGGCCGAAGGCCGAGATGCCGTAAATGATGCCGAAGTTGATCGCCTTCGCCCGCCGGCGGATTTCGCCCGGCATGCCCTGGATCGGCACGCCGAACATCTCGGACGCGGTCATCGCGTGAATGTCGAGCCCTTCGGCGAAGGCTTTCTTCAGCGCCGGAATATCGGCGATGTGGGCGAGCAGGCGAAGCTCGATCTGGCTGTAATCGGCGGAGATCAGCTTGGCGCCGGGCCCTGCGACGAAAGCGCGGCGGATCTTGCGGCCTTCCTCCGTGCGCACCGGAATATTCTGCAGATTGGGCTCCGATGACGACAGCCGGCCGGTCGTGGTCGCGGCGAGCGCGTAGGAGGTGTGCACCCGGCCGGTCGAGGGGTTGACGAAGCCCGGCAGCGCGTCGGCGTATGTCGACTTGAGCTTGGAGACCTGCCGCCACTCGAGGACGCGCGCCGGCAGCTGATGTCCCTCGGCGGCGAGGTCTTCGAGGACGCTCGCCGTGGTCGACCACGCGCCGGTCGCGGTGCGCTTGCCGCCGGGCAAACCCATCTGGCCGAACAGGATGTCGCCGAGCTGCTTCGGCGAGCCGGGATTGAACGGCGCGCCGACCATCTTCGCGATCTCGTCCTCGAGCCGCCCCATGGTCTGGGCGAAGTCGCCCGCGAGCCTGGACAGCATCTGCCGGTCAATGGCGATTCCGCGCCGCTCCATGCGAGCGAGCACCGGAACCAGGGGGCGCTCGAGCGTCTCGTAAACGGTCGCGACGCGCTCGGCGGCGAGACGCGGCTTCAGCGTCCGCCACAGGCGCAGAATCAGGTCGGCGTTCTCCGCCGCGTATTCGGTCGCCCTGTCGATCGCCACCCGGTCGAAGCCGACGAGGTTGCGGCCGGACCCGGTGACTTCGTTCAGTCGAATCGGCTTGTGGCCCAGGAACCGTTCCGAGAGTTCGTCCAGTCCGTGGACGCCGGCCAGCCCCCCGTCGAGCGCATAGGAGATCAGCATCGTGTCGTCGATCGGCGCCAGAGCGACACCCTTTTGCGCGAATGTTTGCACGCCGAACTTGACGTCGTGGCCGATCTTGAGAACGCCCGGCGCCTCCAACAACGGCTTTAGCAGCGCGAGCGCGTCCTCTTCCCGGATCTGGTTCGGCGCAAGTCCGCCGCCGCTGAAGAGATCGTCGGCGCTGAGGCGATGCCCGATCGGAACGTAGTATGCTTCAGCCGGCGCCACCGCGAGCGAGACGCCGACGAGATCCGCCTGAAGCGGATCGAGCGAGGACATTCGGGCGTCGAACGCGACGAGACCGGCCTCATGCGCCAGCGCCATGAAGGCTTTGAGCTCGTCGATCGTGCGCATTGTTCTGTATCGCGCGCGGTCGACCGGCGCCTTCGCCTCGCTCGACCGCGCCGCGACGAGATCGGCCGGCGTCGTCACATTGGCCGCAGCAGGCGCCGCCCCGGGAGCGACCGCGGGCGCCGCCTCCTCCTGCGCTTTCGCCAGCGCCGCTTCTCCCTCGCGTCCTTGCCAGCCCGCAGGGCCGGCAAACCGAGGGTCGGGCTCGATCGAGGACGCGTCAATCCCGCATATTTCGGCGACCCGCCGGGTGATCGTCGTGAGCTCCATCGCCTTGAAGAACGCGATCAACTCCTTTCCGTCGAGCTTCGGCGTCGCGAGCGCCTCGAGCGGAGTCTCGAGGGTTACGTCGCGCACGAGCGTCACGAGCGCCTTCGAGACGCGGATGCGCTCGACGTTTTCGGGCAGGGTCAGCGCCTCGCGCCGCTTGGGCTGCTTGATCTCGTTCGCGCGGGCGAGCAGCGTATCGAGATCGCCGTATTCGCCGATGAGCTGGGCGGCGGTCTTCACCCCCACCCCGGGGGCCCCGGGCACGTTGTCGGTCGAATCGCCGGCGAGCGCCTGGATGTCGACGACCTTGTCCGGCCCGAGACCGAAATATTCCTTCACTTCGGCGAGCCCGATGCGGCGCTCCTCGCGCGCGCCTTTTGCGCCCGCTTCGCCGGAGGCCGGGTCGTACATCGACACACCAGGCTCGATCAGTTGCATCAGGTCCTTGTCGGCCGAGACGATCAGGACGTCCGCGCCCTTTTCGCGCGCCTCGCGGGCGTAGGTCGCGATGAGATCGTCCGCCTCGTAGCGGTCTTGCTCGACCGGGATCATGCCGAAGGCGCGCACCGTCGCGCGCATCAGCGGGAACTGCGGCACGAGATCGGTCGGCGGATCGGGGCGATGGCTCTTGTAAGGAGGATAGATTTCCCGGCGGAACGAATTCTCGGACTTGTCGAAAATGATCGCCAGATGGGTGGGCTTGATCGCCGGCGCGCCGTCGCGGATGAACTGCAGCAACTTGGTGGCGAACAGCCGAACCGCGCCCATCGGCAGCCGGTCGGCCCGATAATTGTACTTCTGGTCCTGCCGAATCGACTGATAGTAGGCGCGGAAGACGAACGAGGAGCCATCGACGAGAAAAACGTGGTCGCCGGGGCCGACCGGGCGGTGGGGCTGGATCATGCCGGAAGAATAGGGGATGTGCCGCAAGAGCGCCATCGACGTCGCCGGCGGAACCGGTGAACCTTGCGACGCGTTTGGAGGCTGCCGTTCATCGTCCAGTCATAGCATTCGGCGCATGCAATTTGGTCCAGGCGGACGGGGTTGAATTGGAGGGACAGGCGGACAATGCGCTTGATCGGGTGGTTCGGCGCATCAGCCTTGGCGCTGTCCGCGATCGTCGGACCGGATTCCGCGCTTCAGACAGCGCAGTCTTTCACCATCCCCTCGGTGTGCGCGGACGCCGCAAAATGCGCCGCCATCTGCCACGGCGTCGGCGAGGCAGGCCGGACGGCAAGCGACTTCATCAGGCTCGCCGCCTACCAGCTCGGGCCGGAGAAGCCGATCGATCTGCCGCCGGCCAACCTCTCCATGCCGGCGCCGGTCGATCCCAACAACGTCTACGCCGGGGCCGGCGCGGGGATGTTCAGCCCCGCCGTCGCCGGCCATCTGTACCGGGTCTACTCGCCCAATCTCACGACCGGCAAGGTCGACGTGATCGACCCCGAGACCTTCAAACTGATCGAAAGCCTGACCGCGATTCCGAGCCCCGAGCATATCGTGCCGTCATGGGACCTGCAGACATTGTGGGTGTCGGGCGACATCACCTACCGCGGCGGCCATGCCGACGTGATGCCGATCGACCCGAAGACCGGCAAGCTCGGCAAGGCGATCGACGTGCCCGATTCCTACAACCTCTATTTCACTCCCGACGGCAAGTCGGCGATCATGGTCGCCGAGGCGATGCGCCGCCTCGAATTCCGCGATCCGCATACGATGGAGCTGCAGGGCTACATCAACACGCCGCAATGCGCCGGGATCAACCACGCCGATTTTTCGCCCGACGGCTCCTACGCCATATTCACCTGCGAGTTCAACGACTCGCTCGCAAAGATCGACCTCGTCCATCACAGGCTGGTCGAAACGCTGCCGCTCACGCCCGGCCACATGCCACAGGACATCAGGGTCGCGCCGGGCGGCAAGGTGTTTTTCGTCGCCGACCTGATCGGCGACGGCGTGCTCGTCATCGACGGCGACTCGTTCGGGCAGATGGGCTTCATTCCGACCGGGGTCGGCGCCCACGGGCTCTATCCCAGCCGCGACGGGACGAAACTCTATGTCTCCAATCGCGGCAGCCACAACATAGCCGGCCAGAAAGACGGCAAGGGCAGCGTGTCGGTGATCGACTTCGCCACGCGCAAGGTCGTCGCCAATTGGACGATTCCGGGCGGCGGCAGTCCGGACATGGGCAATGTCAGCCCCGACGGTAAGTGGCTGTGGCTCTCGGGCCGCTACGACGGCGTGATCTACGCCTTCAACACCGAAGACGGCTCGGTGAAGACCATCCCCGTCGGCGGCATGCCGCACGGGCTTACGGTCTGGCCGCAGCCCGGCCGCTATTCCCTCGGGCACACGGGCAACATGCGGTAGCCGACGCTGGCCTCGGCCCCGATTTGGACGTCGGAAAGCCAAGAGGAGCCAAGCCTTTTTTCCTCGTCTTTTGGTCCGGCTTCGGGTTTTGGCCGCGGCGCTTATTGGCCTCCGAGCCGATCATCCGGAAACCGGCTCACGCTCCGTAAAGCCAGTCGTAGCGGGCCTTGAGCCTCTCAGGTCCCATGAGCCGCAACGCGACGTCCCGAGCGAGCGCCGCTGGCCCGCTCAGGTGATAGATGCGGCCCTGCCTCAGCGCCTCGACCTGGACCCGGGTCGCGCGAGCCACCCGGCAACGTGAATAGGCCGCATGCGCTTCGGGAATGGGGCTCGGCTGCGACAGGGCGCGTCCCAGCGCTCCGGCATCCTCGATCGCCTGCGCGGCGCCCTGGGCGAGAAACGGGACCATCGGGTGCGCCGCGTCGCCAACCAGCGCGATGCGGCCGAGCGAGAAGCTCCCGATCGGCGACCGGCCGTAGAGCGGCCATGCCCGCCAGTTGGACGCCGCCGCGAGAAGCTTTTGCGTCGAGCCCGACCAGCGGGCGAAAGCGCGCTCGAGCACCGCCCGGTCGGCCTCTCCGTCCCACGGATGATCGTCGGGCGCGCTCCGCCACCTCGCTTCGATGACGGCGACCAGGTTGACGACCGAGCCTTTTCGCAGCGGGTAATGAACGAGATGCGCGTTCGGACCCAAGCGCAGGATCACTTCCGGGCGGCTCCAGCGGGTGTCGACGAGGCTCGAATCCACCGTGGCGCGAAACGCGACCCGTCCGGTGAACGCCGCCTTGCCGGCGTCTCCCAGCCCTAGCCGTTCGCGAACGCGGGAGCGCAGCCCGTCCGCGCCTATGAGGAGTTCCGCTCGATCCTGAACGGCCGCAGCGCCCCTCTTCAGTCCGACGGAGACCCAATCGCCCTCGGCCGCCGCCCCGGCGACCATCGATCCGAACTGCAGGCGAACGTCCGGGCGATTCTCGACCGCCTCCGCCAGCCCACGCTGGAGGTCGGCGCGATGCAAAGCGAGATAGGGCGCTCCCCAGCGGCGCTCCGCGTCGCTCAGCTCCATCCGCACGAGGACGGCGTCGTCAGAACCCCGCAACGCCGAGATTGCGTCCGGGATCGTCGAGAGGGCGCGCACGCGGTCGAGGACGCCGAAACGCGCAAGAACGCGCGTCGCATTCGGCGTCAGCTGGAGCCCCGCCCCGAATTCCTCGAGCGCGCGCGCCTGCTCGTACAAAGTGACGTCGAAACCCGCCTGCGAGAGCGCCAGAGCCGTCGAAAGGCCTCCAATTCCCGCGCCGGCAATGATGGCGCGCCGGCTCATCGCTCAGGCATCGACGAGTTCGCACTCGGGCGGCTCGCAAACACCGGGAATCGTGTCGTCGTAGACGAAACGCGTCGAGCAGTATGAGCAGATCGCGTCGTTGTCGTCGCCCATGTCGATGAAGATGTGGGGGTGATCGAACGGCGGCATGGCGCCGATGCACATGAATTCTTTCACCCGCACCCGGATCGTCGGGACGCCGGGCTGATTGTGAAAATGCGCGATGGAATGATCCGCCATCTGAACAGTCCTCTCCGCCAGCGGCGCCTTAAACCACGTTCGCGCACCGGCCGCCAGCCGCGGAAAGCGTCCGCTCCGTTATGCGGGGACGACGTCGACGGCCACATCGAGCCGCTGGGAGCCGGACGACAGGACCATGCTCTCGATCGGCGAAGCGTCCGAATAATCGCGCCCCCGGGCGATCTCGATGTGGTCGTTGCCGACAGGCATGGCGTTGGTGGGATCGAAGCCGAGCCAGCCCAGTCGCGATCCGCACCACAGCGCCGCCCAGGCGTGCGAGGCGTCTGCGCCCTCGAGCCTTTTCTTCCCCGGCGGCGGTAACGTGCGGATGTAGCCGCTGACATAGAGCGCCGGAAGCGCGAGGCCTCGCAACCCCGCGATCATGATGTTGGCGAAGTCCTGGCACACGCCTCGTCGCTGCTGGAAAGCGGCCGGCGCAGGGGTGCCCACCTCCGTCGCTTCTGGGTCGTAAATGAAATCCGAGCGGATCCGGCTCGCCAGCTCAAGCGCCGCCTCATGGGTCGGACGCCCACCAGCGAAGCTTCTTCGAGCATAAGCCGTGGCCTCGTCGAAAAGCTCTATGCGACGTGACGGATAAAGAGCACATGCGGGAGAACCCGGCTCGAGCGAATCGCTCGCCAGCGCTTCCGCGGCGACGGCCTCCCACGGCGGCGATTCGTCGGCGGCAGGGGGACGATCGACACGTACACGGGACGCCGCAGTCACCGAAAGCTCGCGGTGCGGCTTCTCGATCCTGAGGCTCAGAATCCTGTTGCCGAACGGGTCGAGCCTCTCCGTCGGGGCCAGGCAAGGGGGCGTTGTGGCGAGGTCGAAACGCTCCAGGGTCTGGCCGTCCCTCGATACCGGCATCAGGCGCACGATTCCGTTCGTCAGCTCGACGGTCGCGCCATAAGTGTATCGCGTGACGTGGGTGACGTCGTAGATCACGCGAGTCCCGTAACCTTTTCAGCCCGCCCCTGGCCAGCGCCTTGCAAGAAATACCGGGCGGCGATCGCATTCGCCAGGGCCAACAGGCTCTGCTCGATTGCGAGAATCCGCGCCTCGTTCAGCAACTCGGGCCTTTCCGTCGTCAATTCGGCGCTGAGAAGCGTCGTCAGCCGTTTCGGCTCCTCGAGAATGCCGTCCCGGCGGAGCACGGGGAGGGTCGCGATTCCCTCTTCGATCCGGTTGACCTGAAACGCGACAGAGCGAGGGTTGAACGGGTCGAGCAACGCCATGTCGCGCACCGGGGCCAAGGCGGGGCCGACCAGATATCTCGAGCTGTAAGTGATCTGAGAATCGATAAGGTCGAGCATCACCCCGAGCGCGTGCTCAGTCGCGTGGTCACCGGCGAACTGGCGGAGCAGGCGGCACGTATTCGCGCCTCTCTCGACGCAGCGTCCGATCACGTAGAACACCCAGCCAGCGCCCCGGTTGAAGTTCTCGTCGAACAGCCCGGACAAAGCGGCAATGATTGTCAGCGCCTCGTCGGCGACGTCGACGATCTCACCGGCCGACAGGTTCCGCTGAGGCGGCGGGTCGGCCGTGTTCTCGAGCCGTCCGATCAGCTCCCAGGTCTGATAGGTCAGGCGCTCTCGAATGACGGAAGCGGCGTTTCGCGCCGAGCGGGCGAGAGAAAGCGCCGATCCGTAACGGACGGGGTCGCGCAGGCCCTGATTGCCTGCGGCGGTCGCGCCTTCCGCTGCAGCCGCGGCATCGACCGCGCCCCAGCCGACGAGCGCCCCCATCAGTTTTTCCAGCGATTGCCGGCCGAGACGCATGGGCGCGTCGGGATCGACCGAATGCGCGCCGAGGCAACGCACGACGCGCAACGTAGCCTCGGCGCGTTCGAGATAGCGCCCGAACCAGAAGAGATTGTCCGCGGCGCGGCTCGGCAGGTTTCCGAGTAGCCGCGTGATCCGAACGGTCTCACGAGAGGGCAGAAGGGTCGACGCCTCGACGGCATTCTGGGCGAGCACCCAGACGTCGGCGGATTCGACGCCGTCGCCCATCGAAACGGCGCGCGCATCCGGTTGGTCGGAGATCCGGCAGAATCCGCCCGGCATCACCCGCCAGCCGTCGCGGGCGGCGGCGCAATAGACGCGCAGGACGAACGGCCGAGGTTCGAGCCTGTCTTCCGCCCAGCGCGGCGTCGTCGACAGGCGCACGACTTCCTGCCCTACGTAGTCCAATCCCCGCGACACGATCGAGTCGCGCAAGCGGCCTCGTTCGCTCTGCGTGAGCTCTTCCACCATGACGCTCGTCCGTCCCTGCAAAGCCGGAAGCTCGCCGCCGAACGCAGAGCCGATCGAAATGCAGTCGAATTCGTCGAGGACCCGCTCGCGCTCGCGTGCCTGGCCGCACCACCAGGTCGCGATATTCGGCAACAGCAGTTTTTCGTCGAGAAGCCGCCTCGCGAGCGCGGGCGCGAAGGCGAGCATGGCGCGCGATTCGACCAGACCCGCGCCGGGCATGTTTTCGATCGCCACGCCGCCCTGCCGAATGGCCTCGAGCAGACCAGGTACGCCGATGCGCGACGACGAGTTCAACTCGAGCGGGTCGCACCAGTCGGCGTCGACATGTCTCCATAGGACGTCACAACGTTTGAGGCCTGCGATCGTGCGGATGAATATCCTGCCGTCGCGCATGACCAGATCATCGCCTTCCACCAGCAGAAAGCCGAGATAGCGGGCGAGATAGGCCTGTTCGGAGTAGGTGAGGCTCATCGGACCCGGGCTCAGGATTCCGATGCGCGGCTCGGCGCGATCTCCCGCTGCTCTCAGACCGGCCGCTAGCGCGCGAAAAAACGGGGCGAGCCGTTCGACGTTGAGTTGCGCGTAGAGATCCGGAAAGGCCTGGGAGACGACGAGGCGGTTTTCGAGCGCATAACCGCAGCCGGACGGGGCCTGCGCCCTGTCTCCGAGCACCCACCATCCGCCATCCGGCCCGCGGCCGATGTCAACCGCGTAAAGGCGCAGCCATCTTCCGCCAGGCGGCCTGACGCCTCGCATTGCGGCGATAAAATCGGTGGAACCAGCCACCGCCGATGCGGGAAGCGCGCCTTCCGCGATCAGGCGGCCTTCGCCGTAGACGTCGGCGAGAACGCGCTCCATCAGCTCCGCCCGCTGTGCGACCCCCTGCGCGATCTGGCGCCACTCGGCTTCTCCGACCAGTAGAGGCATCCGGCTGATCGGCCAGACCCGCTCGTTCTTCTCGCCTGCGACGCGATAAGAAAGTCCGCGGCTGCGAATTCTTCGATCCGCGGCCGAGAAGCGCTGCCGCATTTCATTGGGTTCGAAGGCGGCGAGAGCCGAGAGCAACCGCCGCCAATGCGGACGACAGCGGCCATCCGCGTCCATGTATTCATCGGGAATTCCGGCCAAGGGTTCGTAGCCGCGCGTCCAGGCGTCGAGGCGTCGGGCGGCGGAGTCCTCATCGGCGAAAGCAGTCGACATTTGTCCAGGCGCCAAAGCCCCGTCGTTCCACGAAGAGGAGAGGAAACGTTGAGCCCATCAGAGCTCCCGGATAATATGCCCGTCAACTTCGTCCGGCGCCAGCGGGAAGGACGACGGACACACAGCTGATATACTCGGCCGCGACCCTCCGCCGGCGATTGGCGGGAAGGCCAAAGGCTCGTATCTTCCGGCTTCGCGCCAACCCCGAAAAAGAGCAGGCTTGCCGATGTCCGTTTTGCGAAGGGCCGCACTCGTCGCGGCGTTGCTGTCTCTGTCGTCGCCGCTTTTGCCGGCGCGTGCCGATTCGCTGGATCCGGACCTGATTTTCCGCAAATCAACGACGTTCAAATTCCTGACCCCGAACGATAAGCTCGCCGTCTACGGCATCGACGACCCGGCCGTCGAAGGGGTCGCGTGTCACTACACCACTCCCGAAAAAGGAGGTCTCTCCGGCGCCTTGGGCCTGGCCGAACAGACGTCCGATATTTCTCTCGCCTGCCGTCAATATGGTCCGATCAAGTTCAAGGAGAAATTCTCTCAGGGTGACGTGGTGTTCAGCGAAAGGCGATCGATCTTCTTCAAGAAAATGCAAATCGTCAGAGGGTGTGACACGAGGCGTAACATACTCGTATACATGACTTACAGCGACAAACTAATCGAAGGCTCGCCGAAGAATTCCACTTCGACCGTTCCGATCCAGCCTTGGGGCGCAGGAGCGGGCGACGTCCAGAAATGCGCTGACTTTCTTCGCTGACGCCGCGACGGTGACCAAACCGGCCACCGGAAAGGGGCATCGCGCAGGCATGCGTCGCGGGTCAGAGGCCGCTTTCCTATGCCGGACCGGCCGCGTCGTCGCTTCGCTCGCGAACGCGGAGCCGCTCGCGCTTCCACCCAATTCGCGCCTCTCGCCCCCAGCTGCTAAATTTTCCTGCTTCGCCCCGGTTGAAAAGCGAAGAGAATAGGTTTAAACACAATCGGAGGGGTTGCAAATGCAATCCCTGGGTTGACTGGGCAAAGCGGGCTATGTATCGCATGTCGACTGTGCCATCGACCAAGGATCGTATTCTTGCCTCCGCGATGCGGCTGCTCGACACCGGCGGCCCGGGCGCGGTGACGCTGCGTGCGGTCGGGGACGCGGCTGGGATTTCCCAGTCGGCCCCTTACCGCCATTACGAGGACAAGCGCGCCCTGCTCGAAGCGATGGTGCGGGCGAACCTCGACTACTTCCAAACAGCTCTCGAAAAGGCCAAGCGCGACGCGCCCTCGCCTTTCGGAGCCTTGGACCGCCTGTTGCGGGCCTATTTCGATTTCGCACGGCGTTTTCCCGTTCGCTACCGATTCCTACTCGAGGTCAGTCGTGAGGAGAGCCCCCTCGGCGCGGAGGTTCGCCACGCGTTCGGGGCCGTGTCCTCGCTTGTACGGGCAGCGCAGCAGGGAGGCGAAATCAAGTCCGGCGACCCCGAGCAGATTTCGGCGCTCATTTTCGGCGCCGCTTACGGAACGGCCGACTTGGCTCAGCACGGCATCACGACCGCCGTCTCTCGCGAAGGGACGCCGCCTGACGCCGCGCCCGATCTGGCCCCATTGCTGCTCGACCTGCTGGCCGTGACGTCCGCCGGCCGAGACGCCTAGGAAGCGAGAGGCGTCGGGAGCGTCGTTGCCTGGCGGGACGTCGCGGACGTCGCACGCGCCCCTCGCCAAACCTTCATTAGCGCTTAAGACAAACGGGCGTAACGTCAGCGCCGCCGGCGCGATGTTGTGCCGACGGCGGGTGGGTGACTGGACGACGAGCTCGCAACCTGCGGGCGCTTCGCTTGAGCGAAGGCGGAGGCAAATTGCGGGTTCGGAGCCTGTGAACGTTCCAGCCGCCCTTCACGGATGTCCAGCTGACGCAACCGGTCCCCCAGGTCGTTTCGCCCGCTTGGGTCGTCGCGACCGCCGAGAGGCACGGCGCCCCATGACGCTCGGTGATTGGGATTCACGGGCCCTGCCCAAATGGGGTTTTCAGGAAGGCTTGGCGAAACATCGTCGATGGTTCAGTCTCGGCGGCCGGGACGCAGAGCGCGACGCTCGCGCCAGTGAGAGACCACGGAGACCCTGATGTCTGAGGCGCTGGCGCGGGTCAGGAACGATTCGATCCTCGTCCGGCCGGCCAACTCGCCGGCAGCCTCCCGCGGGACCGTCCGGAGCCTAGTCGAACGCGTGCGCGTCTTGCCGGCGCGTGTGTATGTCGGCGCGGCTTTTTCCGCTCTGCTCGCCGGAATCGGCGTCAATGCCCTCCTGCTCCAGCGGGAGCGGCATCCCGCGCCTCTCTTCGCGCCGGCGCGGCGGCATGTTTTGCCGGCGCCCACGAACGCATCCGCGGTTCGGGCGCCCGCTTCGGCGAACCTGGCTCCCGCCGCTTCGGCTTCCGCCCAGGCGCCTCCGCCCAAGTTCGAGGGCGGAGGCGAACCACCGATCCGCCCGCAAGATCAGATAGGGGAGCTTTTGCGAGGAGAGCCGCGCGGCGACCGGACGGTCCAGGCGGCGCAGGGCGCGCTTGCGAAGCTGGGTTATTCGGTCAAGCCCGACGGCGTCGAAGGCGCGGCGACGGAGGAAGCGCTACGCCAATTCGAGCGCACGCATGGGTTGCCGGTCACCACGGACGTCACCCCACATTTGTTGAAGCAGCTGACGGCGGCGGCGCGTGGGGCCAGCCGCTGAAAGCCGTTCGCCAAGCCTCCACAAGGGCAGCTATCAGCAGCCTCCTCCGCTCAAGCACGTGCACATGGTCTTGACGCAGTCGTTTGGGTTGCGGGAAATCGGGGGAATGTCTTCGCGCGGCGCCTGTCCAATCCACGGGCGCGCCACCCGCGCCGAGCGCTGTGGCGTCCGCATTGGCCGGTTGGTCGCTCCCGGGGCCCCGGCGGGGCCGTAGTATTGGGCTGGCGCCGCAGACGGCGCAAGCGCCATGGCCACAGCGAATGCCAGTGCGATCGGTTTGATCATGAACGTGCTCCTCTCGTGAGCCGGAGCAACCGGATCGCGGGACGCAGGTTCCGGCGTCTTGAACAATAGATGGTGAAGCGGGTCGAGGAAAACGCGGTCAATCCGGCGTCTCGACGCAGGCGCGCTCCTTGTGGCCGCGGCTGCGGAATCCGCCAGCCGTGTTGGCTCGCGCCAAACAGCGCCACGCGAGGAACGCGAGGGCAGCATAGATCTTTCCGACGACCTGGCCCTCGAGATGCTCGAGCGAGCGGAAGGCGAGCCAGAGAAAGAGCGCGCTGTCGACGAGCGCCCCGGCTGCGCAACTGGCGGCGACCGCGAACAGAAACGACCGCTGCGCGAGCGGCGTATAGACCGAAAAATCCGCCAGCTCCGAAAACAGGAAGGCCGTCGCCGAGGCGACGACAAGCGCGGGCGGCGCGACGGCGGCCGAAAAGGCGGCGCCGCCGACGACGCAGGCGAGACTCGCCAGGGCTCCGGCCCGGCGCTGGACGAGGTCGCGCAAGACGAGCGCCGCGCCGACGACGAGGACGCCGGAAGGCGCGAGCACACCGGGGAAGACCGGGATCAGGCAGGGTCCGCCAGGGTCGCAGACGGTCCCGATATGGCCGATCAGGAAATTCGCGAGCGGGATCGTCGCGGCGTAAGCGAGAATGAGGAACGCGGTCACTTCAGCCACTCAATGGTGAACATGGGCCGACGGGCATGTTTTTGAAAGGCCGACCAACCATCTGTCCGCGCCATGGACCGGAATTTCAGTCGCGGGCCGAGCGCATGATTTTTGTAGTGTCAAGGCCTTGACGCAAGAAGGGGCGCGGAAGCGCGGAAGCAGGCCGGTTGCCATGCCGTTGGCGCCCCTGGTCCTGCTTGGCCTGCTGGATGTGGTTGTTCGACGCGCGATCGCGATCCCGGTCCAGTAGCTCCGAACGCAAGCGCCGCCGCTTGTCGCGTCTGCGGCCTGATCGATGATGGTGCCCCTAGCCGGAATCGAACCAGCACTCCTTGCGGAATCCGATTTTGAGTCGGACGCGTCTACCAGTTCCGCCATAGGGGCCCGCAATTAAAGCGGCGGCAGTCCTATAGAACGCCCCGCAGCGGAGGGTCAACGTCAGGGGATCCCTCTGAATCCCTCTTGTCGACCAGCGGTCGCGCCTACAATTCGGCGGCGCCGTCCGCTTATTCCCGGCCCAGGACCTGCCGCACCCGCTCGACGAGCTTCGCCTCGGGCGCGGCGAACTGGGCGCGCTGGCGGAGCTCGAGATAATCCGCGCGGTCCTTGGTCGCCCTGGCGAGCTCGGCGCCAAGCCGCAGGTCGCGGATCGTCACCTGCGGGCCGCCAGTCGCGTCGCGCTCGTTCGATCCCTGGATGACGGCACAACGGCTCATGCGACGGTCGGCGTATTTGAGCTGGGCGTTCATGCCGCCCGACCCCAGATAGAGCTCGGCCGCGATCCCGGCGGCGCGCAGCGAAGCGACCAGGCGCTGGTAGTTCGCCATCGATTTTTCATCGCGATCAAGGGCGAGCACGACGACCGGGCCCGGCGCCTCGGCCGCCGCGACGATCGGGCTTTTGATCGTCCGCAGCGCCGCAAGCAGGCGCGAGACGCCGATGGAGAAGCCGGTCGCCGGGACGGGCTCGGCGCGGAAGCGGGCGACGAGGCCGTCGTAGCGGCCGCCGCCGCCGACCGAGCCGAAGCGCACCGGTTTTCCGTCCTCGCCGGGAGTCTCGAAGGTGAGGTCCGCCTCGAAGACCGGGCCCGGTGTAATATTCGAGGCCGCGCACGACGGAGGGGTCGATACAAATCACGGACTGAGTCGGAACCCCGCACTTGCCGTGAGTTCGCCAAGCTGCCCAAGTTCATCGAGGCCTTCATGATACTTTGGGACGTCGAACAGATGCCGAAGCGAATTGATCGTTGACGCGTTGCTCCCTTCGCGCCGGACTATGTCTTCATTTTTAATGTTCCTGGCCTCGTCACTTCCTTCGTGAATTCGCACGCCATCGCGAAGCAGGAGCATATCCAAAGGAAATTTTGGCGTCAGAAAATCAAGAAGCCTTTCAACAACGTCACCGCCTAATCCGGCGCCCCTGGTGAAGTCGCCGCTCTCGTCCCTGCGGCCGGGGCCGAGGAGGAGCCGAACCCCATCCGGACCGAGCCGGTCGAGCTTGTCGATGGCGCGCAGCACGACGAGCCGCCGTCCGGCGCTGTCGGCCCCGCCGAGGCCGATCGCCTCCATCACCCCGTCGAGCACTTTTCGGCTGTTGACCTTGACGGCGTAATCGCCGCGCCGGATGCCGAGCGCCTCGAGGCAGTCGGCCGCCATCATGCAGATTTCTGCGTCGGCCGCGACGCTCGCCGCTCCAACCGTGTCGGCGTCGAACTGCATGAACTGGCGATAGCGGCCCGGCCCGGGCTTCTCGTTGCGGAACACCCAGCCTGCGCGGTAGCTGCGGTAGGGCTTCGGCAGCCGGTCGTAATTCTCGGCGACGTAGCGGGCGAGCGGCGCGGTGAGGTCGTAGCGCAGCGACAGCCACTGCTCGTCGTCGTCCTTGAACGAGAACACGCCCTCGTTCGGCCGGTCCTGATCCGGCAAGAACTTGCCGAGCGCCTCGGTGTATTCGATGAACGGGGTCTCGACCGCTTCGAAGCCGTAGAGCCTGTAGACGTCGCGGATCTTCGCCATCATCGCATCCGCTGCGGCGATGTCGGCCGCGTCGCGGTCGACGAGTTCCCGCGGCAGGGCGGCGCGGACCCGGTTTTGTGCGTCGTTCTCAGACATGGTCTTTCCGTTTCATGGGCAAAGCCTCCGATCAGAAGAAGCCGGCGGCGATGTTGATGGCGAGGGCGAGAACGATCGTGTTGAAGAAGAACGCGACAACCCCCTGGATGACGCAGATCCGGCGCATCCGGGGCGAGCAGACGTTGACGTCGGAGCTGGCGAAGGTGCAGCCGACGGTGAAGGCCTGATAGACGAATTCGCCCCAATTCGGTTCCGGCCTGCCGGGAAATTCCAATCCTCCCGGGTCTCCGTCGGCGACGGCCGCAAAATAGACGCCGGCGTAGTGGATCGCGAACATGATCTGGATGAAGGTCCAGGCGCTGAGGATGCTCGCCCCGACCAGCGCCAGATGTCCCGCCTTGAGCAGGCCCTCCAGGTTTTTCACCGGCCCGAGCTCCCAGACGATCGCCGCCAGGGACGCGCAGGCCGCCACGACCCCGAGAAGCACCAGAACCGACTGTTGCTCGTCCTCCGGCCGAGCTTCGACGCGCGGGTCCGCCTTCGGGCGCGTCATCATCAGGGCGATCGAACCGATATAGGCCCACGTTCCGACGTTCCAGGCAATGAGGAGGCGGGTCGCCTCGCGAACGAAAAACGGAAAAGCGAACAAGGCCAAATAGGTCACGACCATGAGGATCGCTCCCGCGAGCAGGCGCGGGCGATGGGCTAGGGTGAGGAGAAATCCGCCCGACTCCTCGTCGGCGCCCGGCGATGGCGGGGAATTGGACATGCGCAACCGTTCGAATTCAAGCGGCGCGTGACTTGCCCGAGGCTGCGCGGAGGGTCAAGCCGACTGTAGGCGCGGTCGTTGACCGCGCCCCGCGCCGCCGCGCTCGAGCCGCGCTCGGCTAAAATGCGCTCGCGCCGATCGCGTCTATAATGGGCCGGAGCGCAACCAAGGACGTGAGCCAAGGACATGAGCGAATGAATCCGATGGTTTCGGTGCGCGCCGACCGGCGCGTGACCGTGGTGACGATCGAGCGGCCCGGGCGGCGCAATGCGGTCGACCTCGCGACGGCGCGGGCGCTCTACGAGGCTTTCAAAGCCTTCGACGCCGATTCCGGCTCGGACGTAGCGGTGCTGACCGGGGCGGGCGGCGCCTTCTGCGCCGGGGCCGATCTCGTCGCGCTCGCAGCCGGCGAGATTCGGCCGGTCGAGCCCGAGGGCGATTTTGGCCCCATGGGCCCGACGCGGCTCAAGCTCATGAAACCGGTGATCGCCGCGGTCGAAGGGCCGGCGGTGGCGGGCGGCATGGAGCTCGCGCTCTGGTGCGACCTCAGGATCGCCGGCCGCTCGGCCGTCTTCGGCCTATTCAATCGCCGCTTCGGCGTGCCGCTCGTCGACCTCGGCACGATCCGCCTGCCGCGCATCGTCGGCCACGGCAGGGCGCTCGAGCTGATCCTGACCGGACGGGCGGTCGGCGCCGAGGAGGCGCTGCGGATCGGCCTCGTGAACGAGGCGACGGCCGACGGCGAGGCGCTCGCCCGCGCGATGGCCCTTGCCCATTCGCTGTCGGACTTTCCTCAGACGGCTTTGCGCAACGACCGGCTTTCGGCGATCGAGCAATGGGATCTACGCGGCCGCGAGGCGGTCGCCAATGAAGTCGCGCGCGGTCTTGCGACCATCGCGAGCGGCGAGACGAGCGAAGGTTTTTCGCGATTCGCCGGCGGCGCGGGGCGCCATGGCCAGTTCGCGCCGGGCGGAAGGACGCCCGCATAAAAGGGAGCTCCAATGGCCGAAGATGACGACGAACGGCTCGCCAAACTCCGGGGCTCGCTCGACAGGGCCCGCGCCACGCGCGAGGCCGAGAGACCCGCGCCGCGCCGGCGCCAAATCGGCCGAAGGGCGATTCCGGCATGTCGCTCGGGATGCGGGCAGGCAGCGAGTTCGTTTCGGCGATCGTCGTCGGCGCGGGCATCGGCTGGGGCATCGACCGCCTCTTCGGCACGAACCCGCTTTTCCTGGTCCTCTTCTTCTTCATCGGTGTCGCGGCCGGCGTCTGGAACGTGATCCGGCTGACTTCGCCGAAAGGCGGGGGTTCCGGGCAAGATTCCCGCTTGTCTCATGCGGAAGCGGCGGATAAAGGGGTGCGGCGCTCGGGACAGGGATCAGCCGCATGGCCCGGCCGCGGGGCGTCGGGGGGGACGAAGCCCTCCGACGAGGCGGACGACGACGAGGATTAGGCGAAGTGGCGAGCCAGACCCTTCATCCGACCGAACAATTCTCAATTCATCCGATCATACCGATCGAAATAGCGCATTACGACGTCTCGCTCACCAATTCCGGCCTTTACATGCTGCTCGCGGTCGCGCTGGTCTGTCTGATGACGGCGATCGCGGCGCGAGGCGGCTCGGCTGTGCCGACCCGGATGCAGGCGCTCGGCGAGATGGCCTACGAGTTCACCGCCGGCATGGTGAGATCGGCGGCGGGCGAGGCCGGCATGCGCTTCTTCCCTCTGGTCTTCAGCATTTTTTTCTTCATTCTGGTCTGCAACCTGTTGGGCTTCATCCCCTATTCCTACACGGTTACGAGCGAGATCATAGTAACCGCCGCTCTCGCGCTGCTTGTCTTCCTCACCGTCGTGATCGTCGGAATCAAGGACCACGGGACGCATTTCTTCAGGATGTTCGTTCCCCCGGGCGTGCCGATCTACATCCTGCCGCTGGTCGTGGCGATCGAGATCGTCTCTTTCCTGTCGCGCCCGGTCAGCCACTCAGTGCGTCTGTTCGCCAACATGCTCGCCGGACACATCACCCTCTATGTCTTCGGCGCGTTCGTCATCATGCTGGGCAGCGCTGGGGCGGCGATGAAAATCTTCGCGGTGCTGCCGTTCGCCATGGCGGTCGCGATGGACGCCCTCGAATTGCTCGTCGCGTTCCTGCAGGCCTATGTGTTCGCCATGCTGACCTGCATGTATCTCAACGACGCGCTTCACCCCGGCGGGCACTAACCTTCCGATCCAAGCCACATCTTCAGGACAGGAGCTACGAATGGAACCGCATGAACTCGCCCTCGCCGCCAAATATGTCGGCGCGGGTCTCGCCGCCATGGGGACCGGCGCGGCTGGCATCGGGGTCGGCACTTTGTTCGGGCAGTTCCTGAACGGCGCGCTACGCAACCCGTCGGCCGTCGACGGCCAGTTCGGCCGCCTGATCTTCGGCTTCGCGGTGACGGAAGCGCTCGGCATCTTCGCGCTGCTGATCTCGTTCCTGCTGCTGTTCGGCAGCTGAGGCGAAGCCGTTTCGATCGGCGGGAAGGCGGCGACAGGCATCCTTCCCGTCCTGCCGTTTCCCCGAGGACCCGCGATGGCTGAGACCGCAACAACACAAACGGAAGTCGGTCACGACGGCGGCGGCGCGACGATGTTTCCGCCGTTCGACAAGGGCACGTTTCCGTCGCAGCTGTTCTGGTTGTGCATCGCCTTCGGGTTCCTCTACTGGTACATGTCGACGCGCGCGCTGCCGAAGATCGGGCAGGTGATCGAGGATCGGCGGGCGCGCATCGCCCGCGACCTCGACGACGCGACGAGGATGCAGCAGAAGGCGGACGCGGCGGCGGCCGCGCATGAGAGGACACTCGCCGACGCGCGCGCGAAGGCTCAGGCGATGGCCCAGGCCGCGCGCGACCAAGCCGCCGCCGCGGCGGCGGCCAAGCGCAAGGCGCTCGAGGACCAGCTCGCCGCCCGGCTCGCCGAGGCGGAGAAGCAGATCGGCGCGACCCGCGCCCAGGCGATGACCAATGTCTCCGAGATCGCGCGGGACGCCGCGGGCGCGATCGTCGAGCGGCTCGGCGGGCGGAGGCCGGATCCCAAGGCGATCGCGGCCGCGGTCGAATTCGACCAAGCCCTGAGCGGAGATCGGAAATGGACTTCGGCCCCGAATTTTTCGTCCTTCTCGGCTTCCTGGTGTTTGTCGGGATCCTGATCTATGTCGGGGCCCCTCGCGCGCTCCTGAAGGCGCTCGACGCGCGCGGCGAGACGATCCAGGCGGAACTCGGCGAAGCGGCGAAGCTGCGCGACGAGGCGACCGCGCTTCTCGCCAGCTTCGAGAAGAAGACCGCCGAGGCGGAGGCCAACGCCGCCGCGATCATCGCCGAGGCGCGCGCCCAGGCCGAGCAGATGGCCAAGGACGCCGCCGAGCGGATGAACGAATTCATCGCCCGCCGCACCAGGCAGGCCGAGGCGAAGATCGCCTTCGCCGAGGCGCAGGCCGCGGCCGACGTGCGCGCCGCCGCGGCCGATCTCGCCGCCAAGGCGGCCGAGACCGTCCTGCGCGACCAGATGCAGGGCGAAGACGGAGCCAGCCTCGTGGCGCGCGAAATCGCAGGCATCAAAACCCGCCTGAACTGAGGCCGGGACGCGGGACGCTCTTGATTTGGCGCGCGGCGCGCCGCATTGTCGACGCGCGGCGGAGGAGGCGGACCGGCATCCGCGCCGACGGGGGAATGACCTGCATGCTTCGCGCGATCATCGGACTTCTGGCGTTGCTCGGCGCTCTGTCGATTGCCCACGCCGCGGGCGGCCCCTTCGAGGATTCGATCTACGGAACCCCGGCGGAAGCGCGCTGGGCCCCCTTCCACGCCAATTACGCCAACGTTCCCGCCTGCAACGACCTCGCCGTGCTATCGACCATCACCGGGCGGTTCGCCGACACGGAGAACGAATACTGGGGCGGCGTGCATGCGATCGAGGGCTACGAGCGCATCCGCGAGATCGGCTTCCGCTCGGATGGCATCGACTATATCCCGCGCCGCTACTGCGTCGGCCGCGCCCTGATCGTCGACCCGCGCGCCCCGCCTCCCCAACCGCCGAAGGCGCGTACGGTCGTCTATAACGTCGGCGCGACCGAGGGCATCATGGGATTGACCTGGGGCGTCGAGTGGTGCGTCGTCGGCTTCGACCGCGAGCTCGCCTACACGGCCAACGCGGGCCACGTCGACCTCGCGGCGTGCTACGTCCTGCGCCCGATCATCGAGCGGCGGATCGGCGTCTTGAAGGAGGTCAACTGGTTCGGCGAGTACGGCCTCAAGGCTCGCTATTGAGGCGCGCGCCGCGCCTGCCCGCATTTGCCCGGCTTGCGCTCGCGCCTGCGCGCCTTCGCGCTCCTCGGACTGACGTCGGCTTTCGCGGAGAGCCTTCCGCCGGCCGCGACGGCGCCGTTCGATTACTACGTGATGACGCTTTCCTGGTCGCCGGGTTTCTGCGACCTCGGCGGCGAGGAAAAGTCGCCTGAGCAATGCGCGGCCGGCGCCGGGAACGGCTTTGTCGTCCACGGCCTGTGGCCGGACAACCGGTATGGACCCAATCCGGAGGAATGCAATCCGGACGAGGACGCCTCTCCCGCCGATCTCGCGACAGTGCGCGGCCTCTATCCGACCGAGGACCTGGCGCGCTACGAGTACCGCAAGCACGGGACCTGCACCGGCCTGAGCGCCAATGATTACTTCGCCGCGGTCCGCTATGTGCGCGACGAGCTCAAGATCCCGCCGATGCTGCAGGGCCCGCGCGAATGGCGCCGCATGTCTCCCGCAGGCGATCGAACAGGCCTTCATCGCGGCGAACGCGAATCTCGCCGCCCGAGAACATGGCGGTCACCTGCGCGCGCGGCGAGCTCGTCGACGTGCGCTTTTGCCTGTCGAGGGACCTCAAGGCCTTCGCCAGCTGTCCGAAGGTCGCGGGCCACACCTGCCATCGATCGTCGGTCGCCGTCGCGCCGGTTCGCTGAGCGGCGGGGCGCGGCGGGGACACGGTCGCGGCTCCCCCGATCCGGCCCGCTCCGGGGGCCGGACGGAGCGGCCCCGCAGGGGGCCAAGTTTGGCAGCGATAGAGGTTTTTCAAGGGATTGGGCGCCAAAAACTGTCGCGCTGTCGTGCTTGCAAAAGATAGAGCATTTTCTGAATGTTGTTTGTTGGTAGCTGCTTGTAACACGTTTAATACATGTATTATATCGCCGAGAAACGGCGCGGCTCAAGCAAGGGTGCTTGATCCGCAGTCCTCATTGAGTTTGGGTCTGCCTGAATGAACTACCGCCACGCCTTCCACGCCGGCAGTTTCTCCGACGTATTCAAGCACGCGATCCTGGCGCGCATCCTCGTCTATCTCGCGCGCAAGGACGCGCCCTTCCGCTTCATCGACACGCACGCCGGGGCCGGGCGCTATGACCTCGGGAGCGCCGAGGCGCAGCGCTCGCCGGAATGGCGCGAGGGCGTCGCGCGGCTGCTCAAGGCCTCGCCGCCTGCCCCGGTCGCGGCGCTGCTCGAGCCCTATCTGCGGGCGATCGGCCCCTTTGACGCGAGCGGCGCGCCCGCCTCCTACCCCGGCTCCCCGGCGATCGCGCAGGCGCTCATGCGCCCGCAGGACCGGATCGCGCTCTGCGAGGCGCATCCCGAGGAGCGCGAGACGCTGATCGCCGCGCTCGGGCGCGACGGCCGGCTCAGCATTGTCGACACGGACGGCTATGTCGCGCTCAACGCCTATCTGCCGCCGAAGGAGCGGCGCGGTCTCGTCCTGATCGACCCGCCGTTCGAGCAGCCGGACGAACTTCAGCGCGTCGAGCAGGCGCTGGCGCGGGCGATCCGCAAGTGGCCGACGGGAGCCTATCTCTTATGGCGCCCGATCCGCGAGGCTGCCCCCGACGCGCATTTTCTCAACAGCGTCGCCGCTTTGGGCGCGCCGAATATTTTGCGGCTCGAACTCGACGTCGACCCCGGTCCGGTCGGCGCCCAGGGGCAGCGGCCGCTTGCGCGCGCAGGACTCCTCGTCGTCAATCCGCCACACAGGCTGTTCGACGAGGCCCGCCTTCTCATGCCCTGGCTCGCCCGACTCCTTGCGCGCGAGGGAAAGGGGGCCCATGCATGCGATTGGCTGACGCCGCCCCGGTAGAGAGCCGCTTGCCGACGGCGGGACTATTGGTTTATGTGTGAACAATCATCAAAGCCCGGGTCCTCGATGGCGCTGCCGAACATACTCAGGGACAAGCTCAGCCTGCCCGCCGTCGGGGCGCCGCTGTTCATCGTCTCGCATCCGGCGCTGGTGATCGCCCAGTGCCAGGCCGGGATCGTCGGCGTTTTCCCGGCGTTGAACGCCCGGCCCATCTCACAGCTCGACGAATGGCTGCACGAGATCACCGAGGCGCTCGCTGCCCATGACCGCGCCCATCCCGACCGTCCGGCCGCGCCATTCGCCGTCAACCAAATCGTCCACAAATCGAACGCCCGGCTCGAAGAGGACCTGGCGTTGACGGTCAAATGGAAGGCGCCGATCGTCATCACCTCGCTCGGCGCGCGCGAGGACGTCAACACAGCGGTGCACGCCTATGGCGGGATCACGTTGCACGACATCATCAACGACCGGTTCGCCCGCAAGGCGGTCGAGAAGGGCGCAGACGGACTGATCGCGGTCGCGGCGGGGGCCGGCGGCCATGCGGGTCCGGTCTCGCCCTTCGCGCTCGTCCAGGACATCCGCGCCTGGTTCGACGGGCCGCTGCTGCTTTCGGGAGCGATCGCCACCGGCCAAGCCATTCTCGCCGCCCAGGCCATGGGGGCCGATCTCGCCTATATCGGCTCGGCCTTCATCGCGACCGAAGAGGCTCGCGCCATCGACGCTTACAAGCAGGCGATCGTCGAGGGCGACGCCTCCCACATCGTCGGCTCTCGCCTGTTTACCGGAATCTACGGCAACTATCTCAGACCTTCGATCGCCAGGGCGGGCCTCGACCCGGACAATCTGCCGGAGGATGAGGCGAAGACGATGAATTTCGCTTCCCGCGGCTCGTCCGAGGCGAAGGCATGGCGCGACATCTGGGGCAGCGGCCAGGGCATCGGCGCGGTCAAGAAAGTTCAGCCGGTCGCCGATCTCGTCGCGCGGCTTCAGCGCGAGTACGCGGAGGCGAAAAAACGCATTTGCGGGTACAGAACGAGGCCTTGATCATCGGCGGGAGATCAAGGGACCAAAGCGTGGCGATTAGCGTCCCTTCTCCCCTTGTGGGGGAAGGACAGGAAGGGGGGTCGACGCCATGCCGAGGGGATCGGCGCCTCTTGCATCCAGTCCTAATGCGAAGCTACCAAGCTCAAGTTGCAGAATCCTCGATGCGTGGTCGCAGTTCCATCAGCTTCAGACGGATCGTCTGCAAAACGCCGTCGAGATTGTGAAACACCTCATGGTTGGTGAAGCGGAGAGTGGCGAAGCCCTGCGCGACGAGCACGGCTGCGCGCGCGATATCACGGGCAAGCTCTTCGTCGGTCGAGTGGGTGGCGCCGTCCACCTCGATGACGAGCCTCGCGTCGAATGAGGCGAAGTCGGCGATGTAGCCGCCGATCGCGACCTGACGGCGAAAGCGGAAGCCTGCGACCTCTTTGCGCCGAACCCCTGCCAGAGGCGTCGCTCAGCGTTGGTCGCGTTCCGCCTCAGGCCCCGCGCAAACGACGCCAATCCCCTCGGCATGGCGCGACCCCCTTCCTGTCCTTCCCCCACAAGGGGGGGGACGCCAATCTCATCCGCCTGCTGTCGCATTCCGCACATTGGCTTGGGCGCCACAGCAGGCTCCAGCCACTCCATCGAATTCGGGTCGATCCATAGACCTGGCAAAGCACGCAATAAACGGGCTCGGCGCGGTGGAGGGCGGCGCGCCTACGATCCGAAGCGACGGTCACAGTCAAGCTCCGTATCCGGCGTTAGGTGGATAACGGGGACAACGTCGCTGCACTCACGCATCGGCATTGGCCCGGACGAGCCAGAGCGCTATTGCCCCCTCGCAGTCGATGGCGACTTTGTTGCGTGCGGCCGCGGTATCATCGCGGGGTTCCGAGTTGTTCTGTGCTGCGTTCGACGAAAACCTCAGCCAAGGAAGGACCGCCCGCAAGCCCATGGCGACCATTGAGCAGTTCGCGCAGCGACAGACCGCAGCGGAAGAGCGCGCCTATCGCACGCCGCCCAACAATCTCGAGGCCGAACAGGCGCTGCTCGGCGCGATCCTGATCAACAACGACGCCTTCGACCGCGTGTCGGACTTTCTCAGGAGCGAGCATTTCGTCGAGGAGATTCATCGCCGCATCTACGAGATCGCCGGCTCGATGATTCGCATGGGCAAGCTCGCCACGCCGATCACGCTCAAGACTTTCTTGGGGGAGCACGACGTCGGCGGAGTCAGCGTGCCGCAATATCTGGCGCGGCTGGCGGCCGAGGCGACCACCATCATCAACGCTTACGACTACGGGCGCAGCATCTACGATCTCGCCATCCGCCGCGAACTCATTTCGATCGGCGAGGACGTGGTCAACGTCGCCTATGACGCCCCGGTCGATTCGAGTCCGCGCGAGCAGATCGAGGAGGCGGAGCGGCGCCTCTATCAGATCGCCGAGACCGGCCGTTACGACGGCGGCTTCCAGCGCTTCTCCGACGCGCTGAAGCTGGCCGTCGACATGGCGGCGAGAGCCTACGAGCGCGAAGGATCCCTTTCCGGCATCGCGACCGGCCTCGCCGATCTCGACCGCTACATGGGCGGCCTGCAGCCTTCCGACCTCGTCATCCTCGCCGGGCGCCCCGGCATGGGGAAGACGGCGCTCGCCACCAACATCGCCTTCAATATCGCCAGGGCCTACGAGGGCCGGACCCGCGCCGACGGGAAGGTCGAGACGGCCAACGGCGGCGTCGTCGGCTTCTTTTCCCTCGAAATGTCGGCCGAGCAGCTCGCCACCCGCATCATCGCCGAACAGTCCGCCGTCCCCTCCTACAAGATCCGCCGCGGCGACATCACCGAAGGCGACTTCCATCGCGTGGCCGACGCCGTCGCCGAGATGCAGCAGATTCCCTTCTATATCGACCAGACGGGCGGAATCTCGATCGCGCAGCTATGCGCCCGCGCGCGACGCCTCAAGCGCCAGCGAGGCCTCGACCTCGTGGTGGTCGATTATCTGCAGCTCCTGTCCGGCTCGAAGACGCGCAGCGACAATCGGGTGCAGGAGCTGACCGAGATCACCACCGGCCTCAAGGCGCTCGCCAAGGAGCTCGGCGTGCCGATCCTCGCCCTCTCCCAGCTGTCGCGTCAGGTCGAGCAGCGCGACGACAAGCGGCCCCAGCTTTCGGACCTGCGCGAATCCGGCTCGATCGAGCAGGACGCCGACGTGGTGCTGTTCGTCTTCCGCGAGGAATATTACCTCAAGAACAAGGAGCCGCGGCCGGGCACCGAGGAGCACATCGCCTGGATGGGGCAGATGGAGAGCGCGCACGGTCGGGCCGAGGTGATCATCGGCAAGCAGCGGCATGGGCCCACCGGTACGATCGAACTGCAGTTCGACGCCGAGGTGACCCGTTTCAGTTCGCTGGCGCGGGAAGACACGATCGCGGAAATCCGCTAGAAGCGCCGACGGACGCAAAAACCGCCGCAATCGGCCTTCTATGAGCGGCGACCGGGCGGGGCCAGGGGCGCCGCCGCAGTTTGGAGAATCGCATGAAGCTTACCGCCGCCCTCGGCTTCGCCGCCGCTCTCGCCGCCGCAGCCGCCTCTTTCGCCCTCCCCGCCCGCGCCGACGAATTCACTCCGGCCCAGAAGCAGGAGCTGGGCGCAATCATCCACGACTATCTGGTCAACAATCCGGACGTCCTGCGCGATGCGATCGTGGCGCTCGACAAGCGCGACAAGGCGACGGCCGAGGCCGATCAGCAGAAGGTGGTCGAAAGCAAATCGGGGCAGCTCTTCAGCTCGAAATACCAGGCGACAATCGGCAACCCGAAGGCGACGGCCACGCTGGTCGAGTTCTTCGACTACAATTGCCACTTCTGCAAGGGCGCGCTGCCCGACATCACCAAGCTGATCAAGGGCGATTCGAACCTGAAACTGGTGCTGAAGGACTTCCCGGTGCTCGGGCCGGGCTCGGTCGAGGCCGCGAAGGTCGCGAGCGCGGCCCGCAACCAGCTGCCGGGCGACAAGTTCTGGGCGTTTCACGCGAAGCTGCTCGCCATGCACGGACCGATCGGCAAGCCGGAGGCGCTGGCCGTCGCCAAGGAGCTCGGGCTCGACATGGACAAGCTCGCCAAGGACATGGAGAGCCCCGACGTCAAGGCCGGGCTCGACGAGACCATGCAGCTCGCCGACGCCCTGCAGATCAACGGCACGCCGACTTTCGTCGTCGGGCAGGACGTCGTCGTCGGCGCGGTCGGCTACGATCAGCTCAAGGACAAGATTGATTCCGTGCACAAATGCGGCCGCGTCTCCTGCTGAGCCGACTCCGCTCTCCCTTGCGGGAGAGGGGTTGGGGGTGAGGGGTCGGCCGCAAGGAACGCGGCGCAGAAAGCGCCTTACCCGCTGAACCCCTCATCCGGCGCTCCGCGCCACCCCCGGGTCGATGCCCGGGGGCAGGCTCTTCTCCCGCAAAGGGAGAAGGGCCTGGCAAAAGTTCTTTAACCGGAGACCGCACCGTTGACCGCCATCCAAGCGATCGTCATGGCCGTGCTGCAGGGCGTTACGGAACTCTTCCCGATCAGCAGCCTCGGCCACGCGGTGATTCTGCCGCGCCTTCTCCACTGGCCGGTCGACCTCAAGGCCCCCGACTGGCTCGCCTATCTCGCGGTGATGCATCTGGGGACGGCGCTCGCGCTGTTCATTTTCTTCTGGCGCGACTGGCTCAATTTCGCCCTCTCCCTCGCCGGGCTTCGCGGCGCCCGGTCGGCTGCCGACCGCCGGCTGTTCTGGCTCGTCGTTCTGGCGACGATCCCGGCGGTGGTGATCGGGGCGGCTCTGCACAAGCCGCTCGCCGAGGCGTTCGGCGTCCCCTGGATCGCGGCGGCCTTTCTGATCGTCAACGGGTTCCTGCTCTATTTCGGCGATCTGATCGCCGGAGAGACGGTGGGAAAGCTCGACCAGCTCAACTGGAAGGGCGCGCTCGCGGTCGGCTTCGCCCAGTGCCTGGCGCTCATTCCGGGCATATCGCGCTCGGGGGCGACCATCGTCGCCGGCGTGGTGGCGGGCCTGAAGCACGGCGAGTCGGCGCGCTTCTCGTTCCTCATGGGCACGCCGATCATTCTGGCGGCCAATGTCTACGAGGCGCCGAAACTGCTGAAGCAGGGCGCGACACTCGGTCCGATGGCCGTTCTCTCCGGAATCGTCGCCGGCGCCGTCGCCTACGCGAGCCTCGCGTTCCTGATGCGCTATTTCCACAGGAACGAGTTCGAGGCGCTGAGCCCGTTCGCCTATTACTGCTGGGCGGCCGGGGCGCTGTTCCTGGCGATCGTCATGCTGACTTGATCATCTTTTGTAGACGCGGGCGCTGACCGCGTCGGCCGAGCTCCATGGAGCATCCGGAAGGACGGCCATCTTTCGACGGGCCATGGAGCCGGGCTACAGGATGCATCAGGTCTTGGCCGCGCCCGGTCGTGCGCTATATTGCGCATGGCTGGGGCGGCGGTGATGCGCCCTATGCGAGGGCGCAATGTCGTCGATCGAGGTCATGCCGGCGCGGCTCACGCGCGAAGAAACAGACGATCTCAGGCGGGCGATCGCTTGCCTCGAGGGAGCGACTTTCGCCCAGCGCCTGACGGATACGGTCGGACGGCCGATCGGCGCGCTGAGCCGCACCGTGCCGCTGCCCGCCCGGCGGATGGTGGCCCATGTGAGCGAGAGCGCGCTGCGGGCGGCGCTGAAGCTGGCGCTGCGGACGATCGACTTGAAGCGCGCGCCCAAGCCTGCGCATCGCGCCCACAAGTTCGCCGCCGCCGCCTCGGGCGCGTTCGGCGGCGCGTTCGGGCTCGCGGCGCTGCCGGTCGAGCTGCCGCTTTCGACGACGATCCTCTTGCGATCGATCGCCGAGATCGCCCGGGAGGAGGGCGAGAACCTGAGCGCGCCGGAGGCCTCGCTCGCCTGCATCGAGGTGTTCGCGCTCGGCGGCAAGGAAGAGGAGGAGGCGGTGTACGAGAGCGGCTATTTCGCCGTCCGCGCCGCGCTCGCAAAATCAGTCAGCGACAGCGCGCGCTTCGTCGCCTCCCAGGGGTTCAGCGCGCAGACGGCGCCGGCGGTGGTGCGGCTAATTTCCCAGATCGCGGCGCGATTCGGGGTGATCGTCAGCGAAAAGATCGCGGCCCAGGCGGCGCCCGTTCTCGGCGCGATCGGCGGCGCCGCGGTCAACGCGGTCTTCGCCGAGCATTTCCAGACGCTGGCGCGCGGCCATTTCATCGTGCGCCGGCTCGAGCGCACGCACGGGCCGAACCTCGTCGCCTTCGAATACCAGCGCCTGAAGCGGGAGACGGCCGCGGCCGCGTGAAGGGCGGCCCGTCTTGGACAACCCAAAGCAAATCGGGATGATCGTCCGCATGACGGGATTCTTTGCGCCGCCGGCGGTGCGCTTCGCGCCCCTTTTTAAGAGGGCGGCGGCGGGCGCCGTTGCGCTCCTCGCCCTGCTCGCCGCAAATCCCGCCTTCGCCGACCTGAAGCTTCCGCCGCGGCCGCGCCGCGACCCCGCGATGCGCATCCTTCATGTCACGAGCGTTGACCCGGCCTGCCAGCCGGACTGCCCGGAATGGATTTCGGCGGAAGGGATCATTACCCCCGGCACGGCTCAGGCGTTCGCCAAGGTCGTCGACGGTCTCGGCGGGCGACGGCTGCCCATTCTGATCTCGTCGCATGGGGGTTCGGTTCGCGACGCGCTGGCGATGGGCCTGTTGGTCCGGTCGAAGGGACTGGTCGTGGCGGTGGCCCGGACGCGGATCGCCAATTGTCCCGAGTTCGCCCGCGCCTGTCCCGACGCCCGGGGCAAGGCGATCGTCGGCGGCGCCTTTTGCGCCTCCGCCTGTCCGCTGATCCTCGCCGGCGGCGTCGAGCGGCTTATTGGTCCCTTGCCGAAGGTCGGCGTCCACCAGATCACGACGGTGGAGAAGGAAACAGAGGGCGTCGAGCATCTGACGACGGTGAAGAAAATCTATGAACAGGATTCCGTCGACCGGGTGGTGCAGTCCTACCTGCACGCGATGGGCGTCCGGGATCCGGTCATGGAAATCCTGCGCAAGACGCCGGCCGCCAGCATTCGTTGGCTGAGCTCCGACGAACTCAGCGAGTCGCATCTCGCGACGGGCGCTCTCGACGCCTCGGCCCCGATCCTGATCGGCGGCCTCAACGGCCTCGACAGCCGCCCTCTGGCAGGAGGCGAGACCGGGACCGACATCGTCACGGGGCGGGTCTCCGAGCCGTTCGCCGCGCCGACGCGGGGCGGCGCCACGACGTTGGAAGCGACCTTCGCCTATCGTCGGGGCGGCGGAGTGATCGGGGCCTCGGTCGCGGCGCGCGACGGGGACAAGACCGCCGCCGATCCGTCGCCCGACGGCTGGACGCTGACCCTGACGCCGGCCGGTCAACCCGGGCAATGGAAAGCGGGCGGACGTTCGCAGGCGCAGGCCATGATCCCGCGCGAGCAATTCTGCGCTCTGGCCCGAGGCGGCGCGCTCGCCGCCGCGCCGGCCGGCGCCCTTGCCGAAGGCGAGCCGCCGCAGCCGCCGGTGACCTTCGACCTCGCCGCGACAGGCGGGGCCGGCGCGATCGTCGCCGAAGCGTGTCCTTGAGGCCTGTAGCCGCGCCTCTGTAGCCGCGCGCGATGAGCGCGGCTGACGCGGCCAGCGGCCGCGCCTCTGTAGCCGCGCGCGGTGAGCGCGGCTGACGCGGCCAGCGGCCGCGCCTCTATAGCCGCGCGCGATGAGCGCGGCTGACGCGGCCAGCGGCCGCGCCTCTGTAGCCGCGCGCGGTGAGCGCGGCTGACGCGGCCAGCGGCCGCGCCTCTATAGCCGCGCGCGGTGAGCGCGGCTGACGCGGCCAGCGGCCGCGTCGACAAAGGGGGTGAAACCCGAGGAAGGTCATGGGACGCTTCGCCTCCACCGTCGCCTATTATGAGCGTGCGCGGCCTCCCTACCCGGACGCGTTCTTCGCCAAGGTCGCCGGCGAGCTCGGCTTCGACGGCGGCCGGCGCCTCCTCGACATCGGCACGGGGCCAGGGATTCTGGCGATCGGATTTGCGCCCTATTGCCGGCAGGTCGTCGGCATCGACCCCGAGGCGGCGATGATCGACGCCGCGCGCGAAGCCGCAGCTCGGGCCGGCGTGGCGCTCGAGCTGATCCAAGGCCGCTTCGAGGAACTGTCCCTCGGCGCGTTCGAAGTCGTGACGATCGGCCGGGCGCTTCACTGGCTCGATCCCGAGCCCGCGATCAGAGCCCTCGAACGGACCGTCGCCCCGCACGGGAGAATTCTCGTCTGCGGCGCGAGCAGCGTCAAAGACGGCCGCAACGCTTGGCTCGAGGCTTTTGACGGCGTCCGCAAGCGCTGGAGCGGCGAGCGCCCCAAGCACGACCGCAGCGCCTTCTTCGCCGGGAGCAGGTTCCTTCCGCGCGAAAAAATCCGGGTCGAGGCGAGGCAAACTCTGCCGGTCGAGCGCTTGGCCGACCGCGTCCTGTCGATGTCGACCACCTCGCCCGAACAGCTCGGCGACGCGGTTCCCGAGATGAGGCGCGCCTTGGGCGAGGCGCTTTCCCCTTTTGCGCCCGACGGCTTCATCGAGGAGATCGTCGAGGCGCAGGCCGAGGCGTTCGAGGCGTCGCCCCAGCCCTCCGTCAAGGGCGACTATCGACAGGATGGAACGGATTGATCACCTTAGCCCCGAGGCCGGCGACGTCGCGATCGTTGCGGGTCACGAGCGTGAGGCCGTTGGTCATAGCTGTCGCCGCCATGAGGCCGTCGATGACCGGGATTGGCCTGATGGCGCTCATGCGTCCCCACTGGTCCGAAACCGCGTTGTCGACGCCAAGCACGCGCCCGCCGAATGCCGCCTTGACTTGCTCCAGCCATCGTTCGAGGGCTGATGCTTTTGACAGATCTTTCGAGCGCTGAAGCTCGATCCCCTTCCGGATCTCCCCGAGAACGAGCGTGCTCAGAAAGAGGTCCTCATCCCTGATCGAAGCATACCATGCAGAAACCTGAGGATCGCAGCGTTCGCCCTTGCGGATCTCGGAGATGATATTGGTATCAATCAGGTAGCTCACAGTTCCACATCGCGTCCCGGGTCATGTCGGCGATCCAAATCGATCCCTTCGAGCGGCGCGGACGCAAGCAGCGCCTTCAGGCCCCCTTTCGACTGATCGGCAAAGCGTTGTCGAAGAACCCTTCGCGCTTCGGCTTGACGCGCCGGATCGGACAGGGCGGCAGCGACGCCACGCACCAATCCTGCATCTTCCTTGCGGACGCTGACCTCGACACGAACAAAACCCTGGCGCGCCATGCGCGCGCGGTGGGCTGCGAGCGAGGACTTGCTTCGATTGCTCATTCCGGGTCCTTAGCTTTCCGGAAATTATTACCGGAAAAGGTCGGCGATTGCAAGCGGCAGCAATTGAACCCTGCGTCGGAGGAGAGCCGCGTCGCCTCCATCATGCTAACGTGCCCGGAACCATTCCAACCCCCAGGCTCCTTCGCATGCTGGAGAAATTCGCCCGCTACCCGCTCACCTTCGGTCCGACGCCGATCGAGAAGCTTTCGCGCCTCAGCGCAGCATCTCGGCGGACTGGTGGAGCTCTACGCCAAACGCGAGGATTGCAATTCGGGCCTGGCGTTCGGCGGCAACAAGCTGCGCAAGCTCGAATACATCGTCCCCGACGCGATTGCTTCCGGCGCGGACACGCTGGTTTCGATCGGCGGCGTGCAGTCGAACCACACGCGCCAGGTCGCGGCGGTCGCGGCCAAGATCGGCATGAAGTGCCGGCTGGTGCAGGAGGCCTGGGTTCCGCACGAGGACGCGGTCTACGACCGGGTCGGCAACATTCTGCTCAGCCGCATCCTGGGCGCCGACGTCCGGCTCGTCGACGACGGCTTCGACATCGGCATCCGCAAGAGCTGGGAGGACGCCTTGAAGGACGTCGAGGCGCATGGCGGAAAACCCTACCCGATCCCGGCCGGCGCCTCGGTGCACAAATTCGGCGGGCTCGGCTATGTCGGATTCGCCGAGGAGGTGCGCGCGCAGGAACGCGACCTCGGCTTCGCCTTCGACTATGTCGTCGTCTGCACGGTCACCGGCTCGACTCACGCCGGCATGGTCGTCGGCTTCGCCAAGGACGGGCGCCAGCGCAACGTCATCGGCATCGACGCCTCCGCCACGCCGAAGCAGACAAAGGCGCAGGTGCTCGACATCGCGCGCAACACCGCGAAACTTGTCGAGCTCGGCCAGGAGATTGTTGACGACGACGTCGTGCTGCTCGAGGAATACGCCTATCCGCTCTATGGCGTGCCGTCGCACGAGACGAAGGAGGCGATCAGGCTCGCGGCGCGCCTCGAGGGCATGATCACCGACCCGGTCTACGAGGGCAAATCGATGCAGGGGATGATCGCCCTCACCAGGACAGGCTTCTTTCCCAAGGGATCGCGGGTGCTGTACGCCCATCTCGGCGGAGCGCCGGCGCTCAACGGCTATGCTTACGCGTTCCGCAACGGGTGAGAGGCGCCGGCTTCGTCCGCCTGGGCGTCCTTCGTGGTGAAAGTTTTGACCCGGGGAATGAAACGGCAGAAGCGGTCACGGACCGCAATGATTTTCAACACGAAGAGCGCGAAGGTCGCGCTCACAAGATCAGGCGTTCAACGCCCTGCTTGCCTACTTGCGCTGGCTCGCGCCCTTTCTTGAGGCCTTGGCGTTCTTTGTGTTTCCAGCAACTCGTCTGCTTCTTGCCGCCAACCCCGATCGCCCCTCATCAATCGAGCGCGGTTTCCCGCCGCGGCACGACCAGGTTGGCGACCATGACCTGCACCGCTTCGCCATTCTGGTTCAGCGTCCTCGTGCGCACCTTGATCAGCCCCTGCTCGGGGCGCGATTTCGACGGGCGCACCTCCAGCACTTCGCTTTCGATGCGCAGCTCATCGCCGGGGCGCACGGGCTTCGGCCAGCGAAACTCGTCGAAACCGGCGCCGACGATTCCCCCGGCGGGCTTCATCTCGCCCTCGACGAGGAGCCGCATGGTCAGCGCCGCCGTGTGCCAGCCGCTGGCCGCGAGCCCTCCGAATATCGTAGTGGTCGCGGCCGCGTCGTCGAGGTGGAAAGGCTGCGGGTCGAACTCGGCGGCGAAGGATTTTATCTGATCCTCGCCAACGCAGAGGCTTCCGGATCCGAAAATCTGGCCCACGGCGAAGTCCTCGAGGTAGCGTTCTGTCATCTTCATCATCTCCCGTTGAGCGCCATCACCGTCGACGTGCCGTGCGCGAGAACCTTGCCGTCGTGCGCCAGCACTTTTATTTCGGTCGAGATGATCTGGCGTCCCCTGGCGACGACGCGCCCTTCCGCGCGCACGGGCCCGGCGTCGCGCGTGATCGGCCGGCTGAAGTTGCCCTTGGTCTCGATCGTGGCGTAGCCGACGCCGGCGGGCAAGGTTGAATGCGCGGCGCAGCCGCCGGCGCTGTCGATCAGCGTCAGCGCCCAGCCGCCGTGCACGACGCCCAACGGATTGAGCAGATGCTCTCCCGGCTCGCCCTCGAAGGCGGCGAATCCATCGCCGACTTCCGTCAACCAGAACGTCATCGTCCGCGCGATCGGCGGGGCCGGAAGCCTGCCCTCGAGGATCGCCTCGAGGAACTGCCTGCCTGTCAGGCCCGCGACGTCGGCCGACGTCGCCACGCCGTAGTCGATAAGCGAGCTCACGGCCATGGCCTGATCCCTCATGCGTCTACGCGACCTGCCGGGCAGGCGCGTCTGTCCGATATCGAGGCGCCGGGACGGAATGGCCGAATTTTTGCGAGAGAGCGCGGCGCGCGGTCTCGAACCGGGTCCATTCGTCGCCGTCCTGAAGCGGGGGGATCGTGACCAGTTCGCCCTGGTCCAGCCCGGCCAGCGCCGCATCGACCATGTCCTCCGTCGACATGACGATCCCCGGAGGAAGTTTCGAGTAATGGAGGCCGGCGGTCTCCCAAAGAGCAGTCGCGGTCGCGCCGGGCAGCACCGCCTGGATGCGGAGGCCCTTGTCGGCCAGCTCGTGTTGCAGCGAATGGCTGAACGCGAGGACGAAGGCTTTGCTGGCGCCGTACACCCCGTTGAGCCTCTCGGGCGCAATGGCGACGATCGACGCGATGTTGATGATCGCGCCTGCGCCGCGCGCGACGAAGGCGGGGGCGGCTGCGTATGCGAGCCGCGTCACCGCGACGATATTGAGCGCGATCATGTCCTCCATCTTGTCGACGTCGGAATTCAGCAGCGGCGCGATCGAGGCGGCGCCGGCGTTGTTGACGAGCATGGCGATGCGCCGATCGTCCCGCAGCCTGGTCTCGACCTTGCCGAGCCCCGCCTTCTTGCCGAGGTCGGCGACCAGCACGTCGACGGACCGGCCGGTTTCGCTCGTCAGGCGCGCAGCCAGCGCCTTCAGACGCTCCTCGTTGCGCGCCACAAGGACGAGATCATAGCCACGCTTTGCCAGACGATCGGCATAGACGGCGCCGATGCCGGACGAGGCGCCGGTGACGAGGGCTGCGCCGAGGGAAGATTGGGCCATGCGAGGACTCCTTAATCTGGCTTTGACATTAGGCGTAACTGCGCCCACTTAAGCGTATATGCTCGTATTGTCAAGCCAGGAATCCGCGTTGGTCGCTCACTCGGGGGAAAAATCCCGGCAAGCCTGTTGCTGAACGGCGTTCACAAGGGCGCCCTCCGGCGCGGCCTTGACATTAGGCGTAGCTGCGCGTATGTAGGCGCAGATGCTCCTAATGCGCAAGGACGAGAAACTCGCAATGTCGACGAACAGGCCGCCGCGGCTCGAAGAGTGCACCTGTCTAGCCGTCCGCCAGGCAGCGCGGCGCATCACCCAGTTCTACGACCAGCACCTGGCGCCGGCGGGGCTGCGCACCACGCAATTCTCAATTCTCGCCAGACTGAAGCGGACAGGGCCGATGACGATCAACGCGTTGGCCGACGAGATGGTGATGGACCGCACCACGCTCGGCCGGAATATCCTGCCGCTCGAGCGCGATGGTCTCATCAGCATCGAGCCTGGGCGGAGGGACCGGCGCAGCAAGGAGCTGCGATTGACCGACGCCGGTCTCGAGCGGCTGGAAGCCGCGCGGGAGGGCTGGCGGCAGGCGCAAACGGGGTTCGCCGCCGCCTTCGGCGAGGAGCGCACCGTGGGGCTGCGCGCTTTGCTGCACGAGGTTTCCGGCGCCGATCTCCCTGCCGCGTCCGGCCCCGGACAGCTGAGCCAAGCAACTTGAGTTAGTCGCCAAGCATCGCCCAACCGGAAGCCGTTCGGCACATATGCGTATATACGCCTTTTGATACACGGGCAGAACCGAGGAGGCAGTCATGAGCACCATCGCCGTCGACGGCGGCGCCAGGGCGGCAGGCAAGACGCTCGCCAGGCAGAAGCTGAAATGGTTGCTGTACGTCGGCTTCGCCGGGCTCCTGGCGCTCGCCGCCGCGCGCTACGGCTATGACTGGTGGAGCGTGGGGCGCTTCCTCGAAAGCACCGACGACGCCTACGCCGGCGGCAATGTCACCCCGATATCGCCGCATGTCGCCGGATTTGTCGCTGAGATCCTGGTTGCGGATAACGAACATGTCCGCGCCGGGCAGTTGCTCATCCGCCTCGACGACCGCGATTTCCGGGCCGCCGTCGATCGCGCCGCCGCGATCGTCGCAGCTCGCAAGGCGACCGTCGCCAGCCTGCAAGCGAAAGAGTCGCTGCAACAGAGCGCCATCCGCCAGGCGAAGGCGGACCTCGACAGCAAGACGGCGCAGGCGGAATTCGCCAAGGACGACGACGTGCGGTATCGCGAGCTCGCGCTTTCCAGCGCCGGGTCGCGGCAAAACGCGCAGAGGGCGTCGGCGCAGGACGAGGCGGCTCAGGCTGGGGTCGTTTCGTCTGCGGCCGGTCTCGACGCCGCCAGGCAGCAACTCACGGTGTTGGACGCACAGATCGCCGAAGCCCGGGCCGACGTCGCCCAGGCCCAGGCGGACCTTCAATCCGCCGAGCTCAACCTCAGCTACACCGAAATCCGCTCGCCGATCGATGGTTACGTCGGCAATAGGGCCGCCGAGGTCGGCGCCTATGTCTCCGGCGGCGCATATCTGGCCACGATCATCCCCGCGCATGATCTTTGGGTGGACGCCAATTTCAAGGAGGACCAGCTCGGACGAATGGCGCCGGGACAAGCCGCGACGGTCGTCGCCGCCGTCCTGCCGGATCATGTCTTTCATGGCCGCATCGTGAGCCTCGCGCCCGCCACGGGCGCGACCTTCAGCGTCATCCCGCCCGAAAACGCGACCGGCAACTTCACCAAGATCGTTCAGCGGGTTCCCGTACGCATCATGCTGGACGGCGAAGACCCGATGCTCCGGTATCTCCGGCCGGGCCTGTCGACCAATGTGAGCGTGGACACGCGCTCGGACTCGGAGAGGGCGCCGTGACCGGCGCGTCATCCACCGAGCACTGGGCGCGAAGCCTGGCCCCGTTCGTGGTCATGTGCGTGGGCATGTTCATCGCGCTGCTCGACATCCAGATCGTCGCTTCCTCTCTGCAGGACATCGGCGGCGGCTTGTCCGCGGCCCAGGATCAGATCAGCTGGGTGCAGACCGCATATCTGATCGCCGAGATCATCATGATCCCGCTGTCGGGTTGGCTGACGCGGGTTTTCTCGACCCGGTGGCTCTTCACCGCCTCCGCCGCCGGCTTCACCGTGACGAGCATGCTGTGCGGGCTCGCCTGGAACATCGAAAGCATGATCCTGTTCCGGGCGCTGCAGGGACTGTTGGGCGCCTCCATGATCCCGACCGTCTTCACCTCTTCCTTTCACTATTTCCAGGGGCCGCGCCGCGTCTATTCCGCCGCGGTGATCGGCACGATCGCGTCGGTCGCCCCGACTCTCGGACCCGTGATCGGCGGCTGGATCACCGACACGCTGAGCTGGCAATGGCTGTTCTACATCAACCTCGTTCCCGGCCTGGCCATAGCAATTCTGGTGCCGCTTCTCGTCAAGATCGACGAGCCCGACCTCTCGCTGCTGAAGGAAGCGGACTACCCCGGCATCGTCCTCATGGCGATCGCGCTCGGCACGCTCGAATACGTGCTGGAGGAAGGCTCGCGCTGGAACTGGTTCGACGATGCGACCATCCGGGACTGCGCCCTGATCGCCGGCGTCGCCGGCGCGCTGTTCGTTATCCGCAGCCTCACCTTTCCGCGTCCCGTGGTCGACCTCCGCGCCTTGGGAAACAGGAATTTTGCCCTCGGCTGCGTCCTCTCCTTCATTACCGGGATCGGCATCTTCTCGACCATCTATCTGACGCCGCTGTTCCTGGGCTATGTGCGCGGGTTCAGCGCCTGGCAGACGGGCGTCGCCATCTTCTCGACCGGCGCGGCCTCGCTCGTCGGCGTGCCCGTGTACATCATGCTGGCGCGCAAGCTCGACACGCGCTGGCTCATGATGCTCGGCCTCGCGTCCTTCGGTCTGGCGATGTGGTGCTTCAGTTTCATCACCCACGACTGGGGCGGGGCAGAGCTTCTCCTGCCGCAAGTGCTGCGCGGCTTTCCCCAGGTCTTTGCGGTCGCGCCCAGCGTCAATCTCGGGCTCGGCAGCCTGCCGCCGGAACGGCTGAAATACGCCAGCGGACTGTTCAACATGATGCGCAATCTCGGCGGGGCGGTGGGCATCGCGCTCAGCGGCGCCATCCTCAACGACCGCACGAATTTCCATTTCCAGGCGATCGCGTCGAATCTGACGCCGGCCAATGGCGCCATGACGAGGTTCCTGGCTGAGGCGGCGCACCGCTACGCGGCGATCCCCGGCAGCCCGCAGCAGGGGCACGCCGCCGCGCTCGGACAACTCTGGCGCCTCGCCTATCGCGAGGCTTCCACGATGGCCTATGCCGACGCCTTCCGCGCTATCATGATCGCCTTCGTCATCGCCACACTGCTTGTTCCCCTCATGCGCAACGTCGCCGCGCCGAAGGCACCGGCGCAGGCTTCGCATTGAGCGCGGCCTTGCGGCGCGTCCGGCTGATGCCGAATTTAAGGGCGGCGCCGAATTCACGCCTCTTTCTCGCTCGCTATCGTCCCATTGTTGATAAACGATCCTGATGCGCATACCGTGTCCACAATTGGCCGTACGCCGGGGTCCCGAGCGCCTTGGCGGCCGAGCCGGCGAGGCAGACGCTGACGAGCTCGGCGCGGCCGGTGTTTGAGGGAGGGGACGCAATGCGGATCACTGCGGGTCGGCGGCAATTCTGCTTGGGACGGACGAACCTGCTGGCGACAACGGCGTTCGCCGCGATCGTCTCGGCGGCGTTGCCGGCTGCGGCGGCCGGGAGCGGGTCGCCCAAGATCAGCTGCGCGAGCCTGACCGGGCTGGCGATCCGCGACACGCAGATCTTGACCGCGACCGAGGTCGCGGCGGCCGGCAGCTTGCCGGCGCACTGCAACGTGGTGGGCGTCATCGACAAGCGGGTCAGCTCGCAGGACCCCGACCATTACACCTACGGCGTCGGCTTCGCGATCAACCTGCCGGACCTTTGGGTCGGCCGTTTCGAGATGATGGGCGGCGGCGGCACCGACGGGTCGCTCAACCATAACCCGCAGGGCAACGGCGGCAGCGAGCTGGCTTCCGGCTGGGCGGTGGCGGCGGACGATGGCGGCCATGAGGACTCCGTAAACCCTCCATTCACCTGGCAGGACGACGACGCCAACGCCGGCGGCGCAGCGCATTTCGGCATCGATGCGCAGGCGCGCAGCGACTATGGCTACGAGGCCATGGAGCTTACGACCGACGTCACCAAGCAGATCATCTGGTACTATTACGGTCAGCGTCCCCAGCATTCCTATTTCTGGGGCTGCTCCAACGGCGGCCGCGACGCCTTCGTGCAGGTGCAGCGCTATCCCGAGAATTACGACGGCGTCGTCGCGGGCAATCCCGGTTTCGACCTGCCCCGCGCCGGGATCGGGGAAGCGTGGAACGAGCAGAGCCTCGCGCCGCTCGCCAACGGCGTCGACGCCAACGGCCAGCCCAACGTCGAGCAATCCTTCCAGTCGCAAGACCTCGAAGTCGCGTCGGCCGCGATCCTGGAAGCCTGCGACGGCCTGGACGGTCTGGTCGACGGCGTCATCGACAATTATTCCGCCTGCACCACCGCAGTCGTGAAGCCGCATCTCGCGAATTTCACTTGCAGCACGGGCACGCACGGCAGCACGCCGCACGGCGGCGCATGCCTGACCTCGGACCAGGTCACGGCCCTGCTGAGGATCTACGACGGAGCGCACAATTCCAACGGGCAGGCTCTGTACTCCAACTGGTACTGGGACGCCGGCATCTGGGACCCGCCGACAGCGTTCGGTTTCGGCTTTCAGGGGTGGAACGTGAGCTTCTTCGGCGGCTTGCCCGCTAACCTGAGCCTGGGCGCCGGCGCAGTCCCGATGATCTTCCATAACCCGCCCATCGTCACGCCGGTCAACAGCAGCACAGGGGCGGCGGGGGAGTTGCAGGAGAAGGTGATCTTCGACTATAATTTCGATACCGATGCGCCGACGATCTTTGCCCGGGCGCCCGGCTATCCTGAGAGCCCGATGGAGTTCATGACCGGCGTCTCGCTCAATCTCGCGCCGTTCGCGTTTCATCGCGGCAAGATGATCATTTACGACGGCGTCAATGACGGAATCTTCTCCGGCGTCGACCTCGTGAACTGGTACAATGCGATGAACAGGGCCCAGTTCGGCCAGGCGCAAAACTTCGCCCGCTTGTTCATGGTCCCCAACATGGCGCATTGCGGCGGCGGCCCGGCGACCAGCGATTTCGCCGCAAATACGCTGACCGCGATCACCGAGTGGGTCGAAAACGGCGTCGCGCCGAGGCGGATCGTCGCCGCCAACCACAACAGTTCGTCGCCGTTCACTGCGAACGACATCGATCCAAATCACCTGTTCGCGTCCGGCGTCACAACGAACTTCCCCGCCAACGGCACGCGTCCCATTTGCCCCTATCCGCAGCAGACGCGGTACAAGGGTTGGGGCGCGACCAACGACGCGGGCAACTTTACCTGCGTCTATGTGCAGCCGGTCTACACCCAGAACTACTTCGACTGGGGCTGGGGTCGATAGCCTCGGCGCACGCCGGCCGTGACGAAGCGGACGCGTTCGGGACCAACGCCTTTCGGCTCGGGACCGGGTTTTGCAACGCCCCCGAGCCGTGGCGCTTCCACGCGGGGCCTGCGGCATCATCGACCTTGCACGTCCGCGGCAAATCCGCCGATGGTCGGCGGCGTTTCGATTCGAGAGCGCCAGCCCCATGAAACCCTCCGATTTCGTCGTCGACAAGCGCCCGAGCCTCGCCGACATCCGGCGCTTTCCGACCTTGGACTTCGCCGACTACGAACGTCGGCTGGTCGAGCAGCAGGAAACGCTGCAACGCATCCAGCAGGCCTATCTGGGGACGCTCTATCGGGCTGTCGTCGTGCTCGAAGGCTGGGACACGGCAGGCAAGGGCGGAATTGTCCGGCGGCTCGGCTGGGCGCTCGATCCGCGCAGCTTCAAAGTGCACACGATCGCCGCTCCGACAGAGCGCGAGAAGACGCTGCACTATCTGCAGCGCTTCTGGGAGCGCCTGCCGCAGCATGGCCAGATCGTCGTGTTCGACCGCTCGTGGTACGGCCGGGTGCTGGTCGAGCGCGTGGAAGGCTTCGCCACGCCGGACGAATGGAAGAGGGCCTACGACGAGATCAACGACTTCGAGCGGATGCTGATCGCCGACGAGACGCGCCTCGTGAAGCTTTTCCTGCACATCACGCCGGAGGAGCAGATTCGCCGCTTCCGCAATCGGCTCTCCAGCCCGCTGAAGCGCTGGAAACTCTCCTACGAGGATTTTCGCAACCGGACCCGCTGGACGGACTACGAGATGGCGATCGAGGATATGATGCAGAAGACCTCGACCCATCGGGCGCCCTGGCATCTCATTCCCGCCAACGACAAGCCCTTTGCTCGTCTGGCCGCGTTGCGGATCATAGCCGACCGTCTTTCAAAGAACGTTTCCCTCGACCCACGGCCGCTGGATCCGAAGGTGCTCGAGGCCGCCGAACGCCTCCTCGGCATTTTCGTCCCCGCGGACGCCGCGTCATCGAAGAAATCGGCTCCTGCCCGATTGAACGAAGGCGACGACGTGTAGGTTTTTGTCTCTCCTGCGGCGGCCGGTCGGATCACCGGACCCTCCGAAGCGCCAGGAGCCGGTGAACGAAGGCCAACCCCGACGAGACAGGAGTGAAGGCGATTCCTCGCAAGCCCCGCAAACGGAAAGCCGAACCCGCGGTCCGCATCCAGTACGGCGCGCTCCCCTATCGGCTCACGCCGGAAGCGGGGATGGAGATCCTGCTCGTCACCACGCGGCAGTCCAGACGCTGGATCATCCCCAAGGGCTGGCCGATCAAGGGGCTGAAGCCGCCGAAATCGGCCGCCCGGGAGGCCTTCGAAGAGGCCGGGGTGAGAGGCCGCGTCGGAGGCAAGTCGATCGGCCTCTTCACTTACGAAAAGCTGCTCGACGAGAGCGGCATGCGCGTGAACTGCGAGGTCAAGGTCTATCCGCTGCTGGTCAAACGGCAGAGCGAGGTCTGGCCTGAACTCGAACAGCGCGTGGTTCAGTGGGTCGCCCCGGCCAGGGCCGTCGCCATGATCAGGGAGCCGGAGCTCAAGGCCCTGGTCGCGGCCTTCTCGCGGCGCGGGTCTGCGGCGGGGAGTGCGGCGGATGAGAACGGCGAGGCGAGCGCCGGGATCAGATTGATGGCCTGTACAGGCCATTAGACCAACGCCGAGTGGGCGTGCAGTCCCGCCCGGTGGCTGCGGTCGAACAACCCGATTTCCAGTTATATACATTTATAATTGGTATAATATGCCGCTGGCTGCGCAAAAAAATGGGGCGACGCTAAACGGGGTCGCAAGCCGCTGATTCCTTTAGGGCCAGACGCTAAATCGGCGCTAAACCGGCTTTAGCGGCAGCGCGGCGCAAATCTCACCGTCGCCGCGCCCAGCGCCAGATCGCCCATTGGCGGCGGAGCGGCGAGGCCTCGGGAGGCGGGTCGAAGGGGTTTTCGGCTTTGCGCGCGAGCCGGGCGAGATCGAGGCGGACGGCGCCGAGCGGGATGAAAGCCGGCAGGATCGCCCGCGGCGACGACGCGAGAAGCCGCTCCGCCTTGTCGAGCCTCTCGCCGGCCAGAGCGCGCGCCTCCTCGCAGGCGGCGACGACCCCGGCGCTCGGGCGGCGGGCGTCGAAATCGACGAGTGTCGCGCCGTGACGTCGGGCAAGGTCCACGGGAAAAAGAGTCGGCGCGGATCCGGCCTTCGCCGGCAATGCGGCGAGCATGCGGGTCAGCCCCAACGCCTGCCCCGCCGGGGGCGCGACTTCCGCCGTGTCGGCGCCCTCGCTGCCGCATATCCGGGTGGCGAGCCGGAGCCTCATGCCTTCACTTGCGTCGGCGAAGGACTCGAAGGCGGCGAGGTCGAAATTCTCCGCCGGAGCCAGTTCCTCGAGCCGCGCGTCGAGCATCGTCTCCAGCGGATCGCGCGGCAGCGAGAAGCCTTCGATAGCGGCGAGGAGCGCCAGCGCCGTCGGATTGCCGGCGGCTTCCGCCTCCCGTTCGCCGCAGACGACGCCGCGCCACCAGGCGAGCCGTATGGCCGCCAGATTGGGATCGCGGGCGCGCAGCCGCGCCTGGCGGATCTCGTGGTCGAATGCGGCGAGGGCGATGAGCGCGTCGCGGGCGTCGGGCGGGGCGTAGAGCGCGCCGAGCCACTGGTCGCGGGCCTTCTCCCGGGCGAGGGCGGCGCAATGCTTGCGGGCTTCCGCCAGCGCCGCGGCGCCGACCCGACCCGTAAGCGTCACGGGGTCGCGATCAGCGCCGCTGCGACCCGGCGGTCTTCCGACTGCATCACGTTATAGACGCGCAAAGCCGGGCCGGTCGCCATAGCCTCGAAGCGAACACCCGCCTCGCGCAGCGCGGCGCGCAGCGCCTTGGGGACGGGCGCCATGCGCGCGCCGGAGCCGATCACCAGGAACTCGATCGATCCCGGCGCCTCCGCCAATTCGGCGAACAGCGCCGCGAGGGCGCGCTCATCGAGGTCGGCGACGCTCGCGGCCTCGATGCCGCGGACGCCCTTCGGCGTCGCCAGGATCGAGCCATGATGGGACATGCCGGCGAAGGCGAAGGCGCCGCCGCCGTGCGCCACGATCGCGTGGCCGCCGGGCGCGAACGCCGCAGCCTCGACATCGGGTGTCACGCCTTGACCCTCGACTTCGCAGGCGCCGCGTCGGCGTCCTGTTCCTTCTTGTCGAACACGTCGCCGCGCACGCCCATGTAGATCAGCATCGGAGAGCAGATGAAGATCGACGAATAGGTGGCGACGAAAATTCCCCAGATCATCGCGGCGGAGAACGAACGGATGACATGGCCGCCCAGGAAGAACAGGGCGAGCAGCGCGAGGAACACGGTCGTCGCAGTCATGATGGTGCGCGGCAGAACGGCGTTGATCGACATGTCGATGATCTCGGCCGTCGTCAGGCGCTTGTATTTGCGCATCACCTCGCGAATGCGGTCGAGCACCACCACGGTCTCGTTGAGCGAATAGCCGACGATGGTCAGGATCGCCGCGATCGACGTCTGATTGAACTCGAGCTGGGTCACGCAGAAGAAGCCGACCGTCAGCAGCAGGTCGTGCATCGTCCCGATGATCGCCCCGACCGCGAACTGCCACTCGAAGCGGAACCAGAGATAGGTCAGCACCGCGATGATGGCGACCACGACGCCGAGAGTGCCGCTTTGCACCAGCTCGGCGGAAACCGTCGGTCCGACCGAATTGACGCTGCGGAATACGTAGTCGTTGGAGAAAGCGTCGCGCAGCTTGGCGACCGCCGTCTGCTCGCCCGTGTCGCCGCCCGGCTGCACGCCGATCCGCAACAGAACGTCCGACTCGGCGCCGAGCCGCTGCACTTCGACCTGGCCAAGTCCGAGACTGTCCGCCTTCGCGCGGATCTCGGCCACGTGCGCTTCGCCACTCTTGGCGCGCATGTCGACCTGGGTGCCGCCGGCGAAGTCGATGCCGAAATTCATGCCGACGAACAGGAACATCAGAACGGAGATGATCGAGAGCGTCGCCGACAGGGGATAGCTCACGCGGCGGAACCGCATGAAGCCGAACTTGGTGTTCTCGGGCGCGAGGCGGAGGAGTTTCATCGAGCGGTGTCCATAAGGCTCGCCAACGCGTTCATATCGGGATCTTTCTCGGACGGCCGCGGTGATACCACAGCCCGATCATCATCCGCGTCATCGTCACCGCGGTGACGATGGACGTCACGATGCCGAGGCCGAGCGAGACGGCGAAGCCGCGCACCGCTCCTGAACCGAAAAGATAGAGGATGAGCGCGGCCACGAACATCGTCACATTCGAGTCGACGATGGTCGCGAAAGCCCGCTTGAAGCCCGCGTCAAGAGCGGAGATCACCGACCGTCCGAGATGCGCCTCCTCGCGAATCCGCTCGTAGATCAGCACGTTCGAATCGACCGCCATGCCGATGGTGAACACGATGCCTGCGATGCCGGGAAGCGTCAGCGTCGCCCCGAGCAGCACCATCGAAGCGAAGATGAGGAGAATGTGCACGCCGAGCGCGAGATCGGCGAAGACGCCGAAAATGCCGTAGGTCGCGATCATGTAGATGACGACCAGAATGGCGCCGACAAAGGCCGCGCGCTTGCCGGCGTCGATCGAATCCTGCCCGAGGCCCGGCCCGACGGTGCGCTCCTCGACCACGGTGAGCTTGGCCGGCAACGCCCCGGCGCGCAAGAGGATCGCCAGGCTGCTTGCTTCGTCCAAGGTGAAATTGCCGGTGATCTGACCGGTCCCGCCGGTGATCGGAGAGCGGATCACCGGGGCCGAAATGACCTTGCCGTCAAGCACGATGGCGAACGGCCGCCCGACGTTTTCCGACGTCACCAGCCCGAACTTCTGCGCCCCCCGCAGATTGAAGCGGAAGGTCACGTCGGGCTCGCCGGTCTGCTGGTCGAAGCTCTGCTGGGCGTCGACCAGATCCGCGCCGTCGACCATGATGCGCTTCTGCACCGTGATTGTCCCGCCGCCTTTCTGCATCGGCAAGGTTTCGACCTCGTTCGGCGGATCGCCCGGGTCGGCGACGAGCTGGAAGTCGAGCTTGGCGGTCTGGCCGATGATCTGCTTGAGCCTGGTCGTGTCCTGAAGCCCGGGCACCTCGATCAGGATTCGGCTGGAGCCCTGCCGCTCGACGACCGTTTCCTTCGTCCCCATGGCGTTGATGCGGCGGTTCAACACCTCGATCGACTGCGTAACCGCATGGCGCACCTTGTCGGCGATGGCGGCGTCGGTCAGCGTCAGCTGAACGCCGCTGTCGGTTTCGGTGACATCGAGGGTCCGGCCGTTGCCGCCGGCCAAGGGGCCGCCGATCGGCTGGCTCAGCGACTGCAGCAGCGCATAGGCCTTGTCGCGCTCGGCGGGGTCCGAAATCCGGACCAGGACGCCGCGAGCCTGGGTGGCGATGCCGCCGGACAGCCCGATCTTGCCGTCGCGCAGCTTCTGGCGCACGTCGTCGCGCAGGGCGTCGACCTGGGACTTGATCACCGACGACTCGTCGACCTGCATCAGCATGTAGGCGCCGCCCTGAAGATCGAGCCCGAGCACGATCTGGCGCATGGGTATGAACCCCGGCAGCCGGTCGGCGAGCGAATCGACGGCATTGGCGGGCATGAAGCTCGGGATGACGAGCAGGACGGCCGCCGCGACCAGCGCGAGAACGGAAGCCAATTTCCAGGGGGCGAAACGGAGCATCAGGCTCTCTGTCTAACAAATTGCGAAGGCCGCAAGAGGGCGGACCTCAGGCGTGCGGGGCGTCCTTTTTGGCGGGCGCCGACTTGGCGGGCGGCGTCGCGTCCTTGATCGGCTCCCCCCGCGTGCGCACTTCCGATATCCCCGTTCTGGCCAAACGAACCTTCACGTTGGGTGCGATTTCCAGCTCGACCTCGTTGTCGTCCACCGACTTCGTAACCTTGCCGATGATCCCTCCGGTCGTGACCACGACGTCGCCCCGCCGGGCCGCCTGCACCATCTCGCGCTGCTCCTTGGCCCGGCGCTGCTGCGGACGCCACAGGACGAAATAAACGATCGCGATCATCGCCACGATCGGCACGAGCTGGATGACCGTGTCGGGTATGCCCGCCGACGCTGCGCTGGCGGTCTGGGCGAAGGCTTGAGTGATGAGCACTGTGCAGAGGCTCCGGCGACGCGATTCCCGCGTCTTTCATCAAGGGGTCATACGGAAGGCGTGGCATATATAGCCGCCGAGCAACCGAAAGCAACGCCGCGCCGTCCAACGACGATCGAGCGCCTGCTGGACTCCGCGCGCGAGCGCAGCTAACAGGCGTAGCCAAACACGGCTCGACGGGAGGGAAAAATTATGAACAAGCAACTGGCGGAATTCATCGGGACCTTCGCCCTCGTCTTCTTCGGCTGCGGGGCGGCGGCGATCGCCGGCCTCGCTGGGCCCGGCCCGACCGCGATCGACATCCTGGGCATCGCGAGCGCCTTCGGCTTCGCCATCGTCGCCATGGCCTATGGCATCGGCCCGATCTCCGGCTGCCACGTCAATCCCGCGGTCAGCTTCGGCGTTTTCGTCGCCGGCCGCATGACCGCCGCCGAGATGGTCGGCTACTGGATCGCCCAGGTTCTGGGCGCGCTGGTCGGCGCGGCGGTCCTCTATATCATCCTGTCCGGCAAGGCGTCGGGCTGGACCGGCGGGCTCGGTCAGAACGGCTGGGGCCCGGGCTATAACGGCGAGTACAATATGGCGGCGGCCTTCGTCTTCGAGGTGGTGGCGACCTTCCTCTTCCTCGTCTGCATCCTCGGCGTCACGCACCCCTTCGCGCCGGCCGGCTTCGCCGGGCTCGCGATCGGCCTTACCCTGGTCGTCATCCACCTGGTCGGCATCAACATCACCGGCACCTCGGTCAACCCGGCCCGGTCGATCGGCCCGGCGATCATCGGCATGGGGACGAATCCGGCCGCCGTCGCGAAGCTGTGGCTCTTCATCATCGCGCCGCTGATCGGGGCGGGACTTGCCGGCTTTCTCTATCGCGAAGGCGCCCTGCTCGACGCGAAGAAGAAGTAGCCGTCCTTGCAACCCGGAGCGCGGCGGGCGAAAAGCCCGCCATGCTTCATATCAACGGCCTGACCTACCGCCTCGGCGAGCGGCTGCTGATCGACGGCGCGACCGCCGCGCTGCCGACCGGGGCGCGGGTCGGACTCGTCGGGCGCAACGGCGCGGGGAAGACCACCCTCTTCCGCCTGATCCGCGGCGAGCTCTCGCCCGAGAGCGGCTCGATCACCACGCCCAAGGCAGCGCGGCTCGGCAGCGTCGAGCAGGAAGCGCCCGGCGGTGCGGACGCGCTGATCGACTTCGTGCTTGCGGCGGACGTCGAGCGGGCGGCGTTGATCGCCGAAGCAGAAAGCGCAAGCGACCCCGAGCGCATCGCCGACATCCAGACCCGGCTCGTCGACATCGACGCCCACGCCGCGCCGGCCCGGGCCGCCCGCATCCTCAAAGGCCTCGGCTTCGACGAGGAGGCGCAGAACCGGGCGCTCGGCGCATTCTCCGGCGGCTGGCGAATGCGGGTCGCGCTCGCCGCCGTCCTCTTCTCCGAGCCGGACGTCCTGCTTCTCGACGAGCCGACCAACTATCTCGACCTCGAGGGCGTGCTGTGGCTCACCGATTATCTGAAGAGCTGCGCGTCGACGATTCTGGTCATCAGCCACGACCGCGACCTTCTGGACGACGTCGCCGACCACATCCTGCATCTCGACCGGGGCAGGCTCACCCTGTGGAGCGGCGGCTACACCAGCTTCGAGCGCCAGCGCCGGGAACAACAGGCCCTGCAGGGCAAGGCGGCCAAGAAGCAGGAGGAGCGGCGCGCCCATCTGCAGGCGTTCGTCGACCGCTTCCGCGCCAGCGCCACGAAGGCGACGCAGGCCCAATCGCGGCTCAAGATGCTGGCCCGAATGGAGCCGATCGCCGCGGTGGTCGACGAGGCCGTCATGCCGTTCAAGTGGCCGCCGGTGGCGCGGAAACTGAGCCCGCCGATCGTGACGATGGAGAAGGTCAGCGCCGGCTACGACGGCCGGACGGTTTTGTCGCGCATCGACCTCACCCTCTCGAACGACGACCGCGTCGGGCTGCTCGGCGCCAACGGCAACGGCAAGTCGACTTTCGCCAAGCTGATCGGCGGAAGGCTCGCGCCGATGGGCGGCAAGATGGTGCGGGCGAACAAGCTCGAGGTCGGCTTTTTCGCCCAGCACCAGATCGACGATCTCGCCCCCGGCGGCACCCCCTACAGCCATGTCGCCGAGCGGATGCGCGGCGAGGCGGAGTCGAAGATCCGCGGCCGCGCCGCGATCATCGGCTTCTCCGGCGCGCGCGCCGACACCAAGGTCGAAGCCCTGTCCGGCGGCGAGAAGGCGCGGCTCCTCATGGGGCTTGCTGCGTTCAACGGGCCGCAGCTTCTCATCCTCGACGAGCCGACCAACCACCTCGACATCGACAGCCGCGGCGAGCTCATCGAGACGATCAACGACTACGAGGGCGCCTGCATCATCGTCTCGCACGACCGGCGGCTCTTGGAGGCCTGCGTCGATCGGCTGTGGCTGGTGGCGAACGGCACGGTGACGCCGTTCGACGGCGACCTCGCCGACTACGGCCGCTACGTTCTCGGCCAGGGCGCGCCGGCGCCGCAGAAGAGGCGCGAGGCGGCCCCGAAGCCAAACCCGTCGCCCGCCCGCGGCCGCGCCCAGGGGACCGTCAAGCGCGAGCTCGCCGCCCTCGAGGACCGGATGAGCCGCTTCCAGGACCTGTTGCGGCGCATCGACGACGCCCTCACCCAGGCGAGCGCCGGCGGCGGCGACGTCGTCAAGATCGCCGATCTCGCCCAGCGTCGCGGCGAGCTCGAGCGTGCGCTGGCCTCGGCCGAGGAGACATGGCTCGAACTGTCGGAGCAGGCCGAGGATCCGTGATCGCCCAGCCGAACGCGACGCCGACCCAGGCGCTCCGAGGGAGCTGCAAGGACTGGCGCGACGCTGATGTTTCCAGACAACTGAAAAGATCGACTGGCCGCCAAACGGTGGCGTCGCCCGAGCCAGGGTCAGCGTTCCGTCTCCCTCCAGGCCTCCACGAACGCCTTCGCCCTGGCGGCCACCTCCGCCGCCGCCATCCCCGCCCGGTACAGCGCGCCCCCGATCCCGAACCCGTCGGCGCCGGCCCTGCGGTAGGGCGCGATCCGCTCGGGCGTGATTCCGCCGACCGGGAAGAGCTGCGTCCCCTTCGGCAGCACGGAGCGCCAGGCCCTCACCACTTCCGGCGGCATGGCCTCGGCCGGGAACAGCTTCAGAGCCGACGCTCCCAGGCTCTGCGCGGCGAAGGCTTCCGTCGGAGTCGCGACCCCCGGCAGAGGGAAGAGGCCAAGCTTCAGCGCGCGCTCGATCACGGCCGGGTCGGCGTTGGGCGCGACGATCAGCTTCGCGCCGGCGGCCGCAGCGGCCTCGACCGCGCCCGGCAGGAGAACTGTGCCGGCGCCGACGAGCGTCCTGTCGCCGAAGCGACCCGCGATCGCCTCGACGCTCTTCATCGGCTCGGGCGAATTGAGCGGAATCTCGATCGCGCCGAAGCCCGCTTCGACGACGACCGAGGCGATCGCCTCGGCTTCATCGGGCTTCACGCCGCGGAGGATGGCGATAAGGGGAGTTGGCGCGAGGGAAATCATGACAGGAATCCGGCGTTGCGCGCCAGGATGAAAAGCCCGCGCGCGGCGGCCCGCGGCGATGCCGGGCGAGCCTTTTCGCCCAGCGCCTCGAACGCCGCCAAGTAACGCTTGACCAGCGTCTCCGCTCCCGCCACATGCGGTTCTTCGTTTGAAAAGAGCCGCCGCGCCTCGGCGATTTCCGTCCCGACGAGGAGGCCTGACAGATATTCGCCCGCGTCGTCCTCGGCGAGCTTGCCCATGAGCGGCAGGCTGCGGGCGCCGAACAGGGCGCCGAGAAGCCCCGACCCCTTGCCCTCGCCGGCCGCCGCGCCGCGCCTGACGCCGAGCGCAAAGGCGGAGCGTGAAGCCTGTCCTTTTGCTGCGCGCGCAAAGGCGCCGGCGAGCGTGTGGTCCTTGATCGCGGCGAACAGCTCGCCGGTCACGAATGTCTTGAAGCGCTCGACGCGGCCCCGTTCGACGACCGCCCATTTCGAATGCGAGCCAGGCAGGACGATCAGCCGCCCGCCCGAGTCCGAAATCCCCAGAATCTCGACCTCCTCGCCGCGCATCACGTCGGGCTCGCCGTTGGCGTCCTCGCAAGACAGGCCTGGCGCGAGATGAACCTCTCGATCCCCCGCCTGCACCGCGACGAGATTCTTGGCGATGTCGCGCGGCTCGGCGGGGCATCTCACGTAAGGCGCCTCGCGCCAGCCGTGCCGGCTGCCGACCATGCCGGAAGCGACGATCGGCAGGCCGGGGTGCGCGTCGAGCCAGCCGCCGATCAGGCGGCGCATCGTCGCGGCGAAGGCGTCCCGCGCGACGGTCGAAACGCCGTCGGCGGACGAGATCTCGTCGAGGACCGCGCCGTCGCCGGCGACCAGATAGGCGCGGAAGCTGGACGAGCCCCAGTCGATGCCGATCAGCGCAGGCGCGGTGGGCGTCACGGGCTCAGCGCCTCACATGACCGCGAGCAGGCCGCCGTCGACATAGATGATCTGCCCGTTGACATAATCCGAGGCGCGGGAGGCGAGGAAGACAGTTACGCCGATCAGATCCTCCGGCAGGCCCCAGCGGCCCGACGGCGTGCGGCCCCTGACCCAGGCGTCGAATTTCGCATCGTCGACCAGCGGCTGGGTCATCTCCGTGATGATGTATCCCGGTCCGATCGCGTTGGCCTGAATCCCGTGCGCAGCCCATTCGGCCGCCATCGAACGGGTCAGCATCTTCATGCCCCCCTTCGCGGCCGTGTAGGGCGCGATGGTGGCGCGTGCGACTTCGCTGGCGAGCGAGCCGATGTTGATGATCTTGCCGCCCCCGCCGCGCGCGATCATGCGGCGCGCCGCCTCGCGCCCCACCTGGAAGGCGGCCGTGAGATGGGTGTCCAGGACATGCCGCCACTCCTCGGTCGCGAGATCGAGCATCGGCTTGCGCAGCTGGTTGCCGGCGTTGTTGACCAGAACGTCGATCGCGACGCCGTCATCGTCGAAACGGTCGAAGGCGGCCCGCACCGCGGCCTCGTCGGCGACGTCGAAGGCGCGGGACGAGACGCGACGCCCGGCCGCCTCGAACGCCTCGGTCGCGGACGCGAGCTTCGCCTCGTCGCGTCCATTCAGCACGATCGCCGCGCCGGCGTCGGCAAGCCCGCGCGCCATCGCCAGCCCCAAGCCGGCGGAGGAGCCGGTGACGAGGGCGGTCTTGCCGCTGAGATCGAAGAGGTCGCGGGCCATGGCTCGCCTCACTTTCCGATGTCGTTTGCGGCGCGCTTCTTGTGCGCTGCGAGCGCCATCAGGCGCCGGTCGCGCCAGACGGCGCGTTCCCCGAGCTTGTCGGCCGGCAGGCGAGCGCGGCGTTCGGCCTCGATCCGGTCCATCGCCGGGCCGCTCCAGTCCGCGCGCGCGGACGAGGGAAAGATGCGTGCGTAGACGGACTCATAGCGCAGTGCGTAGTCTCGCACGCCGCCCGGCGCATTGAGATCGATCGTCTCGAACGGCCCCATGAATGACCAGCGCAAGGCGAGCCCGTCGCGCAGCGCGACGTCGACGTCCTCGGTGCTCGCATAGCCGTCGGCGACGAGGCGGAAGGCCTCCTCGAGCAGCGCGCCCTGCAGCCGATTGACGATGAAGCCGTCGATCTCCCGCCTGACGACGATCGGCGCGTGTCCGGCCGCGGCGAGCAGCGCCGTCGTCCGCTCGACGGCGTTTTGGTCCGTCCACGGCGCGGGCGCGACCTCGACGGCCGGGATCAGATAGGGCGGGTTGATCGGATGGGCGACGAGGCAGCGGGCGCGCCCGGCGAGCGGCTCGGTGAACAGCGACGGCAGGATCGCCGAAGTCGAACTCGCCAGCACGGCGTCGGGTTCGGCCAACCGGTCGAGTTCGGCGAAGATGCGCTGCTTGACCTCGAGATCCTCGGGCGCGCTTTCCTGGACGTGGCTCGCCCCTTCGAGCGCTTCCTCGAACGAGCCGGCGCGGCGCATCCGGGCGCGGACATTGATCGCCGCTTCGCCTTCGAGGAGATCGTTGGCGTCGAGCTCCGGCAAAACCTTGTTGACGAAGGCGAGGGCGTCGTCGATCGCCTCCGCGCGTTCGTCCCAGATCGAAACCTCATGGCCCGCGCGAGCGAAGCTGATCGCCCAGGCGCGGCCGACGAGTCCGAGTTCGATGAGGGCGATCTTGCTCACATGCGTCCTCCGTCACGCCCGCGTCCCGTCGCATTTCGTAGCAGGCTCGCGGCGTCCAAGCCAAGCTCTTCGAGCGCGAGGGACGCAGCGGAGGGCGCGCTGGGCGGCGAGACGCCGCCCAGGCGCGATTTGGCCGACGCGCGCCCGCAGGGTATCATCGGCGGCATGATTGACGCAGATATTCCGAAGCTGGCGAACTGGCTCGCAAAGGTCGGATTGGAAGGACGGTCGGAGGCCGTGCTACTCGAGGGCTTTTGCCAGCGGGCCCTCGCCGCCGGGCTCCCTCTGGCGCGCTCCCTCATGTTCATCGACACCCTGCATCCGATTCACGAGGGGCGGGCCTTCCGCTGGGAACGGGCGAGGCCCGAGACGATCATCAACGAATACGGACGCACGAGCGAAGGCGAATTGGCCGAGCGCTGGCGCGCGAACCCCTTCTTCCGCATGCTCGAGGACGGAAAATCGCTCGCGCGATGGCGGATCGACGCCGAGGGCGACGTGGAGTTTCCGATATTTATCGAATATCGCGAAGCCGCGATCACCGATTTCGTCGCGGTCATCAACCGCTTCTCCGCCGATGGCGTGATCGGCGAGATGGATTGCTTCTATGCGGGCTGGATGACCGACCGGCCGGAGGGTTTCGCCGACGGCGAGATCGCCGCGCTGGAGCGGCTGACGCCGTTTCTCGGGCTCGCGGTCAAGGCGGCCTCGCTGGCGCGGATCGCCGAAACGCTGGTCGAGACCTATCTCGGGCGCGACGCGGGCCGGCGCGTGCTGCAGGGGCGCATCGAGCGCGGCGTCGCCGACCGCATCAAGACCGTGCTGTGGTTCAGCGACCTGCGGAATTACACGCGAATCTCCGAAAGCGCCGACCCTGAGCAGATCATCCCGCTGCTCAACGACTATGCCGACGCGATCGTCACCGCCGTTCACCGGCACTCGGGCGACGTATTGAAGTTGATCGGCGACGGCGTGCTGGCGATCTTTCCCGCGCAGGACCGCGCCCGCGCCTGCGCCGCTTCGCTCGACGCGGCTGAGGAAGCGCGCGAGGCGGTCGCGGCGCTGAACGCCCGCCGCCTCGCCGAGGGACTGCCGTCCACGGACATGTATCTCGGCCTCCATCTCGGCGTGGTGTTCTACGGCAATATCGGCAGCAAGGAGCGGCTCGACTTCACCGTCGTCGGCCCGGCGGTCAACGAAGTCGCCCGCATCGCGGCGATGTGCCGCTCGGTGGACCAGCCGATCCTCATCTCCTCCGCCTTCGCAGCGTCAATCGACGGCAACCGCCGGCGGCTTGCGTCTGTCGGACGCTACGCGCTGCGCGGCGTGGGCAAGCCGCAGGAGCTGTTCACGCTGGACACCGAGGCGTCGTAGCCGCGCTCCTTGGCCCGTCGGATGACGGGCGTCCTGCCCAGCGGCCGACGCGGTCAGCGGCCGCGTCTACAGAGCTTGGCGCCGATCCGCTCGTGAATGCGTTACCCCGGGTCCCAAACCTGGAGCCTTTTCATGTCCACAGGCGACAAACACCCCTATTCGCGGCGCGAGATCGTGGGCGGCGGCGTCGGCATCGCGGCCGTCGCGGCTTCGCCCGCTCTTGCCCAGAATTCGAACCCCGCTTCCGGCAATATGTCCTCCAGCATGCCGGCGGGATCGGTGGAAGCGGTGCTGCAGAACCCGGTCGACAAATATCCGAAGCCGCCGTTTCCCAAGCAGTCGCAGCCCTGGCCGGGCCTTCAGACGCAGATGGAGCCGCGGCCGGATTGCGGCGAGACCAGCTACCGCGGCGCCGGCCGGCTCGCTGGCCGCAAGGCGCTGGTGACCGGCGGCGATTCGGGCATCGGGCGCGGCGCCGCGATCGCCTTCGCCCGCGAGGGCGCCGACGTGGCCATCAATCACCTTCCCCAGGAAGAGCCGGACGCGCGCGAGGTCATCGCGCTCATCAAGGATTGCGGGCGTACGGGCCTCTCCATCCCCGGCGACATCCGCGACGAGGCCTTCTGCAAGACTCTGGTCGATCAGGCGGCGCAGGGGCTCGGCGGCCTCGACATTCTGGTGATGAACGCCGGCCGCCAGCACAGCGTCGAATCGATCGAGGACCTGACGACCGAGTTGTTCGACTGGACGATGAAGACGAACATCTATGCGCCGTTCTGGATCATCAAGGCGGCCTTGCCGCACATGAAGCCCGGCGCGACGATCATCGCCACCACGTCCGAGCAGGCCTACGAGCCGTCGGCCGACCTCTACGATTACGCGCAGACCAAGGCGGCGACGATGAACTACGTCAAGTCGCTCGCCAAGCAGCTGGGTCCGAAGGGGATTCGCGTCAATGGCGTCGCCCCGGGCCCGATCTGGACCCCGCTGCAGATCAGCGGCGGCGCGACCGAGGAGAAGGTCGTGCATTTCGGCGCAAAGACGGTGTTCGGGCGCCCCGGCCAGCCGGTCGAACTGGCGTCGATCTGGGTCCAGCTCGCCCGCGAGGACGCGAGCTTCGCCACCGGCCAGGTTTATGGCTCGTCCGGCGGAACCGGACAGCCGTAAGGCGCGCAGGGCGCCGGATGGCGCGACGCCGTCCGGCGCCCGCCGACTTTCAACAGGCCGCCACGCCGTTGGTCGTCATCCGAAGCTTCAGCCGCCTGATCGGATTGAGGAAGGCAACCGCCGGAGGGACCGCGGCTTGGGCTCGCGCAAAACTTCATAGAGATGCGGCCGGGAAACGCCGAGCGGCCTTGGTGTTGCCGGTCGCCCGGATCACGACATCCCTCAGCAGAGCGCCGGAGTGGTTGAGCAGCGATCCGCACTCTTCTTCGCCTTCACCGCAAACCGAATCGGGCGGCTCGAGGCCCGCATCGAATGGTTGGCGTCGTCGTCACCCGAGATCCAGCGTCCAGATCTGCCCGACGAGATCGCGCCCGAAGGAATGGTGCGGCGCCTCGCTCACCAGGCGAAAGCCCGCCGCCTGATAGATTTTTCGCGCGGCGACCAGCACGTCGTTGGTCCAGAGCGTCAGCTGCCGATAACCGACCTCGCGGGCTCGCGCGATGCAGGCGTCCACGAGCCTCCGTCCGACGCCGCGGCCGCGAGCGGCCGGTTCGACATAGAGGAGCCTGAGCTTGCCGACCGCCGGATCGTCGCCGTGCACGAGAAAGACGGACCCGATGGCCGCGCCCCGAAATTCGGCGATCCAGCCGGCGTCGCGCTCGGGATCGCGGCCGGCGACGAACTTGCCGAGAATTTCTGCGATCAGTCCCTCGTAAGTCCAGTCCCAGCCGTATTCCTGATGGTAGAGGAGGGTCTGGCGATGGATGATCCATCCGAGATCTCCGATGCCGACGCCCCTCAGGCGGACCTCGTCATCCTCCTGCCGGTCGGGCGTCAGGACCGAACGGATGTCCCGCATGGCCGCCGCGAGGCGCGAGCGCCGGTCCTGATCGAGGGGCATGAGCAGCCCATCCATCTGGGCCCGGGTCCCTGCTTCGAGGCCGGCGAACGTCCGCCGGCCTTCGTCGGTGAGCGAAAGCAGCACATGCCGCCCGTGATGCGGACTTGTCCGGCTCCGAACGAGACCGCGGGCGCGAAAGCGCGCGACGATCCGGCTCAGATGCGCCTTGTCCATCCGAAGCATCCGGCCGATGTCGGCCGCCGTCCGGCCCTCTCGCTCCGCATTCGCGAGCTCGTAGAGGACCCGCGCTTCCGGAAGGGACAGGTCGCTGGCGGGCAGATGCTTGTCGAGGAGGCCGATCTCACGGGTGTAAAACCTGTTGAAGGCGCGAATCTCGTCGACCAGCGTCATCGGACCGACCCATGTGTTGTCTCAGACAACACATAGCGCATGACGCGGACGACAGGAAGCTCGACCATGGACGAAGCCGACCGTCTCGAGCCAGTTCCCTCGCCGCCGCTGCGGTTCTAGAACCGAAGACGCGCCCCTGCGCCGATGCTTTCTTCCGCCGGACCCGATGCCGCGCTTCAAGCTCATTCTCGAATATGACGGCCGGCCGTTTGTCGGCTGGCAACGGCAGCAAAACGGCGTCTCGGTGCAGGAGGCGCTCGAAAGGGCGATTCTCGCGATGACGGGAGAGGAGAGCGTCGCGCACGGCGCCGGACGGACCGACGCCGGCGTCCACGCGATGGGCCAGGTCGCGCATGTCGATCTCGAGCGCGACTGGCCGCCGTTCCGGCTCATGGAGGGGCTCAACGCCCATCTCGCGCCGACCCCGGTCGCGGTTCTGAAGGCGGAGCGCGCCGCGGACGATTTCGACGCCCGCCGGAGCGCGCGCGGCCGCTTCTACGTCTATCGGATCGTCAACCGGCGGCCGCCCCTGACCTTCGATCTCGGCCGCGCCTGGGGGGTGAAACAGAGACTCGACGTGGATTCCATGCGCGAGGCCGCGCACGCCCTCACCGGTCGGCACGACTTCACCACCTTCCGTGATTCGCAGTGCCAGGCGAAATCGCCCGTCCGTACGCTCGACCGCCTCGACGTTTTGCGCCAGGGGGACACGTTGATCTTCGAAGTCGGCGCGCTGTCGTTCCTGCATCGCCAGGTGCGCTCGATGGTCGGCTCGCTGGTCGATGTCGGCGCCGGGCGCTGGACCCCCGCCGACCTCAAGGCCGCGCTCGAGGCCGCCGACCGCAGCCGCTGCGGCCAGGTGGCGCCCGCCTGCGGCCTTTATCTCGCACGGGTCGAATATGCAGACGAATAGCGTCCGTTCGGGTCACAAAGAACCCTTGAGCAGTGATGCGTTCGATCATCGTGAAGGGCATGTGCTCCTACGAGTTGATCGGCCCGCCTTCGGATCAAAAGGAGCTGGCGCGATTCCTTAACCAACTCAAGATTCCGCTGAGGCAAAAGATTGACAGGGTATGATGCATACTGCATATGTTCTACAGCCGGTGTTGGGAGCCCGACAGCCACAGCCGCTCCGGCTGGCGCAGTTTGTAACCAACTGGTCGGCGCGACCGCCGGTTCGCGGAGAGCAGGAGCAAAAAGAATTTTTTCTTGGCGAAATCGTCCCTAACCCTTTGAAAAGCCCCGAATTCGGACGAAGGAATCCAAGAGAATCCAAACGAATCCAAGAAAATCCAAGTCCGTTTTCTTGGTCCGGCTTGGACTGGCTTGGTTCCGCTTGGAAAAATTTGGGCCATAGGCGGTGGCCGCTTCTTCGCGGGGGCCGCGAAGGTCGTTGCGGAGACGGAGGGGTCCGGCGAGTCGCGGAGGGACAGTTTTCGGCGCCTATCCCTTTGAATTACCATCTTCAGAGACCGACATCGCGCGCCCGGCGCCGAAGCGCTCATCAAAGCTGTGGCCCCTCTCTCCGGGGTTCGCTCCCCAGCCGGGCGACAGCTCGCGCCAGGGCGGCGAAGCCTGCGATGTCCACCTCTTCCGCCCGCATCGTCGGATCGAGCCCGGCCGCCGCCAGGAGCGCTGAGAGATCGAGCCCGCGCGACCCGGCGAAGGCCTTCAGCGACTGGCGCAGCATCTTGCGGCGCTGGCCGAAGGCGGCGAGCGTCGCGGCCGACAGCACGCGCGCGTCGCACGGATCCGGCGCGGCGCGCGGGACGAGTTGGACGACGCTCGAGGTAACCTTCGGCGGCGGGGTGAAGGCGGCGGGCGGCACGTCGAACAGGATTTTTGCCTCGGCCCGCCATCCCGCGAGCACCCCGAGGCGGCCGTAGTCGGCGCGCTCCGCCGGCGTTGCGACGATGCGCAGCGCGACCTCGCGCTGGAACATGAGAACCAGGCGGTCGTAGAAGGGCGGCCAGGGTTCGCAGTCGAGCCAGCCCGTGAGCAGCGGCGTCGCGACGTTGTAGGGGAGGTTCGCACAGATCCGGATCGGCGCCCCATTCGCCCTGGCGACGAGCGTCTCGGGCTTGACGGTCAGCGCGTCGGCGGAAATCACCTCGAGCCGGCCCGGCCAGCGGGCGCCGATTTCGGCCAGCGCAGGCAGGGCGCGCTCGTCGCGCTCGATCGCGATCACCTTCTTCGCGCCTTCCGAGAGGAGGGCGCGCGTCAGCCCGCCGGGACCCGGCCCGATTTCGACGACGGCGACGCCTGCGAGCGGGCCCGCCGCGCGGGCGATCTTCGCCGTCAGGTTGAGGTCGAACAGGAAATTCTGGCCGAGCGCCTTGCGGGCGTCGAGCCCATGCCGGGCCACGACTTCGCGCAGCGGCGGCAGTCCGTCGGGCGGGAGGGTCATCGCGTCAGCCGGTCGGCCAGCTTCAGCGCCGCAATGAGGCTCGAAGGATTGGCGATGCCCTTTCCGGCGATATCGAACGCCGTGCCATGGTCGGGCGATGTGCGCACGAAGGGCAGACCGAGGGTGACGTTGACGCCTGTGTCGAACGCAAGCGTCTTGACCGGGATGAGCCCCTGGTCGTGATACATGGTGAGCGCGACGTCGTAGCGCGCCCGCGCGGCCGGGTGGAACATCGTATCGGCCGGCAGGGGGCCCATGACGTCGATCCCCTCCGCGCGCAGCGTCCCGAGCGCCGGGGCGATGATCGTCGACTCCTCGCCTCCCATCGCCCCGCCCTCGCCCGCATGCGGGTTGAGGCCGGCGACAGCGAGTCTGGGCCGGGCGATCCTGAAGCGCGCTCGAAGATCGCGGTCGACCACCCGCGCCGTCTTGACGATGAGGTCGGCGCTGAGCGCCCTCGGCGCTTCCGAGAGCGGGATATGGATGGTCACCGGCACGACGGCCAGCGTTTCCGACCAGATCATCATGACGGGAAAAGCCGCCTCGGCCCAGTCCTTGGCGAGCTCGCCCAGATATTCCGTATGGCCGGGGAAGCGGAACCCGGCCTCGTAGAGCACCGCCTTGGCGATCGGATTGGTGACGACGGCGCGGGCCGCGCCGTCGTGCACCGCCCGGACCGCGCGGGCGATCGATTCGATCGTCGCCGCGGCGTTACGCGCGTCCGGGCGTCCCGGCTCGCCCTCGACCCGATGCTCGAGCGGCACGACCGGCAGGCCCCGAGCGACGACACCCGCGGCGCGGTCGGGCTCGGTCTCGATGATTGGCGCCTCGACCCCCGCCCGCTTCGCGGCGGCGGAAAGCAGGGCGGGAGAGGCGAAAACGAAGAAGACCGGGTCGCTCGCTCTTCTCGCCCGCCAGGCGGCGAGCGCGATTTCCGGCCCGATTCCCGCCGGATCCCCCATCGTCATCGCCAGTGGCGGCTTCTCGGCCGACATGGAAAGCGCTCCGGTCGGGCCGTCAGAGGCCGACGTTCTCCTTGATGTCGCCAATGGTGCGCAGCGTGAGCTGGAACATCAGGGCCTGGTTGCGCACGGCCGGATTGTAGATGACGGGTCCGCCGGCGTAGAGGGGGTAGGCAGCCGGGGCGCTGAGGGCCGACGAGTACTTCACGGTAAAGGTGGTGCAATCATCCTTGTAGCCGAACCCCAACGAATAGCCGACCGGGTAGAAGATCGGGGTCTCCTGACCGGCCGTGTCGTAAAAGTGACGCGACATGTCGAGGACGAGGGATCCGTTGACCGACCAACGCTCGAGGAAATTATAGGAGGCGCTGCTGGTGAGGCCTTCGCGGGGATATTCCCAGCCGAGCGCGGGCTGCGCGGCGTAGAGCGCATAGTCGAGACTGGTGTTGACTCCGGCGATATTCGCCTTGGCGATGGCGTCGAAGCGATCGAGTTGGAACGTCGTGCTGTCGAACTGCTGCTTGCTGATGAACGAAATCGGGGCCGAGGTCGGCTGGAGCGTCTCGCCGGCGACGAAGTTGGAGAATTTCTTGTCGAGGCCGGACTCGAGGCCGGTGTCGGCGACATCGTAGAGCGTGTAGGAGTTTTGCCCCGCGACCTGGATCGACTCCCCGCCGATGACGTCGAAATGGCCGCCGTTGGCGAAATTGGCCCCATACTGGGCGCCGTAGTTGAACCGCGTCCCGCCCTCGATCCGGTCGTAGCCGGAGAACTTGTTCCAGGCGAACAGGTTTGTTTCGTCGAAGACGAGGCTCTGGGCGTCCTCATTCGGCTGTATGCTGGGAATGACTTCGCTCGGCCGGACGATGAACTGCCCGATCGGCGTGATCGTCTGCGTGCCCCATGAGGAGCTCATGGTGAACGGATAGCGGTATTCGAGACCAACGCCCGCCATATCGCGCGCGAAAGACCCTTGGTCGCCCCCGGAGAAGAACGCCGCCTGGCTCGAGTTCGCCACCGTGCTCGACCCGACCGAGCTCGCGTAGGTGATCGAGCCGGTGTCGTTGAGCTCGGTCGACTCGCCGTCGAGACGAGCGAAGGCGAACGGTTTCCACACCTCGCCGATCGGGTCGATATAACTGCGCTGCCAGGAGAGCTGCCCGGATGCGCGGGTATAGTCGCCGGCGATGCTGCGCAGCATGCACGCGCCCGGGTAATACGTGTTCACGTATTTGCCGCCGACGATTGTCTCGCAGACGTTGTAGAGGTGATAGGCGTTGTCGTACGTTTGGAGGCCGGTGGACTGGAACGCGGCGTTGGTCTGATCGATGTTCGCGACGTTGACGTCGATCGTCGCCTGGCCGCCGATGCCGTAGGTGCGGTCCTCGGGCACGGCGAAGACGCGGTTGTAGTCCCACACGGGCGCCGCCACCGGCATGGTGCGGTTGTCGTCGTTGGGGGTCGTGCCCTCGAAGTGGTATGCGCTGAGGTCGAAGAAGCCATGACCGGCCTCGCCGCGCAGGTAGACCGACGACACGACGTCCTGGAAGTAGTAGTTGCTGAAGTCGATGCCCTGAAGTCGATAATCGTTGGCGAAGAACTTGTCCGACAACCAGGTCGCGTTCCAGCCGAACTGCCAGTCCTGGTTCAGGAAAAAGTTGCCTTTGGTTTCGACGGAGCCCCGCAACCTTTGGTCCCCTGCGCCGTACGGGTAATCGGGAAAGGCGTTGGGCTGCTGCTCGTCAATCCCGGTCGCGCGAATGCTGTACTGGCCGTTCGACAGCCGTTGCCGCCAGTCGACCTCGCCGAGGAGTCCCTGCTTCGAAAGGTACGTCGGAATCAGCGTGAGATCGTAGCTCGGCGCCAGGTTGATGAAGTAAGGGAAGCTCATCCCGTAGCCCAGAGTGGCGCCGGAAACGAACGACGGCGCCAAAAGCCCCGTCTGCTTGTTGACGGTCGAATCCGGCGAGGAGAAATAGGGCATGTAGATGAGCGGGACGCCCCAGAAGAGCATCTGCGCGTCTTCGTAGTAGACCGTATGGGTCTCCTGGTTCTCGATGATCTTGGCCGCCCGCACCTGCCAGAACGGCGGCCAGCCGGGGTGATCCTTACAAGGTTCGCAGGCCGTGTAAGTGCCTTTGCTCAGAACAGTTATGTCTCCATTGGCCCGCTCCACGCGCGGCGACGTGAAGCGCGTCTTGTCGGACGTCAGCACTTGGACGCTGTCGATGAAGCCGTCGCGGAAATTATCGCTGAGCTCGAAACGGCTGCCGTAAACGACGTCGCCGTGCTCGTCCGTCATCTTCGCGTGGCCCTCCGCGTAAACCCGCTTGGTGGCGCGGTTGTAGACCACCCGGTCCGCCTGAAGAACGCGGCCCTGGTAGAAAAGCTGGACCGAGCCGACCGCGGAAACGGTGTTCTTGTCCTTGTCGTAGACGAGTTCGTCGGCGTCGATGACAAGTTTGTCGGGAGTCTTGGCGGCAGCTGCATTTGTCGGAGCCGGCGCCGCCGACTGCGCCGCGCTAGCTGGCGGGACAAGGCCGAGCCACAAGATGAGCGCTGCGAGAGCCGCCCACGTCAGCGCGGACAGCGCCGCACTCGCGACGGGGGCGCGCGGCTCAAAAGAGGAGTTGACGGACGATCCCATCAACCATCCTCTTGCTGCAGCAAAACATAAACGCCAAACAAACACCCGACCAGACCAGGCGACCACCCTGCGACCGGCGCGCTGATGAACCCGGCCTCGCCCAGATCGTTGATTACTTTGGTCGCCACATAAAGCATGAACCCGGCAGTGACGCCACCCGAAACCATATACTCAACGCCCCCCATTCGGAAGAACCTTAACGAAAAGCATGCGGCGACCAGCACCATCGCCGCGAGCAGCAGGGGCCGAGCCAGCAGCTCCTGGTAGCGAAGTCGGTATGGGGTGGCGTCTAAACCGGCCCGAGTGGTTTGTTCGGCCAGTCCGGGAAGGCTCCAGAAGGATACTGTTTCCGGCGCCACAAAGGCTTGAGCGACATCCCGGCGGCCAAGGGTCGTCGCGAGCAAATAGGTCGAGGCGGGGAGGGTCTGGAAGCCGGGAGTTACCACCTTGGCGTCGTGCAATTCCCAGTAACCCTCGTGTAGCACTCCGAGGGCTGCATCGACGCGCTCTATAAAATTCCCCTTGTCGTCGAAGTTGTAGACTTCGACGCCACTGAGTTTCGTACCGTTCTCCTCTTTGCCGCGGGCGTGGATGATCGCCTGGCCGTCGACGCTTTTTTGCCGCAGCCACATGTCCCCCCACGGGTTGGACTGGCCGCCGAATACGGCGGCCTCGATCACGTCGGACCTCTCCTTCATCCAGGTGGAAGCCGGATTGTAGGCGACCACCGACAGAGCTCCAATCAGAACAATGACGATAATGGGGGGCGCCAGGATTTGCCAGACCGAGAACTCCCGCGCCGCGCGCAACAATGAGCTCCATCTTCCGGGAAAGATTGAGGAACGCGATCATCGAACCAAACAGCACAGCGAAGGGGAGCGCCTGCTCCGCAACCGTCGGCGTTCGAAGGAACGACAACGCCGCCATAAGGAAACCGGTCGCCTTCGGGGCGTCCCCCGAGCGGCGGAGCATTTCCACTACGTCGACAGCATAAATAAGAAAAAAGACGAACAGAAAAACGGCGATCACGGTGCGCGCAAAACGGCCCGCGATATAAAGCGAAAGCGTTCGGCCAATCATGTCGGAATTGCAGTGAGGCGCCGCATCGAGGCCGGAAGCAGCTGGCGCCGAAAAATTACCGCCAGGGAGCCGAGGATGGCGCCGATTGGAATCGCCCAGACGAAGAACACGGCCGAGTGAACCCCGACTGTCAACGTCGTCGCTGCAATGCCGAACATGCGGATGACCACGAAAGCAAATATCGCTCCGCCGATGGCCAAGCCTCGTCCCTGCCTGGTTGTTCGCGCCTCACCCAACGAAGCGAAGGCGATCAGCCCGGCGACCAGCGCGTACAGCGGGCTAGCGAGACGATCGAGAAGCTCGCTTCGGATATGGCCGGACATCACCGGATCGGCTTCGTCCTTGGAGCCCGGCGCCATCAATTCCGCCGTGCTCCGCTGCCGAGGCCGCTTGATTGCGCTGACAGCGTGGGCGAACTGGGAAAGATCAATGGTGTAGTCGTCGAAGGTGACCATTGCAGTGTCGCCCGCAGATTGCGGGCGCAGGAGAACGCCTTTCGACAGTTGAAGGTAGCTGGAGCCGTCTCTGTCGAACGTCTTTCCGGCCTCCGCAATGTAGGTCGAGGGGTGGGCGAGATCGCGGCGGTCCTGCATGAAGACGCCGCGGAGGGCGCCGTCGGGCGTTCGCTCGCGATAGTGGAAGACGAAGCCCAACTCAAGGCTGGAAAACGCGCCTGGCCGAGCGAAGTTCGAAATGAAATCGGCGCGGATGAAGGTGGTCAGGTTCTCGATCGCTCCGAAGCTCCAGGGCAGGAGCTGCACATATACCGTCGCGACGATACCGAACACCGCAAGTGAGAGTAGCGCCAGCGGCCGCAGCAGTCGGGCCGGCGACACACCCGCGGCCGCCATGACGATCAGCTCGCTGTCGCCGTTGAGTTTGTTGAGGGTATAAAGAATGCCGGCAAACAACGCGATGGGCGCGATGACCGCGACGAGCGAGGGCAACGCCAGTCCGGTCATCATGAAAAAAATGAGGATCGTCTGGCCCTTGCTGGTCAGAAGATCGATCTGCCGCAAGGCCTGCGTGATCCAAAGGACGCCGGTAAGCACGACGAGGCCCGTCAAAAAAGCCGTAGCGGCGGTCCTCAATATGTAACGTTCAACTCGACTCATTTGGCGCCCGCACAGAGCCCGCTGTTTTGTTGGGCAGGTCGCGCCCCGTGCGGCCATGGCCTATTCCGGACCGCTATTCGCTTCAAGACAAGGCCCCACCGCCATCGACTTTCATATTTCATGCCGATGAATCACGGCATCTTGTTGACGGCTACAGCAAAGCCCCGATATGCCGAGGCCTTGTCGCCCCGTGCGATCGGCACGGGGCGCTTTCTTGCCCGGACATGGAATGCCTGTCGCATGAGCGGAGCCGTCAAGATCGTCTTTGGAGCCCTGTCCGCGCCAAAGGGTGGCGCGCTCGTCGTTTTCGTGGGGGCGGACATGAAGCCGGCGCCTGCCGTGGGCGCGCAGTTTGGGGATCTCGAACCGCTGATCCGCGCCGCAGCCAAGGCCTCCAATTTCAAGGGCGCCCAGCGCACCGCGCTCGACATCCTCGCGCCTTCGGGACTCGACGCATCGAGGCTGATCGTCGTCGGCGTCGCGCCCGGAAAGGACAACGCCCCAATCGACATGGCGATGCTCGGCGGTTTCGTGCTGGGAAAGGCGAACGGCGCGCAGAAGGTAGAGGTCGCTTTCGAGGCCCCGACGGCCAGTTGGGACGGCGCGGCGGCCGCCGAGTTCGCCCTCGGCCTCAGGTTGCGCTCTTATCGTTTTGACAAGTACAAGACGCGCAAGAAGGAGACGGACGAGGAAAACGCCGCCCCGTCGGAGTTCGCGATCGGTTTGAGTCACGCGGCCGCGGCGAGAGCCGCCTCACACGAGCGTTTTGCCGTCGCCGAAGGCGTCGAGATCGCCCGCAATCTCGTCAACGAGCCGCCGAATGTGCTCTTTCCCGCCGAATTCGCCGATCGCGCCAAGGCGCTCGAGAAGCTCGGGGTCGAAGCGAACGTGCTCGACGAGAAAGCGATGGGAAAGCTCGGAATGAACGCGTTGCTCGGCGTCGGGCGGGGTTCTGCGCGTGAAAGCCGCGTCGTCACCCTGCGCTGGAACGGGGCCCGCTCGAAGCGGACGAAGCCCATCGCGGTGATCGGCAAGGGTGTGTGCTTCGATTCGGGCGGACTCTCGATCAAGCCCGCGGCCGGCATGGAGGACATGAAGGGCGACATGGGCGGCGCCGCGTGCGTCGTCGGCCTCATGCATGCGCTGGCGGCGCGCAAGGCCAAGGCGCATGTCGTAGGCGTCATCGGCCTCGTCGAGAATATGCCCGATGGAGACGCCATCCGGCCAGGCGACATTCTCACCTCGATGTCCGGCCAGACGATCGAAGTCGTCAACACCGACGCCGAGGGCAGGCTCGTGCTCGCCGACGCGCTCTGGTACGCCCAGAAGACTTTTTCGCCGCGGGCGATCATCGATCTCGCCACCCTCACCGGCGCAATCATTGTCGCGCTCGGCCAGGAATACGCCGGCCTTTTTTCCAATGACGACGAGCTGGCGCAGCGGCTGGTCGCCTCGGGCGAGGCGACCGGGGAAAAGACCTGGCGCATGCCGCTCGCGCAGGCCTATGACAAGCTGATCGATTCCAAGGTCGCCGACATGAAGAACACCGGCGGACGCCACGGCGGCTCGATCACCGCCGCCCAGTTCCTGCAACGGTTCGTTAAGGATACCCCCTGGGCCCACATCGACGTCGCCGGGGTCGCCATGGGATCGCCATCGTCGGACATCAATCCGTCATGGGCCTCGGGCTGGGGCGTGCGGCTCTTGAACCGTCTCGTTGCCGACTCCTACGAGGATTAGATACGGTTCCGGGATTGAGGGCGGGGGAGATCAGGATGCGGCTCGGACCCACGGTGTTCGCGCTTGCGCTCGCGGCGTGGGGCGCAGGCGGCCGGCCGGCGTGGGCGCTGGTCGGCTGCGACGCCTTTTCCGCCGCCCTTCGCGCCAACGCGAGCGACCTCGGGGTGGAATTCTCGCGCGCCGTCGTGGTGTCGCGGACCCGCTCCGACGCGAACGTGTTCGACGTCACCACCAAGGTCGACGTCGACGCGACGCTCAGCTGCCACGGCGACACGTTCCTGCGTTTCGAAGCGCGAATCAGCGAGCCGGCCAACGCCCGCACGACCACCAATTTCGAGCGCTTCCAGACCGCGGCCCTCAGGGCCGCGCTTGGCTGGGACGGCGGGAAGAGCCGCGGCGTGCTGAAGGGCATGACCTCCGACGCCCGCGAATATCTGGTCGCCTCGCGGCAGCGCGGCGACGTCTACATCGCCGGCAAGACCGAAGAGCACGAGCCGGGCGGCGTCAGCCTCGGCCTGATGGCGACCGATTCGGACCGCACCTTCGTCATCGTCGGCCCCGCCGCGCAATAGGCCGCCGCCTTGGGTGAATTCCGCTTCCATCACCTCGAGCGCCGGCGGGTCGATCAGGCGCTGCCCGCGCTTCTCGAGCGCGCCCACGACGACGGCAGGCGGGCGATCGTGCGGGCGCCGTCGCAGGAGTTGGTCGAGGCGCTGAACGCGCGCTTGTGGACCTATGACGACGCGGGCTTTCTCCCGCACGGCGCGGCCGGCGACGGCGACCCGATGTCGCAGCCGATCTTCCTGACGGCGAAGGTGGAGAATCCCAACGCCGCGACCGTGCTGATCCTCCTCGCCGGGGCCGAGCCGAGCCCGGACGACGCGGCCTTCGAATTGGTGGTGCGCCTGTTCGACGGGCGCGACGAGGAGGCGGTCGCCGAGGCGCGGCGCGAATGGAAGCGCCTCAAGGACGAGGGCCAGCCGCTCAGCTATTGGCGCGAGGGCGAGGACGGCGGCTGGGAAAGGGCGCGCTGAGGCCGCCGGCGGGCCGGAGCGTCGCCCGAGCGTGCACGGTTTGGCGCAGAGCGAGCGACATCAAAGCATAAGGCGCGAAAAACTGTCGCAATGTGGAGGGGGCGGCGCCCAGCCTGGCTGGGAGTTACGTCGCAATTGCTCACCCCTCCCGTTCCTTAAAAGCGCGCGAGAGGGGCAAGGGGGTTCGCCGGGCGGAGCGCCGCGGGCTTTGGCGGCGTCCGCAAAGCCGGAGGAACGTCCTGGAACGCAGCGGGAAGGCGGCTGCTCGCCCGGGGAAGGGAACGGCTCCGCCCGGGGAAGCAAAAGGAACGCCGGGGGAAGCAAAAGGAACGCCAGGGGAAACCAGATTCGTTCACGATTCTCGCCTTTTCAAGGACTTACGCCAAATCTCGACCCCTGGCTCGGAGATGGATCGGACCCGCGGCAAAGGACAGCGCCTTCGAAGGCGCAAGACGTGACGCTCGAATGCATGGAGCGGCGGTTCGGCGAGCGCCTTGTCGACTTCGCGCCGGACGAAGCTGAGCTTCATTGTGGCGAGGTCGAAAAGGCCTCCCAACGCCGGGTGCGATTCGCTTGGCGCTCCTTCGCCCGGCCGGCGCCTGGGTGCGACGAGAAAGGGTTGAGGACTGGTGGGCATAGGGCTCCTGCGCCGCACAGTCGGCTCGCGAAAGGACAATGCCACAGCGTCCGGCGCCTGGCAAGGAAAAGTTCTCCTTTTGTTCGATACGGGACGAATGCCTGCGGTTCTTCCAAGGGCTCACCAGGATGGCTAAACCTGTTCGCCCTCGACCGGGCCGCCGACGCAGCTCCGCGCCACCCAATCGATTGCAGGAAAGCGCAAAACGAGATGCAGCTTGCAGCACAAGCGGGTGGCCTGGACGTGCCCGGTCGATCGTGTCTCAGTTTGAACTTCGGGTTTCGACCCTTTGCTGCGCTTCCGTAGCCGCAACGCGTAGGTTGCGCCAATATCGATCATTCCAGAATGCCCTCTCCCGCGGTCTCTAGCCAGGACCGGATCGCGCAGCCGGGATTGGGCGCGAGCGTGAATTTGCGCGCTAGTGGCCGACGGCTTCATGTTGCCTGGTCTCATGTCAGGTGGCGGCCAAAACTCCCGTCGGTCCCTTTGCGGAATTCGATGGTGTCGACGAACTTCGTGAACCCAAAGCCCCGCTTCACGAACTCGACATGGAGCACAAGGATCGGCTTGAATTGGGTGTCCTTCTGAGCGTTCTTGTTCACGAGCGCTGATACGGTCGAGGCCAGGTATTCCCTGCCGTGCGGTGGTTCGTCGTTATAGCCGGTGTTGACGAGCACCACCCGGATCATCGCATTCGTCGCGTGAACTTCGATCTCATTCGGACTGAGGCTCGTCATGCGCGCAATCTCGTCTTTGAGTTGCGTTTGAAGTGGGTTGCTCGACAGACTGTGCTGTTTCGCAGGCGCTTGTGCGATCGCTGCCGGCGCGGCTCCGGCCACGATGAATCCGGCGGCAAGCGTCGCCGCTATCAAGCGCTTGAGCATTTTCGTCTCCAATTCAGCGGGGCGCCGGATCAGTTGGATCGAGTAACGCGGCTCGTCGCGCCCGCAATTAAAATGAGCCGAAACTGCTCCGGTTTGGAAAGGAATTGTTCGCCCAGCCCGGGTTAAGCTCTCCCGTTGTTTCGAGCATTAAGGGGCCGTGACTGTGGCGCGGTTGCGACGACGGAGTGCGGTGTTTAGCCGCATCCAGACCCCCCAATGTCCAGCTCCGTCAATTCCAGATGCGAGTTGCGACAATAAGTATTTGCTTACATAACATTTAGGCGCGAATGCCTTCAATTTCGAGAGGCGCCTACTTCCATGAATGCAATGCTTGAAATCCTGCTATTCGGGTTGGCGACGATTCTCCACCGGAGTTCAAAGAAGCCACTCGTACAGGCGAAGCTCCGGGATCGAAGCCGCGCCATTCAGGTGCGCACCCGAGACAATAGCGTGGGCAGGGGCTTCCTTTTCTGTGGCGGCGCCGTCTTCTCGCAGCGTGGCGTGCTTGCGAACCCCGATGTCTCACTTGTTTGGAGGGACGCCGCCGTGGCCACGCGGGTCATGAGAAGCTCCGCCCCCGATGCGCTACAGAATGCGCTCGCCAACGAATGGTTGACCATCGTTGGAGACGGCGAGGTCGCCACTTGGTTCGGGGACCTCGTGCGTTTGGCGCGAGGCCGCACGCAGGAAGCGGCCGCCGCGAAGCCTCCTGTGGCGGTCATCGGCCTCGGTCGCATGGGTTCCGGGATCGCCCGCAGCCTCCTCAGAGCAGGCTTCTCCGTGACGGTCTACAACCGCACCGAAGAAAAAATGCGTCCGCTTGTCGACGCCGGCGCGACGGCGGCTGCGACTCCAGCTGCCGCCGCGCGCGCCGCCAAGTTCGTCGTCACGTCGCTGATGAGCGACGCCTCGGTCTTCGCCATCGTTGAGGCGCCGGATGGACTCCTCGCGGCCCTCCCGCGCGATGCGGTTCATATTGGCGCTTCGACCATTTCGGTAGACGCGACCCGTCGACTCGTTGGGCTGCATTCTAGGCACGATAGCGAGTACCTGGCTGCTCCAGTCGTTGGCCGACCGGACGCCGCCAGCGCCGGAGAACTTGTGGCCCTCGTCTGCGGCAAGCAATCGGTTTTCGAGGCGAGCCGTGGGGTCCTTCAGAGTTACACGCGACAGATTCAATACCTCGGCGAGGATCATGCGGTCGCGTTGGCCGCCAAGCTTGCAGTGAACTACACGGCAGCGACGATCATCGATTTGATGGGTCAGGTTTACGCATTTGGCGAGAAGACCGGAGTGCCGTTGACCATGCTGCACATGATGTTCCGGATGCTCTGGGCCCAACCGGTCATGCAAGGCTACGCCAGCAGAATCTGGCGGCGCGATTTCAACGATCTGGGTTTCGATGTTCGAGGCGGCCTCAAAGACGTCACTCTGATGCTCGACGCCGCAAAGGCGTCGCACGTGCGTTGGGACTTCGCCGAGACGACGCAACGCAAGATGGCTCGTGCGCTGGAGATGGGGCTCGGTGAAAAGGACTGGAGCGCCGTGTACGAGGTGACGCGCGCCGAAGCCGGCCTTGGCACATAGTCGCGGACAATGGTTTTCACTATGGCTCGCGAGTTGGGCCGTCGCTTCCAACGTCCGCTGCACAGTCGCCGCGAGAATTGACCGAATGCTAGGTTGGGCGCATCGCTGAAGTCAAATGGGGTACCAGACCACCTCTATATGTCGTGGGTGTCTGTCTTAACCGGATAGGCACGGAACATGGCGCCTAAAGACAGTTTCGATGACACTTGTGGCGTTCGAACGGGCAATCTCGACGAGTTTGGTGCAAGTCCGAACGAAAGGCAGACCCTCGATCGCGATGAAACGCACCAGGAGTGTCAGGTTACGGCCTTCGTTTCCGTTGACTGGCCCGCGTAAAATATTTCAACAACCAGCATGAGGAATAAGGTCAGCGGAACGGCCAGCAAAACGCCCGAGGGGCCGAACAGTATTGTGAACGCGACCGTCGAGACCAGCGACACCGCCGGGGGCAGGGCTACGACTTCCGCCTGCACGAGGGGCGTGATGAAATTGCCTTCAACGAAGTGAACGCCAACGAACAACAGCAAAACCAAGAGGGCCTGGACAGGGCTTTCTGTAAGCGCCACTAGGATCGCAGGAGCCGCAGCGAGGATCGCGCCGACGAAAGGGATGAACGTCAGCAGACCGCCGACCAAGCCGAGCGCAATCGCTGCCTCGATGCCGAGCCCCCAGAGCCCTGTGGCCGACAATACGCCGATCGCAACCATGACCACGAGTTGGCCAAGCAACCATCGCTTTAGAATATCGTTGGTCTCATCCAGAAGGCGATTCATCCCGACCTGGTCGTCCGCTGCGGCCAGCCGCAGGCATAATTTTCGGTAGAGTTCCGGCTGGGCTGCCAGATAGACGGCGACGACGAAGCAAATAACCGCGTAGCCAAGAGCTTGCATAATGGAAGAGGCGGCGCCGGCGAGTGTCGCTCCCGCCCAGCCGGTGGCGCCGGTTGCGGTCGCGTTGCGCGCCGCGTCCAGTGCAAGTTGACCATGCGGAAGCGACCGGAGCCAGCGGATCAGGATGTCTGCGCCTGCGGGGATCTGTTTCGTGAGTTCGTCCACTTGGTCCGCGGCGACCGAGCCGAAGAACCACAGCGCAGCGCCCAGCGCCGCGAGGGAAAGTGTGACGACAACCGTGAGTCCGCCTGCTTTTCCGATCCGCGCCGACCGAGCAAACCACAGGCTGCCAGCCCGCAGCCCAATTGCGATCAGGACAGATCCGAAAAGAAGCAAGACAAGATTCATGAGGCGCCACGCCGCCAGGGCGAGCGCCACAAGCAGCAACACCACCAGACAACGGTTGACGAACGCCCCTAAACCTGGGGGTGCCAGGGCGCGTTCTGGCAAGACCGTGTCGACTTGATGCCGACACTTGTTGTTGACGGCAGCCAGCTCGTCCAGAGTCACATGCTTTTCCCCATCGACCGAAGAAGTTTGAATGCATCGAGGGAAGCGAACACCACGACACCGGCGACTATTGTCAGAGCCAGGTCATCGGGATGGAGTGGCCCGAACCGGAAAAGATGAGACGCGAGCGGCCATTCGAGCGTCAGTGCCAGGATTACGCCTATGACCAACAGGATCCAGAGCAGTGTCGGGTTGGGGCGGCGGATAGCGGTCCAGACCGAAGCGCTGAACGATCGATTGATCAAAATCAGGCCCACGATGGCAAGGATCAGGGCGAAGAAGGTCAGCGCGCGCACCTCGTCCATGGGCATGCCGCGCTGCAGCCCGACGAACAGCACACCGGCGACGATCGCGAAAGCGAACAGACCCTGGAACAGGCTCCAGGCGACGAATGACCCCGGCGCCATCGGTTGGGCGGGCGGCCTGGGTGGCCGGCGCATGACGTCGTCCTCTTCGACCTCCGCCTCGAAGACGAGCGAGCAGACCGGGTCGATGACCATTTCGATGAAGGCGATATGGATCGGGCCGAACAACACGGGCAGCCCGAAAACCAGTGGCGTGAGCGCTAAGCCGGCGATCGGCACATGCACGGCGAATATGAAGCCGACCGCCTTGCGCAGGTTGTCATAGATCCGCCGCCCGAGACGAACGGCCTTGACGATCGAGCCGAAGTCGTCGTCGAGGAGAACGATTGCGGAAGCTTCGCGCGCCACGTCGGTGCCCCTGCCGCCCATCGCGACGCCGATGTGGGCGGCCTTGAGCGAAGGCGCGTCGTTGACGCCGTCGCCTGTCATGGCGACGACGTCTCCCGCAGCCTTCAGCGCGTTGACAATCCTGAGCTTCTGGTCTGGCATGATCCGGGCGAATACGTTTGCCCTTCTGATGTCTCGACTCAGCTCGGCTTCGCCCATGGTTTCGAGCGCCCGTCCGGTTATGACGCGATCTGCGTCCAATCCCGCCTGGCGTGCGATGGCCGCCGCTGTCTCCGGGTAGTCGCCCGTGATCATCACGACCCGGATGCCGGCGGACCGGCATTCCCTGACCGCCGCTGCCGCGCTCTCCCGCAGCGGATCGGCAAGGCCGACAAGCCCGACGAATTCGAAGGCGAATTCACGTGGCGAAGCCGGCAAGTCGCCGCCCTCGTGGATGCTTCGCGCGACGCCGAGAACCCGTAAGCCATCGGCCGCCATGGCGGTGACGGATTGTTTCAAGGCGTCGAGGCGCGCAACGTCGAGACGGCAGAGTTCCGCGATCGCTTCGGGCGCCCCTTTCGAGGCGACCTCGAGCTTCGAACCGCTGGCCGCCGGCCTCCAGACGTGGGTCACGGCGAGCAGATCGGGGCGAAGCCCATAGACGTGGACGAGTTCAAGGCTAAGGTCGTCGGGCTCCTCCGTTTCCGGCGCGCTTTTGCGGCGCAGTTCGTGAAACGCCTTCTCCATGGGGTCGAAGGGCTCGCGAGCGCTGGCGAGGACGCCGACGTGGATCAGGTCCTGGAATGCGTCGGAAATCGAAGCGTCCACGGATCGGTCCCAACGAAACGCGCGGCCGTCGGCGCGCCTCAACTCCGTTATCGTCATCCTGTTCTCGGTCAGCGTGCCGGTCTTGTCGGTGCAAAGAACCGTCGCGGAGCCGAGGGTTTCGATGGCGGCGGCGCGCCGCGTGAGGACGCGCGCCCGGGAAATCCGCCAGGCCCCCATCGCCATAAAGACGGCCAGCACCACCGGAAACTCTTCGGGCAGCATCGACATCCCGAGGGCGATGCCCCCCAACAGAGCGTCGAGCCAGTGGCCGCGCAACATGCCATAGAGCGCCACGGCCAGAACGGTGACGCCGAGCCCGACCGCGCCGAATATCCGAACGAGACGATTCATTTGCGCTTGTAGCCGCGGCGGCTCGGTGTCGAGCGAACTCAGCGACTGGCCGATCTTGCCGATCTCGCTCTTGGGACCCGTGGCGATGACGTCCGCGATCCCCGCGCCGCGCACGACCAGCGATCCCGAAAAGACGAAAGGCGAGTCGTCGCCGCCGGGCCGAGCGCCCGGATTGGCGTCGAGATGTTTGGCGATCTTTCGGACCGGCACGGATTCGCCGGTCAGCAGCGACTCGTCGACCAGGAGGTCCTCGCATTCGACGAGCGTCGCGTCCGCGGGAATTCGATCGCCTTCGGAAAGGACGACAATGTCGCCTCGCGCCACTTCGCGGCCCGGTATTCGCTTGCGTTCGCCGTCGCGAATGACCAGCGCCCGTGGACTCGTCAGGTCCCGGAGCGCTTCGAGAACGCGCTCGGTGCGCGTCTCCTGAATAACGGTGATGACGACGGAGAGGTTGGCGAACACGAGCAGGATCAAGGCCTCGCGCCAGTCGCCGAGGGCCAGATAGACAGCCCCGCCTGCGAGGAGCAGCGCGATCATCGGCTCGCGCACCACCTCAAAGACAATTTTGAGCGACGTGCGCCGGTCGGGGCGGGGGAGTTCGTTGTAGCCTTCGGCCTTCAGTCGCGCCTGAGCGTCGGTTTCGCTGAGGCCGGCGATCCGCGCGGGTGATTTGGTCAAGTCATCCATCGTCAATCGTCCCGGTCGCGCGAGCTCGGGAAGTTCAATAGTCGACCGGAGGCAAGTGCATTGACGCAGATCAATGCTGTGAGGCGATCTTTCCGCTTACCCATGTCCTTTCCTTGCATGCCATCAGCGGAGGGAACCATGGCGCCGATTTCCAAGTCATCGATGCGAGCGACGACCGCCCAGGTCTGGGACCCGGTGGTGCGCATCGGGCACTGGGCGCTCGTCGCCGCCTTCGCCGTCGCCTATCTAACCGCCGAGGAAGAGACAGGATCGCCGGACATCCTCCATGTCTGGGGCGGTTACGTGGTCGGAACGATCGTCATACTGCGCGTCGCCTGGGGATTTGTGGGGCCGAAACGCGCTCGCTTCAGCGACTTCGTCTGCGGGCCCATCAAGTCAATCCGACATTTGGTAGATCTACTATCTGGCCACGCACGGCGCTATGTCGGACACAGCCCCGCCGGAGGGGCCATGGTCATCGCATTGCTTGCCTGCCTGGCCGGGACCGTCGCCACGGGCGTCATCGCCTATGGCGAGGCCGGTAAGGGGCCGCTTGCGACCCAAGACGCAACTGTCGTGACTGCGGCCAGCGCCGCTGAAAACGATGCGGAACGCGGTTCTACCGAAAGGGAAGGCTCCGAGGGCGGTGAAACCGCCATCGGCGAATTGCACGGTTTGCTCGCCAACATCACCCTGGCGCTGGTGATCTTGCATGTCTTAGGGGTTGGAGTTGCCAGCATTGCCCATCGCGAGAACCTCGTCGCCGCCATGCTGAGCGGGAAGAAGCGTGGGGGAGGCCCATTTTCGAACTGACGCACCGCGCCAACCTTCCCACCCGCAGTTACAGTAGATCGATTGGTTCCACGCATTGCAGCCCATTCCCGGCTCCGGTTCCCTGCTCACGCAACTGCTTGAATTGTACCCCAAGAGCGGTATGGGGTCGTTGAGCGAAATCGCTACTATTCGCTACACGTCGTCTGCATCAGCCCGGAACTCACGAGTTGAGACGGCGCCTGAAAGAGGCACCCGAAATTTGCCCCGGCTACCTCTCGTCGCGTTTGGCCGCGGATCTTGTTGACGTCTGACAACCCTACTCTGGCGCTAAACCTGGCGAGGGCCCAAAACCTCATCCGTTCAATGCCGGAAGTGCCGCACTCCGCTGAACACCATGGCGATCCCCGCTTGGTCAGCGGCGGCGATCACGTCGGCGTCACGCACCGAGCCGCCGGGCTGGATGACGGCCGTGGCGCCCGCCTCGACGACCGAGAGAAGCCCGTCGGCGAAGGGAAAGAAGGCGTCCGAGGCCGCGACTGAACCTTTGGTGCGCGGCTCGGTCCAGCCGGCAGCCGACGCGGCGTCGAGCGCCTTCTGGGCCGCGACGCGCGCCGAATTGACCCGCGACATCTGCCCCGCCCCGACGCCGGCGGTGGCGCCGTCCTTCACGTACACGATCGCGTTCGATTTCACGTGCTTGGCGACGCGCCACGCCATGCCGAGATCCGCCATTTCCGCCGCCGTCGGAGCGCGCCTGGTGACGACTTTCAGCGTGCGCTCGTCGAGGACGCCGCTGTCGCGGTCCTGCACCAAAAGCCCGCCCGCGACCGAGCGGACGGTCAGCGACCTCGCCCGCGGATCGGGCAGGGCGCCGGCGATCAGCAACCGCAAGTTCTTCTTCGCCGCCACGATCGCCAGCGCCTCCTCGTCCGCTTCGGGGGCGATGATGACTTCGGTGAAGATTTCCACGATTTTCCGCGCCGCCGGAGCGTCGAGGCGGCGGTTCAGGGCGACGATCCCGCCGAAGGCGGAGACGGGGTCGCAGGCGAGCGCCTTCTCGTAGGCTTCGAGCAGGCTCGCGCCGACCGCGACGCCGCAGGGGTTGGCGTGCTTGATGATGGCGACGGCGGCGCTTGTCTCGGGATCGAATTCGGCGACGAGCTCATAGGCCGCGTCGGTGTCGTTGATGTTGTTGTAGGAAAGCTCCTTGCCCTGGACCTGCTGCGCGGCCGCGACCCCCGGACGCGTCTCGGCGGTGAGGTAGAGCGAAGCGCTCTGATGCGGATTCTCGCCGTAGCGCAGCGCGCCGAAACGCTCGTGCAGGACGCCGCCGAAGGCGCGCCATTTCGGCGCCGGCTCCCGAATCTCCTCCGCGAGCCAGTTCGAAATCGCCGCGTCGTAGGCCGCGGTTCGGGCATAGGCCTTTTGCGCCATCCTGCGGCGGAAGGCGAGGCTGGTTGCTCCATCGTGGCGGCTGAGCTCCTCGATCAGGGCTGAATAATCGGCGACGTCGACGATGACCGCGACATCGTCGTGGTTCTTCGCGCCGCCCCGGATCATCGCCGGCCCCCCGACGTCGATGTTCTCGATCTTCTCCTCGAAGGAGGCGCCGCGCTTCAATGTCGTCTCGAACGGGTAGAGGTTGACGATGAGCAAGTCGATCGGCGTAATGTCGTTGGCGATCAGCGACGCCTGATGGGCGGGATCCGCGCGGACGGCGAGCAGCCCGCCATGGACCCGCGGATGGAGCGTCTTCACCCGCCCGTCCATCATTTCGGGGAAGCCAGTGATCTGAGCGACGTCGACGACTGCGAGTCCCGCCGCGCCGAGCGCCGCCGCGGTGCCGCCGGTCGACAACAGCTCGACGCCGTGCCCGGCCAGCGCTTTCGCCAGATCGACGAGGCCGCTTTTGTCGGACACGGAAAGCAGCGCCCGCCCGACTTTGACGATATCCTCAGCCATTGGCCCCGGCTCCTTGTGCCGTGAACATGCCATTTTGCTGCGGCGCAATAGCATGGTTCTATGCGGGCTGAAACTGTCCAAAAGGCCATTGTCGGCCTTGGTCTCACGAAAAAGTCATTGGTTCCTTCCCCGAAAAACCAGTGCCGTCAGCCCGGCTCGGCTTTTCAAGCAAGGGCGCAACCCCCACCTACCTTTTACTTTTGCCCCACTGGAGAAAACTCCCATGTTCAAGACCATCGCTCTGATCGGTTTCGGCGCCGCAATCGCCCTCGCGCCGGCCGCGGCTCTGGCGCAGTATCCGTCGGGGTACGGCGTCAGGCCCGGTCACCCGGCGCAGTCCCAGACGACATTCGACCGCAGCTGGAACCACTTCAACCAGAGCAAGGAAGAGGCGCGAGCGGGCGCGCGCTTCATGCGGCGGCATTATTTTTCGCCAGGCTATCCGCACTATTGATGCGGCCTTAACCATATCGGGCTCCCCGAGGCTCCGCCGGAACCGCGGCCCCTGCCTCGCGTTACGTCACGAGCGTGGGGAGCCCCAATGGACATCATCTGTCTCGCAACCGATTACGACGGCACGCTCGCGCATGACGGCGTGGTCGATGAACCGACCGCCGAGGCGCTGCAGGACTTCAAGCGGTCCGGCCGCAAGCTGGTCCTGGTCACCGGCCGGGAGTTGCCCGATCTCGCGCGCTGTTTCTCCCGATTCGACCTCTTCGACCGGGTCGTGGCCGAGAACGGCGCGCTGCTGTTCAATCCGGAGACGAAGGCGGAGCGCCCGCTCGCGCCCGCTCCGCCGGAAGAATTCATCAAGGCGCTGCAGGCGAAAAATGTCCATCCGCTGTCCGTAGGTCGCTCGATCGTAGCCACCTGGGAGCCGAACGAGACGGCGGTGCTGGAGGCGATCCGCGAACTGGGACTCGAGCTGCAGATCGTCTTCAACAAAGGCGCGGTCATGATCCTGCCCGCCGGGGTGAACAAGGCGAGCGGGCTCAAGGCGGCGCTCGATGACCTCGGCCTCTCGGCCCACAACGTCGTCGGCGTCGGCGACGCCGAGAACGACCACGCCTTCATGGAGGCGAGCGGCTACGCCGTCGCCGTCGCCAACGCGCTGCCGTCGATCAAGGAACAGGCCGACCTCGTCACCAAAGGTGCGCGCGGCGCAGGCGTCACGGAGCTCATCCGCGCAATCGTGGAACGCGACGTCGAGGCCTTCGGTTCGGCGAAGGACCGCAACGCCGTCGAGGTCGGCCGCCGCGCGGACGGCCGGGCTCTCGAGATCAGTCCTCACGGCGGCGGCGTCCTCGTCGCCGGACTGTCGAGCGGGGGCAAGTCGACGCTCGCCACGGCGCTGCTCGAGCGCTTCATTGGGCGCGGGTTCCAGGTCTGCGTGTTCGACCCCGAGGGGGATTACGCCGAATTCCGTTCGGCGGTCGTCGTCGGTGACGCGAAAGCGGCGCCCCATCTCTCGGAGGTCCTGAAGGTGCTGGACCGGCCGGACGACAGCGTCGTGGTCAATATGCTGGCGGTGTCGGTCGGCGACCGCCCCGCTGTCTTCGCCCGCTTCCTTACCGCGATCGTCGAGCTGCGCGCCCGCGCCGGGCGTCCCCACTGGATCATGGTGGATGAAGCCCATCATGTGCTGCCTGCAGAGCGCGACCCCAGCGCGACGGCGCTGCCGCCGGCGCTGCCGGCGAGTGTTTTCGTGACCGTCGATCCGGCGGCCATCGCCCGCGGCGCGCTCGAGCGGGTGGACGACGTGTTCGCGGTCGGGACGAGGCCCGGCGAAACGATCGCGGCCTTCTGCCACGCGATCGCGGCCGAAGCCCCCCCGCTTCCGTCCGAGGCTCTGCCGCGCGGACAGGCTCTCTTCTGGCGCAAGGCCCGCAACGAGCGGCCGGAACTCGTCACGCTGCATCCGCCGGCGGAAAAATCGGAACGCCACAAGCGCAAATACGCCGACGGCGAGCTCGGCGAAGACAAAAGCTTCTATTTCCGCGGTCCAAACAACGCGCTGAACCTGCGCGCCCAGAACCTGATGATCTTCCTGCAGATCGCCGACGGGGTGGACGACGAGACCTGGCGCCATCACCTCAAGCGCCACGACGTTTCGGGCTGGATCAAAGACGCGATCAAGGACGATGAGCTGGCGGACGAAGTGAGGGGCGTCGAGGACGGCGAGGCCGACCCGTCCGCGAGCCGCAAGCGGGTGCGCGAAGCGGTCGAGCGTCGCTACACGGCGCCGGCGGGCGCATCCGAGGGGGCGCGCGCCGGCTAGAGACCGGATGTCGCAAATGGGCGGAGACCGACCGTTCGCTGATCGGGCGTACAAGAGCCGTCAGGGAAGGCCTGACATCTGTTCATGCACATACAAAGCGGCTGAAGCCGGCGTGCGGGTACGCCGTTCGCCACGCGGCGAAGAGCGCCGCGCGCCGCTCCTCGTCCGCATCGACGACCACGAGGCCTCGCCGAGCGGCGTCCGCAAATGATAGGTCACCGGCAAGAATTGGCCGCGCCGCCGCCTCCGAGACGATCACGACTGCGTCGCGCTTGGTTGGATCGTCCGCGCTCAGGCGCGGTGCGCCTGGGCGAATGTTCGGATCGAAGCCGCCAGGCGTCGGATGGAAGAACCCCCAGGTCTTGCTTTCGATGACGAGCACGAAGAAGTCGGGCAGGGCGAGCAACGCCTCGCGTGTCAGAGTTTGTTCGAGCCGCTTCTGGACGGTTGTCATCGCCGCGACCGCGTTCAGTCGCTGCTTCATGGCCCCGACTGCACCCTCCTCGGCGTCCGGCGCGGGCAGGAGGCCCGCGTCGATCGCCTGCCTCGTCGCGACGGCGACCGACAGTGTCATCGGGTGCTCGACGCCGAAGTCGATGTCGAGGTCGCAGATCGCGCACATGTCTAAAGTTCCGCTTTCTCCAGTTTGAAACCGTCTTGCTTTGTCGCCCCGCAAAGGCGGGGATCGAGAAGCGTCCGGCGCTGCGGATGCATCCCCGTTTCGCGGGACGACAGGTTGTCACTGGTGGCGGACAACGCCTTCCCTTTGATCGAAGCGGACCACTACGGCGTCACGATGTCGAACCAAAACGCGAAGCTGTCGAGCCACGAGAAGAACTCGGCGAACTTCCTCGGATCGCCGCCGAGCTTCGCCTTGCCCTCGACGATGAGCTTCTCGAACGTCGCCCGGCCGGTAATGACCTGGTTAAAGGCGGCCCGCGTGGCGGTCAGCGACGCATCGGGATTTGCGAGAACCTTACCCCTGGAATAGTGGATCGCGCTGTTCTCGACGCCCAGCACGTATTTGTCGTTCGTGTCGGTGAGTTCGATATTGAATTCGACTGTCTTGCCGGCGGCGCGGTCTCCGTTGAGCCGCACGCCGAGATAGTCGAAGATCATGTCGAGCGGCATGGCGCTCATGATGTCGGGGCTCGCGACGTTCGCCGCCGGCAGCTTGGCGACGCCGCGCCTGAGCTCCTGCGCCCCCGTCAGATAGAAATTGCGCCACGGGCCGGATTCGGCCTGATAGCCAAGCTGCTCGTAGGCGTCCGCGAGAAGTTCTCTGGCCGGCGCGTTGCTTCCGTCCGCGAAGACGACGTGGTTCACCACCTCGGCGACCCAGCGGTAATCGCCCTGATCGAAGGATTCCTTCGCCTTGCGCAGCACGTTGTCGGCGCCGCCCATGAATTCGACATAACGCCGCCCGGCTTCGACGGGCGGGTGCTGATGGAGGCTCGCGGGCACCCCGTCGAAGAAGCCGAGCCGCAAGTTATATTGGGCGACGGCGTCGTGATAGACCGAGCCGTAATAGCTGCGACAGGCCCATTGCGTCGCAAGGTTTTTCGGCAGGCGGATCGCCTCGCCGATCTCCTTCGGGGTCATTCCGCCGTTGGCCATGCGCATGACCTGATCGTGGAGATAGCGATAGGTGTCGCGCTGGCTCTTGAGAAAGGCGATCGCTCTGTCGTTGCCCCAGGTCGGCCAGTGGTGGGAGGCGAACACGACTTCGATGTCCGGCCCGAACATGTCGAGCGCCGCCTGGAGGTATTTCGACCACAAGAGGCCGTCGCGCATCTTCGCGCCGCGAAGCGTGTAGAGATTGTGCAACGTATGAGTCGCATCCTCGGCCGCACAAAAAGCCTTGAACTTGGGCAGGTAGAACATGAATTCCGCCGGCGCCTCCGACTCCGGCGCCATCAGCACATGGATGTCGATGCCGTCGATCGTGATCGTCTCGCCCGTCGTGGTCGCGAAATCGGTCGGCAGTGCGAGGCCGACGGATCCGGACGAGGTCGTCTTGCCGAGGCCGCCGTCGACCTGGCCCTCCGCGCTCTTGGGCAGCAAATTGCCGTACATGTAGCTCGCGCGGCGGCTCATCGCGTTGCCGGCGATGACGTTTTCGCCGATCGCGGCTTCGGTGAAGTGGTTGGGCGCAAGAATTTTGACCTTGCCGGCGTCGATGGCCTCCTGAGAGACGATGCCGCGCACGCCGCCGAAGTGGTCGACGTGGCTATGGGTGTAGATGACGGCGACGACCGGCTTGTCGCCGAGCTTCGGGACGACGAGTTCACGCCACACGGTCGCCGAGCATTCGGCGGAAATGAATGGGTCGATGACGATGTAGCCGGTGTTCGAGCGGAGAATAGTCATCACCGAAAGGTCGTAGCCGCGCGCCTGCCAGACGCCGTCCACGACTTCGAAGAGGCCGTGGATCATGTTGAGCTTGGCGATGCGCCAGAGGCTCGGATTCACGGTGTCCGGCGCGTCGTCCTTTTCGGTGACGTCGATGAAGGCGTACTGGCTCAGGTCCCAGACCGGAGCGCCCTCGGCGTTGCGGATGATGACCGGCTCGGGGAGCGAGGCGATCAGGCCTCGCCGCGCGTCCTCGAAGTCCTGATTGACGCCAAACGGCAGGCCCTGCCGATAGAGCGCGTTTAAATCCAGCGTGTGCCGAGTCGGCGGTTTCGGCTCGCCCCTGGTTGAAGGCGGCGACGCGTCCCGTTGCATTGTGGTCTCTCCCAAGCTTGAAAGTGCGAGCGAACCGACACGCTCACCGGTTCCGGCAGGTCGTCCAGATTAAGCCCGCTATGGAATTCTTCAGAGATGCAAAAACCGAGTCGGAGCAGAACCTGCCATTCACTCTACGGGCGTTCCATCCGGCTCTTCATGCTGATGGTTTGGACTCTCCAGCTTGCTGGGAGTCGCCGTGAGACTGACGGATTCGGGCGAGGTCGACACGCCGATGGCCATGCCGCATTCTCTGGCGAGCAGCGTGGTGTAATAGGACTGAATGGAATGACCATCGACCGACTCGGTTGAGCCGCCCGTCAGGAGGAGCGACGCAGCTTGCGGAAGACGGGCATTGGTTCCTGTTGCTTCGATGCTCATCGTCATCGCCTCGCCCTCGCCTTCAAGTTCGACGGCGATGACGCCGCCCCGTGGAATGGTGCTGGCGGCAATAAGGCACAAGTTGAGCAATAGCTTTACAGCGTTCTTTGGGACCAGCCTGCGCTGCGCGTTCCAACGCAATGTCGTGCGCTCGCTCGCGATCAGACCCCGCGCCACCTTTTCTGCATCCCCGGTATCGATTGCCGCGGTGAGGCTTCCTGCGGCGCCGAAGGCCAGTCGGCAAAACTGGAGTTTGGCCGAAGCGGAAGTCGCGCTTTTCTTGATGAGGTCCAGGGCGACGGTGCGCATGTCCTCGTCCTGCTCGCTGTCCAGCATCTCAAGCCCGTTCATGATCGCCCCGACGGGGCCGATCACGTCATGACAAACCCGCGAGCACAAAAGCGCGGCGAGGTCGAGCGGAGTAACGATTGTCAAGCGGCCGATCCTGTGCTCAACACCGAGATGTGGCGGCGGGTTTTCGCTGTGTATCCGATTCGTGGGTCGGCGGCGACATATTCAGGAAACTCGGGAGGCTTCTCCGCGATCGCCTACGACGGGACAAGAAAGAAGTTTCTTTTGCGCCAACTTTATTCCGACACGCGTCAGGTCAATCTCGATCTGGCTGACGCAGACGAGATTGCGCTCTTCCTCGCCGGCGCCGCGTTCGCGGCGGGACCGGCGGTGATGGACGTTTACAACCAAGGCTGCGAGGTATGGACGAAAGGCGACGGCAGCCCGGTCACTCTCGCGGACCAGCGCGCCGAAGCGATCATCTGCGCCGAGCTGGCCCGCGCCATTCCCTCCGTTCCGGTCGTCGCGGAAAAGTCTTGGTCCGCGGTGAAATCGGCCGACATCGGAGACCGGTTTCTGCTCGTCGACCCCTTGGACGGGACGAAGGAATTTGTCGCCCGCAATGGAGAATTCACGATCAACGTTGCGTTTATAGAGAAAGGCAGGCCGATTGCGGGCGCGGTGTACGCGCCGGCGCTTGGTCGCCTCTGGTTCGGCGGCAAACAGGCTTTTGTTTGTGATGCAGCCCCCGACGCAGGCTTGCCAGAGCCGCTCGCGTGGAGAACGATCAAGATACGCCGGGCTCCCAAAGCTTTGGTTGTCCTGGCGAGCCGCTCGCACGGCGATCCGCAGACCGAAGCCTTTCTGGCCCGTCTGCCGGTCGGGGAGAGGCAGACCAAAGGCTCCTCCCTGAAATTCTGCGTTATCGCGGAAGGATTGGCTGACGTATACCCGCGATTTGGTCCGACCATGGAATGGGATACGGCGGCAGCGGATGCCGTTCTTCGCGCCGCCGGCGGCGTTGTTCTCGACCCTTCAGGCATGCCCCTCTCTTACGGAAAGGTGGACGACAACCTCCGCAACAAAGGGTTCATCGCCTGGGGCGATGCCGAAGCTGCCCATCGATTCGACGTCGCATAAGCCGGCGCTTACGTTATGCCAAGTAATTTTTGTTGTTTAGGTCGGCCTGCATAAGAATCAGCGTATCGCTTCTGTCAGGCGACAAGCCCGCGTCAGCCAAGCCTTCTTAGCTCTCGTCACGACTGCCGAAAGGATCGAGGCAGTAGGCTTTGGCGCGATAACCAGAAGCTGGCAGTCCGTCGAACTCGTCAATAAGCGTCGTTGCTGGCAAAACCGTTTCGGGCTTGCTATCAAGACCTCCCAAGATTACCGACTTCAGGATCCCCATGCGCAAAGGCGCAGTCGCGCGCAAGACCAAGGAGACGAGCATCGAGGCGAGCCTCGATCTCGACGGCTCGGGCGTTTCCGATGTTTCGACCGGGGTCGGATTTTTCGATCATATGCTCGACCAGCTGGCGCGCCATTCGCTGATCGACATGACGGTCCGCGCTGTGGGCGACCGACACATCGACGACCATCACACGGTGGAAGACGTCGGGATCGCGCTCGGGCAGGCGCTCGCCAAGGCGCTGGGCGACAAGAAGGGTCTCGCCCGCTACGCGGATTGCCTACTTCCGATGGACGAGACGCTGACCCGGGTCGCAGTCGACTTGTCGGGGCGACCATTCCTGGTGTTCCGGACCGAGTTCCCTACCGAGAGCATCGGAGCCTTCGATTCCCAGCTCGTGCGCGAGTTTTTTCAGGCGTTCGCCGGAAACGCGGGACTGACCTTGCACATCGAGACGCTTTACGGCGTCAATAGCCACCACATTGCAGAATCTTGCTTCAAGGGCGTTGCGCGCGCGCTCAAGGAGGCGGTCGCGCTAGATCCGAGACAGGCCGAGCGCATTCCTTCGACCAAGGGAGCGCTGTGACCGTCGCCATCATCGACTACGGCTCCGGCAACCTGCATTCGGCGCAAAAGGCGTTCGAGCGGGCGGCGCGCGAAGCGGGCGTGACGCTCAGGATCGACGTCACGTCGCGGCCGGAGGACGTCTTCGCCGCCGAGCGCATCGTGCTGCCGGGCGTCGGCGCCTTCGCGGACTGCCGGCGCGGGCTCGACCATGTGAAGGGTATGGTCGAGGCCCTGGAAGAATTGGTTCGCAAGGGCGGCAAGCCGTTCCTCGGCATTTGCGTCGGCGCGCAATTGCTGGCCACGCGAGGCCTCGAATACGAGGTGGTCAGCGGACTCGATTGGATCGCGGGCGACGTCGCGCCGATCAAGCCGGCGGACCCGAAGCTCAAGATTCCCCACATGGGCTGGAATACCCTCGACGTGAAACGCGCCCACCCGGCGCTTGCCGGAATCAGGACCGGACCGGACGGCCTGCATGCCTATTTCGTCCACTCCTACCAGATCTATGCCGAGGACCCGGCCGATGTGATCGCGACCGCGGACTACGGGGGCCCCGTCACGGCGATCGTCGCTCGCGACAATATGCTCGGCACGCAGTTTCACCCGGAGAAGAGCCAGACCCTCGGTCTCAGGCTGATCGCCAACTTCCTGCAGTGGCGTCCGTGATTCTCTTCCCCGCGATCGACCTCAAGAACGGCGAGTGCGTGCGTCTCCTGCGCGGCGACATGGAGCAGGCGACCGTGTTCAACACCGACCCGCCCGCGCAGGCGCGGGCGTTCGCCGACCAGGGGTTCGAATATCTGCACGTCGTCGATCTCGACGGCGCCTTCGCCGGAAAGCCGGTCAACGCCGAGGCGGTCAGGCGAATTCTGTCCGGGCTGACGATGAAGATCCAGCTCGGCGGCGGCGTGCGCGACATGAAGACCGTGCGCGGCTGGCTGGAGAATGGAGTGACGCGGGTCATCATCGGAACGGCCGCGGTGCGCGACCCGGACTTCGTGCGCGAGGCCGCGCGCCTCTTCCCAGGTCGGATCGCCGTCGGCATTGACGCGCGCGACGGCTGGGTTGCGATCGGAGGGTGGGCGGAAACCTCGACCGTTTCGGCGCTTGATCTCGGACGCCGGTTCGAGGACGCGGGAGTCGCCGCCATCATCTATACGGACATCGCGCGGGACGGCGCGCTGACCGGACTCAACATCGAAGGCGCCGTCGCCCTCGCCGATACGCTTTCGATCCCGGTCGTCGCTTCGGGCGGCTTGGCCTCGATCGAGGACGTCAGGCGGCTGACCGAGCCCGACTGCGCCCGGCTCGAGGGCGCGATCGTCGGCCGCGCTCTGTACGACGGACGCCTCGATGCGCGGCAGGCTCTGGCGCTCCTGCGTGCGAAAGCAGTTGTTTCAGGCCAAACCCGGGGAGCCGGCCGATGACGCTGAAGGCCCGCGTCATCCCCTGCCTCGACGTCAAGGACGGCCGCGTCGTCAAGGGCGTCAATTTCGTCAATCTGCGCGACGCCGGCGATCCGGTCGAAAGCGCCCTCGCCTACGACACGGCGGGAGCTGACGAACTCTGCTTCCTCGACATCACCGCGAGCCATGAGGATCGCGGCATCCTGCTCGACGTCGTCCGTCGGACTGCGGAAGTGTGCTTCATGCCGCTGACGGTCGGCGGCGGCGTCCGGACGTTAGACGACATCCGCAATCTGCTGCTGGCCGGAGCCGACAAGGCCTCGGTCAACTCCGCCGCGGTGGCCGACCGGCAGTTCGTGCGTCAGGCGGCGGAGAAATTCGGGAGCCAATGCGTCGTCGTCGCCATCGACGCCAAGCGGGTTTCCGCGCCCGGCGACCTGCCGCGCTGGGAAATCTTCACCCATGGCGGGCGCAGGCCGACCGGCATCGACGCTGTAGCTTACGCGCGCGACGTCGCCGAACTTGGCGCAGGCGAGATTCTCCTCACTTCCATGGACCGCGATGGATCGAAAGTGGGCTTCGACCTCGAGTTGACGCGCGCGGTCGCCGACGGGGTGACAATTCCAGTCATCGCATCAGGCGGCGTCGGCGCTCTCGACCATCTCGTCGAGGGCGTCAAGCAGGGCCATGCAAGCGCCGTGCTCGCCGCCTCGATCTTCCACTTCGGCGAGTTCACGATCCGCGAAGCGAAAGCTCGCATGGCGGAGGCCGGCATCCCGGTGCGGATGGACTAGGCGATGTACGCCGCTCGTCGGGCGCGCTAAATTCGCTGTCTCCACGGAGCCCTTCAATGCCCGCAGCGTCCGAATACACGCACTTTGGCCGGCGCGCCGTTCGGGTGGACGAAAAGCAGGGTCTGGTGGACGCGGTCTTCCATAAGGTCGCCGACCGGTACGACTTGATGAACGATTTGATGTCGTTTGGACTGCACAGAATGTGGAAGGACATTCTGGCCGCCAAAGTACGCCCGTCGACGTCGCGCCCGTTCGCCCTTCTCGATGTCGCCGGCGGCACCGGCGACGTCGCCTTCCGCGTCGCTCGAGCCGGCGGGCCGCAGACGCGGGTCACCGTCGCCGACATCAACGCCGACATGCTGCGGGTCGGCGCGGAGCGCGCGAGAAAGCATGGGCTTGCCGACCGAGTGGCCTTCGTCGAGGCCAACGCGGAGGCTTTGCCGCTTTCCGAAGCGACGTTCGACGCCTATACGATCGCCTTCGGCATCCGCAATGTGCCGCGGATCGAGACCGCGCTCGGCGAGGCCTTTCGGGTGCTGAAGCGGGGCGGCCATTTTCTGTGCCTCGAGTTCTCCCATGTCGACGTGCCCATGTTCGACCGCGTTTACAACGCCTATTCCTTCGCCGCCATTCCGGCGCTGGGCAAGGTCGTGACCGGTGACGGGGCGGCCTATCGCTATCTCGTCGAGTCTATCCGCGAGTTTCCTCACGCCGAGTTGTTCTCCGACATGATCGCCGCCGCCGGCTTCGCCCGCGTGGCGGCGACGCCTTTGAGCGGCGGAGCCGTCGCCATCCACTCGGGCTGGAAGCTCTGATTGATGTCGATCGTCGCCGCGTTCGGCCACAGCCTCAGGCTGGCGCGCGCCGGCTTCGTGTTTGCGCGGGAAGGGGCCTTCGTCGACGTCGATCCCGTTCTGCTGCCTCCGGTTGCGCGTCTGCCGCTCGCGCTCGCGAACCTTTTCGCCAAGCAAAACGTCCATGGCCTGACCGGCCTTTCTCGCGCCATCGACCGCCTCGGCCCGTCTTACGTCAAGATGGGCCAGTTTCTTTCGACCAGACCCGACATCGTCGGACCGAAGGTCGCGCTTGATCTCGAGAGCCTGCAGGATCGGGTGTCGCCGATGAGCCGTCAAACGGCGGTCGGCATCATCGAGGCGGCGTTCGGCGCGAAAATCGACACCGTGTTCGAAAGCTTCGGCGAACCGGTCGCCGCCGCCTCGATCGCGCAGGTCCACCGCGCGACGATCAGGACGGAGGAGGGCGGAAAGCCCGTCGCAGTGAAAGTTTTGCGTGCGGGAGTCGAGCGCCGTTTCGCCCGCGATCTCGCGGACATGTTTTTCGCCGCCCGGCTCGCCGAACGCGCGGCGCCGGAAATGCGCCGCCTGCGCCTCGTCGAGGTGGTCGAGACTTTGGCGCGGTCGGTGCGGATGGAAATGGATTTCCGGCTCGAGGCCGCCGCTGCGTCGGAATATGCCGAGAACTCGAAGGACGACCCGGATGTTCGGGCGCCGGCGATCGACTGGGATCGCACGACCCGCGAGGTCATGACGATGGAGTGGGTCGAAGGAACTCCCCTCGCTGATCCGGAGCGTTTGGCGGCGCTCGGCCACGATCCGCGGGCCCTCGCGAAAGCCCTCATCCAGACCTTCCTGCGCAATGCGCTTCGCGACGGCTTCTTCCACGCCGACATGCATCAGGGGAATTTTTTTGTCGACGAATCGGGCCGTATCGTCGTGGTTGATTTCGGCATTATGGGCCGGCTCGGGCGAAAGGAGCGCCGCTTCCTGGCCGAGATCCTGTTTGGATTCATCCGCAGGGACTACCAGCGCGTCGCCGAGGTGCACTTCGAGGCGGGTTACGTTCCGCACGTGCATAAGGTGGAAGATTTCGCGCAGGCGATCCGAGCAATCGGCGAGCCTATCCACTCGCGCACTGCGGATCAGATCTCGATGGCGAAGCTCTTGACGCTGCTCTTCGACATCACGGCCCTCTTCGACATGACGACCCGAGTTGAGCTTGTCATGCTGCAAAAGACGATGGTCGTCGTCGAAGGCGTCGCGCGAAAGCTCGATCCCCAATTGAACATGTGGTCGACGTCCGAGCCGGTGGTCGGCGCATGGATCGCCGAGAACCTGGGGCCGCGCGGGCTGCTGGAGGACGCGGGGCGCAATCTTGCATCCGCCGTCGCCTTCCTTTCCCAGGCGCCGCAGCGTCTGGAGGACATGGTCGTTCGACTGGAAACCGCGGCTGCGGGCAGGGTCGCGAAGCAGTTCGAAGGTGACATCGCCCACTCGGCCTGGACCTACCTTGTCGCCGGATTTATTCTCGCGCTGGTGATTTTCGCCATCTTACGCTGGGTCTAGCCCCGCTCGCCACTATGTGGCGGCGTCTGGAGCCGCGAATGGAGACGATCCGCCGCGGTTTCGATCTTGAAATTTATTTTGGTTGGGTTTCTGCTTGCGATTCGTTGCAATTGTTCGCTGGAATCTGTAGATTACGTGTTCCCCGGTGCAAGTCGAGCGGTGGGTCGAGGTCTTTGGATGAAAGCGTCTGTTCACCTCCTGCGGGCGCTTCGCTTTAATTTTCATTATCGCCAGATGCTGGTCGCCCAAAGGGGATTTGGCGAACGCCAATGACTCAGGCTCCGCTGACCGCACGCGTCCTTCTTATTATCGGAGGCGGAATCGCCGCCTACAAATCGCTCGAACTGATAAGGCGGCTGCGAGACCGGGGCGCTGAGGTGCGCGTCGTCATGACGAAGGCGGCGCTCGAATTCATTAAGCCGCTGTCGGCAGCCACCTTGAGCGGCGCCTCGGTCCGGAGCGATCTCTTTAGCCTGACCGACGAGGCGTTGATCGACCATATCGCGCTCTCACGCGCCGCTGACCTCGTCGTCGTGGCGCCGGCGACCGCAGATCTCCTCGCCCGCATGGCCGGAGGGCTCGCGGACGATCTCGCGACGACCTTGTTGCTGGCTACGGACAAGCGCGTCCTGGTCGCGCCGGCGATGAACGTCCGGATGTGGCTGCATCCGGCGACAACGCGGAATGTCGAGCGGCTCAAGCTCGATGGCGTGCTGATTGTCGGGCCGGACGCGGGTCCGATGGCCTGCGGGGAATTCGGCCCGGGGCGAATGGCCGAGCCGCCTGCGATTGTCGAGGCGATCGAGCAGGCGCTGACGGCGCCCGACGTCGCTGGTCCGCGCGCATCGGCGCAAGAGGCGCTCGAGGGCCGCCACATCATCGTTACTTCAGGCCCGACTTACGAGCCCATCGACCCTGTCCGCTTCCTGGGGAACCGCTCGAGCGGCCGTCAAGGGCATGCAATTGCGCAATCCGCTGTTGGCGCCGGCGCAAGAGTGACGTTGGTGACTGGCCCGGTTGAACTGCCCGATCCGGTTGGTGCAACCGTAATTCACGTGGAGTTGGCGCTGGAAATGAGGGCGGCTGTCGAAGCTGCGCTACCCGCTGACGCTTTCGTCGGTGCGGCGGCGGTCGCGGATTGGCGACTGAATGTGGTTTCCCCCGACAAGATCAAGAAAGACGTCCATGGGGCGCCGGTGCTCCAGCTTGTCGAAAATCCCGATATCCTCGCGGAAATCTCCAAAAAAACAGCCCAACGGCCGGCTTTTGTGATTGGCTTCGCGGCCGAGACGGTGGACGTGATCGCGAATGCGAAGCTCAAATTGAAGCGCAAAGGCTGTGACATGATCCTCGCCAACAGCGTGGCGAAAGGCACGTCGACCTTCGGCGGCGAGACGAATGAAGTGCAACTCATCGACTCCAAGGGCGTCGAATCGTGGCCGTCGATGAGCAAGCTGGAGGTTGCGGACCGTCTCGTGCGGCGCCTTGCAGTCGAACTGGCGAAACGCCCATGATTCCCATTGTTTACAGGCGTATGGCGCATGCCGAGGGCTTGCAATTGCCGGCATATAAGAGTGAAGATGCAGCTGGGATGGACCTCGTGGCTGCATTGCCGGCGGATGGCGAGGTTGTCCTCGTGCCCGGCGCGTGGGCCTTGATACCGACCGGGCTGGCGATTGAGTTGCCAAGGGGTTTTGAAGCGCAGATCCGTCCCCGATCGGGGTTGGCGCTGCACGATGGAGTGACTGTTCTCAATAGCCCGGGGACAGTCGACGCAGATTATCGTGGAGAAATCGGCGTCATACTCGTAAATTTTGGAAATAAGCCTTTTGCGGTTCGGCGCGGTGCGCGTATAGCGCAACTCGTCGTTTGTTCTGTGGAACGCATCGCTCTCATTGCGGGCGAGCGGCTCACTTCGAGCGCCCGAGGCTCACAGGGATTCGGCTCCACCGGGCGCTCATCCGAGGAGGTATGATTATGAACCTATTGTCGCGACGGAGCGTTCTAGCCATCGCCGCCGTTGTCGATGTCGCGTTGCACTCTCGGTCTGCGCCGGTTGCGGCGAAGGCCCTCGCGGCGCGCCACAAGCTGCCCCCGCGCCACCTGGAGACTTTGCTGCAGGGGCTCGTCCACGCAAAAATCCTGAAAGGGGTGCGCGGGCCGCGCGGCGGATACGAGCTCGCGCGCGAGCGCCGGCGGGTCACCGTCGGTGAGATCGTGCGCACCGCGATGTCGTTGAGCACAGCGGACCCGGAAGACCTGGGCGCAAACTCGGTCCTCCTGGAGCGCGTTATCGATCCGGCCGTGAGAAAGGCGGGCGAGACCTTTCTCGCCAACCTCGACGCGATCACGGTTGAAAACATGTGCGAGACCGCCGAACAGGCGCATGTTCTCGATGACGAAAAGGCCGCCGGCGATTTCGCTATCTAGCGTTGATATTCTCGCCGTTGTATAGAAGCTTTCCGGATTAAGTGTTACCGTCGGGCGCCGAGCAAGCACGGCCCCGACGGCGCTTATAGGAGAGCCATTGGATGACGACGACAGACAGCGCCGCGAAAGCGCCAGGCCGAGGCAGGATTTATCCCTCGATCACCGACACGATCGGAGATACGCCTCTCGTCGCCATGGACCGCATCGCCAGAGAGAAGGGCGTCGTCGCGCGCCTGCTCGGGAAGCTCGAATTCTTTAATCCGGTCGGCAGCGTCAAGGACCGCATCGGCGTCAGCATGATCGACGCGCTCGAGGCGCAAGGCAGGATATCACGCGGACGCGGCGTTTTGGTCGAACCGACCTCAGGCAACACCGGCATAGCCTTGGCGTACACGGCGGCGGCGCGGGGCTACAAGCTCATTCTCGTGATGCCCGAGTCGATGTCGATCGAACGCCGCAAGATGCTGTCTCTACTCGGCGCCGAACTGGTGCTCACTCCCGCAGCGCAGGGCATGAAGGGCGCCATCGTCAAAGCCAATGAAATCGTCGCCTCGACCCCGGGCGCAATCATGCCGCAACAGTTCGAAAATCCCGCCAATCCTGAAATTCACCGCCGGACCACGGCCGAGGAAATCTGGAACGACACAAACGGCGAAGTCGACGTTGTCGTCTCCGGCGTCGGCACGGGCGGAACGATCACCGGCGTCGGCCAGGTTCTCAAAGGTCGCAAGCCGAGTGTGCGTATGGTCGCGGTCGAACCAGAGGACTCGCAGGTGCTTTCCGGCGGGGCGCCCGGACCGCACAAAATCCAGGGGATCGGCGCCGGCTTCGTTCCGGCGATTCTTGACCGCGGCGTGATCGACGAGATTGTCGCGGTCGGTAACCAGACGGCCTTCGACACCGCCCGGCTTGTGGCCCGAATTGAGGGCATCCCGGTGGGCATCTCCTCGGGCGCGGCGATCGCCGCGGCGATCGACGTGGGACGTCGGTCGGAGAGCGCGGGCAAGACGATCGTCGTCATCGTCCCTTCTTTCGCCGAGCGTTATCTCTCGACCGCGCTCTTCGAGGGACTTTGAGCGATTGGCCCGAAGGCCGGGATCGAGGGATTCCTCGAGTCGGTGAGGCGTGAGTCGTCTGAGGCCCGGGATTTGACATCCCTGCCTCGCCCGCTTAATAATTGAGGCCTTCGTCAGGTTTTTCGCCTCGTCGATCAAGCCGACTGTCCCACGGAGGCCAGCGGTTCACGCCCGGCAGCGCGTCGCGCCCCCGGGCGCGTTTGGTGTTGTCTGGAGGGCAATAGGCAGAGTGGGTAAGCAATCGGGGGAGCGGCCCAAATTCGCTTTGCCGACTGCCTACCGCCTACCGCCTGCTGCTTGAAAAGGAGCATTTCATGTTCGAGAGCCTATCCGAAAAGCTCTCCGGCATATTGGACAAACTGACCGGCCGCGGCGCCCTCTCGGAGGAGGACGTCAACGCCGCGATGCGTGAGGTGCGCCGCGCGCTGCTCGAAGCGGACGTCGCGCTCGAGGTCGTGCGGTCCTTCGTCGACCGGACCCGCACCAAGGCGGTCGGCGCGGCCGTCATCAAGTCGGTCAGGCCAGGCCAAATGGTGGTCAAAATCGTGCATGACTCGCTGGTCGAGACGCTGGGAGGCGACTCCCAGGCGATCGACCTCAATGCCCCAGCGCCGGTCGCGGTGATGCTGGTCGGCCTCCAGGGCGCGGGCAAGACGACCACCGCCGCCAAGATCGCCAAGCGCCTCGCGGAGCGGGACAAGCGCAAGGTGCTGATGGCCTCGCTCGACGTGAAGCGTCCGGCGGCGCAGGAGCAGCTCGCGGTGCTCGGCGAGCAGGTCGGCGTCGATACGCTGCCGATCGTTCCGGGCCAGGACCCGGTCGCCATCGCCAGGCGCGCCGAGCAGGCCGCGCGTCTGCAGGGCTACGACGTCGTGCTGCTCGACACCGCCGGCCGCACCCACATCGACGAGCCGCTGATGCAGGAGATGGCGGACATTCGCGACGCCGCCAGGCCGCACGAGGTTTTGCTGGTGGCCGACGCGCTGACCGGTCAGGACGCAGTCAATCTCGCCAAGAACTTCAACGAGCGGGTCGGCCTCACCGGCATCGTGCTCACCCGCATGGACGGCGACGGGCGCGGCGGCGCGGCCCTCTCCATGCGCGCGGTAACTGGCAAGCCAATCAAGCTGCTCGGCGTCGGCGAGAAGATGGACGCGGTCGAGGACTTCCACCCCGCGCGCCTCGCCGACCGCATCCTCGGCATGGGCGACATCGTCAGCCTGGTCGAGAAGGCGGCGCAAAACATTGACGCGGCGCAGGCGGCCAAGATGGCCGAGAAGATGCGCAAGGGCGTGTTCGATCTGAACGACCTCTCGGAGCAGCTCGTCCAGATCGAGAAGCTCGGCGGCATGGGCGGGATCATGGGCATGCTGCCGGGCGTCGCCAAGATGAAGGATCAGCTCGCCTCCGCCAATCTCGACGACAAGTTCGTCAAGCGCCAGCAGGCGATTATCTCCTCGATGACGCCGCAGGAGCGGCGCAACCCGGACATCCTCAAGGCCTCGCGCAAGAAGCGCATCGCGGCCGGCGCGGGCGTCAACGTCGAGCAGGTCAACCGGCTCCTGAAGCAGCATCGGCAGATGGCCGACATGATGAAGATGATGGGCGGCGCGGCGGGCGGCAAGCGCGGCATGATGGGCAAGCTCGGCCAGATGATGGGCCTGGGCGGCGGCATGCCGATGCCGACGCCGGAGCAGATCGAGGCGATGCAGAAGCAGATGGGCGGCGGCGGCCTTCCCGCCCCGCCGCCTGCTGCGCCCGGCATTCCCGTCGCTCCCCCGCCCGGCGCCTTCAACCTGCCGCCGCAGTTCCCGGGCCTCGGCGGCGGCGGCAAGCTGCCCGGCCTCGGCGGCGGCTTCCCGTTCGGGGGAAAGAAGAAGTGATTCCTCGGATCGAGACCAACCGCTTGATTTTTCGGGAGGGCCGGGAAACGGACCTCGACGCCTTGGCGGCCTTCTACGCCGACGAGGAACTGTCAAAGTTCGTCGGCGGCCCTCTGAATCGAGACGACACCTGGCGTCGCATGGCCATGGGCCTGGGCCACTGGTTGCTTCGCGGATTCGGCAATTGGGCGCTGGAGGAGAAGGCGACCGGCAATTTCGTCGGCTGGTGCGGCCACTGGTTTCCGGAGGGATTTCCCGAACCCGAAATCGGTTGGGGGCTGATGAGGGACAAACATGGTTGCGGCTACGCCACCGAAGCCGCGATGCGCGCCCGCGCTTACGCATACGAAACACTCGGCTGGGAGACCGCGATCAGCCTCATCGGCCGCGACAATCATCGCTCGATTCGCGTAGCCGAACGACTTGGCGCCACCTTCGAGAGCGTCACCCAATTCCGCGGACTCGATTGCGCGATCTATCGGCATCCCTCCGCGCAAAGCCTCGCCTCTTCAGCCAACGCAATTCACTGAAAGGAAAACGCCAATGTCCCTGAAAATTCGCCTGTCGCGCGGAGGCGCGAAGAAGCGCCCGTTCTACCGGATCGTCGTCGCCGACGCCCGCATGCCGCGCGACGGCCGCTTCGTCGAGAAGATCGGCACCTTCGACCCCTTGAAGGCCAAGGACGACGCGGGTCGTCTGGTGCTCGACCAGGAGAAGGCGAAGGCCTGGCTGGCCAAGGGCGCGCAACCGACCGACCGCGTGCTGCGCCTTCTCGACAGCCTCGGCCTCGCCAAGCGGGACGCCCGCAACAACCCAGAGAAGGCGAAGCCCAGGAAGAAGGCGCAGGAACGCGCAGCAGCCGATCAAGCTGCTGCGGCCAAGGCCGCCGCGGCCTAACGGCTTGCGCGAGCAGGATCGCCTCGTCCTCGTCGGCGCGTTCGGCGCGCCGCAGGGTGTGCGTGGCGAGATCCGCGTCAAATCCTTCACCTCCGAGCCCCGAGCGATCGGCGCCTATGGCGCGCTGACCGACGCCGGCCGTTCTCGCGCCTTCGCTTTCGAGCATCTGCGGCGGCTGAAGGACGACATGCTCGTCGTCAAGGTGAAGGGGGTCGACACGCGCGAGGCGGCCGCGGCGCTGACGGGGGTCGAGATCTTCGCGCGCCGGGAGCAGCTTCCTCCCCCAGAAGCCGACGAGTTCTACTACGCTGACCTCGTCGGCCTCGAGGCGGTGACACCCGAGGGGAAACGGCTCGGCCGCGTCGCCTCGCTCACGAACTACGGCGCGGGCGACATCCTCGAAATCGCGCCAGATGACCGGAGCGAGGAAATTCTCGTGCCGTTCACAAAGGCAGTCGCGCCGATCATCGACTTCGAGACCGGGAGGATCGTGATCGAACCGCCGCGAGAGATGGAGGAGTAACTATCGCCGGCAAAGCCGGGGCTTTAAGCTCACGCAAGCCTGATCATGCGGGCGCCAAGACTGCAGCCTGATAGGCGGCTGACACGACGGCCGCTCTGGGTTAACGACAGGCTTGGCCGACCTCGAGACGCTCCCGCCGCCCCATGCAAATCTTCCCCTGCCCGTTCTGCGGTCCGCGCGACGAGACCGAGTTCCACTATGTCGGCGAGCCGAAGATGCGGCCGGAGCCGGCGGACCAGGTCGACGACGACGAATGGGCGGAATACCTCTACTTCAACGCTAACCCGAAGGGCGCCGCCGCTGAAATCTGGCTGCATCTGACCTGCATGGAATTGTTCGCCATGACCCGCGACACGGCGACTCATGCGGTCATCGGCAGCGAACCGTTGAGGACGAGCCGGTGACTGCCTTCCGTCTCGCTGAGGGCGGCGCGGTCAACCGCGGCCAGCCTCTCGCCTTCACTTTTGACGGAAAGCCCTTTGGCGGCTTCGAGGGCGACAGCATCGCCTCGGCGCTGCTCGCGAACGGCGTGCGCGTCGTCGGCCGCAGCTTCAAATATCATAGGCCGCGCGGAATTTGGGGCGCCTGGACTGAGGAGCCGAACGCGATCATCGACGTGACGCGTTCGGGACGTACGACGCCGAACCTGCGCGCCACCACCGAAGCGCTCGACAACGACCTCGCCGTGCGCGCGGTCAACGGCGTGCCGACCGCCGCCGAGGATCGCGCGGCGCTGATCGACAGGTTTTCCGCTTTGATGCCCTCGGGCTTCTACTACAAGACTTTCCTCTGGCCGCGGTGGGAGACGTTCGAGGGGACGATCCGCGCTCTTGCCGGCCTCGGAATCATCGATCCCGAAAACCGTCCGCCCGCCGACAATCCGCAGTTCAACGCCCGCTGCGATCTGCTTGTGGTCGGCGCCGGGGCGGCGGGGCTGGCCGCCGCCGGCGCGGCCGCGAAGGCCGGGCGGGTGGTGTTCCTCCTCGATGATCATGCGGAGATCGGCGGCCAGCTCGTCCATCGCGGCGGGACGATCGAAGGCGCCGACTGGCGTGCATGGGCCGGGGGCGTCCGCGCCGCGGTCGAGGCCAGCGGCGGACGCGTCCTGACATGGACGACCGCATTCGGCGTCTACGACCACAATCTCGTCTCGGCCTGGGAGAGGCGCGCCGGCCGCCCCGACGCCTTGTGGCGCGTCAGGCCGAAGCAAATCGTCGTCGCCGCCGGGGCGATTGAGCGGCCGCTGATCCTTCCCGACAACGACCGCCCGGGTGTGATGTCGGCCGACGCGGCGCTCGTCTATCTCCGTCGCTTTGGCGTCCTGGTCGGGCGGCGCATCTTAATCGCGACCAATAACGACTCAGTCTATCCCGTCGCCGAAGCGCTCGCCGAAGCGGGAGCCGAGGTCGAGATTCTTGACGCGCGGCCGGACCAGACTTCGACCAAGCTCAAGGTCTCGCTGGACGTTGAACCAGAAGGGGTCGTCGGCGCGGCAGGCGTCGAGGGCGTCCGGGTCGGCGGCCAGATTCGCCCGGCGGATGCGCTGCTGCTTTCGGGGGGCTGGACGCCGACCGTCCACCTCTACGCCCAGGCGCGCGGAAGACTGCGCTACGACGAGGCGGTCGCCGCCCTTGTGCCGAGCGGGGACGTCGACGGGGTGAGGGTGGCGGGCGCGGCCAATGGCGCCTTCACGCTCGACCAAGCCTTGCGCCAGGGCCATTCGGCGGGCGGCGGCGCGGGCCCCGCGCCGAACGCGCCGACCGGCCTCTACCGCGTCGCCGCCATTTGGCCGAAGCCCGACGCGTCGGGGCGGCGCTGGATCGACTTCCAGAGCGACGTGACCTTGAAGGACGTCGCCCTCGCCTGCCGGGAAGGCTACGTCTCCGTCGAGCACCTGAAACGCTACACGACGCTCGGCATGGCGACCGATCAGGGCAAGACTTCCAATATGAACGGCCTCGCCGCGATGGCCGCGCTGACCGGGCGCACGATCGACGAAACGGGAACCACGACCTATCGTCCGCCCTTCGCGCCGGTTCCGATGGGCGTGATCGGAGGGCGGCGGCGTGGCGCGCTGATCAATCCGCTGAAGCGCCTGCCGCTCGAGCAGGAGCATCGCGCCGACGGGGCGCAGATGCGGGAATATGGCGGCTGGCTGAGACCGGCCTGGTACGGCCCTGACGACCCCGACCGAACCATCCAGAACGAGGCCCGGCGCGCCCGCGATTCGGTCGCGCTGTTCGACGGCTCGTCGCTCGGCAAGATCGAGATCATCGGCCCGGATGCGGCGAAGCTCGCCGACTTCCACAGCTACAACCGGCTCTCCAACCTGAAGCCTGGAAAAATCCGCTACGGCTTCCTCCTGTCGGAAACGGGCGTCGTGTTCGACGACGGCGTGACCTTGCGCCTCGCCGACGACCGCTTTCTCGTCTCCTGTTCGTCGGGCCATACGGACGCGGTGCTGATGCGGCTCGAACTCTGGCGGCAGGATCGCTTCGATCCACGCCGCGTCGTCGTTCACGACACGACCGCGCATTGGGCGACGCTGACCCTGACCGGGCCTCGCGCCCGCGACCTCGTCGCCGCGCTCGACCTCGGCGTCGCGCTCGACGGCGAAAGCCTGCCGCACATGGCCTTTGCGACCGCGATGTTCGACGGCGCGCCGCTCAGGATCGCGCGCGTGAGTTTTACCGGGGACCGGTCATATGAGCTTTCCATTCCGGCGGGCCACGCGAGACTGTTGCGCGCAACAATCGCCGAGAAGCTGCCGGCGTTCGGCGGCGGGCTCCTTGGTCTCGAAGGGCTGATGATCCTCCGAGCCGAAAAGGGTTTCATCGTCGTCGGCAAGGACACCGACGGGACGACCATGCCGCACGATCTCGGAATCACCGGCCCGCGAGACCAGCGCAAGGACGAGTATATCGGCAAAAGGTCCCTGTTCACGCCGGTCGCGAAGGACAAAACGCGCAAGCAACTCGTTGGGCTCAGCGTGGGCCGGGGCGAGGCGCCGTTGCCGACCGGCGCGCATGTGGTCTCCGGCGCGGGCAAGGCGCGACGGTCCTCAGGTTATGTCACCTCGAGCTATATGAGCCCGACGCTGCGCCGGCCGGTTGCGCTCGGCCTCGTGGAAGAGGGCTTTTCGCGCATGGGCGAGACGGTCGCCATCTACCATCTCGGCGCGGAACGGCGCGCCTCTATCGCCCCGGCCGTCGCCCTCGATCCGGAAGGGAAGCGGCTCCATGCGTGAGATGGCCTGGGCGCCTGCGCGGCAAGGGGCGGGAACGCAGGTCGACAGGCCGTGGCTCACGGCGCGGGTTCTGGCGAGTTGCGGACATGCGCTCGTCTCGGGCGACCTCGAGGCGGCGATCGCGGCGCTCGCGCCCGGGGCGCCGCTCCTCGGCCTCTACGCGCCGGCGCCGGCGGGCGCTCATGCGCTCAGGATCGCGCGCGACCGGGCGATGCTCGTCACCCCGGCGCCCCTCGGCGCGGCCGACGGCTGGCGCGACGGTTTTTGCGTGACCGCGGTCGATGACGGATGGTCGGCGGTCGACATCTCGGGCGCGGACGCGCCCTCCGCGCTGGCGCAGGGGACATCCGCCGATCTCGCCGCCGGCTCGCCCTCCGCCGCGGTGCGGTTCGCCGGGTTGCGCTGCCTGCTGGCCAGGACCGACGCGGGCTTCCGGCTGCATGTCGAGGCGCCGTGGCTGGAGACCCTGCTCGCGTGGCTGGATGGAGCGTGATTCGCCTGCGTGTTTCTTGGTGACCTCTGTGGGTGAATTTTTGCCCCCGAGTACGGCGAAGGCCAGTTAGGAGGAGCGATGACGTCCCAGAGTGATGAAGAGCCGATTGGCGTCGAACTGCCCGCGTCCCTCAGAGCCACCCGCCACGGCGGCGTCGCACACCTGCGCCTCGCCCGCCCCGAGAAGCGCAACGCGCTCGACGACGTCACCGTGCTGGGGATCGAGACCTTCTTCAACCGTCTGCCGAAAGACGTGCGCGCCGTGGTTTTGACCGGCGAGGGCGCGCATTTCTCGGCCGGGCTCGACTTGTCCGAAGTCGCCGGCGAGCGCGATCCGCTCGAAGGCGTACTGCATTCACGCATGTGGCACCGCGCATTCGAGGCGATCCAGTTCGGCCGCGGTCCCGGTGATCACGTCCATGCACGGCGCGGTGGTCGGCGGCGGGATGGAGCTGGCCGCTTCGACCCACATCCGCATTGCCGAGCGCTCGACCTATTATGGCCTGCCCGAGGGCCAGCGCGGCATCTTCCTCGGCGGCGGCGGTTCGGTGCGCATCGCAAAGCTGATCGGCGTCGCGCGCGTTCAGGACATGATGCTGACCGGTCGGACGCTGACCGCCGAGGAGGGCCATGCGGCGGGCGTCACGCAATATCTGGTCGACGACGGCAAGGGGCTCGAAAAGGCGATGGAGCTCGCCGGCAGGGCCGCGTCCAACACGCCGACGACCAATTTCGCCGTGCTGCACGCGCTGCCGCGCATCTTCGAGAGCGACCCGGCGAGCGGGCTTTTGACCGAGTCGCTGATGGCCTCGATCGCCGAGATGAGCCCGGAGGCCCAGCAGCGGCTCAAGGATTTTCTCGAGAAACGGGCGGCCAAGGTTTTGCGGCAAGATTGAAGCGCCGCGACGAGCCGAAATGCTAACTGCCAAGCAAGGGGATTTCGGCGATGCTCGTAATCCTTCCTTGCCGACGCCGGCGGTGGCCACTAGGATATGACCAGATTTCTGGTCAGAAGGAGAACGGTCATGCTCACGGTCAATCTGGCTCACGCAAAGGCCCATTTGAGCGAGCTCTTGGACAAGGTGGAAGCCGGCGAAGAGGTCATCATCACCAGGCATGGTCAAGCGGTCGCCCGGATAAATTCCGTTTCACGCCCTAAGCGCCCGCTGGCGCAAGTGCTGGACGATCTCGCCGCGTTCCGCGCGACGATGCCGCGCATGCGGAGGCCAAGTGCAGAGCTCTTGCGCGAGATGCGGGACGAAGGCCTGTAGGCGAGCAGCGGGTGCTCTACTTTGACAGCAGTTTCCTCGTACCGCTCGTTCTTGAGGAATCGACAAGCGACAGAATTGCAACATTTGTGCGACGACTACCGATCGAGGAGCTTTCGACCAGCCACTGGACCTAGAGTCGAGCTCTCCTCGCTGCTTGCGCGCGAGGTTCGCATGGGCGGACTTGACGCCGACGCAGCCGAGTTAGCCGATGCACAATTCGAGTCGATGGTAGAGGAGCTCTTTGCCGTCGCTCTGCCCGACGGCGACGATTTCAATCTCGCTCGGCGATATCTCGCCAAATTCGAGACCGGCCTGCGGGCAGGAGACGCTTTGCATTTGGCGATCGCAAGCAATCGTCATGCACGAGCCATCTACACACTCGACAAGGGGCTGTTGAACGCCGGGAAAATTCTCGATCTACCCGTCAGTGTGGGGATCCGCGGGAGGTGATCGTTGACGAGACGCTAGGACGCGGCGCCGCCAAAATGGCGCGAGACGAAGCGGCTAGCATTGGGAGGAATCAATGACACGTATCGCGCTCACCTTCGGCCCGCCGGACGTGACGGTCGAACGCCGCCCCGACGGCGCGATGATCGTGCGGTCGCCCCACCCACTCGGGCCCTATCCGAATACGGTGACCGACTGGCTCGTCCACTGGGCAGAGGCCGCGCCCGACCGCGTCTTCCTCGCCGAGCGGCGGGGCGACGAATGGCGCAGGGTCAATTATGCGGAGGCGCGCGACTCCGCCCGCCGCGTCGCCCAGGCGCTTGTCGACCGGAATCTCACTGTCGAGCGGCCGGTCGCCATTCTCTCGGGCAACAGCGTCGACCATGCGCTGATCGGGCTCGGCGCCATGATCGCCGGCGTGCCTTACGCGCCGGTCTCGCCCCCCTATTCCCTCGTCGCCAAGGATTTCGCCAAGCTGAAGTCCATCATCGGCATCCTCACGCCGGGGCTCGTCTTCGTCGCCGACGGCGCCCCTTTCGCCGCGGCGATCGAGGCCGCGGTTCCGTCCGACGTCGAGATCGTCGCCGGCATCAACCCGCCGACCTCGCGGCCGTCGACGACGCTCGAAAAATTCCTGGCGAAGCCCGCCGGCCCCGAAGTCGACGCGGCCCAGGCGAAGGTCTCGCCGGACACGATCGCCAAGCTGCTGTTCACCTCCGGGTCGACCGGCGCGCCCAAGGGCGTCATCAACACCCATCGAATGATGACGTCGAACCAGGCGATGCTGAAAAGCCTCAACCCGAGCTACGGCGTCGAGCCGCCGGTGCTGATCGACTGGCTGCCGTGGAGCCACACCTTCGGCGGCAACAACAATTTCAATCTCGTGCTCGCCAACGGCGGCTCCTTCTTCATCGACGAAGGCAAGCCCCTGCCGGGCGCGATCGAGGAGACGGTCCGCAACCTGCGCGAGATCTCGCCGACCGTCTATTACAACGTGCCGAAAGGCTTCGAGATGCTGCTTCCCTACGTCCAGGCGGACGAGCGGCTGCGCATCCACCTCTTCGCAAGACTGCAGGCCTTCGTCTACGCCGGCGCGGCGTTGCCGCCGCATGTGGCCGAGGAATTGGAGCGGCTCGGCCGCGAAACGATCGGGGAGGCGGTTCCGATGCTGACCTCGTTCGGCTCGACCGAGACCGGCCCCTCGGCGATCAGCGTCACCGAGCGAGCGTGCGAACACGGCGTCATCGGCATTCCCAATCCCGGCGTCGAAGTGAAGCTCGTCCCGAACGGCGACAAGCTCGAGGCGCGGCTCAAGAGCCCCAGCATCACCCCGGGCTACTGGCGCCAGCCGGACCTGAGCAGGGCCGCCTTCGACGAGGAGGGCTATTACAGGATCGGCGACGCTCTGCGCTTCGCCGACGAGAGCGATCCCGAACGCGGCCTCGTTTTCGACGGCCGGGTGGCGGAGGATTTCAAGCTCGCGACCGGCACCTGGGTCAGCGTCGGCCCGCTCAGGTTGAGATTCATCGCCCATTGCGCGCCCTATGTGACGGATGTCATTGTGGCTGGCCACGACCGCGACGATGCGGCGGCCCTGGTCGTCCCGAATCTCCCGGCGTGCCGCGAACTCGCCGGCGAAAGGACCGCCGCCGGCGCCGCCGAGATCCTCATGAGCCCGAGCGTGCGGGAAAAATTCACCGGCCTGCTCGCCGCCTTCAACAGGAAAGCGGGCGGCAGCTCGGGCCGCTTCGCCCGCATCATTCTCATGGACGACCCGCCCTCGCTCGACACCGGCGAACTCACCGACAAGGGCTCGATCAACCAGCGCGCCGCGCTCGCCCATCGCTCGGAGATGGTCGAGGAGCTTTACGTGGAAACGCCGACGGCGCGCACGATTCTGTCGGTGGCGCGTTAGCGTGATCGAGCCTTGCTACGGGCTGGGCCGAGGTCTGGCGCGGCGTCTGCCGCGTTGCCCGCGTCCGGAGAATCGTGGAAGATCGGAGCCATGAACCGCCTGCTTCTTCTCTCCATCGCCGCCGCCCTGCTCGCCGCGCCTCCCCCGGCGCGGGCGGACTTCTCCTCCTGCGTCGCCTCGCTCAAAGCCGACGCCGCCCAGGCCGGAATCTCGGGCGCGACCATCGACCGGGCGTTCGCGGGCCTGCAGCCGGACATGAAGGTGCTGGAATTCCAGAAGCAGCAGCCGGAGTTCAAGACGCCGATCTGGGACTATGTCGCGGGCCTGGTCGACGACGAGCGGGTCAGCGACGGCAAGGCGGCCATGGCCAGAAACGCCGCCGCGCTCGCCCACGCCGAGCAGACTTTTGGCGTCAGCCGCACCATGCTCGCCGCGATCTGGGGGGTGGAGTCCAATTTCGGCACGCAGATGGGCGACCGGCCCCTGGTGCAGTCGCTCTCGACGCTGGCCTGCATCGGCGAGCGGGCGGGGTATTTCCGCTCCGAGCTGATGGCGACCCTGAAGATCATCGACCGCGGCGACATTCCGGCCGAGAAGCTCACCGGCTCCTGGGCGGGCGCGTTCGGCCAGACCCAGTTCATGCCGTCGAGCTATCTGAGGCTCGCAGCCGCCGGAACCGACGGGCGGCGCGACATCGTCGACTCGGCCGACGACGCGCTCGCCTCGACCGCCCATTACTTCGCAAAGTCCGGCTGGCGAGCGGGCGTCCCGTGGGGGTTCGAGGTCAAGCTGCCGCCGAACTATTCCGGCCCATCGGGACGCAAGGCGAAGCAGCCGATGTCCGCCTGGGCGGCGCGGGGGATCGCGCGCATCGACGGAAAGCCCCTCGGCGAGGGCGAGGCGGGGCTGCTCCTGCCAGCGGGGCCGAACGGGCCCGCCTTCCTGGTCACCCACAACTTCGACGTCGTCTATTCCTACAACGCCGCCGAATCCTATTCGCTCGCCGCCTGCGTGCTCGCCGACCGCCTCGCCGGAGGCCCCGGCATCGTCACCCCCTGGCCGACCGACGACCCGGGCCTGTCGCGCGCAGGACGGCGGGAACTGCAGACGCTGCTCGCCAAGCGCGGCTACGACGTCGGCCCGCCCGACGCGGCGATCGGCGCCAAGACCAAGTCGGCGATCGCCGACTTCGAGCAGAAGCAGGGCATGCCGGTCAACGGCCGGGCGTCGGTGAAGGTGCTCGAGGCGCTGAGGAGGTGACGGCGCCAAGCGGCTTTAGACGCGAGGCCATAGCCGATTGTTGACCCAGCCGCCGTCGCTGGCGTCACTCGCAGCGACGAATGAGGGCGCACGAAGGTGGTAATGCGAAGTGAAGCCCCACGCATGAAGGCAAACCGCCGGGGAAGGTGTCGTCCGTCTTCGACCTCGCCGGCTACCCTAAGACCACGCGCGCGCCTATGCTTGGTCATCGCCGATCGACAGAAGCGACAAGCGGTAGTTCTTTGCCGTATTGCAAAAGCACATCTGGCAGCATCACCAAGCGGCATTAACTGCAACTGATCAAATTCAGTTCAACTGGCATTACGACATGAGACGGGCCGGTGAAACATTGCGAAACCAAGGGCGATTGAAACCTCCAAGCGCTTCTCTAAAGGGAGTTTGGACTCTCGCCTAGGCACCGTTTTCAAATTCTGGCACTACCGCTTTCAGCAAACGCCAAAAACGTGCCTCAAATTCGCTCCGTTGACGAGGGGGCGAACCGCTCCGGATTGTTCATTATCGACATTCGCAAGCCATGATTGCAATTCGAGTAGTGTATTGCCGACAGCCTCCACACGGGTCAACGCCTACCCCTTCCAGAGCTTCCAGAGCTTCCAGAGGAGCCCCTTCTTCGGACCGCATAACCCTGGCTAATCGCCCGCCGCGCCCCAGTGGCGATCGATCATCGATTGCTTGGAGGCGATTATTTCCGAGGGGAATTTGAACCCAAGGACGAGACCAAGAGCGCCTTATGACGACCGTCTAACGACGGACTATTTGGGTCGCCGCCGAAGGCGTCGCGCCATTGCCCGTTGTGCTCGACGGGTATCCCGCAGGACGCCTATTTGCGCGTCCTTGACTTCAAATTCCCCCTGCGCTCCCTCCCCTGCGAAGCAAACAATGCCCACTCATCGCGCGTCGGGGCTGCGAAGGCGGCGACAATAGATATTGGTGATTTGCTTTCAACTCGTACCAGCCCCTTCCAAGCCCCTTCCGTTCAGGCCTCCGCTCGTCATCGATAGATTTCGCGCCGATGTCCAATCCGGAGCACGAGAATCAGCGAGCTTGCGTCCTCGATCCGCACGATCACGCGGAAGTCGCCGACCCGGTATCGCCAAAACTCGCCGAAGCGCTCGCTGCTCAGCGCCTGACCGATCGAACGAGCGTCATCGAGGGGAGCGATCCGGTCGCGAAGGAACCGAAGGATGCGCCCGGCTGACTGCGGATCGAGCTTGTCGAGTTCGCGCGCGGCTGCCCGCTCGAACTCAATCCTCCACGCCATGGCGCCGGATGAGGTCGTTCAACGGAATTGACCCGCTGCGGGCTTCGCGCAGATCCTCGAGGCGGATTTCGGCGAGATAAAGATCTTCGAGCTCGTCGATGTGGTTGAGAATGGCCTCACGGGCGTAGAAGCTCTTGCTGCGGCCAGTGCGCCTGGCGAGCTCGGCGAGACGAGCCTCGATCTCCGGCGGAAGACGAATAGCGAGCATGAAGGACCTCAATCTGCTATACAAGTATAGCACGAGGGGTTGCGCAACGGAATTGATCGCCCGCGAGGTTTGGCTGGGTTTGACTAGGCAGAGCGGCCGTTGACACGGCAAGCTGCGGCGAACGCGCCTCATGGGGCAGGCGGGCTGCTCTCGGCTCGAAATCCGCTGTTCCGGCGATTTTTTCCGCTGTTCGGCCTTCGGCGGTGATTTGAGCCAACCGTTGAAATTACTAACTTTAGTGGGATAAGCTGGCGGCGGACGCGGCCCGTTTGAAGAAATCCGCTGTTTTTAGCCCTATTGCCAGGAAACTGCGGCGGCTGGATCACCCCACCGGCCATGCGACCTGGGCCGCTTGGCGCGAGCGGAGCGGAAAATTAACGCCGGCAGCCCCATTGCTGAGCCCGAGAGGAGGGGGAATATAGACTCAATGTCGATCGCCAACGCTCCCGCCGCCGAACGCCCCCGCGTTCCGCGCTCCTCGCATCCGTCGGCCAAGGGACTCGACCGCCAAAGGCTTCTCGACGAACTCGCCGCGCTTCACGAAACGTATTCGGGGGACGCCGCTGCATTCCGCCGGGCGGCGATCGCAGTCTTGCAGCGTGCGCTGGCCGCGGGGCGCGAGGAGGCGCGCAGAGCCCTCGAAGCCGGCGGAAAGGGAAGGGCGTGCGCGGAGACGCTGAGCGCGGAGATCGACGATCTGCTCTGCGTCGCCCTCGACATGGCGACCCTCTGGCTTTCGCAAGCCCCGGCGGGGACGACGCCGCCGACCATCGTGGCGGTCGGCGGGTATGGACGAGGCATGCTGGCGCCGGGCTCCGATATCGATCTCCTGTTTCTCTTGCCGGACAAGCCGACGCCCGCCGTCGAGAAGATCGTCGAAGCCCTGCTTTATGTCCTCTGGGACCTCAAGCAGAAGGTCGGCCATGCGACGCGGACGATCGACGAATGCCTGAAACAGGCCCGCGCCGACATGACGATCCGCACCACCCTGATCGAGGCGCGCCTCGTCACGGGCGACAAAAAACTCTTCCAGACCCTGCAAACGCGTTTCGACCGGGAGATCGTGGCGAAGACCGCGCCCGAATTCGTCGCAGCCAAGCTCGCCGAGCGCGAGGAGCGCGTGAGGCGAGCCGGCGCGTCCCGCTATCTCGTCGAACCGAACGTCAAGGAAGGCAAGGGGGGCTTGCGGGACCTCGACACGCTCTTCTGGATCTCGAAATACGTTTATCGGGTCCAGAACGCGCACGATCTGGTCGGCGCTGGCGTGTTTTCGCCGCGCGAATTCGCGATGTTCCGCCGCTGCGAGGAGTTTCTGTGGTCGGTCCGCTGCCGGCTGCATTTCCTCGCCGGCCGGGCGGAGGAGCGCCTCAGCTTCGACGTGCAGAGGCCGATCGCCCGGCAGCTCGGCTATTCGACCCGCGCGGGCCAGGCCGACGTCGAGCGGTTCATGAAGCACTACTTTCTCGTGGCCAAGGACGTCGGCGACCTCACCGCAATCGTCTGCTCCGCGCTCGAGGAGCGTCAGACCAAGCCGACCCCGGTGTTCGACCGGTTCATCGGGCGACTGAGGCGGCGGCGCACCCAGGCCATCGCCGACGCCGCGGATTTCAGGGTCGACAACGACCGCATCAACGTCGTCGGCGCGGACGCGTTCGAACGCGATCCGGTCAATCTCATCCGCATCTTCTGGATCGCGGACCGCTCGAATCTGCTGATCCACCCGCACGCGACGCGGCTCGTCACGCAGTCCCTGAAACGGATCGACGGGCGCCTTCGGGACGACCCGGAAGCGAACCGCCTTTTCCTCGAAATCCTCACCTCGCGCCATGCCCCGGAAACGACGCTCAGGCGAATGAACGAGGCGGGCGTCCTCGGCCGCTTCATCCCCGATTTCGGCCGCGTGGTCGGGATGATGCAGTTCTCGATGTACCACCACTACACGATCGACGAGCATCTCCTGCGCACCGTCGGCGCGCTCAGCGCCATCGAAGCGGGGCTCCACAAGGAGGAGCATCCGCTCGTGAGCGAGATCGTCCACAAGATCGCGCATCGCACGGAGCTCTACCTCGCCGCGTTCCTGCACGATGTCGCCAAGGGCAGGCCGACCGACCATTCGGCCGCCGGAGCCGAGGTCGCGCGAAAGCTCTGCCCGCGTCTCGGGCTCTCCCCGGCGAACACGGAACGCGTCGCGTGGCTGGTCGAGCAGCATCTCATCATGTCGAACATGGCGCAGGGGCGCGACCTGTCCGATCCGCGCACCGCCGAGGCCCTGGCGGCGATCGTGCAGACGCAGGAACGGCTCAAGATGCTGCTGGCCCTCACCGTCGCCGACATTCGCGCCGTCGGCCCCGGCGTATGGAACGGCTGGAAGGGGCAGCTTCTGCGAAACCTCTACTGGGAAACCGAAGTCGTGCTCGGCGGCGGCCATTCTGCGATCGACCGCAAGGCCCGCGTGCAGGCGCTGCAGGATGCGTTGCGGCGCTCGCTGCCGGGATGGTCCGACCCCGAGTTCGAAGCCTATGCCCAGCGCCATTATCCCGCCTATTGGCTGAAGGTCGACGCCGCGAGTCAGGTCGCGCACGCCAAGCTCTTGCACGCCATGGCGGCCGACATGCGGTCGCTCGCGACCGAGGTGACGATCGACAGTTTCCGCGGCGTCACGGCGGTGACCGTGGTGGCGCCGGACCACCCCAGATTGCTGACCGGCATCGCCGGCGCCTGCGCGGCGGCGGGAGGCAACATCGTCGACGCCCAGATCTTCACCACCACCGACGGCCTCGCGCTCGACACGATCTTTGTTTCGCGCGCCTTCGAGCGGGACGAGGACGAGTTGCGCCGCGGCCAGCGGATCGCCATGAACATCGAGAGGACATTGCGGGGGGAGATCCGGCTGGCGGAGATCGCGCCGCAAAAGGACGTGCGGGACGTGAGGCGCGGCGCCTTTGCGATCGAACCCGAAGTGATGATCGACAACAGCCTTTCCAGGCGCTACACGGTCGTCGAGGTTTCGGGCCTCGACCGGACCGGTCTCCTGCGAGACCTGACCGCCTCGCTCTCCAGCCTGAACCTCAATATCGGGTCTGCCCACATCGTGACTTTCGGCGAAAAGGCAGTCGACGCGTTCTACGTCACCGACCTGACCGGGCAGAAGATCAACTCGCCGTCGAAGCAGGCGGCGATCAAGCGGCGGCTGCTGTCGGATTTCGCCGCCTAACAGCAAGCTGCGGGCGTATGACTTTCCGCGCCGCGGCGCTTGATTTTTGCCCTCCCAGCCCTGATATGCGGGGCAAATTCCAAAGGGGCTTTGACATGAGTGACACGAACGCCGGACGCGGCGAAGAGATCGGCGCGACGCCGGCGGAAACGGCTCCGGCCGAGACCGCCGAGCGCGACGCCTTCGCGGTGATCGAGGCGCTGAACGCCGAGAACAGTCAGCTCAAGGACCGCGTGCTGCGGACCCTGGCCGAAATGGAAAACCTTCGCCGGCGCACCGAGCGCGAGGTGTCCGACGCGAAGACCTATGCCGTGACGGGCTTCGCGCGCGACATGTTGACCGTTGTCGATAATCTCGCCCGCGCCCTCGAACATGCGCCGGCCGAGGCGCGGGCTGCGGCAGATCCGCAGATCCAGTCGGTGATCGAGGGCGTCGAGCTGACGGCGCGCGATCTCGAGGCGGCCCTCGGTCGCCACGGGGTCAAGCGGCTCGATCCCAAGGGCCAGAAGTTCGACCCGAATTTTCATCAGGCGATTTTTGAGATTCCCGACGAGGCGCTCCCCGCCGGCGCCGTCTCCCAGGTCGTCCAGAGTGGCTGGACGATCGGCGATCGGGTCTTGCGCCCTGCGATGGTCGGCGTGTCCAAGGGCGGCCCGAAGGCTGCGCCCAAGGAGGAAAAGGCGCCGAGCGAATAGTAACAAATGTATTCTGTATTTATGTGGACCCTAAACGGGGTCGAAACATGCTGAAATCGTTGGGGGCCGCCCCTAAAATTGCGCTAAACCGACGCTAACCCAATTCCGGGGCCAGGTCATGCGGACGGCGCTCGGGTCACCCGGCGGAGGGTCAGGTTGATCCGGCCGCCCTGCGGCAGGAGGCCGGTCCCCCCGGCGGCGGTCCGGTCAACTCCATGGAAGGCCAGTCGGCCCGGCCCTCCGAGCATTATGGCGTCGCCCGACCGGAGCCAGAAAGATCGGGTCGGATCGTTTCTCTTCAATCCGCCCACGCGGAACAGCGCGGAATCCCCGAGCGATAACGACAGGACCGGGGCGGACAGCTCCTCTTCGTCGCGGTCCTGGTGCAGTCCCATTCTCGCCTCGGCGTCGTAGAAGTTGATGAGACAGGCTTCGGGCGGCGGCGCTCCGGGAGCAAGCAAAGTCCACGCTTCGATCAGCCGGGCCGGCAACGGCGGCCAGACCCGGCCGGTTTCAGGGTGGGTCGGCTGGTAGCGGTAGCCTCCTTCGTCGGACACCCAGCCGAGCGGGCCGCAATTGCTCATGCGCACCGAGAAAGGTTTTCCGCTCCGCGGCATGCGGGCGCGATAGAGCGGAGCTTCCGTCAGGATCGCCCGGATGTCCTCGCGCAGCGCCTCCTGTGAGGCGCGGTCGAGGAAGCCCGGAAAATAGTCGACCCCGTCTGCGACGGGGATTGCGGCGGGCCGGGCCATGGGCATGCTCTTCGCGCCTTCCCTTTGCGTCGCGCCTTGGCGTATAGGGGGCGCCGATTTCACGCGAATCTCCAGCGCGCAAAGGCGCGCGTCCTCGAGGCGATGTATGGCCGGACATAGTCAGTTCAAGAATATCATGCACAAAAAGGGGAAGCAGGACGCGATCCGCTCCAAGCTGTTCTCCAAGCTCGCGCGCGAAATCACGGTGGCGGCGAAGCTGGGCCTGCCCGATCCGGCGATGAACGCGCGCCTGCGCGCCGCCGTTCTGGCCGCCCGGGCGGAGAACATGCCCAAGGACAATATCGAGCGGGCGATCAAGAAGGCGTCGGGCGCGGAGGGCGAGAATTACGATGAGGTGCGCTACGAGGGCTACGCGCCCGGCGGCGTCGCGGTGATCGTCGAGGCCCTGACCGACAACCGCAATCGCACCGCGGGCGAGGTCCGCTCGTCCTTCGCCAAGGCGGGCGGATCGCTCGCCGAGACCGGAGCGGTTTCGTTCATGTTCGATCGAGTCGGGCTCATCGTCTACGACCGCAAGGCGGCCGACGACGAGGCGATGCTGGAGGCGGCGATCGAGGCGGGGGCCGACGACGTCGTGTCGGGGCCCGACGATCATGAGGTGGTCACTTCGATCGAGGCTCTGGCCGAGGCGCAAAGGGCGCTCGAAGCCAAGTTCGGGGAGCCGCGCAAGGCTTCCCTCGTCTGGCGGCCGCAGAACACGATCGCCGTCGACGATGACGCGGGCGAGAAGATCCTGCGGCTGATCGGCGCGCTCGAAGACAACGACGACGTGCAGAACGTCACCGCCAACTTCGAGATTTCAGACGCCCTGTTGGCGAAGATGCAGGGCTAGGGGTGCAGCGGCGGCTCGCCGGTCGCCGCTGCGAGGCGAGTGGCTACCAGCGGCAGACGCGGCCATGCCAGGTCCACCAGCAATGCCGCCACGGATGCCGCCAATAGGGATGCCAGTAGGGATGCCATCCCCAGCGATGCCAGCCCCAGCGATGCCAGCCCCAGTGATGATAGCCCCAGTGATGATAGCCCCAATACGCTTGCTGGACGTCTGAGCTTGCGACCGGCTGGTCGAGCGAGGCCGACGAGAGCGTGAACGCGGACGCCGGCGCGGACGAGGCGGCGATCATCAGCGCGGCGCCAGCGACGGCGGCGAGGACCCCGCCCGGTACGAGACGCGAAACCATATTGCTTTCCTCCATATTTGCCAGCCCCGAACCACCGAACACCCGTGCGACTGAACCGATCCTGAATTCCTCACGACATTTTTGGGTCGACAAAACCGGCTCCGGGATCATCCGGCGCGGGATCGCGTTTGTTGACCGACGCGGTCGATCATGCTCAATTCGAGCGCGTTGGCGCGGAGTGCGACGATCGGATGACGGTCGTGCGCTCAGGCGCTGAGCTTCAACGCCGCAACAACGGCGAGCCGTTTCGGGCTCTCCGTTCGCGGCCGGAAGAGGAGACAGACTTGAACGACGGCCCTAGACGCCCCGTTGGAGCGCTTCTGTCGCATCCCGCGGGTTCCCTGGAATCGAAAGAAAAAGTCGCCGCCGCTCCTGTGCTGACTCCCGCCGACTGATCGTCGGCGGATTCGCTCCCGAGCCGGCGACGGCGAAAGGAGCGAACCCATGACGATGAATGTTCAGATCGCCGAGCCGGTCCAGGCCGCCGTGCTCGACGCAGCTCATGTCGGCCACATCCGCGGCGCCTTCGGCACCATACGCCAGGGCGATGTCGCGCCCCGCAACACCTGGAAGCGCCGCCTCACGACGCTGCTTGCAATTCTCGGGCCCGGCCTGATCGTGATGGCCGGCGACAACGACGCGGGCGCGTTCGCCACCTACGGGCAGGCCGGCCAGACCTACGGCCTCACCCTGCTGTGGACGCTCGCGCTGCTCATCCCCGTGCTCTATGTCAATCAGGAGATGGTCCTACGGCTCGGGGCGGTCACCGGCGTCGGCCACGCGCGGCTGATCTTCGAGCGGTTCGGCCGGTTCTGGGGCGCTTTCAGCGTCATCGACCTCTTTCTGCTCAACGCGCTGACGATCGTCACCGAATTCATCGGGGTCAGCCTGGCGCTCGACTATCTCGGCCTCAACCAGGCCGCGGGCGTCATCGTCGCGGCCGGACTCATCATCGCGTCGGCGTCCACCGGCGATTTCCGCCGGTTCGAGCGCTTCGCGATGTTCCTCGTGTTCGGCAGCCTCCTGCTCCTGCCGGTTTATTTCGCGGTCCATCCCCCGTTCGCAGAGGTCGCCCACGACTTCCTCGTGCCGCAGATCCCGGCAACCGGCAAGATCAGCGACATCATGCTGCTCGTCATCGCTCTGGTCGGGACCACGGTCGCGCCCTGGCAGCTGTTCTTCCAGCAAAGCTACGTCATCGACAAGCGCATCACGCCGCGTTTCATCCGCTACGAGCGGATGGATCTTTGGCTCGGCATCGGGCTCGCGATCGTCGGCGCGATGGCGATCATCGCCTTCACCGCCACGGCCTTCGTCGGGACTCCGGAATTCGGCAAGTTCACCGACGCGGGCGCCATCGCCGTGGGCCTCGAGCGGTATGCCGGCCGGGCTGTGGGCGTGATGTTCGCCGTCGCCCTCATCGACGCGGCGCTGATCGGCGCGGCGGCGGTGTCGCTCTCGACGGCTTACGCGATCGGCGACGTTTTCTCGGCCAGCCACTCGCTTCACCGCAAGCCCTCCGACGCCAAGGGCTTTTATGCGGTCTATGCGTGCCTCATCGCGATCGCCGCGGCGATCGTGCTGACCCCCGGCGCGCCGCTCGGGCTGCTCACCGTCGCCGTGCAGACCCTCGCCGGCGTCCTCCTGCCGAGCGCCACGGTGTTCCTTCTCCTGCTCTGCAACGACCAGGCGGTGCTCGGGCCGTGGGTCAACGGGCGTTGGGTTAACGCACTCACCGGCGCGGTTATCGCGGCGCTGGTGGCGCTGTCGATGATCCTCACCGTCTCGGTGCTGTTTCCCGCCTGGGCGACCGGAAGCACGATCCTCGCCATCCTCGCCGCAACTGCGGCCGCTGCGGCGGTCGCGGTCGCGCAGGCGGCCTTCAGGCCAAAGAGGGCGGAGGATGCGGCCGCGCCGAGCGGATTCGACCGCTACGCCTGGCGGATGCCGCCCCTCCACAAGCTGCCTCCGGCGAAACTGTCCGTTGGCGCCAGGGTCTGGATGGCGGCGCTGCGTTTCTATCTCATCGTCGCGGGCGGACTGGTGCTCGTCCGGATCGTGTCGCTCGCGATCGGGGGCGGATGAGGCGCTGACGCAAAGCTTCGGGGTCCGGCGCCCGGCAGTTTAGCCTTAGCGGGGGGTCTTTCCTTTAAAAGGGTTGGGCCCCCGTTTAGCGTCGAGCGGAAGGTCGTAAAAGTGTCGTCACATAAGGCCGGCTTGCCGCGATTGTTGGGGCGCCTTTGCAGGAATCACTCCGGTCGCGAGCGCGACCGCGACTGCGTGGGTCAGGTTCATGCACTGCAATTTATGCCGCGCGCTGTCCAGATGCGTCTTCACGCTGCCGAAGGTCAACTCGAGGATCTCCCCGATCTCCTGATAGGTTTTGCCCCGCGCGGCCCAGATCAGACATTGTTCTTCTCGACGTGAGAGCTTGACGGGCGCCGGGGGGAGCTTGAAATTGATGTTGGCGGCCGAATTGATAAGACAAGCCAACAGCTGCAGCTTGGTCATGTTATCGTTTTTGTACTGTTCCCATTCGACCTTGGAACGATCGCTGGTGAAGGAGATCAGACAAAACACTCCTCTCCGATTCCGCACCGGAATCGACAGGCCGTTGCGCCCGACCCCATGGTTGGCCGCATCGACCAAGAAGGCGAGTTCTGCGGGATCTCCATTGCCTAATATTTCCCAGTCGAACGGCGAAACGGCGTCCCTTCCGTAGGCTACGATAGGATCAATTTTTACATATTGTTTGACAAAATAACGTAACTGCCACTCCCTCGAATAGGTGACGATTGCGGCCAACAAGCTCGTTTCGGAGCTCTTGTCGGCCGACAACCGGATACAGGAAATATGACTGACGCCAATTTCCGCTGCGATCTCTTTCAACGTCTCGCTGAGATCTTGCTCTTTGTATCCGAGGATCGTGTCCGTCAGCCTTGCGGCAGAGCTATCGATACGAAACGCCTCCGCGACATTAGACATGGCGCTCCCCGTCTTGGTTCTCTGGCCTCAAGTCGAACGTTCTGTAAGCGCGTCGTCCCGCGCATGAGCAACAAGATGTCGGACCGCAGGATCAATCTTGTCGGACGCCTTCGAGTTCTTGGCCACTTGAGCCTCACAATGCTACGTCATTCCGCAGGTGAGTTAGCGTCAACTTTGCCCAAACGGCAACGAACAAATATGGAGAGGTCGGAAGGTGAACGGCGCTCACATTCGCCTCATGTATCCCCTCATTTTCACGCGATGCCGAAGGCCTCGGAGAAGGTGCGATTTTGACGTAGGAGTTCTTGATAGCGTTCGATGAGCGGCCGCAGGCGTTGGTCTGGCATGGTGGGGATGAGGTCGTAGAGCAGGCAGCCTTGGCGAAACAGAGAATGGACGCGGCGTTTGGCGGTGCTGGTCCGCAGTTGGCGGTCCATGCCGAGGCTCTCGCCGGCGGCGCCCAAAATCGTCAGCAGCAGGATGGCGAAGGCGTTGAGGAGCAGGAGGCGGTCGCGACGTTGCGGATCGTCGATCCTCAGCACGCTCATGCCCATGCCGAAGCGCAGATCCTTGCTGTCGCGGAAGCTGGGCTCGATGGTCCATCTTTTGGAATAGAGCTTGATGATCTGGGGCGCAGAAAGCGAGGCGTCGCTGGCGGCCAGATGCCAAGCCTCCTTCATGCCCACAGCTTTCACGCAAATGACCGCGCCGACCTTCTGGCGGGCGGCGGTGACTTCGGCGTCGCGCAACATGCGCGCCCGTCCGCCTTTGCCGACCCAGTCGGCGGCCAACCGCGTTTCGCCGTCGGCGGCGCTGACATGGATGTCGCCGCGAAAGCGGATGACGTATCGAAAGCCCAGGCTGTCCAGGAACTCGAATAGCTTGACGTCGCCGAAGCCGCGGTCGGCGAGGATCGTCACGGCGACGCCCTCGGGCAGGAGCGCCTTCAGCCGGGACAGGCACAGGTCCTCGAAGTCGTTGCGCTGGTTTTTCAATTCGTCCTTGTCGACGGTCAGCCAGAGGAGCGGGGTGGCCCTTCCGTGGCGGGTGACGAGGTGCAGCGCGAGTGTGGACTGATTGTCGGCGTCGAAGTCGGTCCAGTCCATCGCCACGACGATCTCGCGCCGCTCGCCCACCACCTCGCGAACCCACGAGGCGAACAAATCCCAGGGGACCACGCCCGCGTTGCTCAGCAAGCGGTCAACCTGTTTGATCGCGGACTTGGCGAACAATCCACGCGCCTGCGCGAGAGCCTGCCCGATCAACGAAACCGCGAGCGCCGCCCCGGTCATCACCCCGAGCGTTCCATTGGCCAAAGACAGCACGCGCTTGGCGTGCAAATCCTCGATGAACACTCGTTTCAAGAATTGATGAACGAAATCAAATCGCTCCTTCGGCGCTCGCATCGATCCCCCAGCCCGCTGATTCTCCATCCGGGCACCGCGAGGACTCCCAAACTCAGGCTTTTTCGAGTCCCGTGAAAATGAGGGGATTCATGAGCACATTCGCACGTCTGTTAACCCATTGGCAAGTTGGTTTTCCGTCCTCAAGCCCTTAACTTGTCCACAGTAGCTGGGGGCCGCCCGGATAAATTCACAAGGAGTTGCTTGCGCCTTAGGCATTTATTTCCGCTGCTGAAAATTCGACCGGATGGCCTTGCCGAGAATTTCCGCCGTTACGGTTTCGCCGCCATCGAGGAACTCGATGTCGAGCGGCCGCGAGAGGTCCCTCACGAGGTCGACCGGCAAGATGAGATCGATTCTGCGAAGCTGACCGCGCGCGTCCTTGCAGATTGCGAACTTCCTGACGCCGACGATGTGCCGCGACGCCGCAGGCGATCGTTCCGGCGTCGCAATCGGGGGCGCGCGGTGCGCCAGACGGACAAGGGCCTTCGCCGCCAGCCGCAGCCAGAGGCCCGAGATTCCGGGACGCGCATACGGTTGTGCATTGGGCAAGCTCACGAGAACCCTCCTTAGATTGTGCGTCCGGGGCTTCGAACGCAGCGGCCTTTCCTGAATGTAACCCTCGAGGAAAGCGAGGTCCGCGAAGGTTGACCCGGCTACCGTCCACGAGGACGGCGGCGGCGCTCGGGACGGCCGCGTTGCCCAGAAATGACAGGACATGGATTTGCGGTTGTCGCAAAAAGAAGGTGGCGCTCTTACCTGCGCCCCGACCCCCTCCCCAGCGTCACCCCCATCAGTTCGCCGAGCGTATCGAGCGCGACCCGCAGCCGGTCGGTGACGACGGCGTCGGCCCGCCAGGGAGTTGCGAGCTCGGGGATGAAGCCGCGGCAGTCCCGCACCCCGGCGCCCTCGATGATGATTCGCGTGACGATCGGCCATGCATGGGGACCGACTCGCTCCTGGGCGTTGCGCAGCTTGTCGCGGGCGTGGAGCGCGGCCTCCGACTGCGGCAGGCCCGGGCGCGGCCCGAATCCGGTCGCGCCAAGCCGATCCGGCGCGACCGCCCGCAGTGCGTCCAGTCGGGCGCGCTGATGCGTGCGCCGAAGCGACTCCCCGACCAGCCACCGGATGTCGTTCAGTTTCGGGTCGTGCGGAGCGAGGACCCGGTTTGCGCGCATGGTGTCGAACGGATCGACAATGCGGCGCAGCCTGTCGCCGTCGCGGATCGCCTCCTGGCCGGCGTCCCTTGCCCTGGCCAGGCGCTCCGGCGTCGCGTCGAGCCGCTCCTGGACGGCGTCGGCGAGATTTTGCCTCTTGCGGCGGCCGAGTTTCGTTGATGGAGTTCTGGTCATTGTTCGCCGATCTCCGCGCAGAGTTGGGCCGGGGATGTGCAGTAGGAGCCGTCGGGCACGGGCGCGATGAAACGCACCGTGCTGCTTATGGGGACTGGGACGTCCTGAGGCGGGCGGCCATGCGCCCGCCTCAGGTCCTTGAGATGGTTGGCGCAGGCAGCAACCGCCTTCTGCCGGGCAGTGTTTGTCCTTGGCTTTCGACGTGGCGGAATGAACGCTGACATCGAATTGCTCCTTGAAAAGACTTCGGAAAGGATGGCTTGCGGAACGGGACAGCTCCGCGGTCGACAATCGCGCCGGCGACGTGCGCCATGGAGGCGGCCAATGCGGCTCGAGGTTCCCGTTATGTTCGCTCGCTCAGGCGAACGCGAGTTCCCTCGTTCCGGGAGCCAGCACGGAGCCTTCGATGCCAAGTGCGGCTCCCAACCGTTCGAGCGCCCTGGGGCCCGCCTCGAAGAGCCCGACGTAGGCCATGACGTCGCCGATGCGCTGCGGCCTTCCGATGATCTCGGGCGGGTAGCCCACGGCCTTCAAGATGCGAAGAAGGCGAGCGTCGAAAACGGCGACCATCTCGGTCAATCCCGCGAGAACCGAGACTTCCGCCATGCCCAGGATCAACTCGCTGAGCACATAATTGACGCCGTTCTTGCCGCGCTCCGGCTGCCCCTCGAGGGCGACCGCGCAGATGCGCGAGATTTCCCAAATGGAGGCGCTCTCCACGACCTCTCCCTCCTCGAGCAATTGGGGAAAGACGTCGCGCAGCATGTTGGGCCCAGTCGTCGGCAGGAGCCTCAGGGAGCCCCAGTAGCGTTCCGTGATCGGATCGACCGATATGAGGTACAGGGGATTGAGGTCGTCGAACCGGTCGCGCTCGTAGCCGTCCTTCACGACGACATCCCAGCCCAGCCGTTCGCCAAAGGTTTCCGCCCGACTGCGGAACATCGCGTCCATTTCCTTGGGGAAAAACGACCCATAGGAACCCTCGATAAGCTTCAACATCGCTTGCGCCTCCAACAGTTTCGCCGTTCCGCGGCTTAGAGCCGCGACGTTCGCCGCCGTTCCTCGAATTTTGCGCCGTCGATCGATGGCCTCCGAAGAGGAAGGCAGTTACAGTTCTTTATTTGTTCTAGATTGCTCAGTGGAGGCGCTGTTGTCAATTTGTTCTTCAGGTCGGATAGCCTTTCCCTAACGGAACGGTTAACTAACACCACTTGCCGGCCCGAGAATAAACAGTTATATTTTTATTGTTCGTAGCTCATCGCATTGATATTTGGACGGATGTCGAGAATTAGGTCACAACTTAGCTTGTATATACTTCAAACTTGTATCAAATTCGGGCGTGATGCTGGTTCCGCTTAAGCCTGAGGGCGAAGCATGGCGAGCAGAAGGTGCAAGTCGGGCGTGCGAAGGCCTTGGCGGTCCACGTGGCCGACGACACCAGGTTTTCCTGAGCCGCTGCATTGTTAAGCCATTGCCCGCTCCTCTTGCCATCATCCAGACCCAGTCTGAGTTTCTGTTTTTTGTAATTGCTGTTTTTCGGAAAAAGTGGTTAGTCCGTCAGATTGAGAACTTGCATTTGCCGCAAACCTGGAGCCCGCGGGGCGCCCCAACGACAAGGGGGTGGACATTGACCGTCGACTGGATCCGCGCCGGCCTCAAGCACACCGGCAAGACGCGCAGCGGCCTCGCCAAGGCTCTGGGGCGTTCGCCTTCCGCCGTCACCGATCTCCTGAATGGCCACCGGCGCCTGCGCGCCGACGAGATCGCCATTGTCGCCGAATATCTCGGCGTCGAGCCGCCGCGGCTGCTCGGCGGCGGCGGCAAGCCGATCGCTGCCAAAGCGCCGCTGGTCGGATATGTCGGGGCCGGCGCAGTCGCCCACTTCTACGCCGAGGGGCAGGGGCCGTTCGACGAAGTCGACGCGCCGCACGACGCTCAGCCCCAGACCGTAGCGGTGCAGGTCCGCGGGCACTCGCTTGGCCCCCTCTTCGACAACTGGCTCGTCTTCTACGACGACCTCCACAATCCGCCCGACGACGATCTGATCGGGCGCATGTGCGTCTGCGGTCTCCCGGACGGGCGGGTGCTGATCAAGGCGTTGAAAAAGAGCCTTGCGACGGGCTTGTGGAACCTGCTCTCCAACACGGAGCCGCCGATCTACGACGTCGGCCTCGATTGGGCCGCGCCAGTGCGCGAGATGCGGCCGAGATAGCGAGCAGAGCGGCGGGAACGAATCCCTTCGCCATTCTCAATTCGCTATCCGCCCCAACCAATTCCGGAGCCTGCATGCCTCAGCCGCCTTCCCCGCTCGACATCGCCCGCGCGCTCATCGCGTTTCCGTCGGTGACGCCGGCCGACGCCGGCGCACTCCCCTATCTCGCCGATCTCCTCGCCCGCGCCAGCTTTTCGACCGAGCTCGTGACCTTCTCGGAGCCCGGAACGCCGGACGTCCTCAACCTCTACGCCCGCTACGGGAAGTCGGCGCCGAACCTGGTCTTCGCTGGGCACACCGACGTCGTGCCCCCCGGCGACGCGGCGCTTTGGCGATTCGATCCGTTCTCGGGCGCAGTCGCCGACGGCTTCGTCTGGGGGCGCGGCGCCTGCGACATGAAGGGGGGCCTCGCGGCCGCCGCCGCGGCCGCCCTGCGCTTCGTCGCCAGGGAGAGGTTTCCGGGCTCGATCAGCTTTCTCGTCACCGGCGACGAGGAAGGTCCCTCGATCAACGGCACGGTCAAGCTCATCCGCTGGGCGCTCGCACGAGGCGAGCGCTTCGATCATTGCATCGTCGGCGAGCCGACCAGCGTTGCGGCGCTCGGCGACACGATCAAGCACGGCCGCCGGGGATCGCTGACCGGGCGACTCATCCTGCACGGCCGGCAGGGCCACGTCGCCTACCCGCACATCGCCGACAATCCGATTCGGACGCTGGCCTCCGTCCTCACCGCGCTTTTCACTCCGTTCGACGAGGGCGACGCCGAATTCGAGCCTTCGAACCTCGAAGTGGTCAGCGTCGACGTCGGCAATCCGGCGTCGAACGTAATTCCGGGGGAGGTCCGGCTCGTGTTCAACGTCCGCTTCAACGACCTCTGGACGCCAGCAATGCTGTCGGCGGAGATTGTTCGGCGCGTCGAGGCCGCGGCGGACGGCAGACGCAACACGCTCGCCTTTGAGCCCACAAACGCGGTCGCCTTCCTGACCCAATGGGGCGCCTTCATCGACCTCGTCGCCGCCGCGGTCGAGGACGTGACCGGGCAGCGTCCTTCCTTCTCGACGGGCGGCGGCACGTCCGACGCGCGTTTCATCAAGGACGTCTGTCCGGTCGTCGACCTCGGCCTGCCCAACGCGACGATTCACGCGATCGACGAGCGGGTCGCGCTCGATGACCTCGAGGGCCTTTCGCGCATCTACGAGCGCGTGCTCGACCGCTATTTCGCCGGTCCTGCCGGGCATGGCGCCAAGCGCTAACTACGGGTCGGCGACCGCGAGCCGCGCGGACAGCGTCAGTCGACCCGGACCTCGGCGCCGTCCTGGCTCCAGCGGGTATGAAACACGCCCTCGGCGTCGAGGCGGCGGTAGGTGTGCGCGCCGAAATAGTCTCGCAGGCCCTGCAACAGGTTGGCGGGCCCTCGGGCGCGGCGGAATCCGTCGTAATAGGCGAGAGTCGAAGAGAAGGCCGGCGTCGCGACGCCGCCTGCGATCGCCAGCCCGACGACCTTTCGCCAGGAGCCTTCGGCGCCGACGACCGCGGCCCTCAAATGCTCATCGAGCAGAAGGCTTTCGAGCCGGGGTTCGCGCTCGTAGGCCTCCATGATCCGGTCGAGCATGCGCGCTCGGATGATGCAGCCGGCCCGCCAGATCGCCGCGATTTCGGCCAGCTCGAGACGCCAGCCGTAGTGCGCGCTCGCCGCGCTCATCTGTTCGAAGCCCTGCGCGTAAGCGACGATCTTGGACGCGTAGAGCGCATCGCGGGTTGCGTCGATGTCCGCCGGCCGGGCCTTGCGAGGCGACGCCTGCGGGCGCGGGAGGAGAGCCTCCGCCTTGGCGCGCAGCTCGCGCTGGCTCGAAAGGACGCGGGCGTACACCGCTTCGGTGATCGCCGTGATCGGCACGCCGAGTTCCAGCGCCGACTGCGCCGCCCATCGCCCGGTTCCCTTCTGCTCGGCTTCGTCGAGGATCCGGTCGACGAGGGACGCGCCGCCGGCGTCCGTCTTGCGCAGCACCTCGGCGGCGATGTCGATGAGATAGGAATCGAGCGGGCTCGATTTCCAGCTTTCGAACGCCTCGCCGATTTCCCGCGCGGACATTCCATAGACCGACTTCAAGAGGTCGTAGGTCTCAGCGATCAGTTGCATGTCGGCGTATTCGATGCCGTTGTGCACCATCTTGACGTAATGGCCGGCGCCGCCGGGGCCGATATAGGCACAGCACGGCCGACCGAAGGCTTGCGCCGCCATCTTCGTGAGGTAAGGCGCGATCCGGTCATAGGCCGCGCGGTCGCCTCCCGGCATCATGCTGGGCCCCTCCAGCGCGCCCTCTTCGCCGCCGGAAACCCCCATGCCGACGAAGCGAATCCGTCGCGCTTCGCACGATTCGGCCCGCCTGATCGTGTCCGTGAACAGCGAATTTCCGCCATCGATCAGAATGTCGTCGGGCTCCAGATGGGGCGTGATCTCGTCGATGACGTCGTCCACCGGCTTGCCGGCCTGGACCAAGACGATGATGATCCTCGGGGTCTCGAGAGCGGCGACGAATTCGGCGAGGTCCTTCGTCGGAGTGAAGCGCCCTTCGCCGCCGTGCTCGCGGATCAGCTCATCGGTGCGCTTGGCGTGCCGATTGAACAGCGCCACGCCGAACCCGTGGCGTGCGGCGTTGCGCGCCAGATTGGCTCCCATGACAGCCAATCCGAGGACGCCGAGATCGGCTTTCTGCGCTTCCGTCATTGGACCTCTCCAGGTTGAGGCTCGCTCGAAGTTGAGGCTCGCTCGCCGCCGCCCCCATCGACGCTACCGGACGTCGCGGGCGGGATCATGGCCTGCCAGGAACTGACGCGTCAGACCGGTATGCGAATGGCCGCCCTCAGTCCGCCCAGTGGACTGTCAGACAGGGTGATGTCGCCTCCGTGGGATCGGGCGATGTCCCTGGCGATGGCGAGACCGAGGCCCGCTCCGCTTTCATCCTGGTTGCGCGCCTCGTCAAGGCGATAGAACGGGCGAAATACGTCCTCGCGATGGGGCGGCGCAATGCCGACGCCATCATCGTCGACGATGATGGCGAGGAACCGGGGCTCGCGCTTCGCCATAATCCGTACGTGATCAGCGTGGCGCTGCGCGTTGGCGACGAGATTGCCGACGCAGCGCTTCATCGCGACCGGGCGCACGCGAATGGCGAGATTCCCGTTCGTTTCCAGAGTCAACGCGGCTCCGTGCCGTTGCGCGTCGGCGCGCAGGTCCTCGAGCAGAATGCCGATGTCGGTCTCAGTCGAGGCTTCGGTCAGGTCGCCACGGGCGAAGGCGAGGTATCCCTCGAGCATCCGTCCCATTTCATCGACGTCTTTCTGCAAGAGATCGCTGTCGGCCGAACTGTCCAGCAGGGCGACCGAAAGCTTGAAGCGGGTGAGGATCGTGCGCAGATCATGGCTGACGCCGTTGAGCATGGCGGTGCGCTGTTCGGTCGCCCGCTCGATCCGGCGCTTCATTTCAATGAAAGCGTGCCCGGCCTGCCTGACCTCGGTCGCTCCGTGGGGGCTGAAGTCGACCTCTCGACCCTTACCGAAATCCTCGGCCGCATGCGCCAGCCTCAGGATCGGGCGAATCTGATTGCGCAGGAAGATGATCGCGACCGTCAAGAGCACGAGCATCGCGCCGAGCATCCACAGGACAAAAATATGTGCGTTCGCCTCGTAGGCGAGCGAGCGGCGCGTCACGAGCCGCAGCACGCGGTCGCCGAGGTCGACACGAATCTCCATGAGCCCGGATCGGCCGACCGTGTCCAGCCAAAAGGGGTCACGAACATGGGTCTTGATCTCGCTCGGCAGAGTGCGCGTCAGCGGGTCGAGCGCGTCGAAGAACGACCTCGGCATTGCAGGCGGGAGAGGACCCGCCGGAAGGAGCGTCGCATCCATCCGGAATCGCTCGGCGGCGAGACTCGCCAAGAAGCCGTCGTCTTCGCCCGACGGAAGTTTCTTGTAGAGATCGGTCAGCGCGCCGATGTCCCTAGCGACCGCCTCGGAAAGGCGCCGGGTGACCAATTCCCAGTGATGCTGCATGAACGCGAAGGTGACCGCGGTTTGCAACAGAACCATCGGCAAGATCACGATGAGCAGCGAGCGTTTGTAGAGGCCCTTCGGCAGCACCTCGGCCAGGCCCCGCGCCCCGCGCCGCCACAGGCCGCGGGCGCGGGCGAACAGGCGCAGGCTGGCAAATGAAAGGCGGACCCTCATCCGTCCGCAACCAGACGGTAGCCAGCGCCTCGCGCAGTTTGCAGATAGGTCGGATTGGCGGGATCCTGTTCAATCTTGCGGCGCAGCCGGTTGACGAGGACGTCGATGGTCCGCTCCTGGGCCGACCCGCCGGACTCCGATAAAGCCTCGCGCGAAACGCTCGAGCCGGCGTTGGCGCAAAGAAGCCGCAGGATTTCGCGCTCCCGGTCGGTTATCCTTACGATTTCCTCGCCCGAGCGCAGTTCTCCCCGGTCGAGCGAAAACGAGTAGGGCCCGAACCGGACCACGGCCGCCTCCGGCTTTCCCATCGGCGCGGCGCGGGCGCGGCGAAGCACCGAGCCGATTCGCAGCAGAAGCTCCCGAGGCTCGAAAGGTTTGGCGAGATAATCGTCCACGCCGATTTCAAGCCCTCTCACGCGGTCCTGCGGATCGCCGCGCGCCGTCAGCATGAGAATGGGGACCTGCGAACGCGAGCGCAGGTCCGCGGCAAACTCGAAACCGCTCTCTCCGGGCATCATCACGTCGAGCACGATGATGTCGAAGGCGAGGCCATCCAGGAAACCCCGCGCTTCGGCCGCCGTCGCCGCCACGGTGACCCGATGCCCATGCTTCACGAGGTAGCTGGACAACAGCGCACGCAACCGGCGGTCGTCGTCGACGACCAACACATGTGCGGCGTCGTCTTCGGGCGCTGTCAAATTCTCCGCTCTCCGGAGGTTTCGCCAAATTGCTTCGACGCCTGTTCGCTCGGATCGATCATGGCCGCCAAAAACGCTTTCGCCAACGGGAGGCCTGAGCCGGCGCCCAGCTTGTCCAGCGCCGAAGCAAACCGGCGAGTTTGGACCTGCGCCAGCCGCAGCGCCAGCCGCTCGCCTTCGGGCGTCGCGTAGAGCTGTCTGCGTCGACGATCCAGCGCTCCCGCACGAGCTTCGATGAATCTCTTCTCCACCAAATCGCGCAGCACACGATTGAGGCTCTGCTTCGTTATTCGCAGGATCTCCAGCAGCTCGGCGATCGTCAGTCCCGGCCTGCGGCTCACGAAGTAGAGTATGCGGTGATGCGCCCGCCCGAACCCGTAGGCTTCCAGCAAACGGTCTGCGTCGCCAACGAAGTCCCGATAGGCGAAGAAAAACAGCTCAATCAAATCGTACATCGGCGCGTCGTCGTCTTCTGCGCGCGGCGCGAGTTCAATTTTCACGGGTTTGGACGACATGGGGCGCTCATTAGCCCAATTTCCTGCCGCGACGAAAGCGTTTCGCTGCAGGCGACTAGCCGTCCGTCGGCAAATAGCGCTTGCGTCCGGAGCGCGTGAGCGATCCCGCCCGCGATGACCGAACGGCCGGACGGGCGCGGCGCCTGAACCAATTATCGCCGCGCCAGGCCGAAGCCGCGGCGCTTCCCGCCCTGCGACCCGCGACCGCATCTAACCTTCTGCAGTGACGAAGCTTTCCATAACCAGCTTACGGCCGGCGCGGTCGAAGTCGACCGTCAGTTTCTGGCCGTCGACGGCGACAATGCTGCCCGGTCCGAACTTTTGATGAAAAACGCGGGCGCCGGGGGCGAATGCCAAATCCGAACCGAGCCGAGCGCGCCTCGACGCCGCATAATCCAGCGTGGGTTCCGACGCAAACGCGCCGTATCCTCGACCGGATTGGCGATCGCTGCGGGAGTTTTCCTCCGCCCGCCGCCACCCGGGGGTGTCGTAGCGGGACCCGGGGCGCCCGTGAACGCTTCGAAACGGGAGGTCCCGTACTCGCCGAAGCCCGACGATCCAGCGAGGTCCTCGAACTCGACGTGCTCGGCGGGAAGTTCGCCGATGAACCTCGACGGCAGGGACGTTTGCCATAGACCGCGCACGCGCCGGTTGGCCGCGAAATAGATCTTCACCTCGCGCCGCGCGCGCGTCAGTCCGACATAGGCGAGCCTTCTTTCTTCCTCGAGGCCGGCTCGGCCGTTGTCGTCGAGGGATCGCTGATGCGGAAACAGTCCCTCCTCCCAGCCGGGCAGGAAGACGATCTCGAATTCCAGGCCTTTCGCTCCATGCAGCGTCATGATTGAAACCCGCGCGCCCTCCGTTGGGCCTTCGGCGTCCATCACCAGCGACACGTGCTCGAGGAAGGCTCCGAGGTTGGGGAATTCGCCCATCGAGCGGACGAACTCCTTGAGATTGTCCAGGCGGCCCGCGGCGTCCGGCGTCCGCTCCGACTTCCACATGTCGACGTACCCGCTTTCCTCGAGAACCTGTTGAGCGAGTTCTTCGTGGCCGATCTCCGCGGCGCGCGTTCTCCAGCGATCGAAGCGCGCCAGAAGATCGCGCAGGATCTGGCGTTGACGCGCCTTCAGCTCCTCCGTCTCCACCAGCGCTTTCGCCGCATGCATCATCGAAACGCCGGCGCGGCGCCGGTATTCGTGCAGAATGGCCAGCGTGGTCTCCCCGAGCCCGCGCCTGGGCTGATTGTAGATGCGCTCGAACGCCAGATCATCGTCGGGCTGAGCGACGCAGCGAAGATAGGCGAGCGCGTCGCGGATTTCAGCCCTCTCGTAGAACCGCGGGCCTCCGATCACCCGGTACGGCAGCCCCAGGGCGATGAACCGCTCCTCGAATTCGCGCATCTGGAACGAGGCGCGCACCAGGATCGCGATATCGTCGAGCGAGACGCCGGCCCGCTGCGCCGATTCGATCGCCTCGCCGATCACGCGGGCCTCCTCCTGGCTGTCCCAGACCCCGATGACCGTCGGGCGCTCGCCCGGGGGCGCGTCGGTGAACAGCGTCTTTCCCAACCGGCCCTTATTGTGCGCGATGAGGCCGGAGGCGACCGCAAGGATATGTCCGCCGGAGCGGTAATTGCGCTCGAGCCGGATGACCTTCGCTCCGGGGAAGTCCTTCTCGAACCGCAAGATGTTGTCCACGTCCGCCCCGCGCCAGCCGTAGATCGACTGGTCGTCGTCGCCGACGCAGCAGAGATTGCCGTTGGCCCGGGCGAGAAGCCGCAGCCAGAGATACTGGACGACGTTCGTATCCTGGTACTCGTCGACCAGGATATAGCGGAACCTTCGCTGGAAGGCCGCGAGGACGTCGCCATGTTCGCGAAACAGCCGCAGCGATTCGAGCAGAAGCCCGCCGAAGTCGATGGCGTTCAGTGTCTTCAGGCGCTCTTCGTAGGACGCATAGAGGGCGGCGGCGCGGCCTCCGGCGAAGGACGCCGACTTGCTCGCCGGCGCGTGCTTCGGGTCGAGGCCCCGGTTCTTCCAGCCGTCGATCATGTTCGCCAACAACCGCGCCGGCCAGCGCGCCTCGTCCAGGTTTTCCGCCTGCAGGATCTGCTTCAGCAATCGGAGCTGGTCGTCCGTATCCAGGATGGTGAAGTTCGGGCGGAGGCCGACGAGCTCGGCGTGCATGCGGAGGATCTTGACGCAGATCGAATGAAAGGTTCCGAGCCACGGCATCCCCTGCTCGATCCCCATGAAGAGGCTTACGCGCTCGCGCATCTCCCGCGCCGCCTTGTTGGTGAAGGTGACCGCGAGGATTTCGTTGGCGCGGGCCCGGCCGGATGCGATCAGGTGGGCGATGCGCGTCGTAAGAACCCTGGTCTTGCCGACGCCGGCGCCGGCGAGAACCAGAACCGGCCCCTCGAGCGCCTCGACCGCCTGAAGCTGCTCGTTGTTGAGGGCCGCCAGATAAGCCGGAATGCTCCGCGACCCGCCGAGCCGCGCGGGCGCCGCCGGCGGGAAATGCCCCTCGGCGCCCTGGTCGTCAGATTGATGCGTCATGGTTCGAATCATGCGTCCGGAAACTGACCGGCGCAATCGGCTTTGTCGACCGTTTTTGCGGTCCTGACGCCGCCGGCGCGGGCAGGAACGAGAGGATGGGGCGGGCGCGTCATTGCGACGACTTCGGCGCCGCCGCTTTCATCGTCGTCTCGATCGGGCCCTCGCCTCCTGTCATCGTCAGCCGCAGGGAGACCGGGAGGTCGGCGTCCTTCGGCTTTTCAAGCAAGGACAGCGTGAAGCAGCCGCGGGCCGGATCGTCCGGCTCCGGCGTGGCGGCGATCCGCCAGCCTTCCGGCGCCTCGACGAACAGATCCCGGGGTTTCCCCGGCCGATGCGCGCAGAGACGCCAGCGGCCGGCGCCGTCGGATGTCAGCTCTCCGAATTTCTCGGGCGGGACGGGCTGCGGAGCGGCTGCGAGGGCCGCCTCGACCGCTCGCGCGAAGGGCGAGGCGGCGGCGGGCAGGGTCAGCTTCAGGCGGGCTTTCGCCGGCAGGCAGATTCTTTCGCAGACAGCATAATTGGCGTCGACAGCCAGCGTCACGGGCTTCGCCGGGTCGCGAGGCTCGATCCGCAGCGGCAAGATTACTTCCGACTCATAGCCGAAGGCCTCGCTGCCGTCGGATTCCGCAATGCGTTCAGGGGCAGGGAAGACGGGCTCGACCTTGGCGACGTTGTCCGATCCGGAGAAGTCGAAGGCCGGGGGCACGCCTGCGTCGCCCGGGTCGCGCCAATAGGTGATCGCTCCGGGCGCGAGTCGTATCTCGAAGCCGGCAAGGCCCTCATCAGCCGCGACGAGGCGCGCTTGCGACTTGGCGCTCGCGGCCCACTGGGTCGAGAATTCCTCGGCCGAGGCAGCCGGGACGGTCAGCGCGCCAAACGCAATGGCGGAAGCCTGGATCATCCGTACGCCCATATGAGTTCTCGTCAGCATCGGTCCTCTTCGGGTCATCATCCTTCACTATACCCACGCGCGGAGTTCGACTAATATTCGTAAAACCCCAAGTTGGGCTCGGCGCCGGAGGCGAGCAATGAAACGGGCAGATCCGCCGCCCTCAACGAGTCTCGAGGGCCAGTTCCTCATCGCGATGCCTTCGCTGCGGGCGGGCCTCTTCGCTCGCTCGGTCGTCTATCTGTGCGCCCACCGCGAAGATGGAGCGATGGGCCTGATAATCAACCACCGCGCCGAGGAAATCGATTTCGGCCAGCTGCTGGTGCAGCTCAGCATCGTTCCTGGCGATCAGGCGATCCGGCTTCCGCCGCGCGCGGAAGCGGTCCGGGTGGTCCGCGGCGGGCCAGTCGAGACCGGCCGGGGCTTCGTTCTTCACACGCCCGACTACGGTTCGACCGACTCGACCGTCAAGATCGCCGACGACATCTGTCTGACGGCGACGGTCGATATTTTGCGTGCGATCGCCGGCGGGACCGGCCCGGCTCAGGCGGTGCTGGCGCTCGGCTACGCCGGCTGGAGCTCCGGTCAGCTGGAAAGCGAGATCCTCGCCAACGGATGGCTGACCTGCCCCGCCGATCCCGCCCTGATTTTCGATACAAACGATGCCAACAAGTACGATCGGGCTTTGGCGAAGCTCGGCGTCGATCTGGGGATGCTGTCCTCGGACGCGGGCCACGCTTAGTCCGGCCCCGGCCCGAGCTTAGACCGTCCGTCGGCTTCGGCGGAGGCCTCGAACGTCTGCGCCCGGCCCGCGAGATCGGCGAAGGCGGCGGGGTCGGCGCCGGTTAGGAAGATCTGGCCGCCGAGGCGCTCCAGCGCATCGAACAGCGCCGCGCGCCGCCGCGGGTCGAAATGCGCGGCGATCTCGTCCAGAAGCGCGATCGGAGCAATGCCGGACATGTCGGCGACCAGCCGGGCGTGCGCCAGCACGAGTCCGAGGAGCAGGGCCTTCTGCTCTCCGGTCGAGGCGCTCGACGCGGGCGCGTTCTTCGGACCGTGCCAGACGGCGAGATCGCCGACGTGCGGGCCGATCGTCGTCCGCCCCGCGGCTGCGTCGCGGTCGCGGTTGTCGCGCAGAATGCTGCGGTAAAGGTCTTCGGCGGCGATGGCGGGACCGCTGGCCGAGAGCGCCTCCACCTCGCCCTCGAGGGCGAGGCGAGCCCAGGGAAAGGGCGAGGCGTCATTCCGATCGGCCTCGATCAGGGCCTGCAGCCGGCTCACGCATTCGAGCCGCGCTGCGGCGACCGCGACGCCGAGTTCGGCCGCCTCGCGTTCGATCGCGTCCAGCCAGGCGGCGTTGCGCGCGCCCTCCTCGAGCAGGCGATTGCGCCCGCGCAGCGCCCGCTCGAATTGTCCGACCCGCCCGGCGTGGCTCGGATCGATGGCGAGGACGAATTTGTCGAGGAAGCGGCGCCGCTCGCTGGCGGGACCGGAAAACAGCGTATCCATCGACGGCGTCAGCCAGACAACGCGCACATGGTCGCTGAAGGCGCTCGACGAGGAGACCGGCGCCCGATCGATGCGGTTCGTCCGCAAAGCCTCGCCGCCGCCGTTGGACGGGAACCAGCCGGAGCCGAGCTGACGACGCTCGCCCTCCTCCTCGATCTCGACCGACAGCGAGAAGCCGCCGCCGCCGTCCCTCCGGGCGCATTGCGAAAATTCCGCCCGGCGCAGGCCACGGCCGGGAGACAGCAGCGACAAGGCCTCGAGCAGATTGGTCTTGCCGGCGCCGTTCTCGCCGCATAGGACGACGAGGCGGCGCTCGATCGCGACATCGAGCGTTGCGTATGAGCGGAAGTCCCGCAGCATGATGCGGCGCACGAGCGGGCGCCGCCGCGCGGGATATGTGCCCTCGGGGCTGGCCATGGCCGCGGCATGTGCCATGTCCGCCGCGAACGGAAAAGAGGGAAAGGCGGCGCCCATGAAGCCTCTCGACGTCCTGATGCTCGCCGCCGGCCACCGCCCGGTCGAGGACATGATATCGGAGAGGCTCCCCTTGCATCGGCTGTGGCTCGAAGCCGACTCGCAGGCCTGGCTCGCCGAACGGGCGCCGCAGGTCCGCGCGATCATGTCCAGCGGCCCCCAGGCGCCGGTCGACGCGGACTTGATGAGCCGCTTCCCCCGGCTCGAGATCGTCGCCAGCTTCGGCGTCGGCTACGATCACGTCGACGCGCGCAGCGCCGCCGAGCGAGGCGTCATCGTCACCCATACGCCCGGGGTGCTCGACGACGAAGTGGCCGATACCGCCATGTCACTGACGATCATGGCCGTGCGTCGCCTGCCGCAGGCCGAGCGGTTTTTGCGCGCGGGCGGGTGGTTGGAGGAGCCGTTCCCCCTTACAGCGTCGTTGCGCGGACGGACGATGGGGATTCTCGGACTCGGCCGGATCGGCAAGGCGATCGCGAGACGGGCCGAGAGTTTTGGACTGAAAGTCGTCTATCATGGACGCCGGGCGCAGGCCGAAGTCCCCTATGGTTTCCACACGTCGGCGATCGAATTGGCCGCGGCCTGCGACATCCTGATGGTCGCCGCGCCCGGCGGGACCGAGACTCGCCATATCGTGAACGCAGACGTGTTGCGGGCGCTCGGGCCCCGCGGGGTGATGGTCAACGTCGCACGCGGCACGCTGGTCGACGAGGCGGCGCTGATCGAGGCGCTGAGGACCGGGACGATCCTGGCGGCCGGCCTCGACGTGTTCGAGAACGAGCCCCACGTGCCGGCCGAGCTGATCGCGCTCGACAACGCCGTCCTGTTGCCGCACGTCGGCTCGGCTTCGGCTGACACGCGCGACGCGATGGCCCAATGCGTCGTGGCCAATCTCGTCGCCTGGTCGGAAGGCAGACCGCCTCCGACGCCGGCGCCCGAGACTCCCTGGCGGGGGCGCTGGGGAGACGGCGGATAGGCGCGGCCGGAATCGCCCGAAGCGGCGATCCTTCGCCTGCCCATGGCTCGGGCTGCCACGTAGAAACGAGATTTACCCTCCAACGCCCCTTCGTCACAAAGACCGCTCAATCCCGCATTTTTATCGCGGCAAAGCGATTGAGAGCGGCGGGATGCGCGTTCTGCTTGTTGAAGACGACATCATGATCGGCGAAGGGCTGGCCTCGGCCCTCGCCGCCGAGGGGATGTCGGTCGATTGGGTCCGAGATGGCGCGGCCGCGGAAGCGGCCTTGTGCGATACCGGTTTCGCAATTGTCCTCCTCGATCTCGGACTGCCGGGAGCGGAAGGCATCGACCTCCTGAAGTCCGCGCGTAAGCGGGGCGTCGAAACCCCTATCCTTATCATTACGGCTCGCGGCGGCGTTGACGACAGAGTGTCCGGTCTCGACCTCGGCGCCGACGATTATCTGCTCAAGCCATTTGAAGTGCGGGAGCTGTTGGCCCGGATCAGGGCGCTCATTCGCCGCCGAGCCGGACGGGCGACGTCGACGCTGGTCGCAGGCGACGTCGAGCTCGACGCCGAGACCCACGAGTTGCGCGCCGGCCCCGCCAAGGGGGTGCTGTCGGCGCGAGAATTCGCGGTGATGCATGCGCTCATGGAACGACCGGGGCGAATTCTCTCCCGGAGCCAGATCGAAGAGCGCGTCTATGGCTGGGGTGAGGAAGTGGAGAGCAACGCCATTGACGTCCTGATCCATTCAATCCGACGCAAATTTGGGAAAAAGGTGATCCTCAACGTTCGCGGCGCAGGATGGATGCTCCCCAAATCCTGAGAACGGCGTCGCTGAGGCGAACTGCGCTCGCCTATGTGACCGTCCTGCTCTTCATCATCGGCCTCGCGGCGAGCGCGATCGCCTATCTTTACGCGCACGACGCTGCGACGGAATTTCTGGACGGCCAGCTGCGCCAAATCGCGCTCAACGCCGGGGCGGGCGTCTCTCCCGCGGACGCTCCCGCCTCAGGCGATCAGGACCCCGAGGACGAGTTCGCGGTCACCATCTGGGGCGCCGACGGAAGCCTTGTTCACACCTCCCTTCCGGCCGTCCATATCCCGCGCCAGGATCGACCCGGCTATGCGAACGTCGAAGCAGGGGGTGAAAAATGGCGCGTCTACTCGACGGGCGACTCGCGCCAGACGGTGCAGGTCGCGCAGCGCGACGTCGTGCGGGAGGAAATCGCGAGCGCCGCGGCGCTTGCCGCGGCCGCTCCGGTTTTGGTCGCGATCCCGTTGGCATGGCTCGTGGTTGGCTGGGCCATGAGCCGGATGCTAGCGCGCCTCGACGCGCTGGCGAGCGAACTCGCCCAGCGCAGCGTCGTCGCGACCGCGCCGATCGCCCTCGAGGGAATTCCCACCGAAGTCGCCCCTCTCGCTCGGAGCATGAACAGCCTGATCATCCGTCTGTGCGACGCTGTCGAGGCTCAGAGGCGCTTCATCTCCGACGCGGCTCACGAACTCAGGACGCCGCTCGCCGCGATGCAGATCCAGGCGGACAACCTCTCCCCAGAGACGGCAGGCTCGCTGCAGGAAGCGGCCGCTGCAATTTCGCGGGGAGTCCGGCGGGCGACTGCGCTCGTGAACCAACTTCTCGATCTGGCCAGGCTGGACGAGAAGGACGCCCCCCGGGACGAGACGGTCGACGTCAATGCGGTGCTGCTCGACTGCATCGCCGACCATGCGCCGCTGGCCGAGGAGAAGGAGGCCGATATCGAGGTGAACATCGAGCGCCAGGCGCGTTGTTTGGGCGCCCCGGACGAGGTGCGCGCTCTCTTTTCGAGCCTCATGGACAACGCCGTACGATACACGCCGTCCGGCGGGCGGATCGACGTCTCGATCGAGGAACGCGACGCCTGCTTCGTCGTCGCATTCGCCAATAGCGGTCCGGGCCTGCCGAAGGGGGTCGAAGACCGGGTCTTCGACCGCTTTTTCCGAGCCGCACCGCAGGGGACGGAGGGCACGGGCCTGGGGCTCGCCATCGCCCGTCGGGTCGCCCAGCGTCATGGTTTCGGACTGACGGTCGCAAATCGCCCGGACGGGCCGGGCGTCGTCGCCCGCGTCACGATCCCGGCCATACGGCAGCTACACAACGGGCGCGCCGGCCCCTAATCTAGAGCAGAGACCGATCAAGTTGGATCATGGCCGCAGGCGGCGAAGGAATTTGTGGATTCGGCGGAGATGTCGGCGAAGGCTGCGAGCGCCCTGATCCAGGCGGGCGACGGTCCGCTCCCGCGGGCTTGCGCAGATAGAAGCCTTCTCGATCGGGTTCATGTCCGGGCTGCAGGGCGGCAGATATCGCTATGGGCGCCGGTGGAATTGATGAGTTGCTCGATCCGCGCTCCCATAAGCCCTGCGGAGTTCACATATCCGAAGCCGCGCTTCGAGCTAGCTGAAACACGCTATTATCGCGTTAGCTGTTGGTTAGCTCCCTGGCCCAGGGCTGCGAGCATCCAGCCTTGTGGATCGATTGGTTCGGCGGAGGCTTCGAGAGCGCGGCGCCAGCCCAGATAGTTGGGGAGATTGCGGGTCGCGACGCCGTGGAAGCGGCGCATCCACTCCTTGAGACGCGAATGGTAGGCATTGACGTTGTTGATGTGGATGTCGGGCTCGCCGGGCAGCGGCTTTCCCGGGGCGGGAACCACGCGGACGGGAATTTTGGCGCGTCGGGCGAAAGCGCGCAGAGGCCGGCCGCCGTCGCAGACCAGCACGTTTGCCGGCGACATGGCGCTCGCCAGCGCCTGGGTGATGCATACGGCCGTGTCCTCGGGCAGGACGGCGTCGGTCGTGGCGCCGGAACGGTCGCGGGCCACAAGAACGGGGATGTTGTCGGAAAAGGCGCCCGGATGTCTCGCCTTGCCACCGCGCTTGCGGGCCTTGCGCGCCAGACCGGAGCGCCGGCCCTTGAACGATTCGAGGATGAAGGTTTCGTCCGCTTCCACAATTCCCTGCAACGTCTGCGGCTTGTCGATCGCCGGAGCGCTCAGGAACCGATGCCGCCAGCGATAGGCCGTGGTCGGATGGACGCCGCAGCGTTCGGCCGCCTTGGCGAGGCTGACGCCGTCGATCATCGCCTGCGCCTGGTCGAGCCAGCGATCCTTCTTGCGCAGCCGGGCCATCCCCGTCCCGGTC
>CAWGKV010000029.1:0-145394 GCA_963823165.1 uncultured Alphaproteobacteria bacterium | reverse complement strand
GACGACGCGCCCTGCTCCCGGCAGAACTTCACGAAGGCCGCGCTGGCGCTTAACAGGTTGACTTTACGGTCATTGGCTCGATTTGGCCAAATTCTTGGGACGGTCACCCGACTGACAGGCGAACCTCGTGAAGGTGCGGATCGCGGAAGGAAGGCGGGCCGCGCTATCGACCCAAGTCGTAACGCTAGGGGATGTCCGCTTGCAGGAACTTGTCCGCTGCAAGCGTCGCCGGCGAGCTGCTGCGCATCAGTCGCGCGATACACACAGCCCCGCGAGAAGCGGAGCGTACGCGGCGAGCCGGCGGGATACGAACTCGGTGAAGAGCCGCACGCGCTTCGTCTTGCGTGTCTCCCCTTGTGTGAGAAGCCAAACCGTTCCGTACAGGTGCAGGTCGGCGCCCGGCGCCCTCACCAGTAGGGGGTCGGCATCGCCGACGAAGCACGGCAGTGTCGTCATCCCGAGCCCTTGCCGTGCTGCAACGATCTGCCCCTCCGCGTCCGTGGTCCTGAACGGAACCCCCGTGGTGCGAACCTCACCCTCGCTGGCCCAATCCGGGACGCCATGAATGCTTATGACGATCCACCGGATGGGATCGGGCGCGCCCGCACGCCACGCGGCTAGACGATCGCGAGACATGTAGACGCCGCCGAACAGTTCCGGTCCCTTCAGGCCGTGAAGATTAAGCGGCAGGGTTTTGCGGTCGTAGACGACGCGGATCGCGACGTCGGCCTCTCGGTTGGTCAGATTTGCCAGCTCGCCGGACGACACGATTTCCATCTCGATGTCCGGATGCAGACGCGCGAAATCGGCGAAGTCCGGCATGAGCAGGTGTGTCGCCAAGGGCGGCGCCAGCGTCACCCGCAGAAGCCCGCGCACGCTCTGGTCGCGACCGAAGACGCGCGTCTCCAGCTGGTGCGACGACGCTTCCATCTGATTCGCGAGCTCGAGGACCTCCTCCCCCGCAGCCGTCAGGCGGTAGCCCGAAGGCAGCTTTTCGAACATCAGCGCCCCGAGGCGTTCCTCGAGTTGGGCGATGCGTCGCAGCACGGTCGAATGGTTCACGCCGAGGCGCGCGGCGGCAGCCCGGACCGAGCCTCCGCGCGCGACGGCAAGAAAATGGCGAACGTCATCCCAGTCGATCATGGTGCAATCTTGCGCCGCGCGGTGCGCCTTCCAAAGCCCGTTTGAACCCATCGAACAGCCGTATGAGCGCCATCATAGCCTATTTGGCGTCCAGCCGGATCGTTTTTGCACCACCGATGTGCGCGCTTCCGCACTGAACGACGGATGCCGGCGAGCCCATCTCGGGCGTCTCGGTGTCCTCCTCGGACGACCAAAGACGGAGCTTGAGGAAGGAAGTCATGGGAAAGCTTGAGGGTAAGACTGCAGTCATCACGGGTGGCGCTACCGGCATCGGCCGCGCCGCGGCGAAGCGCTTCGTCGAGGAGGGCGCCTTCGTCTTCATCTTCGGCCGCAGGCAGGAAACGCTCGACGCCGCTGTAGCCACCCTCGGGCCCAATGCCCGCGCAGTGAAGGGCTCGGTCTCGGATGAGGCCGACCTCGACCGTCTCTACGCGGCGGTGAAGGTCGAGCGCGGAACCCTCGACATTGTCTTCGCCAATGCCGGGGCGGGAAGCCAGCTGCGGCTCGGCGAGATCACCGCCGAGCACATTGACGAAACCTTCGACACCAATGTGAAGGGTACGATCTTCACGGTCCAGAAGGCGCTGCCACTGATGCGCCAGGGCGGCTCGATAATCCTGACGGGGTCGAGCGCCGGCGCCACGGGCGCCCCGGGAATGAGCGCCTACAGCGCCAGCAAGGCGGCAGTGCGCAACCTCGCGCGGACCTGGGCGGAGGATCTGAAGGGCGCCGGCATCCGCGTAAACGTGCTGTCCCCCGGGGCCACGGCGACTGAACTCGCGAAGGAGGCGCTCGGCGAGGAGGGGCAGAAGGTCTTCGCCTCGATGACACCGCTTCAGCGCATGGCCGATCCGGCGGAGATCGGGGCCGTGGCCGCGTTTCTCGCCTCGCCGGACAGCAGCTTCATGACCGCCAGCGAGGTCGCCGTCGACGGCGGGCTGGCGCAACTCTGACCCCGGCGCGGCCCCGTGCCCAACCCGCACAACGAAGGAAAAAGATCATGAAAAAACTAGAAGGCAAGGTTGCAGTCATCACGGGCGGAAGCAGTGGGATTGGCTTGGCCACAGCCAAGCGCTTCGTGGAAGAAGGTGCGCACGTCGTGATCACCGGGCGACGAGAGAAAGAGCTGAAGGAAGCGGCAGCCCTCATCAAGAGAAACGTTACGACGGTAGTGGGCGACGTGTCGCGATTGGAAGATCTGGACCGGCTCTATGCCGTGGTGAAAGAGAAACATGGTCACATCGACATTGTCTTCGCGAACGCAGGCGTGGGGACAATCGCACCGCTCGCGGTAGCTACTGAGACCCAATTTGACCAGACCTTCGACGTGAACGTGAAGGGGCTATTCTTTACGGTGCAGAAGGCGCTTCCCCTCTTCAAAGACGGCGGTTCGATTATCCTGAACTCCTCGGTCTCGAACGTGTTGGGGCTGTCAGGGTTTAGCGCCTACGCCGCGAGTAAGGCCGCTGTACGCAACTTCGCACGCGCTTGGACTCTGGAGCTGAAAGACCGCAAAATCCGCGTGAATACGATGAGCCCCGGACCAACCGAGACCCCCGCCTTAGGAACAACGACGGGCCTTACCCCAGAGCAAGCCGAGCAAGCGGCCGCCCAGTTTGCTTCACAGATCCCAATGGGTCGCAGGGGCAAGCCAGAGGAAATCGCGGCTGCCGTCACGTTCCTCGCCTCCGATGAAAGTTCTTTTATCACCGGCGTGGATCTCGCCGTCGACGGCGGCATGGCGCAGGTCTGACCCCGGCGCGGTCCCGTGGCCGGCCCTCCAGCCTCGCCGGTCGTGGGACCACACTTTTCAGACTCTAATTTTAGCACAAGATCGGAGAAACATTATGAGCTACGCAATTATCGGCTTCGGCAATATCGGCAAGGCTCTCGCCAAGGCATTTGCCCGCAAAGGCATCGAAGTATCCGTTGCAACAACGCGCGACCCGGAAAGCTTTGCATCCGATGCGGCCGCGATCGGACCCACGGTCATTCCCACAACACTGGCGGAAGCCGTCAAGGCGGACATCATCTTTTTGGCCGTCCGTTTCGAGTCTCACCCGGATGTCGCAAAGGCCCTCCCTACCTGGCGGGGGAAGACGATCATCGATGTCACCAACGCCTACGGCGTGCCCCCAGAGGAACTGGAAGGACAGCCTTCTTCCAAGTTCGTCGCGCAGGCGTTCCGTGGTGCAAGGCTGGTCAAGGGCTTCAACCATTTGGTCGCCGCGGTCCTTGACAAAGATCCGGCGGTACATGGTGGCAGGCGAGTCGTGTTCCTGGCGAGCGACGATGACAGCGCCGCAGCGGAGATTGGAGCGTTTGCGGAAAATCTCGGTTTCTCGCCGATCAAACTTGGCGGGCTTTCGGATGGCGGACTGCTTGTGCAGGCGCGCGGAAATAGCTGGGGCCGGCTGATCTTCAAGGACTTGGTCAAGTTCGACTGAAGAACGCGACGTCCCCACCGGTAGGCACGCAACGCACGCGATCGGATCGCGCGCGATCCAATCCGAGGGAAATGGAGAAATTCCTATGATTACCGAGAAGAACGTCCAGACCGTGAAGGACTTCTTCGCTGCGATCGGCCGCGGCGACACGAAGGGTCTGCTGGCGCTGGTTACCGAAGATATTGAGTGGGTCATTCCGGGCGAGGACTGGCCGCTGGCCGGCACGCACCGCGGGCACGCGGGATTGGCGGCTGTGCTTCAGAAGGCGTCCGAAGAGGTGGAAACGACATACCCAGAGCCCCCCGAATTTGTGGCTCAGGGAGACCGGGTTCTGGTGGTCGGCGTGGCGACGGGGAAAATCAAAGCCACGAATAGGACGTTCAAGGACGATTGGGTCTTCGCCATCACCGTTCGAAACGGCAAGCTGACGAAGATCCGGGAGTATATCGACACGCAGGCCCTGGCGCGGGCCTCGCAGATGGACGCGTCCGGGCCGGCGTAGCACAGGCCATCTGCGGCCATCGGGTCGGGGCAACCGGTGGATCAGCCGTGGATCGCCCCCCGCACGCCGTGCGAAGGAGATCCCCGATGTACGACCAATCCAAGCTATCCGAATTGATCCGATTCGCACGAGTCGATGCGGGCTCCACCGTCATCGACGTTTACCCAGGCGACGGCGACTGGACCCGTCTCTTCTCCGACATCGTGGGAACCGAAGGACGGGTCTACAGCTTCGTGCCGGCCGAAGTCGCCCACTTCAAGAACGATCCGGTCGGCCGCATGCGGACGCTTGCGAAGGAGCCGGGCCGAGAGAACGTCGAAGCCGTCTCGGCGGACCTCGTGGCGATGCCGGAGGCCACGCAACCAGCGGATGTCCTGTGGCTGCACCTGTTCTACCACGATCTCCACACCGCGCTGATCCAGGCCAGGGGCGCGACGGCGGCCTACTTCAATCGAGCTGTCTACGAGCGGCTGAAGCCCGGTGGGTCCTACGTCATCGTAGACCACGCCGCCGCCGTCGGGGCGGGCACGAGCGACGCCCAGTCGCTGCATCGGATTGAGCCTGCATCCGTTCGCGAGGAGGTTGAGGCGGCCGGCTTCGTACTGGACGCGGAAAGCGCCATGCTCGCGAACAAGGACGATTCGCACTCGATCAAGGTGTTCGATCCCTCGATCAAGGGCGAGACCGATCGCTTCGCCTATCGGTTTGTGAAGCCCTGACAGGCCCCGGCGCCGCGTTCATGCTGACCTCCCCAGTCGCTGCCAACAAGCCCATCGAAGACATCGAGGCAACCCCGATGGCCTGCGGATCACGCCAATGGTCGCGATCTTCAAGTCCGAGAAGGAGAAAAACGCATGAGGATTTTTGTCACCGGTGGGTCCGGCTTCCTCGGCTCGCGCATGATCCGGACGCTCGTTACTCAAGAACATCAGGTGTTTGCACTCGCACGGCCACGTCATCGACCGAGCGGGTTCGCACACTAGGGGCGACACCGGTTACGGGCGATCTTGAAAGGCCCGGGTATTTATCACTTCCCGAAATTGAAGCCGTTGTGCATGCGGCAGCCTATTTCCGCTTTTGCGATCCGCTCTTTGCGGGGTTCTGTCGGCGCCTTGGTCAACGTCACCTTCCAAGCCACGAGCGGCTGATACGGTGTCGGCGCTCGGCGCCGGGCATAGTGGGTGCCTGCGTTAACCATAGGCACGGAAGTCACTACACAAGCGCAATCAGAAAGGTGGCCCACCCACCTCGCGCAAGCTTGGCCCGCCACGCTCCGTCCCGCGCCGCATGAGCCGCGGCGACTCACGCAGCGAGCGTAAAAACATGTCCGTCAGCGCGATCCCCTCCGCCCCCGCGAGCCGCGGCGGCAAGGACATCGGCTTCGCCGTCGGCATCCTCCTCATTCTGTGTCTCTTCTTCCTGCCCGTGCCGGCGATGATGATCGACTTCGGCCTGGCGCTGTCGATCGCGCTCTCGGTCCTCATCCTGATGGTGGCGCTCTGGATCCAGAAGCCGCTCGAATTCTCCGCCTTTCCGACCGTGCTGCTGGTGGCGACCATTCTGCGCCTCGCGCTCAACATCTCGACCACGCGGCTCATTCTGTCGCACGGCGCACAGGGCCCGACCTCAGCCGGCTACATCATCGGCGGCTTCGCCCATCTGGTGATGGGCGGCGACTTCCTCATCGGCATCATCGTGTTTCTGATCCTGGTGACGATCAACTTCCTCGTCATCACCAAGGGCGCGACCCGCATCGCCGAGGTCGGCGCGCGCTTCACCCTCGACGCGATCCCCGGCAAGCAGATGGCGATCGACGCCGACCTGTCGGCCGGCCTGATCGACGAAAAGATCGCCCAGGCGCGCCGGCGCGAGCTCGAGGAGGAGAGCGCCTTCTTCGGCTCGATGGACGGCGCGTCGAAATTCGTCCGCGGCGACGCGATCGCCGGCATCATCATCCTCGCGGTCAACATTTTCGGCGGCATCGTCATCGGCGTCACCCGCCATGGGCTGCCGCTGGCCTCCGCCGCCGACGTCTTCACCAAGCTCTCGGTCGGCGACGGTCTCGTCACCCAGATCCCGGCGCTGATCATCTCGCTTGCCGCGGGCCTGCTGGTCGCCAAGGGCGGCACGCGAGGCTCGGCCGACAAGGCGGTCATCGACCAGCTCTCCGGCTACCCGAACGCCCTCTTCGTCTCTGCGTTGCTGATGGCCGTGCTCGGCCTGGTGCCGGGTCTGCCCTTCCTGCCCTTCGCGCTGCTCGGCGGCTTGATGGCCTTCGTCGGCATCGCCATTCCGCGCCGCATCGCCAAGGACCGGGCCGAGGAGGCGGCGCGCCAGACGGCCAAGGAGGAGCGGGCGAAGGCGGAGGCGCGCGCCTCGATCAAGGAGCAGTTGAAGTCGTACGAGATCGAGCTCGTCCTCGGCAATCAGCTGAACGCGGCGCTCATCCTGTCGCGCGACGAGATCGGATCCCGCATCGCCAAGATGCGGCGCAAGTTCGCCCGCCGCTATGGCTTCGTCGTGCCTGAGATCCGCGTGACCGACGACATCAAGGCCGCGCCCAAGACCTACCAGATCAAGATCCACGGGGCGCCGGTGGCGACGCACGAGCTCAGGGTCAGGGACTGGCTCGTCGTGTTCGGCGACGGGGCGAAGCCCGACCTGCCGGGCGACGAGGTGCGGGAGCCTGCCTTCGGCATTCGGGCGCTGGCCATCCCGGAGGCCTTCGTCAAGGACGCGCGCCGCCAGGGCTTCAAGCCGGTCGACCCTGTTTCGGTGCTGCTCACCCATCTCAGCGAGGTCATCCACAACAACCTCGCCCAGCTTCTGTCCTACAAGGACCTGCGCGCGCTGCTCGACCGGCTCGAGCCGGAATACAAGCGCCTGCTCGACGACATGTGCCCGTCGCAGATCTCGCAGTCGGGCCTGCTCGCGACCATGAAGCTTTTGCTTGCCGAGCGCGTCTCGATCCGCAACCTGAACCTCATCCTCGAGGCGGTCGCCGAGATCGCCCCGCACGTGCGGCGGCCCGAGGGTATCGCCGAGCACGTGCGCGTCCGGCTCTGCCAGCAGATTTGCGGCGATCTTGTCGACAACGGCGCGCTCGCGGTGCTGAGGCTCGGCGCGCGCTGGGACCTCGCCTTCCACCAGGCGCTGAAGCGCGACGCCAAGGGCGACGTGATCGAATTCGACATCGACCCCCGCCTCATCGAGCAGTTTGCCGCCGAGGCGTCGGCGGCGATCCGCAAGCGCATGGACGAGCACCGTCTCTTCGCCCTCGTCGCCACCGCCGAGACGCGATCCTACGTCAGGATGATCATCGAGCGGATGTTCCCCACCCTGCCCGTCCTGTCGCAGCTCGAGATCGCCCGCGGCTTCGAGGTCAAGTCGCTGGGGACGATCGCGTGACCGCAGCCGGCGCGCTCGCCGCGGCGCCCCAGGCCTTCGGGCCGACGGCCTCGCTCGGCGCCTTTCTCCTGTTCTGCCGGATCGGGGGCTGCCTCATGCTGGCGCCGGGCTTCTCGAACGGCCAGATCCCCATGCAGATCCGCCTGTTCGTGGCCCTGGCGGTGACCCTGGCGCTGACGCCGCTGCTTCTCGACAAGATACCTTCGCGAGCGCTCGGCGCCGATCCGGTCCTCACTCTCAGGCTGATCGCCGTCGAATCGCTCGTTGGCGGCCTGATCGGCTTCCTCGCCCGCATCTTCTTTTTCGCGTTGGAGACGCTGGCCTCCGGAGCGGCGCAGATGCTGGGCTTCTACAATCCGTTCGGCGTCCAGCTCGAAGCCGGCGAGATGCTTCCGCCGCTGGCGACGCTCGTTTCGCTGGCCGCGCTGACGCTCCTGTTCGTCGTCGACCTGCACTGGGAGATCCTGCGCGGCCTGGTCGCCTCCTACGACGTGATTCCGGTCGGCGCCGATTTCGACGCGCGGTTTGCGCTGAGCCAAGTCGCCGACGCCTTCGGCGAGTCCTTCCGCCTGGCGCTGAGAATCGCCTCGCCCTACGTGATCTACGCGCTGATCGTCAATCTGGCCCTCGCCCTCCTCAATCGGCTGACGCCGCAGATCCAAATCGTGTTCGTCGCGGCCCCCTTCGTCGCGGCGGGCGGGCTCGCGCTTCTCTATTTCACCGTCAAGCCGGCGATCGAGGCCTTCCTCATGGGTTTCGGCGCGTGGCTTTCGACCGGCTGACGGCCTCCGTAGCCGCGTCCGCTGGGCCCGGCAGGCGACGGAGGCCGGCGCCCGCCCATAACGAACATGTCCAGGAGCGCCCATGAAGAAGCGTCTCGAAACGTTGAAGACGATCGGAAGGGTGCAGGCGAAGATGCGCGACCTCGGGCGATGGCGGCTTTCCGCCCTCGAGCGGGAGCAGGCAGGCCTCGGCGAGGACCTGCTGGCGCTATTCAAGGCGCTCGAATTGCAGGATCTCGCCTATGGCCCGCAGGCGGCATTCAGCGCGCGCCGTGCAACAAGTCTGCAGAAGCGGCTCGACACGTTGCAAGGCGAATCGCAGGGAGTCCGCCGCAAGGCCGAGTCCCACGGGATTCGCGCCAGGCTCGCCGAAGACGCGGCAGAGGCCGTCGCGAAGGCCTATCGCGAGCAGAAGGAGCGCAAGGACCTCGCCCTGCTGGTCGAGTGGGCGCTCGCGCGGCGCGGCGCAAGCCAGAGGTAAGGCTATTCGGGGAGGCTCGCCGGGAAACTTGCCCTCACCCGGCCCTCTCCCGCAAGCGGGCGAGCGGCGATTACCTTCTCCGTTGGCGAAGGTGGCGCGAAGCGCCGGATGAGGGCCTGTGGAGAGACCCGCATGCCTTTTAACCCCGGCGCCGACGTCGTCCTCGAAGTCCTCAACGCCGCCGACCCAGCCCGAGCGAGGCTCGCGGCCGAGCGGCTCGAAGCGCTTGGCGCCAACCCGCCCGCCGGAGCCTTCGCCGCCGACCTCGACCGGGCCGCTGGCCCTTCGCCTCCCGCCGCCGCCGGCCTCGCCGACGCACGCTCGGCGCTCGCCGCCGCAACGCTGGCGCCGGACGCCGCTTCGCACGCCAAGGTCAACTTCGAGGCGATGCTGATCAATTCCTTCGTCGGCGAGATGCTGCCGAAAAACGCGGACAGCGTGTTCGGCGAGGGGACGGCGGGCGACATCTGGCGCTCCATGCTGTCCGAGCAGATCTCGCAGCAGATGGCCAAGTCCGGCGCGCTCGGGTTGAGCCGGCGGCTGTTTGCGACCCACGAGGTCCTTCCGCGCGACGCGTCGCAACGCGTCGGCGAAGCCGCCGTGGCCCAGACCAGCGCCAACGTCCTCTCGGCCCCGAGCGCCGCCGAAATCGTGAACGGCGCGGTGCTCTTTCCGGCCGGCAAAGGCGCGCGCGCATGACGAACCGCAAATCGGAAGCCGCCGCCTCCGCGCTCGCCATGGCCCTGCCGGCGGTCGAGCGCCTGCGCCAGACGGTGGCGGCGGAGAACGAAGACATCGCGCAGGGCCGGCCGGTCCCCTACGAAACCTACAGCCTGCGCAAGAACCAGGGGCTTCTCGAGCTGAACCGGCTCCTGCCGGCGCTCGTGCGCGGCAGGGCCGCCGGCCCCCTGCGCGACGCGCTCTCCGGTCTCAACGCCGAGCTCGAGATCAACCGGCGCGCGCTCGGCGTCCAGCTCAAGGCCTCGATCGCGGTGGCGGAGATCGTCTCCCGGGCCATCCACGACGGCCAGTCCGATGGAACATATGACGCCCGCTGCGGGCGCCAGTCGGACGGCGCCTCCGACGCGGCCGCCTGGAGAATTCCAAGGGCATGATGCGGGCCATCGTCATCGGGCTCATCGCCGCGACGGCGACTGTCACCGGAGAGCTCGGCGCGCGCCAGGCCTTGGTTTTCCACAGCGGAGCTGCGAAGAACATCGCGGCGCGGGAGACGGAGTCGCGCAAGACCCACGAGATCAACGTGCCGCGCATCAAGGACGGCTCGATCAAAGGCTACGCCGTGATGCTGCTCAGCTACACGCTCGACCTCGACGCATTGAAAAAAGCCGCGATGGCGCCGGATTCGATCCTTGTCGACGAGGCGTTCCGCTATGTCTACGACGACGACACGATCGACTTCGACCATCTCGACCGTTTCGACCTCGCGAAAATGAGCAAGGCCCTCATCCGCTCGGTCAACGCCCGGGTGAAGGGCGAGGTTCTGGTCGACGTCGGCGTGGAGGAATTCACCTACCTGCCGATGAGCGCGACGAAGGAGCGGCATTAAGCTGGCGCTTAGCCCGCCCAACTCGCGGCGCGGAAGCTCCTGAAGTTTTTCGCGATACATCGCCGCGCGGGACCGGCGGCCGGCCGCCGGGAGAGCCGAAAAACAGGTTTCTCCGTCCGGGTGCGGCCGGGAACTTTCGAGCGCATCGCCGGTTCAGGCTCCGCGAGCCAACCCGCGCCCCCCAATGACCAGATCTTTCGAGCAACGAATTTCCGGCGTGAGCGCCGCCGCCTATCGCGTCCCGACCGACGCGCCGGAGGCGGACGGCACCTTCGCCTGGGATTCGACCACGCTCATCGTCGCGCACGTGCAGGCCGGAAACCAGACCGGGCTCGGCTATACCTACAACGACGCCAGCGTCGGCGCGTTGATCAAGTCGCTCGCGAAGAAGGCGCTCGAAGGGCAGGATTGTCTGGACATTCCAGCACGCCGGCTCGCGATGCGGCGGGCGGTGCGCAATTTCGGCCGTTCGGGCCTAGCCGCCTGCGCCATCTCCGCCCTCGACGCCGCGCTGTGGGACTTGAAGGCGAAGCTGTTCGACGTCGCGCTGGCGACGCTGCTCGGGCGCTGCCACGATTCCGTCCCGATCTACGGCAGCGGCGGATTCACCTCCTACACGGACGCCAGGCTCAGAGAGCAGCTCTCGGGCTGGGTCGAGCGCGACGGCTGCCGCTTCGTCAAGATGAAAATTGGCAGCGAGCCGGAGCGCGACCCTGAGCGCGCCCGCGCCGCCAAGGGCGCGATCGGCGACGCGCAGCTCTTCGTCGACGGCAACGGCGCCTTTTCGGTCAAGCAGGCGCTCCGCTTCGTCGAGGCGACCCGCGACTGCGACATCCGCTGGTTCGAAGAGCCGGTCACCTCGGACGATCCGCCGGGCCTGCGGCTGATGCGCGATCGCACCCCGGCCGGCATGGCCGTCGCGGCGGGCGAATACATTTTCGACATCGACGACGCGCGCGTCCTCCTCGCGGCCGAAACGGTTGACGTGCTGCAGGCGGACGTGACCCGCTGCGGCGGAATCTCGGGCTTCCTCGACGTCGGCTCCCTGTGCGAGGCGCATCACATCGATCTCTCGGGCCATTGCGCGCCTTCGCTGCATCGGCACGTCGCCTGCGCCATTCAGCGGCTCAGGCACCTCGAATGGTTCCACGACCACGTGCGCATCGAGCACATGCTGTTCGACGGCGCGCCGAAGCCCGAAGGCGGCGCGATCCGCCCCGACCTCAGCCGGCCCGGGCTCGGGATCGAATTCAAGGCGAAGGACGCCGAGCAATTCAAGGTCGGAGATTGAGCATGAAGCATGTGTCCCCATCCGATGCGACGCACGCCGTCCGTTTGGCCAATGAGCGGCTCGGCTCGGCTCTCGCGACGCTCGAGCGCCTGGGGCAGGCGCAGCAGCGTCTCGGCTCGACCCTGGCCGCCCTGGAGCGCGGGGGCGAGGCCCGGGCGCGGGCGGCGGGCAGGCTCGGCTTCCGCGCCGCGCTTTCGCCGTTGCGCGGCGGGACGCGCCTGCGCCGCACGCAGAAGAAAGCGGAGGGCAGGCTGCGCCTCGGCGGGGCGCTGTCGGCCCTCTCAGGTCTTTCGACGCTGGGCCGCGGCAAGGTCCGCCGCGAGGCGCAAAGGCTTGAGGCGCAAACGAGCGCCGCCCGCAAGCTTCACCTCGGCGCCGCCGTCCTGGCGCTTTCCGTGCTCACCGACAGCGGCATCGAGCATTACCGCGGCTCGTTTCGCAACAAGGCGATGTTCGCCCCGCTCATCGCCGCGACTCTCTCGTTGTTCGCCGGCTCGGCCGGCGCGTCCGGCGCGCGCGCCCCCTGGCTGCTCGATGGAGCCTATCGCGTCGGCGAGGCAGTCGGCATCGCGGGGCTGGGCTTCCACGCCTACAACATCCTGAAGCGGCCGAGCGGCCTCTCCTGGCTCAACCTTTTCTACGCCGCGCCGATCGGCGCGCCCTACGCGCTGACGCTGGCGGGCTTCTTCGGCCGCTCCGCCGTGCGGGTCGCGAGCGCAGGCGGCCGGCTGGCGACGCTTTTCACCGTCCCGGCAGGCCGGCTTCTGGCGGCGGCGACCTCCGCCGGGATCCTCGGGACAGTCGGCGAGGCGAGCCTCCTGCATTTCCGCGGCGCCTACCATAATCCGGCGATGTATCTGCCCGTGAGCGTCCCGCCGATCACGGCCGGACTGGTCGGCGCGGCGGCGCTGGCGCCGAAAACCATGCCGCGCGCTCCGGTGCGAGGGGCGCTGTGGGCGACCGCCGCCCTCGGCCTCGCCGGCGTCGGTTTCCACGTCTATGGCGTGTCGCGCAACATGGGCGGCTGGCGCAACTGGAGCCAGAACGTGTTGAACGGGCCGCCGATCCCGGCCCCGCCGAGCTTCCTCGGCCTCGCCGTCGTCGGCATGGCGGCGCTCGCGCTGATGGACAAGAACGATGCGTGAGCGCTACCCGGGCTACGACGTGCTCGCCAAGCGCGACACGCCGTCGTGGAACGAGCAGACGCGGCGGGTCATCGAGGCGCGCATGGCGATCCATCCGGACGCGCACGCGTTTTTCTCCGACGACGAATGGCCGACGGTTCTGGCGATTTGCCGCCGCATCGTGCCGCAGCCGCCGGACCGGTCGCACCCCGCCCCGGTCGCGGCGATGGTCGACGCCAGGCTCGCCTCCGGCCATGGCGACGGCTATCGTGACCACCGCCTGCCCCACCAGGGCGAGGCGTGGCGGCGGGGCGTCCGTGCGCTCGACGCCGAGGCCCACGCCCGCGCCGGAGCGAAGTTCCACGAGCTCGACCCCGCTCAGCAGGACGAGATCCTTAAGGCCGCGCAGGAAGGAAAGACGCGCTCCAACGCCTGGGGCGACATGCCGCCGGCGTTGTTCTTCTCCGAACGACTGGTGCACGACGTGGTCGGCGCCTATTACGCCCATCCCGCAGCGTGGAACGAGATCGGCTTCGGCGGCCCGGCGAGCCCGCGCGGCTACGTGCGGCTGAACTTCGACCGGCGCGAACTCGTGGGAGGCGGTCGAAGCCCAACCCGGCCGCGAAGATGAAGCGAGGCGCGAGAATGCCCGAGTCGGATGATCCGCAGAACGAGCCGCGAGCGATCGACGGGCGCGCGCCCGACGTCTTCCGCACCGGCGGCTGGACGCCCATGCGCTGCTATTCCGACGACGAACAGGTCGACTTCGCCATCGTCGGCACCGGCGCCGGCGGCGGCACGCTCGCCTGCAAGCTTGCCGAATACGGTTTCTCCGTCGTCGCTCTGGACGCCGGGCCGTATTGGCGCCCCTTGGAGGACTTCGCCTCCGACGAGCGCGAGCAGTCGAAGCTCTACTGGACGGGCGAGCGGATCGTCGACGGCGAGAATCCGCTCGAGCTCGGCAAGAACAATTCGGGTCAGGCGGTCGGCGGCTCGACCGTCCATTTCGCCATGGTGTCGCTGCGCTTCCGGCCGGAGTGGTTCAAGGCGCGCACCAAGCTCGGCTATGGCGTCGACTGGCCGCTCGACTGGCGAGAGATGTGGGGCTACTACCGCGAGGTCGAACAGGCGCTGAAGATCTCCGGGCCGGTCACCTACCCGTGGGGGCCGCACCGGCCGCGCTATCCTTATCGCCCGCATGAGCTCAACGCCCCGGCGCTGGTTCTCGCCGAAGGGGCCGAAGCGCTCGGCATCGCCTGGACGCCGACGCCGATCGCGACGCTCTCCGCGCCGCGCGGCCTCGCGCATCCTTGCGTTTATCGCGGCTTCTGCGTCATCGGCTGCTCGACCAACGCCAAGCAGAGCGTGCTCATCACCTGGTTGCCGCGCGCGCTCAAGGCGGGAGCCGAGATCCGCGATCTCGCCATGGTCGGGCGGGTGGAGCACGACGGCGCCGGCCGCGCGACGGGGGTCCGCTATTGCCGCGAAGGGCGCTGGCGCTTCCAGAAGGCGAAGAACGTCGTCGTCGCCGGCTATGCGATCGAGACGCCGAGGCTGCTTTTCAATTCGGAAAGCGCGATGTTTCCGAACGGGCTCGCCAACTCGTCCGGACTGGTCGGCAAATACCTGATGGTGCAGGCGAACCAGGCGGTGTGGGGAAAGATGGAGAGGGAGATCCGCTCGTACAAGGCGCCGCCCTCGCTCGCGCTGACCGAGCACTGGAACTACACCGACGAGGGCAAGGATTTCTTCGGCGGCTACGCCTATATGAGCCAGGGCCCACTGCCGGTCACCTGGGCCGAGGAGTTGGCGTCTGGACGCAGCATCTGGGGCCAGAGGCTGGTCGACGAGATGAAGGACTACAACCACCAGGTCGGCCTCAAGATCGTCGGTGAATGCATGCCCCAGGAGCGCAATTGCGTCACCCTCGCCGACGAGCGCGACCAGTACGGGCTGCCCGTCGCCCGGGTCACCTATTCCTACTGCGACAACGACAAGCGGCTGATCAAGCATTCCCTCGGCTTCATGCGCACGGCGCTTGAAGCGGTGCGCGCGCGCGACATCTGGGAGCAGGAGGACGACACCGCCCACCTGAACGGAACCGTCCGCATGGGTTTCGATCGCGAGACGAGTGTCGTCGACGCCGACTGCAGGTCGTGGGACGTGCCGAACTTATGGATTTGCGACGGCTCGGTCTTTCCGACGATCGGCGGGGTGAACCCGTCGCTCACCATCCAGGCGATCGCCTGCCGCACCGCCGACCGGATCAAGGCATTGTCGCGTCGCGGCGAGCTCTGATCTTCGGGGCGGATCTTTTCCCGAAGCGGCACGCCGCCGAAGCAGCACAAGGAAGCTATTCGCTCGGGGGCCTTCTTGCCCGGCCCGTCCCGACGTAGACCGCCCCGGCGACGAAGAAGACGAGCGCCCCGGCCGCGACCGCGCCGAGGCGTGCGACCTCGCCGATGACGAGCGGCGCGCTGTTTTCGGCCTCGGCGCTGAACGAGCCGCGCACACGATGCAACGTCGTGACCGGATGGTCGAGATTGTCGGGCCGCGACGGCTCGAGGGGCGTCTTGGTCTGCTGTCCGCTGATCGCAGTCCGCGCGAGATAATGATCGAGAGCGCCGGGCAGCACGAAATCGCCGAGGATGAGCAGAATCGTCGGCAGCCCCAGCCAATATTCGCGCCATGAGCCGCGCGACACGCGGAACACGGCGTCGGCGACGACTTCCGGCTCGACCGGCCGCCCCATCGGGCGCGGGGTGTGGCGCGTATGGGCGCGCGCCCAGTCGAACTGCGGCGTGTTGACGGCGGGCAGCTCGACGATCGAGACGCGGATCGGCGAGCCTTCGGCGATGAGTTCCGACCGCAGCGAGTTGGTGAAGCCGCGGATCGCGTGCTTGGCGCCGCAATAGGCCGACTGCAGCGGGATGCCGCGATAGGCGAGCGCCGAGCCGATCTGGATGATGCGGCCGCGCTTGCGCTTGCGCATCGACTTCAGCGCCGCCATCGTGCCGTTGACGAACCCCAGGTAGGTGACCTCTGTCACGCGCTTGAACTCGGCGGGGGTCATGTCGACGACGCGCGAGAACACCGTCTCCATCGCGTCGTTGATCCATACGTCGACCGGCCCGAGCTTGTCCTCGAGCCGCTCCGCAGCGGCAAACAGCGCATCGGCGTCCGAGACGTCGACGGCTTCGGCGGCGGCCTCGACGCCCAAGGCCTTCAGCTCGAGCCTCACGTCATCGAGCGCCTGCTCGTCGCGGGCGATGACGCCGACGCGGTCGCCTCCCACGGCGAATCGCCGCGCGACGGCCCTGCCGACGCCGGCGGCTGCTCCGGTGATGATGACGACGCGGCCCCCGGCGCTCATGCTTCCACCGGATAGGCCAGAGTGGACAGAATCGCGATATGCGGATCGCGCGAGTCGAGCCGCGTGTGCTGCACCACGATCGGCACGTTGGACCGGATGACCGACGAATAGGACGTGTCGCGCGGCACGCGCTCGGGATCCTTCAGGTCGTTGAACCGCATGTGCTTGGTGCGGCGCGGCTCGACCTCGACCTTGTAGGGGCCGGCCGGCTCCCGGTCCTCGAAAAAGAGCGTGAGCTCGACCGATGCGGGCTCGTCGGAAGCGTTGAGGATGCAGGCCGCCTCGTGCGACACGAGCTCCGGCTGCTGGCTGAAACTTCGGCCCGGAATGAAGCCTTCCGGAATGGCCCAAACGCGATGCCCGATCATTTGCGACCTCCTCCGTCCGTGTCACGGAACGGCGAGAAAGGGCGGATTGTTCCCTGTCTGTCATGCCCGCGAGAGCGGCATCCAGAACGGCTCCCGCAACCGCATCTTACCGCCGCCGCTATGACGGCAGGTTCACGCGCATTTGATGTAAATCAACTCGCCCGCCGTTGCGAAGCGTAATCTGGGGCGAGTAGGCGCACGCGCGCCTGCAATCGGGGAACGGAGCGCCGCAGAGCGCCTCGCAAGGAAGCGAGGAGCGAGGAGGCTTCGATGAAAAGCAAACTCCTGATCACCGTCGTCGCGGTCACACTCGTGGCCGGCGCGATTGTCCTTGCGCCGTCCGTGGCCGCGGCAGGCGCCGCCGCCGATGGGCGGCGGCTACACGAATGTCATCGCGATCCCGGTCCCGGAAAACGATCCGCAAGTCAAGGCGATCGCGGGCGCGCTCTTCAAGCCACAGGGCGGGGGGCCATTCCCGGCCATCATTTACATGAGCGGCTGCGCAGGCTTGGGCATTCCTCCCGACATCGCCCAACAGAAGGCGGTCATCGACCATTACGTCGCCCAGGGCAAAGCCGTGCTGATCCTGGATTCGCTAACGCCGCGCGGCATGCCGAATGGCGTCTGCGACAAAGCCGGCGACATGAGCATTCACCTGCGGCGCGCCGATGACGCCTACTCTGCGCAGAGGGCCCTCGCCGCGATGCCCGAAATCGACGCGAAACTCGTTTTCTTGCAGGGCTACTCGCACGGCGCCGAACTCGGCCACGCTGGCCGTCAATCCCAAAGTCGTCGCAAAGCACGGAGGAAATGTCTTCGCAGGCGTCGTGGCCTATTACCCCTACTGTGTGGATGACATGGCGTTTTCGGCGCCGACGATCATTCTTGACGGGGACAAGGACGACTGGACGCCGTCCAACCTCTGCCAAGCGATAAAGGATCGGCCAAATCTCGACGTCGTCGTCTATCCGGGCGCGACCCATGGATTCACCATGCCGATGGATCAGCCCGTCGAATACCTCGGGCACCACATCGCCTATGACGAGAAAGCGACCAAAGAAGCCCAGGATCGCGCCGACGCGTTCATCGCCGCGCACATGAAATAGGGGGACGAAAGCTGACAGAAGGAGGCTTCCGATGAAACGTCATCTTCCGATCGCGGCCGCCGCAATCGCAGCAGGCGCGGCGATGCTGTTTCCGTCACTGTCCGCGGCGCAGGACATGACGAACGTCTATACCTGCCGCAACACCGGCGCCGACCTCCAGCCGCTCGGAGACCGCGAAGCGCCTCCCGGCCAGGGCCATTGGCTCATGATTTCCGGATTGAGCTGCCACATCGATTCGGGCCCGCTGGCCGGCGGCGTCGCGTCGGGCTCGGGCACGTGGGAGCTTAACGGTCCGACGAGCAAGGAGCTCGCCTTCAGCTTCGTCGTGCGCAAACCCGGCGCCACCGTCGTCGTACACGGAACGGAGGGAAAGATGGACGGCCCGGCGGCAGGCTCAGGACGGTTCGATTATGTCCTGGCGACCGGCGATTGGGCGCCGCTCGCGGGAAAATCGGAGACGTGGGCGTTGAAGGGAACTGGCCCGTGGGAATGGACGGTTCAAGGCAAGGTGCAGTAGCGCGCCAAAAGGATCGTCGCACGGCCGAGCCGCGACAACGAGCGGGAGGCGACTGAGTACTGAGTGTAGGAAAGGAGTACACGGTCACCTGCGATTCACAGGTGAAGTAACCGCTGGACGCAACCGCTCCTCGGGGTCGCCGGACGCCGCAGAGCCTGAAGCTCCGGGCGCGTTGCTCGAACCCAGGCCGAACCGATCTCACTTGCGGGCGATTTCGTTGATCAGCTTGCGCAGCATGGCGTCGCCGAAACTGCTGAAATCGTTCGATCGGCACGACGAATGCGCCGGACCCGCCGATCACGTTCTCGTCGGTAATATTGGGCAAGGCCGCCGGGAGGATTGGTGTGCAGGGCCAGGTAGCCGCCCACGGCCGCGGCGCGGCGGTTGAAGATCGTCAGGCCGTTGATGACCGCGCCTGCTTCGACCGCCGCATCGCGCGCCGCAGTGACGGGTCGCCCCTGGTTGCTCGTTCCGTCTCCCGAGACGTCGATGACCCGCCGGTCGGTCGCGATCGCGGTCGACGCGAATTGGCCGAAGGCGAAGTCGATCGCCGAGCCGATCGCCGTTCGTCCGACGAACGACCGCGGTGGAGAGGCTACGACCCTTCCCTGCCGACGCCATCGACATCTTTTGATGGCTGCGGCGGGTTTAGCTGCAGGGAGGAACGGGCGCCAGCTTGACGCGATTTGGTCGCCGCGGGACGTCCAGCGCGCCGCCTATGGTGTAGCCTGTTGACGTGATCACTGCGATCTCCAAGCGCCTGCAACCTCACTCGCATCGCTCTTGTCCTCGATCAATCCGTGGGCAACGGAAGGGAGTAACATCCAAACAATGCCGACCTTGCAGGATCGGGACCCCCGTCCGAGCGGCGCCGGCTATCGGAGGCAGATGATGCGCAACTCGTCTTCCAAAGCGATCGTCGCAGGGCTCGCGGCCTTGGCGATGATGGCGGCCACGGTCGCCCAGACAACGACCGCCGTCTCGGCCGGCGGTGGCGGGGTTGGCGGGGTTGGCGGCGTTTGGCGGTTTTCATGGCGCCGCCATGGGCGTCCGCCCCGGCGGCGGCTTCGGCGGCTTTCACGCCGCTCCCATGGGCGTCAGCCCCGGCGGCGCGTTCGGGGCGTTTCACGGCCCGGGCGCGGGCGCCTTGCGCGGCCCCGGCGCGGGCGCGGGAATCGGCGCGTGGCATGGCCCCAGCTTAGGGGCAGGCGTCGGCCCATCGTCTGGCGCAGGCGCTTGGCGCAGCCCCGGCGGAGCGTTCGGTGCGTTTCACGGCGGGGCGCGGGCGCATTGCGCGGGCCCGGCGCGGGAGCGGGAGTCGGCGCGTGGCATGGCCCCAGCTTAGGGGCAGGCGTCGGCCCATCGCCCGGCGCAGGCGCTTGGCGCAGCGCCGGCGGACACTGGCGCGGCGGCGGCCAGCAATGGCATCCGGGCTATTGGCGGCACGGCCGATGGAATGACGGCTGGTGGGGACCGGCGTTCGTCGCCGGCGTCGCGGCCGGCGCCCTCGCGACCTATCCCTACGATAACGGCTGCTGGGCTTACGAGCCGGTCTATGACGTCTACGGCGACTACGTCGGCCAGCAGTATATAAACCTCTGCGTGCCGTAGACGAATTTGCAGCCGTGATAGCGCGCGCGGAAGTTCTACGGCCAGCCGAACGGCGCAGCCAGCGGCCGCGCCTGGAGGGCCGCGGCGGGGGCCGGCGGAACGAAGCCGGCTAGGCCGCGAGGACGGAAGCATGTCGGCGCACCGCCGCGACGCCGATGAGGATGACGATTCGGCCGGATTCGTCCAGCACTCGAATCTTGCAGCCGGGTCGGTCGAAGCGGTCTGCGAGCCCGGCGATCTCGGGCCACGCGGCGCGGGTGTCCGGCAGCACGATCCCCCGCTTCGCCGCGATCACCGCGCCGTCCCGCAGCACTTCAAAATCGTAGAGGTGCATGTTCCGGCCTCGCCCGTTCGATAAGACAGGCGTGAGAACCACCGGTCCGCACGCCTGCCGCGCCCTCTCTCCAACATTTCGATTGCGCTTTCGTGAAGGCGTGTAGGGCAATCGAAACGATTCGAGGCGCACATGCGGCGCTGGGATACGAAGGCGTTTCGCAGTAAGAAGGCGAGCCGAGATCCGAAATGAGTTCGGCCCATTGCGTTTCCAGGCCGGCCTGAGGACGCCGTCCGCAACCTGCCCGACTTCGAACGCTGGAAGGGAAGCTTCTTGCCGCGCGTCCAACAATCCGAAAGCGCCCTTTATCTTCTGGCGGGCGACCTGATGAATTCGCCCGCCGTCGTCGCGGCGGACTCCGCTCCCGTCCGGGAGGTTGCGCGCCTGATGCTGGAGCGGGGGGTCGGGGGCGTCCCGGTGATCGACGCCTCGGGCGCGGCGATCGGGATGGCCAGCGACGGCGACCTGATGGGCCGCCGATCCGAGGAGGGCCGCCGGGACTGGTGGCTCGGCATTCTCGCCGAGGGCGTCCCCCCGCAGGAGATCGTTGGTCACGGCGGCGACCGCGCCGTGCGCGAAGTCATGTCCGCGCCGCTGATCTCAATTTCGCCCGGTGCGCCAGTTCAGGAGATCGCCGAGACTCTGCAGGCGCACAGGATCAAACGGTTGCCGGTGATCGAAGACGGCCGCGTGCTCGGGGTCGTCAGCCGGGCGGACCTTCTTTGCGTCGTCGAAAGCGTGCCGAAAACCCGACTCGAAGAGGACAGCGGCGCCGGCATCCTGGGCTTTCTCGAGTCCCTGATCGGCGGCGCTTCGCTGCGCGGTGTTCTGGATCGCGGCGGCGGGCCGGCCGAGGCCTCGCCGCCGCAGCCTCCCAAGCCGCAGAGCTTCTCGGCCTCGGCCTTCCGCAACAACGTGCGCGCCTTCAAGGCGGAAAGCTTCGATCGAAAGCAGGCGGCGCGGCGGGAGGCGGAGCTCGACCGCCGCCGCCAGATCAAGGCCCTGCTCGATCATCACGTGAACGCGCAACTGTGGCGGGAACTGCTCGAGCACGCCGAGCTCGCGGCGCGCGGCGGCGAGCACGAGCTCATGCTGCTGCGATTTCCGTCTGACCTGTGCACCGACGGCGGCCGTAAGATCGACGTCGCCGAAAAAGGCTGGGAGGAGAGCCTGCGGGGCGAAGCGGCCGAGATTTACGACCGCTGGCGGAAAGAGCTGAAGCCGCAGGGGTTCGGGCTCGCCGCCCGCATCGTCAGCTTCGACGATGAGGGCGCCATCGGCGACATCGGCCTCTATCTCACCTGGGGAGAATAGCGGGCCGCGCCCGGCTCCGCATCCAGAAAGCGCCCGGCTCTCTCAGCCTACTGATCGCGGTCGGGCACGCCCGAGACGCTGGCGCAAAAGACATAGCCGACGCCGCGCACCGATCGTATGAGCGGCCGGGCCGGATCGGCGTCGATCTTCTTGCGCAGCCGCGCGACGAGCGTGTCGACGGACCGGTCGAAATAGGTCCAGGCGCGCCCACGCAGGTCCCGCAACAACGCGTTGCGAGACAGCGGCCGTCCCGGTTCGCGGAGAAAGGCCGTCAGGAGATCGTACTCCGAGGCGGTGAGGTCGACGTGCCGACCCGCCTCATCCACGCACTGGCGCGTCACCGCGTCGAGCGTCCAATCCGCGAAGCGCCAGCGGCTTGCGCGCTGAGCGGGCGCGGCCGGCGCGCCTTCGGGGGTGAAGATCTCGATCTTCCCCAGGCGCAAGGCGCTTTCGATGGCCGCCAGATCGGGGCTGTCGCCGCCGAGGACGAGGATCCGCATTGACTGGTCTCCATCGATTCCGCCGGCGGCGGCGATTCACCGTCGGGTGGGAGAAACGTCGCATATGCTGAACGCCTGTCAATAATTGACGTTGGGAAACAGGTTAAAATTTTTTTCTTCCGGGCGACGGACCGTCTATGTGCGGCTCCGCTTGGCTTGGCCCGCGAATTATTGCTTGAGACACAGGTGTCGTGGTTGCTGCATTTGACCGAGCTGCGGTGGGACGCCGCCAACAACAGAGGCGCCGAGAATAGACCCTTCCCGTGCTTGTCGGGCGCGAGCGATCGCTCGCCGCAGAAACCTCGATCGACGCCAACCCGTCGATAGAGGAGCGGTTTCCGATCAAACCGAAACGCCGCTTTGCGCGCGAAGCCGGAGCAAGACCCGCCCGGGCGAGGCCATGGATTGCTTCCGGCTCGCAACGACAATTCGGGGCGATGGAAAAGCATGGACGCAACGCGCAAAAAAGAAAAAGCGCATAATCTCTTGACTTATTGTTCTCTTTATGTATCCGTTATGTCCTGCTGCCGTTCGGAGAACGCCGATTGTCCGCCTCCGTCGAAGCCGTTCCGCCCGTTTCCGTCCGCGGCCGCTCGATCGACGCCCTGCGTGCGGCGCGCGGGCGCAAGTACGAGCGGGAAAAGCTGAATCGCGGCCTTTCGATGCCCGAGATTGCGGCGAATTGCGGCGTAACCGAGAAGCACACCATCGTCCACAACTCCACATCTGGTGTAAGTCCCTGAAAAGGCTCGAAATCGTGAACGGATTTGGCTTCCCCTGGCGTTCCTTTTGCTTCCCCTGGCGTTCCCTCGGCTTCCTCGGGCGGAAGGGTTCCCTTCCCGGGGGAGCCCCAGCCTTCCCGCCGCGTTCCAGGGCGTTCCGCCGGCTCGCGGACGGCGCCAAAGCCCACGCCCCTGCCCCTCTCGCGCGCTTTTAAGAAACTGAGGGAGCGCGCGATCCACAAGTACCTTTTGGAAGAACTACTGGCACAGGGCACGCGCGTCGGCCGTCCAGCGGCCGAAGCCGCTCGCGACCATGTTGCGGATGACGGCGCAGACGTAACTCCGCTCGGCCGCGGGGGCGCCGGGGCCGGCGTTGTAGCGGGCGACCGCCAGCGTCCAGCTGCCTGCCTGCGCCTTGAGCGTCTTCAGGAAGTTCGCCGCGTAGTCGACGTTCCGGGCCGGGTCGAACATCTCAGCCAGCGAGCTGAAGTCGCTTCCATGGAAATGAACGTTGATTTGCATGCAGCCGACGTCGATGAACTTCGCTCCCTCCGTTCTCGCCGCGGCGAAGCGCGCCATCGCCTGGGAAAGCGAGTCGGAATGGACCGCGCGGCCGTCGACGTTCATGTCGTAAACGCCGAGCTCTCCCCTGTGGCCGGTTTCGGTGAGGCCGACCGAATAGAGCACGTTGAGCGGCACGCCGCTCGCGACCGAGGCGCGCGCCATCTCGCGCTCGCACGCCAGCGAACCGGCGTCGCAGGCGCTAGAAGCCAGAAGAGCCGCGCCGAGGATTCCCGCGCGGATCGCCGGCATCCTGCCGTTGAGCGGGCGCCCCGCCGTCGTCGCCCTGCGGCTCCGCCGCCTTTCCTGTTCCATCGCCTGTTACCGTCCGCTGGATGACGAGAGAGCCGAGCGGCTGGCCGATCGCGGCGAGCCGCTCGGCGATAGCTTCGCGCGCGCCTTCGACCGCCCCGGCCGTCTGGGAGCTTGCGGCGCGGATGACGACGCTGAGGCGGTCGCCTGCCAGCCGCATCGTCATCGTCACGTCCTCGAGTCCGCCCGGCGACAGGTCGAGGTCGATCTCCCGCACGGGCGCCTTCGCCTGCGGCCCGGCGGCAGGCGCGGCGCTCGGCGTCGGAACGGCTTCGCCGACGCGCCCGGACTGCGCGTCCCAGGCAGGCAGCGCCATCGGGACGACAGCCGGTCCGAACGACGGCGCGCTCGGCGAAGCGGGCGGCGGATCGTCGCCGAACGCGGGTCCGACCGGATCGTTCTGCCGACGTCCCGGTTCGACGGGTGAGCCGGCGCCGGCCGGCGAGACGGTGGCCCCGCCGTGCGACGCGAGGCGGAGCTCGCTTCCACCGGCCGGCGCCGGCCTCTTCGTCGACAAGCGCCCGGCGGTCTGCGGTCCGCCGTTCGTCGCGTCGCCCGAGCCCTTCGTTTCACCGCGGGCCGCGGACCTGTCGGCGTTCGGATCGGCCCGGGAGGCTGGAGCAGGGAGGACGTGGTCGCCGGCGCTCGACGAGTGACCGGCGGTAAGCTCGGCCACGGGGGCCGGAATCAATGGCGCGTCGTTTCCGGCGCCGGGGCGGATCGAGGGCGCGCTCGGCGACCAGGCCGGGGCCGGAGGGGCCTCGGCGGTCGGTGACGATCCGTCTAGCCCGCCGCCCGAAGCCGGCGCTTCGCCGGAAGCGCTGGACCACCGCTGAGTGGGGGCCGGATCGGCCCCGGAGGCCGGTTCCGTCCGGCCGCTGTTCCCGGCGCCGGATCGCATCGCGGCCGCGCCGGCCGATCCGGCCGAGGGGCCCGATCCGGGCGGGCGCGACTCGAAGGGTCCGTCCAGCGATGCAGCGGCGCCTGAATCCTGTCCTTTCAACGTCGCAGGCGGAAGCGCCGCTTGCATCGCGTCTGCCTCCACAGGCGGACGGCCCGACGAGGGCGTTGCGGACGGCGCGACGGTCGGGAAGGTGACTGAAGCGTCGGCGGCAGCCGGCGCTTTCGCCGCGGGCGGATAGGCCCCGCCCCCGATCGCGCCTGATCCGGGCGCAGTAATCTTTCCATCGGCCATCGCGGGCAGAACGAAGCTTCTCTCGGCGATCAGGCGCGCCGACGTGGCCTGTTCGATCGCCGCGCCCGGAGCATGAGACGAGGACCGGTTCGTTTCGGCCGCCGCTGGGTTCGCCCCGACCTGCTCGGGTTGGCGTACATGCACAACCGGCTCCGGGCGCTCGCCCGCAGCCGCGTTCAACGGCGCGGCGAACAAGGACGAAAGGGCAGCGTCGATCGAGCCGGTCCGGAGCTCGGACTGAGGCGCCGGCGGCGCCTGGCGGCGCTCTTCGTCCGGGCTTCGCGCCGCAAGCGAAGCGCCTTCGCTCGTTGCGGCCTTGGCCGGCGAATGCGAAAGCCCATCGAGCACGCCAGCGAAAGCCAAATGACCGCGAACTTCATGCGCGGGATGCGCGGACGGCGGCGTCGGACCCGGCGCTTGGGCGGACGCGGGGGCAATCGCGCTCATCGCGCCTCCTTCTGCTCCGCCGCGAGGTTCGCGGTCCGCTCGAGCGCCGCTTCGGCGTCTCTGATCGTCAGCGCCGCGCCTCCGGCCTTCACGTCGCCGGTCGAAGCCGCCTGCGGTTCGACGGCGGCAGGGCTCTGCGCCAGCCGGAACTGCGCCGCCGCCGCCCGGAACGCCGCCAGCAGGGCGGCGTCGGAACGGTCGAGCCGCGAACTCGCCAGCCCCTGCAAATTCGCCAACGCCGGGTCATGGCCGTCGGAAAAAAGCTGGACCGCGTTCAGGTACAGCTGCGCCCGCGCCTCGTCCCGGCTGTTCGGCGCCGCGGCGTGCAAGGCTTCGGCCGCCGCGGCGGAGGCCGCCTTGAACCGGCCGCTGACGATCGCAGCTCTGGCGAGGGTCAACAGAAAGTCGAGCCGTCGGTCGGCAGCCAGCCCCGAGGCCGCGCGCGAAAAGAGCGCGTAATCGGCCGGGTCCTCCAGGAGGCCGCTCCGCCCGATGGAGCGTGCAAGCTCGTGGAGAAAATCCGTCGCATAAAGCGACGCCCCGAACCGGATCGCATATTGGCCGGTCAGCCTCGCCGCGCGCGGGGCGTTCCGCGCCTCGGCGAGGGTCGCGATCTCCCTTCTCAACGCCGCCTCTTCGACCAGCCCGCCGGGGGCGAGGAGACGCGCCCAATCGAGGAGCCCGACCGCCGCTTTTGGATCCCGCTTGGTTTCGAGCACCGAGCGCGCGAAGGCGATCTGTCCAGCGACCCGGACGTCGAGCTCGTCGAGATCAATCGCATTCAACAGCCTCAGCGCTTCGGCCTCATGGCCCGTGATATAGGCGACGGCGCCGCGCGCGAGCGCCCGCTCCGAATTGACCAGGGCATCGCTCTTGATCAGGGGTGCGACTTCGCCGAGCGAGCCGCCGCTCAGTACGTAGACGACCAACGAATCCGCTTCGCGTTTGTCTTGCCACGTCTCCGGCTTGGCGGCCGCGATGGCTGCGCCCAGCGCTTTCAGTTGGGCGAGCTGAGCGGGGTAGGCGGACTTGTCGCCGTTGGCGATGCGCGTCTGGATCCGCTGCAGTTCGTCGGCCATGTCGGAGATCCTGACGGGTCCGGTCTCGGCCTCGGCAGGCGCCGTCGAAAGAAGCGCGGCGAGGACCAAAGCAAAGCGCAGCCTCAATGCTTCGCCTCCCGGAGCAGGATCTCGATGCGACGGTTTGCCGCCGCAAACGGCTTGGCCGAGTCCTTGAGGCGATGGTCGGCGAAGCCCTCTATCCGCTCGAACCGCTTATCGGGAATTCCAGCGCGAACGAGCATGTAATAGGCCATCTGCGCGCGCGCCGAGGAGAGGCGCCAGTTGTCGTAACGCTTCGAGTGGTAGGGACGCGCGTCGGTATGGCCTCGCACGACGATCGCACCCGGCAGTGACTGGAGGCTCATCGCGATGGCGTCCATCATCTGAACAACGCGCGGCTGCGGCTCGGCCGAGCCGATGGCGAACATCGAGTAGGTCTGGCGATCGGTGAGGCTGATGAGGATTCCCTCGTCGGTCGCCTGGACGTCGAGTTGCGGGCCGAGCGTCGACGGCGTGTCCGGGCCGAGGCGCTTCTTCAGATCGGCGAGGAGAGCGGCGGCGCGGGCCCGGGCTGCGTCGGGCATGACCTTTGCTTCCTGCGCTTGAGACGCTTCGGACTGCGACGGCGTCGGAGCGGGTTCGACCTGCGGCTTCGCGTCGGGGATCGACGAGCCCGGTTTCGCGGCCTCCTGCTTCGCCGGGCGTTGCAGCGGCAATTCGCCCTCAGTCGCGTTGTGCTCCTCAGAAGTTTGCGGGGCTGGGTCGCGCGGCGGCGTCCCTCTCGGCTCCTCCCGGCGCGCGTCTGCCGGCCCTCCCGGCTCGGTCGCCGCGGCGATCGAGCCGTCGCTTCCGAGCGGGCGGAACGGCTCGCGGTAGGAATCTGCGGCGCTCGGGCCGATATCGCCCGAACCTACCGTTGGCGCAAACGCTGGATCGGCTCGGGGTCCGGGCGGCGGCGCGCCGGAGATCCTGTCGAGGCTTGCAAGCGGGTCGCTGAAGAGCTCGTCCTCCGCCATGGTCGGCATGGGCCGGGCCGGATCGGACGGCGCGGCTTCGGTCTCATGACTGCTGACGTCCTTGGGCTTCGCTTCGATGGCTTTGACAGGCGATCTGCCGGCCGTTTCGCCCTCTTCCAGCCGCGACTTCTCGGCGTTGGGAGCCGCGGAGGAGTCCCTGCCCGGCGCCTGCATGTTCGGGTCGGGCGCGCCGCGAATGCCCTTCTGCGCCCTCGCCGGCTCCTCCACTTTTACCGGATTGAAGTATCGGGCGATGATCGTCTTGGTGTTCTTGTCGGTCGCGCTGATGATCCACAGGACGAGGAAGAACGCCATCATCGCGGTCATAAAATCGGCGAAGGCGATCTTCCACGCCCCGCCATGATGCGCGTCCTCGAGCGCGCTGCGCCGCCGGACGATGACGATTTCCGGATGATCGGAGCTCATCGGCTCCGCTCAGGGGTCGAGCGAAGCGAGCAGATCGGCCCACGGGCGCAGCTCGGTCACGATCTGGGTCGGGTTGGCTTCGACGACCGCCTCGACCCCGTTGTCCTCGACATATTCGACGGCGGTCGGCAGATCCGGCATCCGTTGGCGCAGGCGGGACAGCAGCCGTTCGGGGCCGCGAATCGTAATCAGGCCGGGCGATCGGCCCGCGCAGAGGCGGGCGACGTTTTTGCATAGTTCGTCCGTCGCGTGTTTTACGACCTCCCCGGCGAGGAATGGCGCCAGAATGCGCGCGACCGCGGCGCCGATGTTCTCGCCGATCTCGGCAAAGCCTGCGCGGATGGTTCCTTCCAGCTGGGCGTACTGGTTGAGCTGAAACGCGATGCGCTCGGCTTCGACCAGTTCCTGGGCCGCGGCTCCCTCAGCCGTCCGCAGCTCTTCGAGCTTGGCTTGCGCTTCCCTGCGGCCTTCCTGGCGCCCGCGCTCGTACGCTTCCGCGAGCCGCGCGGCCATCTCCTCGGCCTTGGCCGCTTCGCGCGCGACGAGCGACTCGACGGGGTTCGCCGGGGCCGCAGGCCTGCGGCCCAGGGGCGATGGCGGCCCCCGATCGGCGAGTTGCGCTCCAGCTTCCGCGGGCGCTCTCGCCACGGCCAAAGGCGCCGCGGGCCGCGGCTCGAGCCTCTGGGGACTGTTCAGGCTGCGGGGCCGGAACGGCGAGCTCTCCCGTTTGGGCGAATTCCTGTCCGGCCGATCCTGTCCGAGATGATCGAGATAGTTCGCAATCGATGCTGGTCTCATCCATTTGCTCCCTGACGGATCCATTGCTTGAGAATCGTGACAGCCTGGTTCTCGTCGAACTCGATGAGCTTCAGAAGCTTGCGCTCAGGGCCGTTGTCGCGCCGAGCGATGAGCGCCTCCAGAAATTCGTCGCGGCCGGATTCGCCCGCGATGAGGAACTTCTGACTGGGTTCGAGCGCGCCCTGCGCAGGGACGGCCTCGTCGGTGACCACGAGCTCCGAGCCGTCCCTCGCGGCCGGCGCCGCCAAGAGCATCTTCAGCCCCGGACGCAGGCCGAACCAGACCATCATCGCCGCGACGAGGACAATCGCGGCGGCGTCCACGATCGAGCCAGTCTGGCGCGCGACGATCTCGACCAGCGAAGGACCGGGCGCCGGCTCGAGGTCACGGCTCGAGTCGACGAAGTCCACCACGGAAATTTTCACGACGTCGCCGCGCTGCTTGTCGAGGCCGGCGGCCGAGGCGATGAGTTGCTCGATTTCCTTGACCTGGTCGGCGATCGCCTCGGGCGAGGCCTTGCCTCCGAGCGAAGCGGTCAGCGCCGCTCGATTGATCAGGACGGCGACAGACAGGTTGCGGATCACGAAGCCCGCGCTCGTCGTCTGAATCGACTTCGACGACACCTCGTAGTTGGTGAGCTCCTCGCGCTTTTGCGTCTGGTCGTTCGACTGCTTCTGTTCCCCCCCGACGCTGTTGGCCTTCGGCAGGTTGGCGGCAACCCCGGCGGCCTGGGTTCCGGCGGCGTTCTGCGAGCTCTGTTGCTCCTTGGTCACGCGCACCGACCGCTCGACGCGCTGGTCAGGATTGTAGACCGTCTCGCTCGTCTGCGTCCTGTCGGCGTTAAGCCGCGCAGCGACGGAAATTTGGAAGTTGCGCGCGCTCAGATAGGGGATGAGCGTTCGCACGACGCTCTCGCGCACCTCCTGCGACATCTCGTTCTCGAGAGCGAGCAGATTGTCCGGCGATTTGTCGATCGAGTCCGTGCCCGAGGCAAGCAGGCGGCCGTCGACGTTGAGTACGGTCACGTCGTCGACCTTCATGCCCGGCACCGCAGAGGCGACGAGGTGGCGGATTGCTTGACCGGTTGTCCGATCGTCGCCTCCGTCTGTGCGGATCATTACGGACGCGGACGGCGGCTGCCGCTCGCGTCGGAACGACCCCTCGTCGGCGAGCACAATATGCACGCGCGCCGCCTTGACGGAGCGCATCATCTGGATCGTCCGGGCCAGCTCGCCCTCCAGCGCTCTCAGGCGCGTCACGTCCTGCATGAACGAGGTGAGGCCGAGCGACCCGAGCTTGTCGAAGAGTTCGTTGCCGACCGCGCCGCTGCGCGGCAGGCCCTTTTCCGCGAGGATCATGCGGGCGGCCGGCGCCTGTCCCGCCGCAACCAGCACGACCGTGCTTTCGGCGTTGACGTCGAACGGCACGCCCGCCTCGCGCAGTGCCGAGCCGATCGCGGCGACGTCGTCGCGGTCGAGCCCCGAATAGAGCGTCTCCATCGCAGGCCGGCTGAGATAGTACCCGGCGAACGCGGTCACGGCGAAGACTGCGGCGCCGATCAGCCCCAGCGCGACGAGACGCCGGACGCCCAACCCTTGCAGGTTCGCCCATAGCCGTTCCGTCTGCGCCAGGAGGTTCGCCACACATGAACCCGGATGAGAATTTCGTCCGGCATCGTCATGGCCGGAGCTTGCGTGGAGATTGCGCTCGAGCCTGAAGTCGCCGCGGGGCGCGATTAACCCGCCATTAGGCGGTTCGGCCTAATGTCTGCTTGTCCGGTCGAAGGAGCGCATATGGCGCCTGCCGGGCCAACACGACGAATTAGGCTTTTCGAGAAGCCTAAGGGCATGCCGCCGGTTCGTCGTCTCGGTGCGAATCCGAAATGTCGCCTCACGTATCGAGACCATTTCCGACAGGAGCACCCCTATGAGTTCGATTCTCAACAATTCGGCGGCGCTGAGCGCCTTGCAGTCCTTGCGGATGACGCAGCAGTCTCTGGCGACCGTCGAGAACCAGGTTTCGACAGGTCTCAGCGTCGCAACCGCGGCCGACAATTCTTCCTACTGGTCCATCGCCACCCAGCTCAACAACGACAGCGGCATCGTCACGGCGGCCAACAGCGCGTTGTCGGAGGGGCAGTCGGTCCTCGCGACCGCCAGCTCGGCGATCAATTCCGTCATTACGACGCTCAACTCGATGGCGACGGCGCTGACGGAGGCGCAGAATCCCGGCGCCAACATCGGCAATATCAACACGTCCCTCACGTCCCTCGGCCAACAGCTCACCGACTCTGTCAACGCCGCGTCGTTCAACGGCCTGAACGTCTTGAACGGTACTCAGAATACGTTGAGCTTCGTCGCCGGCTTCAATGCGAGCACGACCGGCGGCACAGTGAACACCATTTCGTTCGCTTCCGAGGCCCTGACCGGCGGATCCACCTCGACGCCCACCACGACGACGACGAATTCGACGATCACGGACTCGGCCACGATCGCCAACCTTCAGACTGTCTACGCGGCCGGGGCCAACGGCGCCACGCTCGGCTACGGCACCGATGCAATCACCACCGACGGGGGGACTGGGCCTGCGTCGCTGACGGTCCAGTCCCAGGATCTGTACGGGAACGTCACCTCGACGACTTATACCGCGCTCGACTCGGCCGGAAACAATTCCACGACCGACACCTCGCTTACCTTTGCTACCGCTTCGTCTCTTGCGGTTTCGACCACCGTCACCACGTCGGGAACGACCAATCTCTTGACCCAGGGCGGCATCGATCTCACCGGCTCCAGCGCAGCCTTCCAGATTGGGGGGTCAACGACCGCGGCGGCGGGACTCGCCGCCGTCAACAGCGCGCTCGCCGCCGTCACCAACTACGCCGCGTTGATCGGCGCAACTCAGGACCGGATGACGACGGCGAGCACGTTCAATTCCTCGCTGACGACAAACTACTCCAACGGCGTAGCCGGCCTGGTTGATGCGGACATGAACCAGGCTTCGACGCGCCTGCAGGCCCTGCAGACCCAGGAGCAGCTCGGCATCCAGTCGCTGTCAGTCGCCAATCAGAACGCCGCGCTTATCCTGAAGCTTTTCGGCTGATACGAGATTCCCCGCGCGCCGCTTGCCCTGCCCCCGGTAAGCCCCTTCCAAAGGGGCGCGCGGGGAAACCTGATGAAGATCGCCTCGAAATACAAAGCCCCCGCCCGCGATCGCGGGCAGGGGCTCGATGGCGCCCTCTCACTTCTCGATGCAATAGCCGAGAAAGCGCTTGGAATCGATTGGATCGAATCCCAGACGCTGCTTCAATTTCTTGCGCAACTTGCTGATATGGCTCTCGATGACGTTCTCGTCGACGTTTTCGTCGAACAGTCCGTAGACGGCGTTGAAGATCTGCGTCTTGCTGACCCGGCGCCCCCGGCAGCGCAAGAGAAATTCGAGGATGCGCCGCTCCCGCCGCGGGAGCGGAAAGGGCTCGCCGTTCACCTCGGGCTCGCGCCCGTCGAAATAGACGCGCAGTTCGCCGACCGTCACGTGACCCTTTTCACCGAACACGCGCCGATTGATCGCGCCGACCCGCGCCAGGATCTCACGCACATGCACCGGTTTGCGCACCACGTCGTCCACCCCCGCGGCGAACAGACCGAGCGTGTCGTCGAGCGATTGACGCTCGTTGAGGCAGAGCACCGGCGCGTCGGACCGTTCCCGGATCATCCGCGAAAGCGCTTCGCGTTCACCACAGTCGCCGATGAGGAAGGCTTCGACCGCCTGCATGTCCGCGTCGCTGATCTTGCCGATCCATTCGCGGAACTCCGAGGCTTCGATGCCCGCGGAAGACACGCCCTCGCGGTCAAGACCGGTCGCGTAGCCACCCGCCACGATGTCGCGATCGTCGATGATGATATACATAGTCCAGCTCCGAAGGCCCGAACAGGCAGCGTTAACTCTTGTGCTAAGCAGACGCAAAACGGTTACCATCAATACAAGCTTAACTCTGCGGAAGGTTGAATGGTTATACTTGGCGACGCGTTACAAGCAACGGAACAGCTTCAACACGTAGATGCAAGACCGACCCATCTGATTCACCATGTTTGAAGCTTATGTTGTTATGTATAGATTAAATGGTTAATGCAAACCTAAGCGGGCGCGCCCGCCGCCGTCACCTCTGGCCCGCCTGCCGGACGCTCGAGGGGGTCAGACACGACGGCCGGCGGATGCGGCCGAACGAGGCCCGGAAGATCGGCGAAGAACTCGCGGCGCGCGGCGAGATCGCCTATTGGTTCCTATCTTTCGACGTCGGGCGGAACGGGATCCGCCGCCGCGACCTGCGCGCAGACGCACGCGAACGCACGCGCATGCGCTCTGCCAAGATTCTGGACGGTGCGTTCCAGTTCTTGTGCGAGTGCCGGATTTGTGACCGCTCGCTCGACGGGCTGAGGCTCGCACTGGCGCGCGACGTGCCGTTGCCGCGTCGCTTGGCGGTGCATATCGACGAAACGGGCGAGGTGCGATGCGCAAAGGTAGTCTGGCGTCGTGGCCTCGTCATCGGGATCCGGCTCTACGAGCACGCTTCGAGCGTGAAGCCTTGTGACCGGTTCGCGCTTAGAGAGCGCTACTACGGCATTCTCGATTGAGCGCGACTCAGGCGTAGCTCTTTTCCTCCATCAGCGCCGAGCCGAACAGGTTGTTGACCGCGCGCTTGAGCGCAGCGCGTTGGTCATTGATCGCGTAGACCGAGCGGGCAAGCGCCACGAACCGCGGCCCGAAGTCGTTGTCGCGCTCGCAGATCCGCAAAGCGTCCTCGACGTCCCACAGTCGCGCGTTCACTTCGGCAAGTTTGTCGACGATCGGCTCGAGAGCCGCGCCGGTGAGGCCCTCCTCACTGACTATGGTCTCGAGCAACGAGAGTTCGCGGTGGACGTTGGCGAGCTTGCCGGCGTCGGCGATGCGCTCCGCCTTGATGCGCAGGATCGTGATTTTGTCTATCAGTTCGCCGATTGAACACGGCGTCCGAACCACGAGGCGGGCGCGCGCCGTGAGCATCTGCTGGAGTTCACTCGCCATCCGCTCAAACACGTTGCTCCAGGCTCCGCGCCGCGACTGCCGGAAGAGCCGCATCGTAGGGTACCACGGGCAATCGGTCCTGTCGGTCATCCACCTCCATTCGGCATCGCTTTTCAGCGCGACCCACACCGGCCGAGCCAGAGCGCCGGCCAGATGCGCGATCGACGTATCGCAGGTGACGACGAGATCCAGATGCTTCATCGCCGCCGCGGCATCGATGAAGGCGTCGGGGCCGGCGTCGAAGTCCGCGCCTAGGGTTTCCACCCGCATGACCGGCGGCAAAACGCGGAGTTGCTCCTCGCCAAATCCCTTCTGCAGCGAGATGAGCCTGACCCCTGCGATCGCCCCGAGCGGCGCGAGCGCGACGAGCGGAAAGGAGCGGGCTCGGTCCGCCTCCGGATGCGGATTGCCCTGCCAGGCGACGCCAATTTTGAAACCCGCCGATCCGATTCTTTCGGCCCATTTTCCGACCAAGTCCGGTTCGGCTGACAGATAGGGCGCGGTCGCCGGGACGGTGTCGAGACGCGTCCGGAACGCGCGAGGCAGGCTGCTCATTGCAATTTGCGCGTCGAACCGCTCATCCGGCGGCGTATCGACGAAGCGCGTCGTGATCCGGGACGAGAGGAGCCGGTGCAGCCGGGGCGGACAAACGAAGGTCGTCTTCACGCCGGCCGCCGCCATCAGCGGCAGATAGCGGACGAACTGGATCGTGTCGCCGAGACCATGATCGTTGAGCACCAGCACGCGCTCGCCGCGAAGCCCAGGCCCTCGCCAGGTCGGATATCTTGCGCCGAGGGCCTCAGCGAGTGACTTGCCTCGAAGCCAGCGCGCCTCGTAGCCTTCCCAACCGCGTTCGAAATCGCCGAGCGTGAGCAGGAGACAGCCTTTCCCGGCGACGGCTTCGCGGCTGCCCAGCGTCTCGGCGGCTTCGAACGCCGCAAGCGCTTCGTCGAAGCGCCCGAGATTACGCAGCGCCAGCGCTTCGCCGCAGATCGCCGGCGGGAAATCGGGGCGCGCTGCGCCCGCGCTGCGATAAGCTTCGAGCGCCTCCTCCATGCGGTCGAGCTTCAGGAGCGCGTTGCCGAGGTTGATCGCCGCCTCGGGGAAGTCCGGCCGGAGCGCGAGGGCGCGTTGCGCAGACTTCGAGCGAATCCTCCAGGCGGCCGAGCTCGCGCAACGCTCCAGCGCGGCTGCACCACGCGTCGGCGTCGCCGGGCGCGAGCGCGGTCGCCGCCTCGAAGGCCACGAGCGCCTCCTCGAACCGGCCCATGTCGAACAGCAGCTTGCCGAAATTGATGTGGCCCACCACGAGCGACGGATCGAGCTCGAGAGCCCGCCGGTAGAAGCGCAGCGCAGCCTCCTGCTTGCCGCACTGGCTCAGCATGTAACCGCCCATGCTGAAGGCGTCGGCGTAATCCGGCCGCAGCCGCAGCGCCTCGTCGAGGCAAGCGATCGCCTGCTCGCGTCGCCCTTCGCGCCAGAATCGGCAGGCGGTTTCGTAGAGCCCGAGGGGGTCAGCCTGGGGAGCAGCGGTGCGAGGAAATTGGACATGACGCATGACGCGGCACCGTGGGACGCGCCGCTTGCGCGGGCCTTTCCCAATGCCTTCCCCTTGGCTCAGCCGCCGAGCGTGAACTTCTGCAGGCTCGACATCAGCGAGGCGGAGAACATTGGAGCTGCGGCGCCGGTGAAGGCATTCATCGTCGCGCCGATCGCCTGGCCGTTCGACTGGATGACGCCGGCGAGGATCGACGAGGCGGCCGAAACGTTCGAACTCGAGTTGCCCGACGTCACGGTGAGCGACGTCGTCGTCCCCGAGCCCGGTCCGTAGGTCAGATCGTACATCGCGGTGAAGCGTTCGGTGAGCTGCTGCAGCTTCTTCGGATCCTGGAGTTCTGAGAGCGGCATCAGTTTCGACAGCGTCTGAGCCTGCGCGTCGATGTCGGTCGCGCTGGTCGAAGGCGACAGGCCGAAAATCGTCTGAGCGACTTCGAGGAGGTTCGGGTCGGCGAGAATGCCATATGCGCTGGAGACCGTCGGGGCTACGCGTTGGAAGTAGAGCGCGAGCTGGACCCCGATATTCTGCGCCCCCTGATCGCTCTCGAGCTGCTGCTCGGCGTAATCGGCGGCCGTCGTCTTGACGGCGCTCGCCGAAGACACGGAGGACGCGCCGTTGCCGACGAAGTCGAACGCCGCGGCGAAGGCTTTCCAGTTGGAATTGCTCAACGTGTTGGCGAGGCTCTTCGGATTGGAGACTCCGCCCTCGAGCACCTTTGTGACCAGCGCCGTGTTGTGAACCTGGTCGCCCAGGCCATAGGCGTCGAGCGCATAGGACAACAGCCTATAGTTGCCGACGAAATCCTGGATGGAGGCCGCCTTGCCGATGTTCGCCTCGTAATAGGCGGTGGCCGACTTCACCGCCGGCTCGGCAGCCGTCATCGCCTGATAGCGCGCCAGGTTCTGCGTGACGGACAGATAGGCGGCGGTCGTCGTGGTCATCGGCGCAACGAATGGATTGTTCAGGACATGTTAGCCGCGAATGGCTTCGCCTCCGTTAATTCCATTGCGTCAGGCGGCGTCAGCGATCGCCATGGCTCGTGTCGAGATCCGCCCGGCGCCATTCGCCGGGCAATTGCCTCCCCTCCCGTTTTTTAAGCAATTGCCACCCTTCCCGTTTCTTAAGAGCGCGCGAGAGGAGGCAAGGGTGTTCGCGGGGCGGAGCGCGATGGGCTTGGGCGCCGTCCGCGAGCCGGCGGAACATCCTGGAACGCGGCAGGAAGGCTGGCGCTCCCCCGGGGAAGGGAACCCTTCCGCCCGGGGAAGCCGAGGGAACGCCAGGGGAAGCAAAAGGAACGCCAGGGGAAGCCAAATCCGTCCACGATTCTAGCCTTTTCAGTGACTTACACCAGATGTGGAGATGTGGAGAGTTTCCATCGGACGCTTCGCCGATCGGCGCCGGTGGGGCCGCAGCCGGCAAGGCGAGCCGCGGCGGAGGCGCCGGCTCAAGGTCGCGACCAGGAAAGAAGCCGTGACGGCGGTCCATCTCCTTGGCCAACCTCACGACCCGGTCTCCGCGTTTCCCAGGAGGCCTCGACTGTCCAGTCGCAGGCGCACCGGGCTTGTGAGAGGGCGTCTTGCAGTTCCGCCACAGGCGAGGTCCCACTGAGAACAGACTGTGAACAATGACATGGATACCGCCCTACGGCAAGACAAATAGCAAAAAGTCCATAAATTCTAGCTTGTTCAATGCGTTGCACCCCGGGTGGAGCGAGTGAGGGCTGGCGCGACCGTAGCGGGCGCCGCGAGGCGGCCAATGGGGCGTCGTGGTTTTTCGCTCGTCGTCGGTCACGCGCCATTCGCAGAGACATGTCAGGCTGGCGCTCGTTGGTCGACGGCCGTAATGACAAATGTTACTTGGCGTATTATTTAATCATTCCTCTCAGGGGGTTGTTCAGCAAACGGGCGCTTTGGGGCAATCCAAAGCCTTCACGAAGATGCAATCCTTTGTTATCATGGTTCACAATCGAATCTTGGCCCGCGGAGAGCGTCGATGGCCGAAGAGCGCAGCGGTTCGTTGTTGGCGGAGATGCAGGAGCCGGAGCCGGGATGCGACCCGGCGGACGAGCCGTCGCCATGGGAGGCAGACTGGCAGGAGGCGACGCTCAGGCGCCTGGAAGCCTGGATCGAGGAGCGGGAAAGGCTCATCGCGGACATCGAAAGGCGGATCGAGGAGGCGACGAGCGCCGCCTGACCTGCATGTCCAGCCTCGGCTCGGCGGCAAAAGAGGGCTGGAAATCTCGCCGCAAAGCCTGAAAAAATGAATTCGCGCTCGGGAATGGGATGAACCTCCAGACCTGACGCGAGAGCCACGCGGGGAAGGAACCGGCTCCGGTCCGTAACGCTTAGGGTTCGGAACCCCGAGCGGGGTCTTCGTCGGGCGGCCCCAAGGTTCGTCGGTTGCCCGTCTCCCTCACCTGGCGCGGCTTCGCCGCGCCGTCCTCTCCCGCTTCGCGGGCGAGGGGATTCGCGCTGACGACGCCGCGGCTCATCTTATTCCTTCCTCCTCCTTCGCGAGATGTCCCGCCGCCCGCTCCCGGGCGACCAGGGCGGCGTGGTCGCGGGCGAGGAAGGTGTAGACCATTGGCGTCACGAACAGCGTGAACAGCGTGCCGACCGCCATGCCGGCGAAGATCGTGACCCCGATCGTGAAGCGCGACTTCGCCCCGGCGCCCGAGGCGAGGATCAGCGGCAACATGCCGACCACCATCGCCGCCGTCGTCATCAGGATCGGCCTCAGGCGCACGGCGGCCGCCTCTTCGATCGCCTTGCGCCTCGGCAGGCCTTCCCGCTCCTGCAGGCGGTTGGCGAAGTCCACCATCAGAATCCCGTGCTTCGAAATGAGGCCGATCAGGGTCACGAGCCCGATCTGGGAATAGATGTTGATGCTGGCGAAGCCGAGAAAGCCGCCGACGTTGAGCGGCAGCAGCGCGCCGAAAAGGGCGGTCGGCAGCGCGATCAGGATGATCAGCGGATCGCGAAAGCTCTCGTATTGGGCGGCAAGCACCAGATAGATGACGATGAGGGCGAACATGAACACGTAGACCAGCGCGTTGCCCTCCTGCTCGAACTGGCGCGAGTCGCCCTGGAAGTCGTAGGAATAGCCTTCCGGAAAAATCTCCTTCGACTTAGCCTTGAGGTAGTCGAGCGCCTCGCCGAGCGTCCGGCCGGGGAACGGCACGCCCGACAGGGTCGCGGAATTCAGCTGCTGGAAGCTCGTCAGCGCGTTCGGCTGCACCTTTTCCGTGACGCTCGCCACTGCCGAGAGGGGCACGAGCTCGCCGTTGCTCGTGCGCAATTGATAGCGGGTCAGCCACTCGGGAGTCAGGCGGAACTCGCGCGGCGCCTGCGGAATGACCTGATAGGAGCGGCCGTAGAGGTTGAACAGATTCACGTAGTTGCCGCCGAGCATGGTGGCGAGCGCGGTTCCGACGTCGGCCATGTTGACGCCGATGCGGTTGGCCTTGTCCGCGTCGACCTTGAACTGGTACTGCGGCGTGTCGAACTTGAGGTCGACGTCGGTGAACAGGAAGAGGCCGCTTTCTCTTGCCGCCTGCTGCATCTTGAGCGCGACGTCGGCGAGGGTGGCGTAGTCGCCGGTCGTGCGGATCACGAACTGCATCGGCGCGCCGCCGGTCGATCCGGGCAGCGCCGGCGGCGAAAACGCCTGAACCTGCGCGGTCGGCACGGCGAGAAACTTCGGACCGAGTTCGGTCAGGATCTGCTTCTGACTGCGCTCGCGCCGGTCCCAGGGCTTGAGGAGGATGCCGGCGAATCCGGCCCGCACGCTCGGAAAGCCGTTGATGACGAAGAGATGGTCGACCTCGGGAATCCCCCGCACTTCGCTCCACAGCTTCTGCGTCGCCTTCTCTATGTAGTCGAGATTGCCGACCTGCGGCGCCTTGACCAGCGACAGGAGAATCCCCTGATCCTCTTCGGGCGCGAGCTCGCGCGGCGTCGACATGTACATGACCGCGGTCAGCGCGAGCACGCCGACGAGGATGAGCAGCGTCAGCGCGCGGAAGTTCAGCGTGCTGTGCAGCCGCCGCTGATAGGCCCTGCGCAGCCCCTCGAACGTGCGGTCGACGAGACGGCCGAACCAGTGCTCTCCCGTGTCGTGGCGCAGGAGCTTCGAGCACATCATCGGCGACAAAGTGAGCGCGATGAAACCCGAGACGACGACCGCGCCCGCGAGGGTGAAGGCGAATTCCCGAAACAGCGCCCCCGTCACGCCGGAAACGAAGCCGATCGGGGCGTATACCGCGGCGAGGGTGATCGTCATCGCCACGACCGGCAGGGCGATCTCGTGCGCGCCGCGGATCGCGGCGTCGAACGGCCTCATCCCGTCCTCGATGTGGCGATGAATGTTCTCGACCACGACGATGGCGTCGTCGACCACGAGGCCGATGCCGAGCACCAGCGCGAGAAGAGTGAGGAGGTTGATCGAATACCCGAGCGCGAGGAGCGCGATCATCACCCCGACCAGCGACAGGGGGATGGTGACGATCGGAATGAAGGTCGCGCGCAGGTTGCCGAGGAACAGGAAGATGACGACGATGACGATCGCCGCCGCCTCGGCGAGCGTCTTGGCGACCTCGTAGATCGAGGCGCGGATGAACTTGGTCGAGTCGTAGGCGATGGCGGCGTTGAGCCCCGGCGGCAGCTGGTTTTCAATGCTCGGCATGATCGCCCGCACGCCGTCGATCACCGTCAGCGGGTTCGCTTCCGGGGTGCCGTAGATGCCGATGAACACGGCCTTGAGCCCATCGAACACCGACGAGGAATCGGAGGACTGCGGCCCGAGTTCGATCCTGGCGACGTCGCCGAGCCTGACCAGCGCGTCGCCGTGGGCGGCTATTACGAGCTTGCCGAACGCCTTGGCGCTGTCGAGCGAGGTCAGCGCGTTGACGCTGACCTGGGTGTAGTCGCTTTTCACCTCGCCCGGGGCCGAGGTGAAGTTGTTGGCGGCGAGCGCAGCGCGCACGTCGTTCGGGGTGACGCCGAGCGCCGCCATTTTCGTCGGGTTGAGCCAGATGCGCATGGCGAACACCTGGCCGCCGAGGATCTGCGCGTTCGCCACGCCGTCGACGGTCTGCAGGCGCGGCTGAACGACGCGGGTCAGGTAGTCGGTGATCTGCGACGCCGTCATCACGCTCGAATTGAACGACATATACATGAGGGCGAAGCCCTGCCCCGTCTGCTTGACGATCACCGGGTCGTTGGCCTCGCGCGGCAAGAGGCCGCGCACCTGGTTGACCTTGGAGAGCGTGTCGGCCATCGCCCGGTCGGGATTGGCGTCGAGCCGCAGATTGAGGGTGATGGTCGACACGTTCTGCTGCGAGGTCGACACCAGCGTGTCGATTCCCTCGGCGGAAGCGACCGCCTGTTCGATCGGCGTCGTGATGAAGCCCTTGATTACGTCGGCCGCCGCGCCGGGATAGGTCGTCGTGATGGTGATCGTGGTGTTCGAGGTCTGGGGAAACTGCCGGATCTGCAGCTTGAAGCCCGCCATCGCCCCGACGAGCAGGATCAGCAGGCTGACGACGGTCGCCAGCACCGGTCGGCGGATGAAGAGGTCGGTGAAGGCGTTCATCGGCCCCGTCAGGGTTTCGAAGTGACGGCGGGCGCGGGCAGAGCGGGCGTCTGGTCGATGACGACGGGCGAATTGGCCTGCAGCTTGATCTGTCCGGCGGTCACCACCTGCTCGCCTGCCTGCACCCCTTCCTCGATCGCGACGCGTTCGCCGCGCGTTGCGCCGACCTTGACGAACCGGCGCTCGACGACCAGTCCTCCCCCGGCCGGAGACGAAGCCGCAGCGGCCCCGCCGCCCGATTGAGCGGGATGCGGCGACTCGGGCGCGGGCTTCACCACGAACACGTTGTCGCCGTAGAGGCTGTAGACGATCGCCGTCCGCGGCAGCGCCAGAACCTCGACGCTCGCGCCGGTCGTCACCGTCAGATTGGCGAACATGCCCGGCAGCAGCTTGCGGTCCGCATTGGCGAACTCCGCCCGCACGGTCACGTTGCGCGATTCGGCGCTGACGCGGGCGTCGATCGCCTTGACCTTGCCTTCAAATGTTTGGCCGGGAATGGCCGCCACGGTCATACCAACGTCCTGGCCGACGGCGAGTGTCGCCAGCGCCTCTTCGGGCACGGGAAAGTCGGCGAAGATCGGATCGAGCTGCTGCAGCGTCGCGAGCGCCATGCCAACCGACGCATATTGCCCGAGGTCGGCGTTGCGCAGGCCGACCCTTCCGGAGAACGGGGCGCGGATCGCCTTCTGCGCGATCACCGCCCGCGTCCGTGCGACCGTCGCAGCGGCAGAATCGCGGGTGGCAAGCGCGGAGTTGACCGTCGACTGCGGCGTGTTGCCGCCAGCGACCAGCATTTTCTGCCGGGCGAGCGTCGAGTTGGCGTTCTTGAGTTGGGCGAGGCCGTTGGCGAGATCCGCCTGCTCGACCGAATTGTCGATGTTGATCAGGAGGTCGCCGGCCTGGACGTCGCCGCCCGACTCGAGATGAATGGCCGTGATGACGCCGGCCGCCTGCGGCGCGATGGAGATGCCCTGATAGGCCCTAAGCGTCCCGATCGCCGTCAGTTGCGGCGGCCACTTCTCCATCCGCGCCGCCTCGACCGAAACCGTCGTCGGCTTCGGCGCGAAGGCCGCGGCCATGAAGCCCTTGACCATGGTCGGCTTGATGACGAACTGGAAATAAGCCAGGCCCCCCGTCAGGGCGACGAGCGCGGCGAGCGTCACCACGAAGACGACCGGCCGGCGAACCCCGAGCGGCAGCAGGCGGATGACGAGCAGCGCCGCGAACACGGCCGCAATGACGCCGAAGGCGGTCGGCGAAACCGGCAGATGCGCAAACCCGGCCTGCGCCGCAACGCTGAGCGCGAGCGACGCCAGGGCGAGCAGAAACAACAGCCAGTTCATCACCCGTCTCATCGCGGCTCGCGGTTCCCTCGGAGCGCGTCGCTGCGTTCCGTAAAACCGTGTTCTTAGTGAGGCGGAGGCGATTGCGCCAGAGCGCTCGCCATGGAACATTCGGCCCGCTCGCGCGTCGAGGAACGAACGTGACGATCTTTCGTCATCGACATGGGAAGCCGCCGCATGTCATTCGAAAGCTCGGTCGGCCATTTCGAAAGCGCTGTCGGCCATTTTTTGCGGCCGCTGCGCGCGGGTGACCGCCATCTTTTGCAGAACGATCCGAGGCTCGCGGCGCCCCCCTTCGCTCTTTCGAGCCCCGATTTCGAAGACGGGGGCATGATGCCGACGCGATTCGCCGGCGCCGGAATCGGCGACAATACCTCCCCCGCCCTCGAGTGGGCGGGCGTCCCGGCCGAAGCGGCCGAGCTCGCGCTGGTCGTTCAGGACCCGGACGCTCCGCTGCCACGGCCGATCACCCATCTGATCGCCTACGGGCTCGACCCGAAGGCCGGACACGTCCCCCACGGCGCCTTCGCGGCACGGGCATGCCCGTTCCAGCTCGGCCGCGGCTCATTCGGCCGGGTCGGCTATCAGGGCCCGCGGCCCGTCCCGGGCCATGGCCCCCATCGCTACGTTTTCCAGATGTTTGCGCTCGGAAAGCCGCTGAAGTTCGAGTCCCCGCCCGACCTCGCGGCGCTCGCCGAGGCCATGGCCGGATCCGTGATCGGACGGGGTCGGCTGACCGGCCGTTACGAGCGAATGTAGCCGCGCGCGCTGTAGCCGCGCGCGATGAGCGCGGCTGACGCGGCCAGCGGCCGCGTCTACAAGGCAGCGATTGTGGCCGCGCGCGACGAGCGCGGCTGACGCGGCCAGCGGCCGCGTCTACAAGGCAGCGATTGTGGCCGCGCGCGGCGAGCGCGGCTGACGCGGCCAGCGGCCGCGTCTACAAAGCAGCGCTGTGGCCGCGCGCGCTGAGCGCGGCTGACGCGGCCAGCGGCCGCGTCTACAGGGCCCGGCCCCTCTCGCCAGAAAATGCCGACGTGCTATTGTGCGCCGGGCCGAGCCTCTCGGCCTCACTCCGCGGAGATGAATTCCATGACCAAGACATTCGCCCTCGCCGCGCTCGCCCTCTGCATCGCCGGAGCGCCGACGCTCGCCTTCGCCGAGGACGCCTGCGTGACCCAGGCGACGGACAAGAAGCTCGCCGGCGCCGCCAAAACCAGCTTCATGACCAAATGCGAGCGGACCGCCTGCGAGGGTCAGGCCGCGGACAAGAAGCTCGCCGGCGCCGCGAAGACCTCGTTCGTCAAGAGGTGCGTCAGCGACGCGATGAAGATGTGAGCGGAGACGCGCGCGCCTGACTTCCCGATAGACGCGGACGCCGCAGCGCCCCCGCCCCCCTAGTGTGGCCGGACGGGGGTCATGCGAACGGATCAGCGTTGCTGGATCGCAGACGATATCCGTATGGCGCGACCCCCACCCCAGCCTCCCCCACCAGACCGCACAAGGAGGGAGGATGGCCGCCTCCCTCCGCAGTTGCCTTCCCGCCGTCGTTCGGCGAGGCTGACGGTCTGCCCCGGGAGGCTTCTTTATGCTCTTGCGCGCGGTCGCCCTCTTTCTCCTGGCGTTCGCCCTCACCACGCCGGCTGACGCAAAAAATTCCTTCGTCATCGGCGTGATGAACGACCAGTCCGGCCCCTACGCCGACCTCGCCGGGCCCGGTTCGGTCGAGATCGCCCGCATGGCGATCGAGGACTATGGCGGCTCGGCGCTCAATAAGCCGATCGAGCTTCTCGTCGCCGACCACCAGAACAAGGTCGACGTCGGCCTCGCGATCGCCCGCAAATGGTACGACGAGCAGGACGCGCGGGCGATCTTCGACATCACCAATTCCGGCGTGGCGCTGGCGATCCAGGCATTGGCCAGAGAGCGCAACCGGATCGTCATCTTCGATTCCGCCTCCTCGTCCGACCTCACCGGCAAGGCCTGCTCGCCGAACGGCATCCAGTGGAACGCCGACAACTGGTCGAACGGGGTGGCGCTGATGCGACTCCTCATTCGCGAGAAACTCGACAGCTTCTTCTTCATCACCGCCGACTACGCCTTCGGCGCCTCGCTCGAGGCCGACGCCCGCAACGCGATCGCCAAGGCCGGCGGGACGGTGGTCGGGGGGGTGCGCTCGCCTCTCAACACCGCCGACTTCAGCTCCTACCTGCTCGACGCCCAGGCGTCGAAGGCCAAGGTGATCGTGTTCGCCATCACCGGCGCCGATCTCTCGAACGCGCTGAAGCAGGCCAACGAGTTCAGGCTCGCCCCGGCGCAATATCTCGCGACCCCGATCACCTATTTGAGCGACGTCAACGCCCTCGGGCTCGACGTCGCGCACGACCTCACCTTCATGCAGTCCTGGTACTGGGACTTGAACGACGAGACGCGCGCCTTCGCCAAACGTTTCTATGCGCGGCGCCAGCGCATGCCGAACGACAACCAGGTCGCGCTCTATTCGTCGGTGCGCCACTATCTCGAGGCCGTGGCAAAGGCGGGGACCGACGAGGCCGGGGCGGTGACCAAGGCGATGCGCGACGCCCCCATTCACGACGTCTTCACCGACAACGGGACGATACGCGCAGACGGCCGTGTCCTCTACGACCGCTATCTGATGCGGGTGAAGACGCCGTCCGCCTCGAAATACCCGTGGGACTATCTGACGGTGGTGGCAAAGATTCCGGCATCCGAGGCCTTTCGGCCGCCGGGCGCGGGCGGCTGTACCCTCGGCGCAAAGTAAGGCCGGCTTGCTGCGGCTAATGGTCGGCTTCGTCAAAGAAAACGGATGATCCGCCGTCGACGCCAACCTGTCATCCCCGCGAAAGCGGGGATCCATCCGTCGGGCCGGACGCTTCTCGACGCCCGCTTTCGTGACAATGCAAAGCGGATGCTATGCGGCCGGGGTCGGGAAGAGGGCGCTGACCGCGACCTCGAAGCCGGGCGGCTCGAGCCGCGCCGCGCCGTCCGACAACACCCGGGTTTCGATCGTGTCGCCCTGTCCGCGCTTGTGATGAATGACGACGCGTCGCTCGGGATCGAGAATGAGATAGTGCTGGACGCTGGCCAGCGAAAAATAGCCGCTGAGCTTGCGGCCATGGTCGATCGCCGCCGTGCTCGGCGACAAAACTTCGACGACGATGATCGGGTCGGTGATCGCTTGCGCGTCGGGCGGCGGAGGGACGCCGCAGGACACCGACGCGTCGGGCTGGTAGGCGGTCCTCGCGTCTATCCGCACTGCGACGCCGTCGGGATAGGCCCTGCAGGCCAGACCCGAGCGGCGAACCGCTTCCCTCAGCGCCGCATAGGCCTCGCCTTTCGTCTCGCCATGCAGAACCCGCTCCGGCGACATCATCACGGGGACCCCGTCATGCAGCTCCCACCGTCCGTCCGTCCCTTCGGCCCAGCGAACAAACTCGTCGGCGGACATGGTCTGCTTCAGCGCCGTAGACATTTCATCTGATCCGGATTGGGCGACCGCAGGGCCATCATACGCCTCCGCCCGCCCTCCGTCGCGCCAGTTCGTCGAGGGCGACTTCGGACCGCTCGAGACGATGATGGCGCGGCGCGGGGCGCCGACGACAGGCCGGCGCATTAGCGGTCATTCAGGCAGTCGTGTTTTTTTGTGGTGAAGAGGATTTATCACTAAGAACACCAAGGAGCACGAAATCAGGGTGAAACAACAGACAATGGCGGCGATCGGAGGAACGGCTCAAGCCGATATCGGCCGCGGCGGCGTCGGCAAAATCGTGCTGGCGAGCCTCGTCGGCACGACGATCGAATTCTATGATTTCTACATCTTCGGCACGGCGGCGGCTCTGGTGTTCGGCGCCATGTTCTTCCCCAAGTCCGCGCTTGAGGCCCAGACGCTCAACGCATACCTCACCTTCGGCATCGCCTTCCTCGCCAGGCCGGTCGGCTCCTTCCTGTTCGGCCATTTCGGCGACCGGGTCGGGCGCAAGTCGACCCTCGTCGCCACCATGCTCACGATGGGCGTCGCGACCACCCTCATCGGCGCCCTGCCGGGTTACGCAACCGCAGGGTTCCTCGCGCCGTGGCTGCTCGCAATTCTCAGGTTCCTCCAGGGCGTCGGGCTCGGCGGCGAGTGGGGCGGCGCGGCGCTGATCGCGGTCGAAAACGCCCCCGACGGAAGACGGGCCTGGTTCGGCATGTTCCCCCAGCTCGGGCCGCCGATCGGCTTCCTGATCGCGACCGGCCTCTTTCTCCTTCTCCTTGTCGTCTTCGGCGAAAAGGCCTTCGTCGACTGGGCCTGGCGCGTGCCGTTCCTCATGAGCGCCGTGTTGGTGGCGATCGGCCTCTATGTGCGGATCTCGCTCGAAGAGACGCCGGCCTTCAAGGCGGCGCTGGCGGAGGACGCGAGGGTCGCCGTGCCGCTCGGGGCGGTTTTGAAGAGCCACGGGCTGCCGCTCCTCCAGGGGTCGCTGTCGATCGTCGTCTGCTACGCCCTGTTCTACATCGCGACGGTCTATGCGCTGGGCTACGGCGTCCGGGCGCTCGGCATCCCGCGGGTGAGCTTTCTCGAGATGCTGTGCGTCGCGATCGTCTTCATGGCCGCCGCGACGCCGCTTTCGGCGGCTCTGGCCGACCGGGTCGGCCGGCGGCCCGTGCTGCTTTTCTCCGCCGCCGCTGCGTTCGCGGTGGGCCTGGCGATGCCGGCGCTTCTGGCGCAGGGCGCCGGCGGCGTTTTGGTCTTCCTCTGCGCCGCGCTCGGCGTCATGGGCTTGACCTTCGCGCCGCTCGGCGCGCTGCTGCCCGAACTGTTCCCGACGCAGGTGCGCTACACCGGGGCGGCCAGCGCCTACAATCTCGGCGGCATCCTCGGCGCCTCGTTCGCTCCCTCGCTCGCCCAGGTCCTGGAGATGCGCGGCGGCGTCGCCTGGGTCGGCTATTACATCGCCGCCGCGGCCGTGGTCAGTTTCCTCGCGGTCTTCAGCATGCGCGAGACCCGACGCGGCGGCGCGGACGGGAGGAGCGCCCGATGACCGCGCTGGTCCGGCAAATCGCGGCGCTCGGGGAGATTTCGCGTCGTTACGATGCGATTCTGTGCGACATTTGGGGGGTTCTGCACAACGGCGTGACCTCATTCCCGGAGGCGTCGGATTGCCTCGCCTCCTTTCGACTTCGAGGCGGCGTCGTCGTTCTTCTCACCAATGCGCCCCGGCCGTCCGCGATGATCGCCCCTCAGCTGCTGAAGCTCGGAGTCCACCCCGACGCTTTCGACGCGATCGTGACGTCTGGCGATGTCACCGTTCAACTGATCAAAGAAAGGATCGACGACCCGGTCCTCCACATCGGGCCCGAACGCGATCTCGGCCTGTTCGACGCCGTTGAAAAGGTGGCGGGTCGCCGCCCGGCTCGCGTTTCGCACCAGGACGCCCGCTACGTGCTGTGCACCGGGCTGCGCGACGACGAGAAGGAGAGGCCACGAGACTACGAAGCCGAACTTTCCGCGCTCGCGGCTCGCTCGCTGACGTTGATCTGCGCAAATCCGGACATCGTCATTCACCGCGGCGACGACCTTGTCTTTTGCGCCGGCGCCCTGGCTCGCCTGTACGAGGAACTCGGCGGCTCGGTCATCTACGCGGGCAAGCCTCATCCTCCGGTCTACGATCGCGCTGTGACGCTGGCCGAACTGGCGCGCGGCGCGCCGATCGATAGGCGGCGGGTGTTGGCTGTCGGCGACGGAATGAGAACCGACATTGCAGGCGCGGCCGACGCCGGATTCGACGCGCTTTTCATCACCGGCGGGATCCATCGCGCCGTGCTGCATGGCGAAACGCTCGATTCTTCGCCTGACCCGGTGGAACTCGAGCGTCTCTGCCGCGAGTGCTCGCTCTGGCCGGTCGCCGCAATGCCCGCGCTGCGGGGATGACGGAGCGTCGTTCGTCATGGCGGCGATTTGCGGAAATGAAGGCGTCCGCGGCGTCCCTCCATCCGCCCCTGGAGAGGCCTCGCAGCGCAAGAGCAGCGCAAGAGCAGCGCAAGCGGCCACGCTTGTCATGGCCAGGACGATTTGTTAGACGACGCGCCTTCCGCTTCGCGCCCCCATGCGCGGAGTCCCCATGTGCGGTCATGGCGGAATTGGTAGACGCGCTAGCTTGAGGTGCTAGTTCTTTAACCGGAGTGGAGGTTCGAGTCCTCTTGACCGCACCAATAATCTGTGGAATAGCAGCAGGGCGGAATTCTTGGGATTATCAATGGCTTGCCTGTCAACCGTTACTACAGAGGGCTTACAAATGGCATGCTTGGAATGACGTTATCGCGCCGCGCCAGGAACGGCGACTGATTCAGTCGGAAGGGCATTTCCCGGGAACATTCGCCCGCCTGCAAGGCTGGCCGCCACATACCGTCTCTCCCTCCAGGGCCCTCGTGGAGTCCATCAGTCCCGTCTGCGATGAACGCCGGCGCCATCCCTGGGGCTTAGGCGGGCATGCCAACGCATAATTGGAAGGCCACTCCCGAGTCCGTATGTGTGGCTCACCCTCGGCGGGAATGACCCCTTCTCGCAGGGCGCCGCCGGGCCTCCCCTCCCGGCGTCGGGGGAGGGGCTGATACCACACAGCGACCCTCCCCCCTTCCCTTCTCGGCTGTCAATCACGCTGCCTTCCCAGACAGGACGGCTTCCGGTCGCATCTCGTAGCGGGACCTCTCGCAGACCGTTACAGGAGCGTGACGCGGCTCACATCGCGTCGGACCCAATCGTGCCAGACCAGAACCTGTTGTGGGGACAGTGAAAGGAGTTCGAAATGCGTAAGGCGATATCCAGGGCGTTGATCGCCGGGCTTGCGGTCGTGTCGCTGATGGCGTCGGTCATCGCCACTGCCGAGCCGGCGGCGGCCGGCTATTGGCATGGAGGCGGCGGAGGCGGCTGGCACGGAGGCGGGTGGCATGGAGGCGGGTGGCACGGAGGCGGTTGGCACGGCGGCGGCTGGCACGGAGGAGGTTGGCGCGGGGGCTGGTACGGCGGGGGCGGCTGGTGGGGGCCGGCGGTCGTGGGCGGGTTGGCTGCGGGCGCCCTGCTCGCGGCGCCGTACTACGGAGGCAGTTGCACCGCCTACAGGCCAATCTACGACGGGTACGGCAACTATCTTGGCCAGCGACTCGTGAACATCTGCTGAGAAAACCCGCCTCGGGGCCTCGCGAACCGAGGCCCTTTTTTTTCGCAGGACTGTTGTCACGTCATAGTGGGCGTGTTTCCGGTCCCCCCTCTCGATGGAAACTGGCCTTAACCTTGATCGGCACGCATCAATCGCGGCCGGAAAGCTTGGTGGTCAGCGGGGCCATTGGGTGGGGCGAGCTTACTTCCGGTGGCTTGATACGGATGTTCCCCCGTATCAGGCTTAGCGCGCTCCCGATAACGGGTTGACCTTATTTCGCTTTTCGTCGCTGTGTTAGGGTTTTCCTGGTGGCTACGCGGGCCGGGTCGAGGGGCAGCGCGGCGGGAATGGCGACGCCGGCGGCTCCGAACAATTGGCGCACGTCGTCGCGCGGCGTTGGGACCTGATTGTAGGAGGACCGACCGCCGATGATCACTTCGACGACGCAGAGACTGGCGAGCCGGTCGAGGCCTTCCTGCACGGTCAGGTCGATGTCGCGCCAGCGCTGGCGCAGGGCGTGCACCAGGAGATAGGCCAGCATGACGACGAGGGCGTGGCCGCGCGTGCGGTTCTCGTCGCGCAGATAGACTGGCCGCATCTCGAGTTGCACGGATTTGGAGTCGCGGAACGTCCATTCGACGTGGGCAAGGTCCTTGTAGCGGTCGTGCACGATCTCTTTGCCGACGACGGTCTTCGGCAAATCGGTGCGTAGCGCGTAGCAGCCGTCGAGGCGCGCCGCCTCGGCCAATGCGGCCTCCTCCACCGTGACGACGACGCGCCGCTCCTGTTCGGCGACCTGGACGACCTTGTCGAGGCCGAGCGTCTCGGACTTGGCCTTCAGCCTGGCCAGTTGCGTCTTCGCCGCCGCTCGCGGATGCTCGTTCAAGTAGGCGTTGGCCGTTTCGGCAGAGGTGTGCAGCCTCGTCAGCTTGTCGGCTCGCGAAGCCGCCAGCTCCTCGGCGCGGGCGGGATTGCGGCGCACCACATACCGCTCGCCGTCCAAGCCCTCGACCTCGGCCAGCGCGTCCTCGAACAGGTCCATCTGCAATACGCCGGCTGCGATCAGGCCGTCGATCTGCGCTTTCGTGATGGCGGTGATATAATGAAAGCCGGCGGCGGTGATTTCGGCGCGCTGTGGGGCTTTCATCATGCCGCGGTCGCCGACGAAGGTGACCCGCTCGGCCCCGAAACGGGCGGCGGCTTTGTTCACTTGCGAAGAGAACGTCTTGACGTCGGGCGTGTTGCCTTTGAAGACTTCGATCGACAGCGGGCGACCGTCGGCGTCGGCGAGCAGGCCGATCACGATCTGACGCCTACCCGACTTGCGATCCCGGTTGTAGCCGAACGCGGCAAAGGCGTTGTGTTCGCCTTCGAGGTATGTGCTGGTCACGTCGTAGAGAAAGACGTCGGGCGCCGAGGCCGGTTCTCTCTGAGCAAACAACCGGCTCTCGATCTCGGCTTGGTTGTCAGCCAGCCAATCCAGATTGTCGTAAAGGCCGTCCTCGTCGAACCCGACCATGCCCAGCGCCGCGCCGACGGCGTGGCCGCCCGCCAGCCGAACCGCCGACAGGCGCGAGCCCTGATCGAGCACGAATAATGTAGCCTCGTCGCTGGTTCTGGTTGGGGCCAACGTCGTCGAACTTCGGTGAACAAGTATGCGTTTGTCGCGCTCCGCCCGGCCCTAAGGAACGGCCGGCAGCGGCGGCTTGCCGAGAATCATGTCGGCCGCCTTCTCCGCGATCATGATCGTCGGGGCGTTGGTGTTGCCGCCGATCAGGGTCGGGAAGATCGAGGCGTCGACGACGCGCAAGCCCTCGAGGCCGCGCACCCGCAGTTGCGGGTCGACCACGGCCGTCTCGTCGACGCCCATCCTGCATGTGCCGACGGGATGATACACCGTGTCCGCCCGCGCGCGGATATGGCTTTCCCACTCGGCGTCGGTCATACCCTCCTTCGTGTAAAGCTCCTTCTTCCGATATTTGGCCAGCGCGGGCGCTTCCAGAATCGCCCGCGTCATCTTCGCCCCCTTGGTCAGAACGCGGACATCCTCCGGGTCGGAAAGAAAGCCGGGATCGATGGCCGGCGCCGCCATGGGATCGGGGCTCTGCAGGAACACCCGGCCGGCCGATTTCGGGCGCAGCACGCAGACATGGCAAGAAAAGCCATATCCGAGGTGGAGCTTACGCGCGTGGTCGTCGATGATCGACACGACGAAATGCAACTGGATGTCGGGCCTCGCGAGCGACGGGTCCGTCTTCAGAAAGCCGCCGGCTTCGGCCCCCGGGGAGGCGATCGGTCCCGTCCCGTCCTTCCGCCACCGAATAATGTCCCTGACGGTCTTAATCATTCCCACGGGCCCGAGGCCGAGCAGGTCGGTGTCGTTCGACTTGTAGGCCAGGACGAAATCGGGGTGGTCGCGCAGGTTCCGCCCGACGCCGTTCAGTTCATGCAAGACTTCGACCCCGTGCCGGCGCAGATCGTCCGGGCGGCCGACGCCCGACAATTGCAGAAGCTGGGGAGAGTTGAACGCGCCGCCGCAAAGGATGATCTCGCGGTTCGCCCCGACGCTCTGCTCGTTCCCGCCGATCAGGTACCGGACGCTTTTTGCCCGGTTGCCGTCGAATTCGATCTTCGTCACGTGCGCCTTGGTCACGATGGTTAAATTGCCGCGGCCTTCGCGGGGATGAAGATAGGCGGCCGCGGCCGAGCAGCGCTCCCCGGCTTTCCCGGGCGCATGAAACTGGGTCACCTGGTAGAGGCCGACCCCCTCCTGCTCCGGTCCGTTGAAGTCGGCGTTCGCCCGATGCTGGAGTTCGCCTGCCGCGCGCAGAAAGGCGTCGGTGATCGCGCGCGGGTTTTTCTGGTTGGCGACCTGGAGCGGGCCGGAATCGCCGTGCCAGGAATCACCGCCTTTTTCATTGGCCTCGGACCGGAGGAAGTACGGCAAGACTTCTCTGAAGGACCAGCCCACGCACCCGAGCGCGGCCCAGTCGTCGTAATCGGAGCGATGCCCCCGGACATAGAGCATCGCGTTGATGGCGCTGGACCCCCCGAGCGCCTTGCCGCGGGGCTGAAAACCGCGTCTGCCGTTGAGACCGGGCTGCGGGACGGTCTCGAAAGCCCAGTTGTTGATCTTGGGCCGGCCGGAAATCATCAGCGCGATGCCGGCGGGCGCCCGGATCAGGACCCCCTTCCCGTCTCCGCCCGCCTCGAGCAGACAGACGGTCACCGAAGGGTTTTCCGAAAGCCGCGACGCAAGGGTCGAGCCGGCGGACCCGCCGCCGACGATCACGTAATCGAAATTCATTTTCGCTTCGCGGTCCTGCTGTTTTGCCATAAAGCCGCCGGCCTGACCGGGCGGGCTCGAAGGCAGTCGTTAATATATGAACGATCTCTTGGCCAGAGGTTCAATCCGAGGGCGTCAGGTGCATTCGCGCCTGATGTGAGTGCGCAAAACTGTCTGGATGCCCGCTTCGGCACAACTTTGCCAGTTGCAATTCGATTGAAAAAGTGTTAACCGGGTGAACTGAGCCGGGGTGGACGGTGTACGGGGACTTACGCCGCGCTCCACCGGGGGACGGGATATCCGCAATTCTGTCTCTTGTCGCCTCGGCTCCCCAGGAAACCGATTGGGCGTCCATGAGGTGGCTCGTCGCCGCAGCGCTTGCGATTTTCGTCGCAATGCTCGCATTCTCGCCCATGCTGGCGAGCGTGTCCGTGGCCTTCGCCTTCATGGGCCTGGTCGTCTGGCGCCTTGCCCTGCTCTGCTGAGCCGAAGAACCTGGCCGGATCAGCCGAAGGCTGGCAGCGTCTGCATCTCTTCCGCCCCGGGTGTCGTCAGGCGGATCATGTCCAGGGCGAGCGCCAGCCAGCCCCGGCTTGCGGCATACTGAAGCGCGGCCTCGAAGTCGGCGATACGGCCCATGTTCTTGAGCAGGAAGGCGGCCCTGACCTCGTGCATGCGCAGCGACTGTCGCGCCTGGACTCGTCTTGCCTGGAAAATTGACAGAACGGCCCGAGCGTAATCCTCGTCGGCCGGCAAACTAGCCATGTCGGCGCCTCCCGGTGCGCCGAACGGACGCCGAAATTTTGCGCACCGGTCGCCGCTCGGTCGTGACGGCGCGCCCGGCCTCGGCCGAACGCTGAAGTGAACCATCGGACAGCAAAATGACGGATTGAGGGCGTCCTTGACCCAGCCGCGGCGGAGCGGGACGACAGATGGCGCAGCAGTTTGGCGGTCGAACCGGGATGACGGGCGTTCTTACTGGGCCATAGCAAGGATAACCAGGACGTGGGTGGGCCAAACCGATGCCCCGCAAACCGGCGCAAATTATCTCTCGCCGGATTCCATTTCCGCGCCCGCGCCGACAGCACTGAGCTTTTGAGGACGCCTTGCGGCCAAAGACGCCAAATTCCCCGCTCTTCCCCGCAAGTCGGGATTCTGCCTCCCCCGAAGCCGCCGGGGACACGCTGCGCTACTCGGTCGGCGCAGGCTTCACCGGAATCGGCCCGTGCGCCAGCCTGCGGGCCGACTTCTCGAGCCGCGGCTTCAAGGCGCCGATAACCCGCTCGGTCTCCGAGGTCCAGCCGGGCGGCGCCGGCACGGTCGGCCCCTTGCCCGGCCCGGCCACCATGTGCACGATCTTGTAGCCCTTGGCTTTGAGTTCCCGGAGCAGCATCGGCATCATTGCGGCCGTCCAGGGATGGTTGTCGTGCATGAGCAGCATCCCCTTATCGCCGTTCCGGTGGATCCGGCTCATCACCAGTTTCAGCTCCTCCTCCGGCGTCATCTCGATCCAATCGGACGCCCAAAGGTCCACGCCGAAAATGCCGACGTCGTTGGCGGCGAACCAGCCCCTGAGATCCTCGGTGTCGGCGAAGCCGGGGAAACGGAAGAACGGCGCCTCAAGCTTCAGATCCTTCGGCTCCTTCGGGTCGAGGCCGGCGAAGTCGCGATGATAGGCCGCCTTCTCGACCGCGATCATGCCTCTCAGGATGTCGGCCCGCGCCGCCGCGTCGCCCATGTACCGCAGGGTCGGCTGCGGATGCGACCAGGTGTGATGCGCGACGGTGTGGCCATCCAACACCTCGCGGCGGGCGATCTGCGGCAGCGCCTCCGCGTTGCGGCCGATCTCGAAGAAGGTCGCCCGCACGCATTCTGCGGCGAGCGCATCGAGGATTTTTGGCGTGTTGACCGCGTCGGGGCCGTCATCGAAGGTCAAGATGACTTCGTGGTCGGCGAGCGGGATTGTTCGCGGATAAGTCTTGAGGCCAACTTCGAGCCCGCCCTGCGTGCCGACCGGCTGGACCCGCTCGGTGCCGAGCTTGTCTGGGCCGCATTCCGCCGCCATCGCCACGCCGGCGCTAAGGATCAGCGCCAGCAGCGCCGCCGCGTTCCGCATTGACAATTTCCGTTCGTTGCGTGAAAGGCCTATCTGATGTCCGCGACTCGCCGGTTCAAGGGCCTCGAGCCGCAGGCGGACGTTTACCGGAGCGTTACCAGGATCGCTGTAATTTGCGTCAGAAAGCTCCGAATTCGCTTCGTCCGGGGACGAGCGGCGGGGATTTACGACGGGCGGAGAATGCGGGACGTAAAATCGACTGTACCGGCTGCGTTGAGCGGACTCTTGCTCGCGCTTGGTGCGTTGCAGCTGTCAGGTTGCGGCGGGGGCAGCCCGTTGGACGCCGTCAGCGACGACTTTTCCGGCAATTATCCCAAGCCCAAGGACTATCCGATCCACGGTATCGACGTCTCGAAATTCCAGGGCGCGATCGACTGGAGCAGGGTCGCCGACAGCGGCGTCAAGTTCGCCTGGATCAAGGCGACCGAGGGCGGCGACCGTTCCGACGAGCGCTTCCAGGCCAACTGGACCGGCGCCAAGGAAGCGGGCATCCCGCGCGGCGCCTATCATTTCGTCTATTGGTGCCGGCCGCCGATGGAGGAGATGGCCAATTTCGAGCAGAACGCGCCGGTCGAGGACGACGCCCTGCCGCCCGTGCTCGACGTCGAGGCGACTCCGACCTCCAAGACCTGCCATCGCCATCTCACCCAGGAAGACGCCATCGCCGACATGCAGGTGATGCTGAACGAGATGGAGCGTCACTACGGCAAACGGCCGATCATCTACACGACGGTGGACTTCTATCAAGCGATCCTCTCTGACGGCGCCTTCTCGAACTACCCGATCTGGGTGCGCTCGACCAAATACCACCCGGCCGTCAAATACGGCGGGCGGGCATGGCGCCTGTGGCAGTACCAGTCCGACGCTTGGATCCCGGGCATCGGCACGAAGGTCGACCGCGACGCCTTCTACGGCACGAAAGAACAGTGGGAGGCTTTCCTCAAAAACCCTGGAGTGCGCGCAGCGGAGGCGCCCGCGCCGGCGCAGACTCAGGAGCAGCCGGCGTCCATGCAGTCCGCGTCCGCCGAGCCCGCTTCAGCGCAGTCCGCCTCCGGCCAGACCGCGGCAGCGACGGCGCCGCGACCGCCCGGATCAGCTGACACACAGTGACGAATTCGCCACGGGACCGATACCGGCCCCTGACGGGATGATCGCGGCAATCGCCAAAGTCAACGCCGGGTCTCGCCACTCTCGCCACCCGCAATCTTGCCGATTTCGCGTTGGCCGGCCTCGAACCGATTTCGCCTTGGGACTTTCAGCTCTCCAGCGCGCTTTGAGCGCCTCCAGTCACCCCTTCGCGGCCTTGGCCCGTTCGACGCCTTCCACGACCAACCTCCGCGCCTCCTCGGCGTCGCCCCAGCCCATGATCTTGACCCATTTGTTGGGTTCGAGATCCTTGTAATGGCCGAAGAAATGCTCGATCTGGCGCAACGTGATCTCCGGCAGGTCCGAATAGTTTTCGATCTTCGCGTAGCGCTGGGTGAGCTTGGTCGAGGGCACGGCGATGAGCTTCTCATCCCCTCCGTGTTCGTCTTCCATCAGCAGCACCCCGACGACCTTGCAACTCATCACCGCGCCGGGCGCGATCGCCCGCGTGTTGGCGACAATGACATCGCAAGGGTCGCCGTCGCCCGACAGAGTATGCGGGATGAAGCCGTAATTGCCGGGATAGCGCATGGACGTATAAAGGAAGCGATCGACCACCAGCGCGCCGCTATCCTTGTCCATCTCGTACTTGATCGGCTCGCCGCCGATCGGCACCTCGATCACCACATTGACGTCATGCGGCGCATTCTCGCCGATCGGAACAGCATTCAAATTCAAGCTCGCCACTCCCCGCGTTGATGCGCGCGCCCTGCGCCAAGCCGCCTTATAGGATAAACGGCTGCTCAGCCGAAGCCGAAAGCGACGCGTTCGCGCTCTTGACCGCCGAAAGTCTCCTGCGCGCGGCGCACGATGCGGCCGCCGAGCCGCCGGTAAAAGGCGATCGCCCGCTCGTTGCCGGCGAGCGCCCAGACGACGAACGTGCCGTAACCGTGACTCGCGAGGTCCTTGCGGGCCGCCTCGAACATGCGCCTGCCGAAGCCGCAGCCCTGGCATTCCGGCGCGAGATAAAGCTCGAAGATCTCGCCGCCGAAGCCCAGCGCCGGCACGCGGTTGCGCCCGTAGCTGACGTAGCCGACCACCGCGTCGTCGAACTCGAGCACCAGGAGGGGCGTGCGGCGCTCGATCGCCAACCGCCACCATGTCGGGCCGCGCCGCGCGATCATGCGCTCGAGCTCGCGGCCCGGAATGATGCCGCGATAGGCCTCGCGCCAAGCGGAGTCGTGCACTGACGCGATGCCGCTTTCATCGCCCGTTCGCGCGGGACGTATGGTGATGACCGTTTCGACCATGTCGCAATGTTAGAGCGGCTCCGGCGCCAGCCGCAAGGTCTTGACACGAGTCCCGGCGGACTTTTTTGCTTTGAGCGAGTCGCCTCGCCCTCGGCGTATTGGCGCCGGAATTTCTGCCCATTCGCGGTACAATCCGCGGCGAATCGGACCTGGAGCTTCGAGTCGATGACGCCGCGATCTTTCTGGGCGCGCCTGCTATCCGTCGCCGCCGTGGCCGGCGCGCTCTGCGCGGCCGGCGGCGCCGCGGCCGACGTTCTGCATGCCAGCTATCGCGTTTCCCTCGTCGGGCTGCCGATCGGCGCGGCGAATCTCAACGCCGACCTGAGCCCGACGAGCTACTCGATTCGCGCCGACGCCAGGCTGACGGGCCTGGCGAGGCTGTTCGCCAACGCGCGCGGAGCGTCGGCAGGTCAGGGCGCGATCGTCGCGGGCCATGTCTCGCCGGCCACCTTCGCCACCATCGCCGCCAGTTCCGACATGACCAGGACCATCCGCATGGCGATCGCCGGCAATACGGTGACCGGCGTCGATATCGCCCCGCCGTACGAGGACAAGCCAGATCGCGTGCCGCTCGGCCCGCACGACGAGCAGAACATCGTCGATCCGGTCGGCGCGGTCGTCTTTCCCGCGCCGGCCTCGGGTCCGCTGGTGTCGCCGGCCGCCTGCAACCGAACGATTCCGATTTTCGACGGCTACACGCGCTTCGACGTCGACCTCGCCTATGTCGGCGAGCGCAACGTCAAGGCCAAGGGCTACGAGGGACCAGTGGCGGTCTGTTCGATCCGCTATGTCCCGATCTCAGGCCATCGGCGCGACCGGCCGGCGACCAAGTTCATGGCGGAGAACAAGGACCTCGAGGTCTGGCTCGCGCCGATCGAGCGCGACCACGTGCTGATCCCGTTCCGGGTGTCGGCGCGCACCATGATCGGGACCACCGTGATCGAGGCCTCGGAGTTCCGGGTGGACCCGAAGTAGCCGCCGCAGCCCGGCGGCTTCAGGCGTGAATGCGGAATGCGCGAGCCGGCGGCCTCAGTTCAGCTCGTCGGCCAGGATCGGCATCGGCATGACGCCGACGCCCTCCTCGATCAGCGCCTTCGCCTCGGCGGGGGTCGCCTGGCCCCGGATCGCGCGCTCGGGCTCGTCGCCCTGATGGATGGCGCGCGCCATCTCGGGGAACTTTTGGCCCACGTCGACCGTGTTGGCCTCGATCTCTCGCCGCAGGCGCGCGATCGTCTCGCGGGCCCGGAGGCGCTTGTCGTCGAGGACCTCGGCCGGCTTCTCGACGATGGCGCGGTCGCCACCCACCACCGCCGGCGCCATAATCGCCTTGTCGACCCGGGCCGAGCCACATTCGGGACAGGCCACCAGTCCCCTCCTACGAAGCGTTTCATAAGCCTCGCTGTCGGGGAACCAGCTCTCGAACTCGTGTCCCTCGGCGCAGCCGAGCGCGTATTTGATCATCGGTCAGCCCGCCAGCAGCCCATCGAGTTCGCCCGCCGCGTCCAGATCGTAGAGGTCGTCACACCCGCCGACGTGTTTTTCGCCAATGAAGATCTGCGGCACAGTCGAGCGGCCGCCCGCTCTCGCCGCCATCGCCATCTGCCCGACGCGGTCGCCATCGACGCGGATCTCCTCGAACGACGCGCCCTTCTGCCGCAGCAAGGCCTTTGCGGCTTGGCAATATGGACATGTCGATTTCGTGTAGATGACGATCGGCTGCACGTGCGCAAATACTCCCAGCGCGAATACCTTCGCTGTTCCGACACTATATGGTCAGTCACGTTCCTGTAACAACCCGCGCAAAGACGAGCACGTCGACGCGGCTCGCCCCGGCGCGCAGGAGAATTCTCGCCGCGGCGTTGACGGTCGCGCCCGAGGTGAGCACGTCGTCGATCAGCACCACCTTCCGTCCCCGGACCTGCGCCCCTTCCGCGACCCGGAACGCCCCTTGGACGTTCTCCGCCCGCTGCGCCCGGCTCAAGCCAACCTGGCTCGGCGTCGCCTTCACCCTGAGAAGGGCGCCGACTTCGCAGGGCTTGCCGGTCTCACGCGCGATCTCGCGCGCGAGCAGGGCCGCCTGATTGAACCGCCGGCGCCAAAGGCGCATCGGATGCAGCGGCACCGGCGCGATGAGATCGGCGTCGGCGAGAATGTCGGCGCCGGCGCGCGCCATCCAGCGGCCGATCGGCCGCGCGAGCTCTCCACGGTCGGAATATTTGAGCCGATGGGCGAGCTTGCGCGCCGGGCCATCCTCGAACCGGGCGACGGCGCGGGCGCGGGCGAACGCCGGCGGGTCGGCGATCGCCTGCGGCGAGAGGAGTCCCTCGCCGAGCTCCTGCTCGAACGGCGTCCCGAGCCGCTCGCAAAACGGGCGTTCGATGAACCGCATGGCGCTCCAGCAGCGCGGACAGAGGGCCCCGTGCGCGCCGGTCGCGGCGCGGCAGGCGAGACAGGTCGGGGGATAGAGCGCGTCGAGCGCCGCGCCCGCCAAGCGGAAGGCGAACGCGGCGGCCCGCCGCGTCCAGGGCGGCGCTCGATCGTCGGCGTCCGGAGCGAAATCAGCGCGCATGGGACGGAGGCTAGCGCGGAACAGGGCTGAGCGCGACCACCAGCGAATCCGCTGATAACAGCGGCAAAAACAGCGGATTTCACCAAATGGGCGGCCCGATCGCGGCTCTTGCGTCCAAAAGGAGAAGGTCGATCGGAATCGCCGCCACAGGCGGAACAGCGGAAGAATTCAGCGTAACAGCGGATTTTGACAACTCGGCATCCCTTAAGAGGAGGTCCTGGTTGACGGGGCGGACTTCGGCGCTTCCGCCGGCCGCCATGCCGGGGCTCGACCGCGAGATCGCAGCCTGTCGCTTTGCGCGGGGAGCAAAGCGGGCGCATATGAGCCGCGCATGCCGTCCCCTCCACCAAAAATATTCGACCGCGCGCTCGTCCATCGGCGGCTCGACCGCGCCTGGGCGCGCGCGCAGCCGGGCGGCGGCGCCGATTTTCTGCTTGCGCGAGCCGCCGAGGAACTCGGCGAGCGGCTGGCGCTGGTCAAGCGGCGCTTCGGCCTTGCGGCTGATCTCGGCTCCCCGGGGCCGCACGCCGCCGCCGCCCTCGCCGCCGGCGGCCAGGTCGACTGCGTCGTCAGGCTCGCGCCGACTCTGGCGAGCCTTCGCGCCGGCGACTTCCTCGGAGCGGTCGGCGACGTCGAGCGCTTGGCCTTGGCGGACGGGCGCCTCGACCTCGCGGTGTCGCTGCTCGCGCTGCAGACCGTCAACGATCTGCCGGGGGCGCTCATCCAGATCCGCCGCGCGCTGAAGCCCGACGGACTGCTGGTCGCGGCGCTCGTCGGCGGCGATACGCTGACCGAACTGCGGCAGAGTCTGACCGTCGCCGAAAGCGAAATCCTCGGCGGCGCCGCGCCGCGCGTCGCCCCGTTCGTGGACGTGCGCGCGCTGGGCTCGCTCATGCAGCGGGCGGGCTTCGCCCTGCCGGTCGTCGACCTCGACCGGGCGACGGTCCGCTACGGCGACCTCTTCGCCCTGATGAACGACCTGCGCGCCTTCGGCGGCGCCAACGCGCTCCATGATCGCAGCAGGAAGCCGCTCCGGCGCGATATTCTTTTGCGCGCGGCGGCGGTGTATACGGAGCGGTTCGCCGATCCGGACAGGCGGCTGCGCGCCACCTTCGACATTCTCTGGCTGTCCGGCTGGGCGCCGCACGAGAGCCAACCGAAGCCGCTCGCGCCGGGCTCGGCGACCGCGCGGCTCTCCGATGCGCTGAAGCCTCGCCGCTGACGCCCGCGCGCATTTGCCGCGCACGGTCGATTTGACCAAACGTGACGCCGGCATACATTGGGGAACGGACGCTGACATCCATTGCGGAATGGACGCGGGCGAAGAACGGAGATCCAATGGCCGACATGGAGACCATCGGCGGCGGCGCGCCCCTCAGGGACCCGGGGCGGACGCGACCGAAAAAGCTCGATTCGCTTGTCCGTTACATGATCTTCCACTGGGTGCTCGGGGCGCTCGGCGGCGCGCTATGCACGACCGCCCTCCTCGTCTTCGATCCCTTCGGCCTCTGGCCGCTCATCCACGACAGCGGCATGGGCGTCGAGGCGATCTTCCTGCTCTACGTCGGCTTCATGTCGTCGTTCGGCGGCCTCGTCTGCGCCGCGGCGGTGATGTTCCCGCCGAAGGACGACGATCCACCCGGCGGCGGCTTGAGGGGCGACGTGGTTCCGGCGAACTGGAAGCCGCAGATGGCTTACGTCCGCGCTCCGGCCCGTTCCGTCGCGAATTGAGGGCCGGCGACCGCCGTCGGCCGGCGGGGCGCAGGCTTGGCAACGACTCAATGTTTTCAGGGCGATAAGTGTCAAAAGTTGTCTCGTCTTTCGGTATTAAAACAAACATAATACGTATTAATTTCGACTGACATTTGTATTGCTCGGCTTGCACGATCGGGCGGTAACTATAACAAAGATTGCTAAAGTTCGCTGCGTGCTGGCCTGGACTTCGAGAGGTTCGCCGCCGACCGGCGCGTTCGTCAACTGGTCGAGAGCGCAACCTCGAAATCCTCTCCGAGGCGAGCCGCAGGATCCCGGATCACCTGAAGGCGGCGGAACCGGATGTCCCTTGGCGCGAGATCGCCTGGATCGAGAACGTCCTGCGCCATGACTACGGAGAGGCGCCACCGGACATCCTCTGGGGCGTCCGCACCCACCGTCCTGCTTCCTTGAAAGCGGCTGTTCAAAGGATCGTCGCCCGCCTCGGGCGGTAGCTCTGGCCGTTGGCGGCAGCCTTTTTGCGAACAACGGGGCACGCAGGCCATCGATGACGGCTGCATCTGGCCAGGCTGGAAGCGTCGGCGCCAGTCGCCGACGCCCAGAAGATTGCAGCTTCAACAGGGCGGCTGACGGCGCCGACCCCTCATCCGGCCGGCTTCGCCGGCCACCTTCTCCCGCAAGGGGAGACGGAGTCGCGAAGCGGGGCCGTCACCGAAAATTCCGCCCCGCCGGCATCGCGCGTCTCGCCTCGACGACTTCGGATGCGAGATCGGCGACCGCGCGGGGCGCGTCGAGGCGCGGCGTCTGGGCGAAGCGGTTGCCCTGGCGCTTCTGCGCCACCGTCGGCTGCGGCCGCCGGACCTCGTCGGCGCGGGCCGTCGCATCGATTTGGCCGCCGGCCTCCGAGAGCAGGCCGAGCCACGGCGTCAGATCGTCCATGCGGTCGGCAACGACGTGGATGACGCCCTGCTCGTTCTGCAGCTTGCCGGTCACGGCGACGAAGCGGGCGCCGAGCACGATCGCGCGCAGGCGCTCGAACGCCTTCGGCCAGACGATGACGTTGGCGACGCCCGTCTCGTCCTCGAGCGTCATGAAGATGACGCCCTTGGCGGTGCCGGGGCGCTGGCGCACCAGCACGAGGCCGGCGACCGTCACGCGCTCGCCGCTCTTTGCCGAGGCAAGCGCCTCCGAGCGCAGAATGCCGCGCGCAGATAGGCGGGCGCGCATGAACGAGGTCGGATGGGCCTTCAAGGACAGCGACAGGCGCCGGTAGTCTTCCACCACATGCGCGCCGAGCGGCATCGGCGGCAGTCTTGCGTCGGGCTCCGTCTCGCGTTCCGGCCGCGCGGCGGCGAACAGCGGCAGCGCGTCCTGGTCGCCGACCCGGTCGAGCCCGCGCACCGCCCACAGGGCCTGGCGCCGGTCGAGGCCGAGCGAGCGGAAGGCGTCGGCGTCGGCCAGCTTTTCGAGCGCTGCCGGGGTGAGGCCGCTCCTGAGCCAGAGATCGCGCACCGAATCGTAGCCCTCCCCCCGCCGCTCGACGAGACGGCGCATGTCGTCTTCTTTTGCCCCGACGATCTGCCTGAAGCCCAGGCGCACGGCGTGGGTCGCGCGGATGTGCTCGGCCATCGCGACGTGGCGGGGGTGGATCCCTTCTCCCCGTTCGCGGGGAATCCCTTCTCCCGCCTGCGGGAGAAGGTGGCGCGAAGCGCCGGATGAGGGCTTTGCATCCTTGCCCTCACCCGGGCCCTCTCCCGCAAGCGGGAGAGGGGGATTGCCCTCCAGCGTGCAGTCCCAGTCCGACAGGTTCACGTCGACCTCGCTGACCTCGACCCCGTGCTCGCGCGCGTCGCGCACGAGCTGGGCTGGCGCGTAGAAGCCGAGCGGCTGGGAATTGAGCATCGCGGCGGCGAAGACGTCGGGGTAGCGGCATTTCATCCAGCACGAGGCGTAGACGAGGAGAGCGAAGCTCGCCGCGTGGCTCTCGGGAAAGCCGTATTCGCCGAAACCCTCGATCTGGCGGAAGCAGCGCTCGGCGAAGTCGCGGTCGTAGCCCTTGGCCGCCATGCCCTCGATCATCTTGTCCTGGAACGTCTGGATCGTGCCGACGCGGCGGAAGGTCGCCATGGCGCGCCTGAGCCTGTCGGCTTCCGAAGGCGTGAAGCCGGCGGCGACGATGGCGATCTTCATCGCCTGCTCCTGGAAGAGCGGCACGCCGAGCGTCTTCTTCAGGACCGCCTCGAGCTCCAGCGAGGGATAGACGACCTCCTCCAGCCCCTGCCGGCGGCGCAGATAAGGGTGCACCATGTCGCCCTGGATCGGGCCGGGCCGCACGATCGCCACCTCGATGACGAGGTCATAGAATTTTTCCGGGCGAAGGCGCGGCAGCATCGACATCTGCGCCCGGCTCTCGATCTGGAACACGCCGATCGTATCGGCGCGCTGGATCATCGCGTAGACTTGAGGCTCCTCCGGCGGGATGGTCGCGAGCGTCAGCCGCTCGCCGTAATGTTTTCCGAGGAGATCGAGGCCCTTCGACAGCGCCGTCAGCATGCCGAGCGCCAGCACGTCGATCTTGAGGAGGCCCAGCGCGTCGAGGTCGTCCTTGTCCCATTCGATGGTGGTGCGGTCCTCCATCGCCGCGTTCATCACGGGGGCGACCTCGTCGAGCCGGTCGCGGGTGATGACGAAGCCGCCGCTGTGCTGGGTGAGATGCCGCGGAAAGCCGGTCAATTCCTCAGCCATCCTGAGCGCCAGCGCGAGCGTCGGATCGGCGGGATCGAGCCCCGCCGAGCGCACACCGGTCCCGTCGATCGGCGTCGAGCCGTGGCCCCAGGCGGTTCCGTTCAGCGCGGTGATCACGTCGTCGGAGAGGCCGAAGACTTTCGCCGTCTCGCGGATCGCAGAGCGCGTGCGATAGGTGGTGACCGCGGCGGCGAGTTCCGCCCGCTCGCGCCCGTAGCGCCGGTAGATGTATTGGATGACCTCCTCGCGCCGCTCGTGCTCGAAATCGACGTCGATGTCCGGCGGCTCGTTGCGCTCGGGCGAGACGAAGCGCTCGAACAGGAGATCGAAGCGCGCCGGATCGACCTCGGTGATGCCGAGACAGAAGCAGACAGCCGAATTGGCCGCCGAGCCACGCCCCTGGCAGAGGATTCCGCGCGACCGGGCGAAGCGCACGATATCGTGCACGGTGAGGAAATAGGGCGCGTAGTCGAGCGAGGCGATGAGGGCGAGCTCATGCTTCAGCGCTTCGCGGGTCCGCTCGGGTACGCCTTCAGGATAGCGCGCCCTGGCGCCTTCGAGAGCGAAGGCTTCGAGCGCCGCCTGTGGGCTCAGAAAACCCTCGCGCAGCTCTTCCGGGTAGCGGTGCGCCAGTTCGTCCAGACTGAAGGCGAGGCCGTCGAGGAAGCGGATCGTCTCCTCGACCGCCTCCGGCGCCTCGGCGAACAGCCGCGTCATTTCATGGGGGCTTTTCAGATGACGCTCGGCATTGGCCTGGGTCAGGCGGCCGGCGGCCTCGAGGGTTGCCTTCTCGCGGATGCAGGCGACGACGTCGGCGAGCGCCCGCCGCTCGGGCGCGTGCATCAGCGCGTCGTTGGTCGCAAGGAGCGGCGCGCCGAGCGTCTTCGCCAGCGCCACGCGCCTCGCCAGCGCCCCGCGCATGTCCTCGCCGTAAGCCATGCACGCGCCGATCCAGAAACGCGTACCGAAGGCTTCACGAAGGCGAGAAAGCGTCCCCCTCTCCCCTTGCGGGAGAGGGGTCACGGGTGAGGGGTCGCGCCGCAAGGCGCTCGCTCGAGACGCTTGCGAGCTTGACCCCTCATCCGGCCCTTCGGGCCACCTTCTCCCGCAAGGGGAGAAGGGAAGCGCCACGATCTGCAACCCCTCGCCGTGCTCGATGAGATCCTCGAGCGCGAGCCGGCACTCGCCCTTCGGAGCGCGCAAATTTCCCGCGGTGAGAATCCGGCAGAGCCGGCCGTAGGCCGCGCGGTCCTTCGGATAGGCGAGGAGATCAGGCGTCCCGTCGTCGAAGGCGAGCCGCGCGCCGCAAACGACGCGCATGCCGCCGAGCGCCGCCTGGTTCTCGCGGGCGAAGACATGCGCGCGCACGACGCCGGCGAGCGTGTTGCGGTCGGCGATCCCGATCCCGGCGAGCCCGAGCTCCGACGCCCGCGCGACCATCTCCTCCGGGTGCGAGGCCCCGCGCAGAAACGAGAAATTCGTCGTCGCCGCCAGCTCGGCGAAGCGCGGCTCGAGACGGATCATCCCCTTCTCCCGCCGAGATCGCAATGACCATTGTCAGCGCGCGTCCCCTTCTCCCCTTGCGGGAGAAGGTGTCGCCGAAGGCGACGGATGAGGGGTTCGCGCCGCAAGGCGCGCTGCATCAAGGCGCCTCGCGGCGCCGACCCCTCACCCCTAGCCCCTCTCCCGCAAGGGGAGAGGGGAATCTGGCGCCAGCGCCTCACCATGGCAACCCGCATCGCGCGAGAATCGTGTTCAGCACGTTCTCTTGTTCGTGCAGGATCTCGTGGTTCCAGAAACGCAAGACGGCGAAGCCCTGCGAGCGAAGCCAATCGTCACGCCGAGCGTCATGAGAATTGTCGGCATGTTGAAAGCCGTCGCATTCGACGATGAGGCGGTGCTCGAAACAGATGAAATCGACGACATAAGCGCCAATGGGAACCTGCCGGCGAAACTTGAGCGCCTGTATGCGCCGGTCGCGCAGAGCGCAGCAGAGTTTGCGCTCGGCCTCCGTAGGCTCGCGCCGCATGGCGCGGGCGCGGGGCTTGGCGGAGATGGGGATGTCGTGGCGCATGAACCGTCTCCTCGTCTTGCCCTCATCCGGCAGGGTTTCGCCCCTCATCCGGCGCTTCGCGCCACCTTGTGTCCGCAAATTGCAGGCGGGGAGAAGGGATTCAGCCGAACACTCCGTGCACGAACCATTTCGCCTGACTTGTCTCTTTTCCCCAAAGGCCCTCGCGGTAGAGCCAGAAGCGGCGGCCGTGCGAATCCTCGGCGCGGAAATAGTCGCGCGTCGGCGCGTCGGGACGGCGCCACCAGGGGGCGGCGATGCGCTCGGGGCCCTCGATGGCGGCGACGTCGTGCAGGACGCGCCGCCAGCGGAAGCGGAGCGGCGGCCCGTCCGGCACTTCGGCGAGCGCGTCGATCGGCTCAGGGCGGGCGAAGAGTCTCAGCGGCCGCGCAGGCCCCCCCTTCTCCCCTTGCGGGAGAAGGTGGCGCAGCGGAGCCGCGGCGGATGAGGGGTCCGGCGCGAAAGCGCCTTGAGAATTTAGCGCCCGACCCCTCACCCCTGACCCCTCTCCCGCCATAGCCCGTCGAAAGACGGGCGTTCTTTCGAACGCCCTCTGGGGAGAGGGGAATGTCGCCGGCGCCGCCCGCTCGGCTTGTTCGGGCAGATGCGCTTCGACGCATTCTCGCCGCGTCACCGCGCGCGGCCCGAGCCTCGCGCTGAGCCGGTCGATGAGATCGGCGAGCGCGCGCGCCCGCTCGGCCTCATGCGCCCGCTCGAACTCGGCCTGCGAGGGGGCGAGCGGCTCGGCCGCGAGGCACGATAAGCGCATGAGGTCGACGCCGAAGCCCGCGTCGATCGCCTCCTCCTGCGGGCTCGCGAGCTTTTCTGCGAACAGGCGAAGAAACGCGCGCGCTTCGTTGAGCGGCCGCGAAGCGCCGACCCGTATGCGGCGCACGTCGCCGTCAACGCGATAGAGCGCAAGCTCGATCCGCCGCGCCCCCTTCGCTTGCCGCTCGAGCAGTACGACGAGATCGTCGGCGAGCTTGCGCAAGGCCGCCTCGATCGCCTCGACCGTCTGCACGGGCGAGGCGAAGCGCCGCTCCGCACAGAAATCGGGGGCAGCAAAGCGCGGCGCGATCGAGGCGCGCTCGAGGCCTTTCAGCGCATCGAGCCGCGCCATCGGCAGGGCGCCGAACCGCGCCGTGATCGGCGCGCGCGGTCTCATGGCGATGTCGCCGACGCGCTTCAGGCCTGCCCGCGCCATGTCGGCGACGGTTTTTGCGTCGAGGCCGAGGGCGGCGAGCGGCAGATCGTGAAAGAGCTTTGCGAAGGCCTTGTCGCTCAGATCCTCGGGCGCAATCTTCTGCGCCGAAAAGCGCGCCAGCGCCCAGGCGGCGCGCGGATTGCCGGCGACGCCGCCCGCAGCAGTGACGCCGAGCGCCGCGAGGCGGGCGACGCAAGAATCGATCAGCGCCTCATCGCCGCCGAAGAGATGCGCCACGCCGGAGATGTCGAGCATCAGGCCGTCGCGTCCATCGAGCGCGGCGAGCGGGGTGAAGCGCGAGCACCAGTCGCAAAGGCGCTCGAGAAGCCGCGCCTCTTCCGGCGGGTTCGCCTCGACCGCGACGAGGCCGGGATGGCGCGCCTGCGCATCCGCCAGCGAGAGGCCGGCCACGAGGCCGAGCCGGGCGGCGTTCATGTCGACGCAGACGAGCCGCTCGGCGTTGTTGACCCTGGCGACCGCCGCGAGCGGCGCCGCCCGGTCAATTGCCTCGAGTCGCCGCGCGCGGTCCGTCGCCAGTCGGGGCAGCCAGAGAGAGAGAAATCGCCGGGTCGTCAAAAGTCCTCTCCTTGCTTCGCCATTCGAGCCTGACCGCGCGCGCCGGGTCATGCGCGCTGTGGCCGCGCTCCCTAGGGCGTCCGGAAGGACGCCCGTCTCCCGACGGGCCATCGACCGCGTCTTGTAGACGCGATCGCTGATCGCGGACGCGGTCATCGACCGCGTCACCAGAGGCGCCGAGGCGCGCCTTGACGAGCCGGGCCCCGCAGGCGAACGGTCCGGGCAGATCCCGGCCGGCCGCCGCGGGAATTTTTGCGCTCGGCGCGGCTCCGATCTCGAACCGCGTCTCGGCCGCGCTCGACAGCCTGTCGGCCTGACCGTAGGCGCTCGCCAGCACGAGCAGCGCCGGCGCGCCCCCTTTCCGCGCGGCGAGCAGCAGGCGGCGGGAGGCGGCCAGGCTGTAGCCCTTCAAGTTCCAGATCTCGCCGACGACCGCGGCCGGAGCGCCGCATTTGAGCGCCTCCTCCATCGCCCAGAAGACCGCCTCGGCGTCGGGCGCCTGAACGAAGATGAGGCGGCTCAAGGAGAGCCCATGCGCGACGAGGCCCGGCCCGTAGAGCGCGCCCGCCTCGTGCTCCGCAAAACTCTCGCCGACAAAGAGCGCGGCCGACGGCCGACGCTTCAGGAACCGCGCGGCGAGCGCGAGCGCGAAGCCCGTCGCCGCGGCGCCATCGGCCGGCTCGGCCGGAGCGATTTCATGCAGGGCGTCGTCGGCGAGACCCCCGCCGATGGCCGGATCGAGCGCGCAAGCAATGGGCAAGCGCCGCGAGGCGCGCCGAAGCCCCGTCCCCTCGATTTCAGCCACGGCGCGCCGCAAACGCGCCATCTCCGTCCTGCCGCCGAGCGACATTCGGCCTCCTGCCTCTCCGTTCAATATATGTTCTGGTTTTGAACCCGGAAGAGGCGAGAGTCAAGCGAGGATGGCAGGAGGTGATGGCAGGAGGTGGAGGTGGCGCCTCGGTTTGCCGAGGCGCCATCGGGAGCAGGTCGTACGATTCGTTTCGAACGAACCGACGGCCTACGCGGGCGTATTGACGACGCCGCTCGACAAGGCGCCGAAGAGCCAGAGCACCACTAGGACGACCAGGACCAGCCCCAGCACGCCGCCGAGACCAGGCGCGCCGTAGCCCCGGTAGCCATAATAGCCGCCTCCGCCGCCGAGAATAAGCAGCACCAGAATGATCAGTAGGATCGTCATCATTTGCAATTCCCTTTCAATCCGGACCGACAAAGCAAGGGCGCAAATACTTGCGCCCCCGTTGGAGGAGAGCGAAGCCGGGTACCGGCCTCGCTCCATGAGGAAGCGCGCCGGCTACTCCGCCGACCGGCTCTTTTCGTGAGCCGTGTCCGAGTGCTCGTGTGCAGTCTTCGAATGGCTGTGCGCCCGGGCCGATTCCTCCCGCCCCTTGGCGTGATCGCCCTTGGCGTGATGCTCGGCCGCCATGCGGCGGCTTCGAGCGGCGTCGTCGTGCTGCTCGGCAGCTTTGCTGTGTGCTTCCTTGGGCATGAAATTCTCCCGTGTCGATTTTTCGTCACGCCAGAGAACGCCGGCCCCCTGCGGCCGTTCCCGACTTTGATCGAAAATCGGCGACAAAAGGTCGCGCGATCGCCCAAAAAGCCCACAAAGCGGCTGTGATCGCCGCTCAGCGGACCTGCCGCGGTCGATTCTCGCCTTCTCTATCCACAGCCGATCACACGCTCATCACAATTGGTCGCATAGGATTGCGCCGCCAGGACGTTCGACGAGGAACGAACATGCCGTGGCGGCGCCGAGGCGGCGGCGAAGGCGAACCTGGCGAGGGAGGAACCACATGCGTCATATCGTGGCGGGCGTCGCCTTTATCTCGCTCATTGCTCTCGCTGGGTGCGCCAAGGGAGACAAGGGAGACCCCGGACCGCCGGGGCAGAAGGGGGACACGGGGGCCATGGGCCCTGCAGGCTCGCAGGGAGCGAAGGGCGATCCCGGGCCAGCTGGTCCTCCCGGACCGAAAGGCGAGATCGGCGCCGCGGGGCCTCCCGGCCCCCCCGGCGCGAAGGGTGACAAAGGCGACTGGGGGCCGGCCGGACCCAAGGGCGATCCGGGGCCGGCGGGGCCTCCTGGGCCGAAAGGCGAGGTCGGCGCGGCCGGTCCTCCCGGACCTGTCGGCGTGAAGGGCGACAAGGGCGACCCGGGTCCGGCGGGACCCAAGGGCGATCCGGGGCCGGCCGGTCCTCCCGGGCCGAAAGGCGAGGTCGGCGCCGCCGGTCCGCCCGGACCCGCAGGCGCGAAGGGCGACAAGGGCGACCCGGGCCCGGCGGGACCAAAGGGCGATCCGGGGCCGGCCGGTCCTCCCGGACCGAAAGGCGAGGTCGGCGCCGCGGGTCCGCCCGGACCTCATGGCGCGAAAGGCGACAAGGGCGAGCCGGGTGCGCAAGGGCCGCAAGGGCCGAAGGGCGATCCCGGCGCGGCTGGCGTCGTCGGCGTGCAGGGTCCGAAAGGCGACGCGGGACCTCCGGGGCCGACGGGAGCTCAGGGAAGTAAGGGCGATCCCGGCCCCGCCGGACCGCCCGGACCTCAAGGGCCGGCCGCCCAGGCCGGCGCGCAGGGCGCAAAGGTCCGCGTCGTCGTCGGACAGGTGAAAGCCGCCTGCGACCCGAGCGAAATCATGATCAGCGCCTATTGCGCCGGCAACAACGCAACGACGCGGATGGACGGGACGACGGGCGCCGCCTGCGACGGCGACCCCGGCGCCAAGGCGGTCGTCGCCTGCGCTGCCAAATAGGCCCCATTGCGGCCTTCACCGGTACGGGCGTTCGCAAGAACGCCCGTCTCTCGACGGGCTATGGGGGAGAGCCGGCCGCTCTTCGCGCCGGAGGCGTCGGAACTACTTGCGGGGCTTGCCGCGCATCGCCGGGCGCGCGCCCTTGGCCGCCGCCGTCGAGACGTCCGCCGCGGCCCGCCCGGTCCAGGACGTGGCGGCCGCGCCTTCCTCGACCAGCTCGGCTCCAACCAGTTCGAGATTGTCTTCGGTCGCTACACGCTCGTAGTTTTCGCCGTCGCTTCGCAGGCGATATTGCAGGAGATTGTCCCTGGCGGGCAGCGTGCGGGTGATGCGGAAAACCTCGTCCGTCTTCGGGAAAACGCCGCTCCTGCTTCTTATACGGACAATTTGTCCGACCGAAAACTGGTGAACTGCGGCCTCCAGCGGAGGAATCCGCGTGGCGCCTGGGCCTCGAACATTCATCTCTCGTGATCCTTGCCAAGCCGGCTTCGCCATCGGCCACATCGAGAGAGTTCCGGCCGATGTCGCCGGACGAAAGAAGGCGCCGACGCGCCTCAGGAGGCCGGAACACGCCGATACCCCACCCTGCGCGCCCGGCTGAGCTGATCTTAATCCAAAATTTTCGGAAATGCAGCTGATTTCTCTCCCTTTCCGGAGGGATCCGCCGATTCCGGCGCGCCGCGAACACGATCTGCGCAAGGATCGGCTATGCCCCGATGGCCCCGCCCGCCGATGCTCGACCCGGATTGGACCCCGCACCGGCCGGGATTGCGCTAGGCCAGCCCGCGGGGCCGGGCTAAAGACGGGGCGAATGAAAGTTCATCATCTCAATTGCGGGTCGCTGTGTCCATTGGGGGCGCGGCTGGTCGGGGGCCAGATGTGCTGCCACTGCCTCCTCATCGAGGGCCAGGACGGCCTCATCCTGGTCGACAGCGGACTCGGAGTTGAGGACGTCGCCGATCCGAGCCGGCTCGGCCATTTGTTCAGGGCGGCGACCCGGCCGCGGCTCCGCGTCTCCGAGACGGCGCTTCGGCGAGTTGTCGACCTCGGGTTCCGGGTGAGCGACGTGCGCCACATCGTCCCGACCCATCTCGATCTCGACCACGCCGGCGGGCTTCCCGACTTCCCGTCGGCGGCTGTGCACGTGTTCGGGGCCGAATTGCGCGCGACAAAAAACCCGACGTGGCGAGAGCGCTCGCGCTACCGTTCCGAGCAGCTCTCGGCGGTCGCGAACTGGGTCCCGGTCGAGCCGGGCGGGGACAAATGGTTCGGCTTCGACAGCGTGCGGGCGCTGCCCGGCGCCCGCGACGACGTGCTGCTCGTCCCCCTGCCGGGCCATTCGCGCGGCCACTGCGGGGTCGCCGTCTCGACAGCAGACGGCTGGCTGCTCCACTGTGGGGACGCCTATTTCCACCACGCCGAGGTCGCGCCCGCGGGCGGCGGCGCGCCCCTGGCGCTGCGGATGTTCCAATCGCTCGTCGCCGCGGACAGGGCGGCGCGCCTCGCCAACCGGCAGCGGCTGCGGGCGCTGGCGAAAGATCATGCCGCCGAGGTCAGGCTGATCTGTTCGCACGACCCGGCGGATCTCGAGGCCTTTCGAGGCTGAGCGCGGCTCTCCCTCGGACCGCGCTTGCGACTGTGAAGTCAGCGGATTTCCTTGGCCGCGAGCGGCGCGACCGCGTCGACATTGGTGGAATCGACGAAGGCGCCCGCCGTGTTGATGTCGAGACCCGAGAAGCCGAACTTCCTGGTCAGACAGATGTTGAGGATCGGCAGGTAGCCCTGCAGGAACGGCTGCTGATCGATGACGAGGTTCTGGAAGCCGGCCTTGATCGCCTGCGCGGTGTTCGGCGACATGTCGAAACCGGCGAAATAGACCTGCCCCGGCTTCAGCGAGGCGGCGCGCGCATAGACGCCGACGTTCGACGTCATGCCGCCGTGATCGGTGACGACGATCTTGATGTCCGGATTGGCCTTCATCACGCCGACGAACGTCGCCGTGCCTGCGTTCGGATCGGCGTTGGTCGCCGTATCGATCTCCTGATAGATGACCTTGGCCCCGGCCTTCTCGAAGGCGTCGATCACGCCGACGGTGCGCCGGCCGCGGTCGCCGCCCATGCCTTTCAGTCCCCACACGAAGACCTTGTCGCCCGGCTTGAGTCCGGACCGCTTGGCCGCCTCGGCGCCGAGGGAGAGGCCGGCGGAGTAATTCGGCGCGCCGACGTAGCCGAAGCCTGCGGACGCGTATTTCTTCTCGCTCTCCGGCAGCGCGGTGTTGAGCGAGGTGAAGACCGTACCCTGCGCATAGGCCTGATCGACCAGCGGCGCCGTCGCGGCTTCGCCGCCGAAGCCGTAGGTCGCAATGCCGTCCACTTTGGTCGCCACCGCCTGCTGTATCTGGGTCAGCAGCTTTTGCGGATCCCAATCGGAGAAGTAATAGGTCACGCTGGGCCCGAGATCGAGTTCCGCCTGCTTGAATCCGTTGAAGACGTTGTTGGCGAACACGCCGCCCTGCGGCCCGCCCGGAAAGGCCGCGATCTTCACGCCCTGGCACCATTTGGGCGTCGGGTCGGTCGCGTGCGCCGACGTGGCGGCGATGCAGACGGCGAGCGCGGTTCCGGCGGCGAACGCCGCCCCCCTGGTCGTGAACTTCGGCATTCAATTCCTCCCTGACTTCCGAGCCGCGCGTCGGGCGCGCCTGCCGAACCGACGGCAGCCTTAGGGGAAGATGCAGCCGAGCGAAAGGCGGCGTGCGGTCACGGTCTCGCCATGCCCGAAATTGTGTTCGAGTTCGTAGCCGACCGCGTCTACGACCGCGCCCCTACGCCGCCACGCCCTCCAGCATCGTCTCGATCACCTGGGCCTTCGCCCGCTCGTCCCAACTCACGATGACGGCTGGGCGCGTCATCGCGAGCGAAGCGAAGCGATCCAGCCCTTCCGCCGGCGCCGAAACGGACAAATTCGCGGGCTGAGTCAGTCGGGTCTCCGCGTCCTTTCCTACAATTGCCGCGCAAGCGGAATCGCTGGATCGCCACGCTTCGCTCGCGAGGACGGCCGACCCAGCACCCGCTACGGCGCCACCCCGCCAAGGATCGTCTCGATCACCTGGGCCTTCGCCCGCTGGAAGGCCTTATCGTCGAGCGGCCGGCCGCCGTTCAGCGTCGCCATCTCGTGCGCCGCGTTGGCGTATTGCTGGGTCGTCGCCCAGATCATGTAGAAGAGGACCTTCGGCTCGATGGGCTTGAGCTTGCCCGCTGCGATCCAGCCCTTGACCGCGCGCTCGCGCGCGCTCACCCATTGGCTGAGCGTCGTGTCGAGGAAATCCTGGATGATCGGCGCGCCGCGCATGATCTCTGCCGCCCAGATGCGCGAGGCGAGCGGCATTTCGCGCGCGAGGTCCATCTTGGCGCCGATATAGGCGGAGAGCGCGTCGCGCGGCTCCTGGCTGCCGTCGAACGGGACGGCGAACAGCCAGGCGGTCAAGACTCGCTCGATCACGGCGCGATAAAGCGCCTCCTTGGTCGGAAAGTAATAGTGAAGGTTGGCCTTCGGCACGCCGGCGCGCTTCGCGATCGCAGCCGTCGTCGCGCCGGAGAATCCCTGTTCGGCGAAAACCGCCTCGGCCGCTGCGAGGAGCGCCCGCTCGTTTTCCTCGCGAACGCCCGGCCTGCGTCTGCGCTGCGCCATCCGCTCCCCTGGAATGCTGTCGATGGACCCCTCCGCCGTGGCCAAGACCCGCGCTCGCCGGCGCCGAAACGACGGGCGTTTCGCCCAAGGTTACGTCATTTGACCATTTGGTCAAACTTATAATAGCGTCCGTGAAACTTCAGGAGCTTTGGATGGCGGATCTGTCCAACGTGCGGGTCGACGGGGCGAGGCTCTGGGACTCGCTGATGGAAATGGCCAAGATCGGCGCGACGCCCAAGGGCGGCTGCAAGCGCCTCACCCTGACCGATCTCGACAAGCAGGCTCGCGAGCTTTTCCGCTGCTGGTGCGAAGCGGCCGGCTGCGGCGTCAAGGTCGATGAGATGGGCAACATGTTCGCACGGCGTCCCGGCAAGGACGACGCGCTCGCCCCGGTCATGATGGGCAGCCATCTCGACACCCAGCCGACCGGCGGCAAGTTCGACGGTGTGCTCGGCGTGCTGGGCGCGCTCGAAGTCGTGCGCTCTCTCAACGATCTCAAGATCGAGACCCGCCGCCCCATCGAGGTCGCCAACTGGACCAACGAGGAAGGCTCCCGCTACGCGCCGGCGATGGTCTCGTCGGGCGTGTTCGCCGGCGTCTATGATAAGGAATTCGCCTATTCCCGGCTCGACGGCGAAGGCAAGGCGCTCGGCGACGAGCTCGCGCGCATCGGCTTCAAGGGGAAGGAGCCGGTCGGCGGCCGGCCGGTGCACGCTTTCTTCGAACTGCATATCGAGCAGGGACCGATCCTCGAGGACGAGAATTTCGACGTCGGCGTCGTCACCCATGGACAGGGCCAGCGCTGGTATGAAATTCGCTTGACCGGCTTCGAGAGCCACGCCGGCTCGACGCCGATGCCGCGCCGCAAGGACGCCCTCCTCGGCGCCGCGCGGATCGTGGAGCTGGTCAACGCTATCGGCCTCAGGAACGCGCCGCTCGGCGTGTCGACCGTCGGAATGCTGAACCCCTATCCCAATTCGCGCAACGTGATTCCGGGCGAAGTCTTCATGACCTGCGAGTTCCGCCACCCGGTCGACGAGACCCTCGGCGCCATGGACGCGGGCTTACGCGAAGGCGTCGAGGCGATCGCCGGGAAGATCGGCCTCGCCTGCAAGCTCGAGCAGGTCTTCTATTACGCGCCGGTCGCGTTCGATCTCGGCTGCGTCGACGCCGTGCGGCGCGCCGCCAAGCATTTCGGCTACTCGCACCGCAACATCGTCTCCGGGGCCGGGCACGACGCCTGCCATATCGCGCGCATCGCGCCGACTTCGATGATCTTCACCCCATGCGTCGACGGCGTCAGCCACAACGAGACCGAGGACATCAAGCAGGACTGGTCGACGGCGGGCGCCAACGTTCTGATGCACGCCGTGCTGGAAAAAGCCGAAATCGTATCGTGACAGTCGACGGCGGCGCCCGAGACGCCGTCCGCGAAAAGCCGAAGGGTAGAATTTCCATGTCGCTCGTCATCAAAGGCGGAACGGTCGTCACCGCGGACCGGACCTACAAGGCCGACGTGCTGGTCGAAGGCGAAACCATCAAGGCGATCGGCGAAGACCTGAGAGGCGACAGCTCGCTCGACGCCTCCGACTGCTTCGTCATGCCGGGCGGCGTCGATCCGCACACCCATCTCGACATGCCCTTCATGGGCGCCAATTCCGCCGACAACTACGAGAGCGGCACCAAGGCGGCGCTGTCGGGCGGCACGACGATGGTCGTCGACTTCTGCATCCCGAACCGCAACCAGCCGCTGATGGAGGCTTTCGCCGACTGGGACAAGCGCTCGAAGGACGCAGTCGCCGACTATTCGTACCACATGTGCGTCACCTACTGGGACGACCAGGTGCGCGAGGACATGGCCAAGGTCGTCAGGGCCGGCGTCACGACCTTCAAGCATTTCATGGCCTACAAGGGCGCGCTGATGGTCAACGACGAGGAGATGTTCGCCTCGTTCACCCGCTGCGCCGAACTCGGCGCGATGCCCCTCGTCCACGCCGAGAACGGCGAAGTCGTCGCTGCGCTGCAGAAGCATTATTTGGCGAAGGGAATAACCGGGCCCGAGGGCCACGCGCTGTCGCGCCCGCCGGACGTCGAGGGCGAGGCGGCCAACCGCGCCATCATGCTCGCCGACCAGGCGGGCGTGCCGCTCTATATCGTTCATACCTCCTGCATCCCGGCGCACGAGGCGATCGCCCGGGCGCGCGCTCTGGGAAAACGCGTCTACGGCGAGCCGCTCATCCAGCATCTCGTGCTCGACGAAAGCGAGTATTACAACAAGGACTGGAAGCACGCCGCGCGGCGGGTGATGTCGCCGCCGTTCCGCGACAAGATTCATCAGGACGACCTGTGGAACGGCCTCCGCGCCGGCTCCCTCCAGGTGGTGGCCACCGATCATTGCGCGTTCACCACCAGGCAGAAGGAGCTGGGCTTAAGCGATTTCACCAAAATCCCGAACGGCACCGGCGGGCTCGAAGACCGGATGCCGGTCCTTTGGACCTATGGCGTCGATACCGGGCGGCTGACCCCGAACGAGTTCGTCGCGGTCACCTCGACCAACAGCGCAAAAATCCTCAACATGTACCCGCGGAAGGGGGCGATCATCCCGGGCGCCGACGCCGACATCACGGTCTGGGATCCCAAGGCCAACAAGACCATCTCCGCCCGGACGCAGGTTTCGGTGATCGACTACAACGTGTTCGAGGGGGTGAAAGTCACCGGCCTTCCGCGCTACACCCTGTCGCGCGGCGACGTCGTGTTCCGCGACGGGACGGTGCAGGCGGAGTTGGGGCGCGGCAAGTTCATCCGCCGCGAGCCGTTCGCCGCGGACGCGCGCGCTTTGAAAAAATACAAGGAGTTCACCGCCCCGGCCAGCGTCGGGCGTTAGCAGGAGCCGGCGGAGATGAGCGTGGCGTCGACGCCATCGCCGGTGCGGGAGGGGGCCGGCAAGGCGACGCCCTCGAGCGACGTGGCGATCGACATCAGCGGCGTGTCGCTGCGCTTCGACACGCACGACGGGCCGGTGCAGGCGCTCAGCAACATCAACCTGAAGGTTGCGCGCGGCGAATTCGTGTCCCTCATCGGTCCTTCCGGCTGCGGCAAGACGACGCTCCTCAGGGCGGTCGCCGACCTCGAGGCGCCGACCAGCGGCGCGATCCGGGTCAACGGCATGAGCCCGCATGAGGCCCGAGCGAGGCGCGCCTACGGCTACGTGTTCCAGGCGCCGGCGCTCTATCCGTGGCGGACGGTCGCGCGCAACATCGCGCTGCCGCTCGAGATCATGGGCTTCGACAAGGCTGAGCGGGAGGCGCGGGTCAGGAAGGGGCTCGACCTCGTCAATCTCCAGGGCTTCGGCGCCAAGTTCCCCTGGCAATTGTCGGGCGGCATGCAGCAGCGCGCCTCGATCGCACGCGCCCTGTCGTTCGATCCGGACCTCCTCCTGATGGACGAGCCGTTCGGCGCGCTCGACGAGATCGTGCGCGACATGCTGAACCAGCAATTGCTGACCCTGTGGGAGGTGACGGGCAAGACGGTGCTGTTCGTCACCCATTCGATCCCCGAGGCGGTGTTTCTTTCGACCCATATCGTCGTCATGTCGCCGCGCCCCGGACGCATCTTCGACGTCATCGAGTGCAACTTCCCGCGCGACCGGCAACTGGAATTCCGGGAGACCCCCGAGTTCCTCGCGATCGCGAACCGCGTCCGCCACGGCCTGCGGCAGGGGCATTCGTATGATGGGTGAACCCATGCAGCCATTCGTTATGATCGGCGCGGCCTTCGGCGCCGCCTTATCCAGTTCGGCGAGCGACGCGAGGATAACCGACTCCTGTCAGCGGGTCGCGAGCCGCGCCGCCCTGGAAGATGTCGCGAGGACTCCGGCGCAAGGACAGATGCGAGTCGCCAGTACGCCTTATGAGATTTCGCCCGGCGTTTTGCGGGTGGAGGTCGACGTCAACGGAGCCGATATGCTCGTCTTTTCCGTAGACGTCACGATCGACGGCGCCTGCAAAGTTCTTGCGACAAGCGCGCGCCAGGAAACCAGCCCACAGAACGGCGGCAAATGAGGTTGGCCTCGCCCGTCGTCATCGCCTTTGCGCTCCTCACGATCTCGCACGGAGCCAAGCCGCCTGCCTCGGCCGCCGTGAACAAGGCCTCCATCGTGTGGCGCGACTCATGAAATCCGCCCTCCCCATCGCGACCGTGATCCTCGCGATCGTCGCGGCCTGGTATGTCGCGGCGGCGCTGATGAACGCGCCGCTGCAGCGCGACCGCTACGCCAACGCCGGACGCACGGATTATTCGACCCAGGACCTGATCGTCGATTCGCTCAACATGGAGCGGCCGAAACTGCCGGGGCCGCACCAGGTGGTCGCCGAGCTCTGGCGGCTGGTTTTCGCCACCCCGCCGACCTCGAAGCGCAGCCTCGTCTATCATGGCGCGATCACGCTCGAGGAGACGCTGGTCGGCTTCCTCTTCGGCGCCGCGCTCGGGATCGGGCTGGCCGTGCTCATCGTCTCCACGCGCTGGCTCGAGCGTTCGATGATGCCGTGGATCGTCGCCTCGCAGACGGTGCCGATCATCGCGCTCGCGCCGATGATCGTCGTCATCCTCTATCAGTTCAACATCACCGGCGTCGCGCCGAAGGCGGCGATCGCCGCCTATCTCTCGTTCTTTCCCATAACCGTCGGCATGGTGAAGGGCTTCCGCTCGCCGGATCCGCTGCAACTCGACCTGATGCGCACCTATTCGGCGACGCCCTCGCAAACATTCATCAAGCTTCGCGCGCCGGCAAGCACGCCCTTTTTCTTCGCCAGCATGAAGATCGGGGCGGCGGCGGCGGTGGTCGGGGCGGTGGTCGCCGAAGTGACCAAGAGCGAGGACGGGGGCCTCGGCGCGCGCCTGCTGGCTGGCTCCTACTACGGGCAGACGGTGCAGATCTGGGCGGCCCTGTTCGCCGCCGCGGCGCTGTCGGCGGCGCTGGTCGGGATCATCGGCCTCATCGGCCGCGCCGCCGAGCATCGCATGGGGTTCGTCCCGTGAACGCGCGCCGCCTCTCCGACCTCGTGCCCCCGCTCGTCTTCGGCGTCGTGTGGCTGGCGCTCTGGGAGGCGGGCCTCCGGCTCATGCACGTGCCGACGATCATCCTTCCGCCGCCCTCCGCGATCGCGCTGCGCTTCGCGACTTCGATCCCGACGCTCGCCGCCGACTTCTGGCAGACGATCAAGGGCGTGTTGGCGGGCTACGCCGCCGGCTGCGCCTCGGGGCTCGTCGTCGCGATCCTGGTCGACCGCTCTGAGTTCCTGCGGCGCGGTCTCCTGCCGCTCGGCAATCTCGTCTCCGCCCTACCGATCGTCGGCATCGCCCCGATCATGGTGATGTGGTTCGGCTTCGACTGGCAGTCGAAGGCTGCGGTCGTCGTCGTGATGACCTTCTTTCCGATGCTGGTGAACGCGGTCGCGGGGCTGGAAAGCGCGAGCCCGATGGAGCGCGACCTGATGAAGACCTACGCCGCCGACTATTGGCAGACGCTGCTTTCGCTGCGTCTGCCGGCGGCGCTGCCGTTCGTCTTCAACGCGCTGAAGATCAACACGACGCTCGCCATGATCGGGGCGATCGTGGCGGAATTCTTCGGCACGCCGACGGTCGGCATGGGCTTCCGCATCTCGACCGAGGTCGGCCATCTCGGCATCGACATGGTGTGGGCGACGGTCCTCGTCGCCGCGCTCACGGGTTCGCTGTTCTATGCGCTGGTCGCAGGCGTCGAACGACGCGTCACGTTCTGGCACGCCTCCTATCGGGCGAGGGAGGCTTGAGCTTTTCGCCGCTCGAGACGTTCGCGCGGCGAAGGATAGTAGGGGTTTCGTGGTTCAACCGGAGGAACGCAAAACAATGAAAAAGTCTCTTACTGCTCTCGTCGGCATGGCGGCGATCCTCGCCGCGGGCGCCGCGCATGCGGCCGACAAGGTGACGCTGCAACTCAAGTGGGTCACCCAGGCTCAGTTCGCCGGCTATTACGTCGCCAAGGACAAGGGTTTCTACAAGGACGAAGGCCTCGACGTGACGATCAAGCCGGGCGGCCCCGACATCGCGCCCGAGCAGGTGCTTGCCGGCGGCGGCGCCGACGTCGTCGTCGACTGGATGCCGGCCGCGCTCGCCGCGCGCGAGAAGGGCGCGGAGATGGTCAACATCGCCCAGCCGTTCAAGCACTCGGGGCTCGAGCTGACCTGCCGCGCCGACACCGGTATCAAGACCCCGGCCGACCTCAAGGGCCGCACGCTCGGCGTGTGGTTCTACGGCAACGAATATCCGTTCCTCAACTGGATGGGCAAGCTCGGCCTCAAGACCGACGGCTCGCCGGGCGGCGTCAAGGTTTTGAAGCAGGGCTTCAACGTCGATCCGCTGATCCAGAAGCAGGCCGACTGCATCTCGACAATGACCTACAACGAATACTGGCAGGTGATCGACGCCGGCTACAAGCCCTCGCAGCTGGTCGTCTTCAAGTATGAGGACCAGGGCGTCGCGACCCTCGAGGACGGCCTCTACGTGATGCAGGACAAGCTCAAGGACCCGGCCTTCGTCGACAAGATGGCGCGCTTCGTCAAGGCGTCGATGAAGGGCTGGGATTATGCGCGCGCGCATCCTGACGAGGCGGTCAAGATCGTGCTCGACAACGACTCGACCGGCGCCCAGACCGAGCATCACCAGACGCAGATGATGGGCGAGATCAACAAGCTGACGGAAGGCTCGGACGGCAGGCTCGACAAGGCGGATTACGAGCGCACCGTCAAGACGCTGCTCACCGGCGGCTCCGACCCGGTCATCTCCAAGGAGCCGACCGGCGCCTACACCACGATCGTAACCGACAAGGCGCTCGGGAAGTAAATCGCAAATCCCCTCTCCCCGCTTGCGGGGAGAGGGTCGGGGCGAGGGGCTAGGCTGCGCGACGTCGTTGGCGCGCCCCTCATCCGGCCGCTTCGCGGCCACCTTCTCCCGCAAGCGGGGAGAAGGTGCGTCGGCGGCTCATTCCAGGAACACCATCCTCGAGCTTCTGCTGCATTCTGCGAGAAGAGCCAACTCAAGGAGTCATCGCGAAAGAACGTCCGAGAGGGACTCGGCCCGTTTGGGCCCTCGCGCTTTTGGCGGCTGCGCCGCGAATAAGCGTGTGAATGAATCCGAGCTTGTCGACAACGGCCGGCGCCAGCACGAACGGATATAGGTCCGGCCGGCCCATCGCCCGGTTCACGCTGTTCATGGCGAGGACGAAAGGCCCCCACGCCTCGACGATCTGCTCGATGCTTCCCTCGACATAAGGGTCGAAATCGACGCGCGCCCTATGGACGCCTCGGCGATCGATCGCGGGCTCGATGCTGAGCCCGAAGGCGTTGGCCATCTCCAGCGTGTCGACGATGTGAAAGTAGTGGGCCCAGGTCTCGGCGAAGTCCTCCCACGGGTGGGACGTCGCATAAGCTGAAACATAACGCTCCTGCCAGTTCGCCGGCGCCCGCTCGCCATAGTAGCGCTGCAGCGCGGCGGCGTAGTCCTCCCGGTCGTCACCGAACTTTTCCCGGCAAGCATCGAGCGAGCCGCCGTCGCGGACGAGGACGTCCCAATAATGATGGCCGATCTCGTGCCGGAAATGCCCGAGGAGCGTGCGATAGGGCTCGTCCAGCTCCGCCCGGCGCTTCTCGCGTTCCGCCGGGTCCGCCTCGACCAATGCGATCGTCACCTTGCCCTCGTCGTGGCCGGTTATCACCTTCGGGCCCGAAGCCTGGGGCGGATCGGCCAAAAATTCGAATGCCAGCCCGTGGCTCGGATCTTCGGCGCGCGTCGCGAGCGGGAGCTTCCACCGAAGCAGGCTATAGAACAAGCGGTGCTTGGCGAATTCGAGCTCGCGCCAAGCAGCGAGATGTTTTGGGTGCGAGATGTCCGGGATCGTGTCGTTGTGCCGGCAGGCGACGCACAGGCGATCGGGCGCGCCCGCGGGGATCAGCCAGTTGCAAACGTCGTAGTCGGCATTGGCGCAGAGGCGACGGGCGCCGTCGGCGCCTACTGGCGCCCAAGCGCCCTTCTTCCCCGGCTCCAGGGCGGTCAAGAGCTCGAGCTCCGGGATATAGCCGAGCCGATGGTTGCACTGCGCGCAACTCCGGTTCTCGAAGTAGATGATATTGTCGCAGACTTGGCACCTGAAGAGCTTCATGAGGTCCCCCGAAACGCTGGACGAACGCAACTCCCGGAAGGCGCGATCGTTCCTAAGGGTCTTGCTCGTGACACGTTCGGCGCCCACATGCGGGCGCGGAGGCGAAGTGACCGAAACCGAACCCAACCCACTTCTCAGGCCCTGGACGGGGCCGTTCGAGGCGCCGCCTTTCGCGGCCATCGAGGCGGCGCATTTCCGCCCCGCCTTCGATGCGGCGCTCGACCAGGCGCGCACCGAGGTCGCGGCCGTCGCGGCCAATCCCGAGCCGCCGACCTTCGGGAACACCATCGAAGCGCTGGAGCGGAGCGGCCGCGCGCTCGACAAAGTGTCGTCCGTCTTTTTCAATCTCGCCTCGGCCGACAGCAACGACGAGATCCAGGCGATCGAGCGCGAGATCGCGCCTCGGCTCGCGCGGCATCGCAACGACATTTTTCTCAACCGGGCGCTCTACGATCGGATCGACGCCCTGCAGGCGAAGCGCGAGACGCTCGGCCTCGACGCCGAGCAGTCGAGAGTGCTCGAGCGCTATCATGTCGCCTTCTCGCGCGCCGGCGCTGGCCTTGCCGACGACGTCAAGGCGCGGCTCGCCGCAATCAACGAACGGCTGGCGGCGCTCGGGACGCAGTTCGGCCAGAACGTCCTCGCGGACGAGAAGACCTGGCTTCTCGTTCTGGAGACGCCCGACGACCTCGCCGGCCTGCCGGACTGGCTCGTCGCGTCGGCGGCCCGCGCGGCGGAAGATCGGGGGCTTCCGGGCAAGCATGTCGTCACGCTGGCGCGCTCCAGCGTCGAGCCGTTCCTGCAATTCTCGGCCCGGCGCGACTTGCGCGAAAAGGCTTTCGCCGCCTGGACGGCGCGGGGCGAGCATCCCGGCCCGGCCGACAATCGCCCGATCGCCGATGAAATCATGCGGCTCCGCGCGGAATACGCAAAGCTCCTCGGATACGACAGCTTCGCGGAATTCCGTCTCGCCGACACGATGGCGAAGACTCCCGGCGCCGCGCGGTCGCTTCTCGAATCGATCTGGACGCCCGCGGTCGCGCGCGCCGCCGAGGAGGAGGCGGCGCTGCAGGCGATCGTCGCGGAGGAGGGGGGCAACTTCGAGATCGCGCCCTGGGACTGGCGCTTCTACTCGGAAAAGCGCCGCAAGCGTCTGTTCGACGTCGACGAGGACGCGATCAAGCCCTATCTGCAGCTCGACAGGATGATCGAGGCCGCGTTCTTCGCCGCGGGCCGGCTGTTCGGCCTGAGTTTCGTCGAGCGTTTCGACGTTCCGGTCTACCATCGGGACGTGCGCGTCTGGACGGTTCTCGGTCGAGACGGCGCGCCGCTCGCGCTCTTCGTCGGCGACTATTTCGCCAGGCCGTCGAAGCGAAGCGGCGCCTGGATGAGCGCCTTCCGCAGGCAGGAAAAGCTCGACGGCGCGGTCCTGCCGATCGTCGTCAACGTCCTCAACCTGGCCAAGGGGGCGGACGGCGGGCCGCCGCTCCTCGGCTTCGACGAAGCGAGGACGCTGTTCCACGAGTTCGGCCATGCGCTGCACGGCATGTTGTCCGACGTGACCTATCCGATGATCTCGGGCACGAAGGTCGCGACCGACTTCGTCGAGTTTCCCTCGCAGTTGTACGAACACTGGTTCGAGCAGCCCGAGATTTTGCGGCGGTTCGCGGTTCATCACCGGACCGGCGAGCCGATGCCAGAAGCGATGATCGCGAAGCTGATTTCTGCGCAAACGTTCAACCAGGGTTTTGCAACCGTCGAATATGCCGCTTCGGCGCTGGTCGACCTCGGGCTGCACGCCCGAGCCGGCCGGGCCGACATCGACGTCGTCGCGTTCGAGAGGGAGGAGCTCGCGAGGCTCAACATGCCGCGGGCGATCGCCATGCGCCATCGCGCGCCGCATTTCCAGCACATCTTCAGCGGCGGCGGATACGCTTCCGGCTATTACAGCTACCTCTGGTCCGAGGCCCTCGACGCCGACGGCTTCGAGGCCTTCGAGGAGAGCGGCGACATTTTCAATCCCGACCTCGCCGAGAGGCTGCGCACGTACGTCTATTCCGCCGGCAATCTGCGGGACCCGGAAACGGCTTACGCGCGCTTCCGCGGGCGCCCGCCCGAACCTGCCGCGCTCATGCGGCAGCGCGGATTCGCCTGAAGCTCGGGCGCCGTCGGCGGATACCCCTCACAACAGAAAGGCCAGCGCCTCTTCGCACGGGCTCTCCACCTTGAGCGCCAGCAGGCCGTCCGCGCGGGTCTGGCCGAGGTTGACTGCGGCCACCGGCTTTCCCGCGCGGGCCGCCATCTCGACGAAGCGGAAACCCGAATAGACCATGAGCGAGGAGCCGACGATCAGCATGGCGTCGGCGTCGGCGAGATGGCGCGCCGCCGCATCGACCCGGTCGCGCGGAACGTTCTCGCCGAAAAAAACGACATCCGGCTTCAGCAGGCCGCCGCAGTCCCCGCAGGACGGAATTTGGAAGGACGAGAAGTCGGCTTCGTCGAGATCCGCGTCGCCGTCCGGCGCGTCGGCGGCGTCGAGGTCGCGCCAGCCGGCGTTCAGGCTGACCAGCTCGTCCTGCAACGCCACGCGCGGCGTGCGGCGCCCGCAGCCCGTGCAGCGGACGACATCGAGCCGCCCGTGCAGGTCGATTACCCCTGCGCAGCCGGCCGCCTGATGCAGCCGGTCCACATTCTGGGTCACGAGCAGCTCGCTCTTCCCCATCGCCTCGAGCCGCGCCAGAGCGCGATGCGCGTTGTTGGGCCGGGCGCGGCGAAAGCGCCGCCAGCCGACGAGGCTGCGCGCCCAATAGCGCCGGCGCATTTCCTCGTCGCCCACGAAGGCCTGATAGGTGACCGGGGGCTCGCGCTTCCACTTGCCGTCGGCGTCGCGATAGTCGGGAATGCCCGAGCGCGTGCTGCAGCCGGCCCCGGTCAGGACGAAGAGCCTCTTGTGCCTTTCGATGAAGCTTTGGATAGCCGTCATAGGACGAGAATACCGCCGCAAGACGGATCGCGCCACGGACGGCCGGAAGACGCTGCTGCGTTAGCTGAAAGACATGCGAAGTTCCCCCATTTCCCCTTCTTGAACTATCCAAGGCGCCGCCCGACGGACAAGCGGCATCCGGTCACCGATCAACGAACCGAGCTGCTGCCCGGCAGACGGGCAGCTGCTCGATGCGTGAATGCGCATGACAGCCTGATCCGAACGGCCGTCATGGTTACCCGTCAGGTTGACGCGCTCAAGCGAGGGCGAACTCCGATCCGAAGGCGAGTTCCTTGGCCCCCGGCGCCAGCACGGATTCTCCCATTTTCAGCTCGGCGCGGAACGCTTCGAGGCGTTCCGGATTCGGCTCGAACAAGGCCGCGTAGGCCATGACGTCGCCGATGCGCTGCGGCCGGCCGATGACCTCGGGCTCACAGCCGACCGCTTTCAGGACCCGCAGGATGCGCGCGTCGAACACCGAGACGATCTGGGTCAAGCCGGCGAGGAGCGCAACCTCGCCGATCCCTGCGATGAGCTCGCTCAGCACGTAGCCGACGCCGTTCTTCATGCGCTCCGGCTGGCCGGGCGCAGCAACCGCGCAGATCCGCGAGCTCTCCCAGATTGTCGCGCTTTCGACGACCTCTCCCTCCTCGAGCAATTGTGGAAAGACGTCGCGCAGCATGTTCGGCCCGGTCGTGGGCAGCAGCCTGAGCGAGCCCCAGTATGCCCCCGTCAACGGATCGCCCGAGACGAGATACAAGGGATTCAAATCGTCGAACCGGTCGCGTTCGTAGCCATCCTTCACCACGACCTCCCAACCGAGCCGCTGGCCGAAGATTTCCGCCCGGTTACGGAACATAGCATCCATCTCGTTGGGGAATCGCGCCGCATAGGAACCTTCAATAAGCTTCAACATGTCATCTGCTCCTCTAGACAGGTTCGCCGATTTCGCGGATCAAGCTGCCGCTATCGTCGACCACGACCAGGGGTGGCGCCGCTGTGCCCAATCGGCAAGCAGTTAAAAGCTGAGCATCAACATTCTTTATTGGCGTCATCAGACGAACAGGGGAAATTTTCGGCTGTGCTTTTGGATTGCCAATGACTGCGGCTCGCTGGAAATTGAGCTTGCATCGCCTGCTAAATCAGAGCGTTATCATTACAAAGCATTTCAGGCAGCGACTGGCTGAACAGGAAAAGGCGCCCTGATGGTTCAGCTGGGCAAACCACCGGAAGGGTGCGCCGCAGCGCGGGTTATTGCAGCGCCGCTGCAGGAATCACGCCGGTCGCGATGGCGACCGCTATTGCATGGCTCAGATTCATACAGTGCAACTTATGGCGGGCGACATCAAGGTGAAGCTTCACGCTGCTGAAGCCGATGTTCAAGACGTCGGCGATCTCCTGGTCGGTTCTGCCCTTCGCCGCCCAAATCAGACATTCTTCTTCCTTTGGAGACAACCGAATCGGCGATAAAGAAAGATCCGGACTCTTGTTAACAGCGGTATCAATCAGGAACGACAACTTCTGAAGACTGACCATGTTCTTGCGCTTGTACTGCGCCCACTCCGGCTTCGGGAGGTCGCCGGTGAAGGAAACCAGGGCGTGAAAACCGCCCGCGTTTCGAATCGGGATCGACACGCCGTTGCGCCCGACGCCGTGTCTCGACGCATCGGCAAAGAAAGCCGTGACGACCGGATCGTCGCTCGCCAAGGTGTCCCAGTCAAATGGAAGCATGGCCTTTCGACCATGCGCCACCACGGGGTCGGTGCACACATAGTCGTTCAGAAAGTATTGCGTCTGCCATGATCTCGAATAGGTGGCGATCGCCGTCGGCAGGCTCGCCTCGCAGTTCCGGTCGCGCCCGAACCGCAGATAGGCAATATGACGTATTCCGATCTCGGAGGCGATTGCCGTCAACGTCTCGCAAAGGTCATGCTCGCCGTGACCGAGAATCACGTCGGTCAGCCTCGTCGCGGCTCTGTCGATATTGACTGGATCAGAACCGCGTTGCGACATTCACAATGCCCCAGGCGAAAAGGGATCTGGTCCAGCGCTTGGACAGCGGCAATGCGGGGCTGCCGAGGACAGCGTCCGCGGCAGGGCAAATCCTAGATTGAATACCGGGGCCTTGCACATACCTTCAACGCAGCAAAAATGCGGCGAGGACTGTCCAACCGGCTAATACTTTACCAGACTGTTACCAGACGCGATAGGCCACTTATTGGAACGCTTGTTCACACCGCCGTGTAGTAAGTTTGCGGTGTTGACAAAATCCCCGGAATGCTCTTTCAAAATGCATTCCGGACTTTGGTTTTCCGCCACGAATAAGAATGTCGGCTGACGCTGGCGCGCCGCCTAACTGTGTTTCTTCGGCGCTGCCGCAGGCAAGCTGCGCAAAGCATCGGTGCCAGCCGAGCATCGCGTCCTTCTGCGTCGGCGGCGGTTACGGCGTTGCTGACACTGCCACCGTCCTGCCGCATCGCGGACATTCCGTCGGATGGCAGGCGCGGCAGAACGGTTTGCCGCAGGCCGAACACGGATCCTGCCCGGCGGGCTCCGTGAGATGCAGGCGCTCGTCGCAAACCAGACGCGCCGGGCTCGAAGCCCGCCCCCATTCGCATAACGGGGGCTCAGCCAGGCGGACGAGCGGGTGCCAGTCGATCTCGATCACCCGCTCGCCTTTGCGTCGGCGGATCAGAACCTCGAGTCGCTGGACGGGCACGAACAGCTCCAGCGTTTGAATCCAGTCGAGCGTGACGCGCAGGGCGTATTTGTGCTGGAGGTCGCCGAGCTTATTCAGGTATTCGCGTTCGATCGCCGCAATCCGCTGACGTTCGCGTCGGCGGTCAGACTCCGCTTTGGGCCCCTCCGCGTCCTCGAGCGCCGCCAGCCGCACCTGGGATTCCCGGCGCAGGTCGTCATGGTAGCCGTGCAGGCGGGCGTGGTCGCGCGCCAGACGGCGCTGCATCGAGCGCAGAAAGGGCGCCAGCTCGGCGCGCGCGCTCGCGTCGAGCGTCGCCCGGATGCGGGCCTCGAGAGTCGCGGCGTCCCAGCCCGGTCCCGCCGCCTCTCTCACTTCCGGCAGGGGCGCCTGCCACGCATAGCTTTCGAAAGACGCGCGCATTCGGTCGAGCGCCTCGCCCAAGGCGGCGCCGGTCCCGATATTGAACCCGATCCAGAGATTGTTTTCCCGCTTCTCGTCGGAGACAGCCGTCATCCGGAACGCGGTCAGGAGCAGGTGCGTCCACGCCGGGCGCTGGCCGCGGAAACGCCAGACCGCATTGGGCAAGTCGAGGACGCGGTCGAGGAGCCGCTCGGGATCGCTCAGAACGGGCAGCGGATCGCACTCGATTTGCCGCTCGGCATGGCGGCCGCGGTCGGCGATGAGCCCGCCGAAGCGCTCGAGCCAGCCACCCTCGACGCCGATGCGCTCGCCGCCGGCCGGCAAGTCGGCGCCGAATCCGAGCCGCGCAAGCTCCGGCCATCCCAACGCCGCGCGAACCTCGGGCGGCGCCATCACGGCCAAGCCGTCGGGCTCGAGAGGCTCTCGACGGCCGCGCCTTCGCGCTCCATCAGGTCGGCAACGAAGTCGCGCAATGCGGTCATTGCCGGGTGTCCCTCTGGGCTACGCCGTCTCGAATTCTTCGCCGAACAAGGCGTCGTCGAGCGCCTTGGCGTCGCTGTATTGGCTTTGCGCCTCGCCGAGCCGCCTGCCAAGCGCATCGAAGGCCTCGGTGCGAGCGGCCGCACTCGTCTCCAGCCAAGCGTCCAGCACCAGATCGGCGAAGTTCCGCTCCTCGTCCAATTCGCCGAGGATGGCGCCGGCCTCGCCGACAACCAGCTCGAACATGTTGATCTTTTCGTCGAGCAGCCGCAGCATCTGCTCCTCGACCGTCCCGCGGGTGACCAGATTGAAGACGAAGACCTCGCGGCTCTGACCGATGCGGTCGATGCGGCCGACGCGCTGTTCGATCGCCATGGGATTCCAGGGGATATCGAAGTTGATCAGCGTGTTGCAGAATTGGATGTTGCGGCCCTCGCCGCCGGATTCGGAGCACAGCAGCACCGGAACCCGCTCGCGGAAATCGGCGATCGCCGCATCCTTGTCGGGACCGCTCATGCTGCCGTCGAAGCGGGCGAATCCGACCCCCTTTCCGGCCAGCAGCCGGGCGAGGCTCGCCATGGTCTCGCGATGATGGACGAAGACGAGCTTCTTCTCGTCGGGATTGCGGGCGATGAGTTCGAGGAGCGCCAATTCCTTGGCCCCCGAGGCGACCGTCTCCCATCGCTCCGCCAACGTCCGCCAAGCCGGATCGCGATCGTGGCGGTCGGCGAAGCGCCGAACGGCTGCGGAGGCGGCGGCGGGCGAGGAGCCGGCGGCGGTCAGCAAATGGCGGCCCGCGAGCCGCTCGCTCTGCCGGCCGTCCGAGACGAGCGCCCGGATCATGGCCGCAAGCTCCTGATAGGCCGCCTGCTCCTGAGGCGCGGGGTCGACATATCGGGTCGAGGCGTGGCGGCGCGGCAGCTTCAGCGCCACCACCGCCCTCGTGTTGCGGATCATGGCGTCGCGCATCAGGTCGCGCAGCCGCTCCGGGTTCGCCGGCTGGCGCGGCTTGCCCGCGGTCATGTAGGCGGCGCGGAACTCCTTCTGCGTCTTGAATATGCCGGGCTTCAGCAGGGTCAGGAGGTTATAGAGCTCGATGAGGTTGTTCTGCACCGGCGTCGCGGACAAGAGCAGCAGGAAGCGCTTGGTCAGGCGGTCGACCAGGCTGTAGCTCTGGCTCGAGCGGTCGCGCAGATGATGCGCCTCGTCGACGATCACCAGATCGAACGACTGCGCGATGAGCCGCTCGGCGTGCTCCTTTCGCCGCGAGAGCGCGAGCGAAGCGATGATGCGCGGCTGAGCCCAGAACCGCCCGGGATCGTCGCGCAACAGCGGGTCTTGCGTGGTGGCGCAGGGAATATCGAATTTGGTCTCCAATTCCTCCCGCCATTGTCCGACCAGCGAGGCGGGAGTGAGCACCAGGACTCGCTCGACCATGCCGCGCAGCAGATACTCCTTGAGGACCATTCCCGCCTCGACGGTCTTGCCGAGGCCGACCTCGTCGGCGAGCAGCACGCGGCCGCGGAACTGCTTCAACACCTTGCGCACCGTCTCGGTCTGATACCAGAAGGTCTCGACCCCCTTAAGGTGAGCCAGGCAAACGAGCTCGTCGAAGCCCTCGACCAGGCCGAGATGGGCGAGCCGCTCCCGCAAGACAAACCAGCCGCCGTCGCTCTCGGCCTCACCCGTCGCGGCGGAAAGGAGCTGCCTCAGGTCCCAGTCGACGACCATAGGAATTCCGACTTCTCCGCGCTCGAGGGCCGGGGTCGCCGGCTGAGCAACCGGCCGCGCTTGCGTCGGCGGCGGGGAAGCGGATCTGGCCTGCGGAGGACTCTTCGGACCCGGCTCCGGGCGAGTCGTCCTGGTCTGGGCCCGGCGCCCGCGGAGCGGGCGCTCGCGACCCATGACAACGTCCAGCCTCTCGGCGAGCCAGGCGAGCCGCATCCTCCCGCCGGGGAAGGCGCTCATCGCATCGCGCAATTCCGTCAGATCGTGACGCTCGAGCAGCGCCCGCGCGGCGATCAGCTTCTTCTCCGCCGCGAGGGCGAGGGCCGAGAGGAGGAAATAGGGCCTGCTCGACACGTAGCGCTTGGCGTAGCGTTTGAGATAGAGCTGCGCCTTATCGGGCTTGCCGTCGATGAGGGCGGCGGTCGCCGCCAAGAAGAGAATGGCCGGATCCCCGGGGCACGCTCTCTCAGCCTTTTCCGCTTCCGGCAGAAAGCCACTGGTCCGCATCGGATCGTTGAAAGCTTGGGCGAGGGCGTCGGTCCACTTGTCCCGATCCGCCGGCAGATCCACCTCGACGACCAGTGGCTTGACGTTGAGTGACGGCATCGAGACCCCGTTTCGTCGCGACTTTCTCGGGTCGCGAATCAATCTCGCCGCCTAGGTTAACGGAACTTAAGAAAGCGTTCCATCCGGGCCGGCGTGTCGAGGAGCCATTTGCATGTGCGTTGCGCGCGACTACGCGTCGGCCGCCCATGTTTCGAAGAAAGACGGCGCCGGTCTCGTCAGTGGGCGACCTGCCCCAGCGCGCCGATCAGGGCCGCGTTGAACTTGTCCGGCTCCTGGATCTGGGGCGCATGGCCCGCCTCGGGGAACTCGATCAGCGCGCTGCCCGGAATGGCGGCTTTCGTTTTCTGCGCCAGCTCCGGGTAATGACCGAGGCGGGCGCGTACGTCGGGCGGCGAAAAATCCTTGCCGATCGCCGTCGTGTCCTTGTCGCCGATCATCAAGATCGTCGAAACCTTGATCAACGGGAATTCGTAGACGACCGGCTGGGTGTAGATCATGTCGTCGATCAGCCCGGCGTTGCGGGCGACGATGTCCTTTCCAGGGCCCTGCGCGAGCCCGGCGAGCATCGCGATCCAGCGCTCGTATTCCGGGCGCCATTCGCCGGCGTAGTAGGTCGACTGCTCGTAGGCGCGCAGGCGCTCGGCGGTCAGGCCCTTCTCCCGCTCGATCCACTGGTCGACGCTGAGCGCCGGAACGCCGAGCGCCTTCCAGTCCTCGAGCCCGATCGGATCGACGAGAACGAGCGTGGAGACTTCCTTCGGGTACATGAGCGCGTAGCGCGCCGCCAGCATGCCGCCGGTCGAGTGCCCGACCAGGACGACGTCCTTCAATCCGAGCGAGGCGATGAGCGCGTGGGTGTTCTCCGCCAGCGCCTGAAAACTGTATTGATAGCGCTCGGGCTTGGTCGACTTGCAGAAGCCGATCTGATCCGCCGCGATCACCCGATAGCCTTTGCCGCTCAGCGCCTTGATCGTCTGCTCCCAGGTGGCCGAGCAGAAGTTCTTGCCGTGCAGGAGGACGGCCGTCTTGCCGTTCGGCGCGGCCGTCGGAGACACGTCCATGTATCGCATGGTCATGGCCTCGCCCTGCGACGAGAAGGCGAAGTCGCGCACCGGCCAGGGATAGTCGAAGCCCTGCAGTTCCGGGCCATAGGTCCGCTGCTCGGCCGAGGCGGCGCCCGGGAGCCGGAACAGGCAGGCGGCCACGACAAGCCAGACGCAGAGGATCGACCGATCAATCGTCATGCGGTCGTCCAACCATGCGATCGTGGTTTTCCGGCGGCTTTCGCCGAATCTGGGGCGCCCGCAACGGGAGGTCGCTCCAGAACGCGCCGGGTCGAGTACACCGGCATTGCAAGATGTTCAGTGGAAGAGCGCGTGAGCGAGCATGCCCTAGATTTTTGTCGCTGGCTGCTACACATTGACTCGCCGGCCCGTGAAGCTCGTCTTCGAAGAGCACTACCGGCGCATTACCGACGCGATCGCCGCCGAGCGGCGGATCAAGGGGTGGTCGCGCGCGAAGAAAGAGGCCTATATGCGCGATGACTTTGCCTCACTTGTGCAGCTGGCGAAAGCGCATTCGAGGGATCCCGCCTGATCGCTTTGCCGGCAAACCGCCTGTGCCTTCTGGAGCGTCCTTCGACAAGCTCAGGACGAGGTCCGAGTCCGATTCACGGGCGCCGCAGCACGAAGTGTGAGTGCAAAGGAGACCATCATGCAGACGCGGACATTCGGCCGGACGGGCCGCGAGGTGAGCGAGATCGGCTTCGGCGCCTGGGCGATCGGCGGAAGCTGGGGATCGGTCGACGAAAGCGACGCTGTCGCCGCGCTGAACGCGGCGCTCGACAGCGGCGTGACGTTTATCGACACGGCGGATGTGTATGGAGACGGACGCTCCGAGCGTCTGATCTACAGAGTCCTCAAGGAACGCGGCGGGGAGAGGCCGTTCGTGGCGACGAAGGCGGGCCGGCGCCTGCCGCAGCAGACGGTCGAAGGCTATACGGAAGCGAACCTCCGCGCCTGGATCGAGCGCAGCCTCGTCAATCTCGAGGTCGAGACACTCGACCTCGTTCAGCTGCACTGCCCGCCGACTGACCTCTATTACCATCCCGAAGTCTTCGACTCGCTCGACCGGCTCAAGCAGGACGGCAAGATCCGCGACTTCGGCGTCAGCGTCGAGCGGGTCGAGGAGGCGATCAAGGCGATCGAATATCCCGGCGTCATCAGCGTCCAGATCATCTTCAACATTTTTCGCCAGCGGCCGGCGGAGCTGTTCTTCGACCTGGCGAAGAAGAAGCAGGTCGCCGTCATCGCCCGCGTGCCGCTGGCGAGCGGGCTCCTCACCGGCAAGCTCACGCGCCGACTCCCGCTTCGCCGACGACGACCACCGGAAATTCAACCGCCACGGCGAGGCCTTCGACGTCGGCGAGACCTTCTCAGGCGTGCCCTACGACGTGGGCCTCAGGGCGGTTGAGCGCATTCGCAAGCTGATCGGCGGCGACGTCTACATGGCCCAGTTCGCGCTGCGATGGATCCTGATGTTCGACGCCGTGACGGTCGCGATCCCCGGGGCCAAGAACGCGACGCAGGCTCGCGCCAACGCGCAGGCCGCCGACCGGCCCGCGCTGTCCCAATCGGTCATGGCCGAGGTCAAGGCGATCTACGACGAGGACATCAGGCCGCATGTCCATCAGCGGTGGTGAATGAAAACCCCGCTCCGAACGGGATAGGGACGAGGGCAAGAGGCCACGCCAAACGGCGGAGGTCCGCCTCGCCTCTCATCGGCGCCATAGGGCGTTCGTCAGAAAGCCCGTCTGTCGACCGGCTATGGAGCCTGCCCCGGGTCCTCGCCCGGGGGCAGGCTCTTCTCACCGCAGTCCCGGGTCAAGCCCAGGGAGTGAGAAGCGACTGCGCGGCGCCCAAATCCGACATCCCGAAACGGCGTCATGGCTTCGTCCAGCGCCATTGAACGATCGGCATCGCCGTGCGCCAGCCGAGGAAGCGGCCGACCGGCTCGGCGTACGCGACCGCGATCTGCGCGAGCTCCCCTCCCCAGCAGGCGCGCCATTCGACCGCGGCCGCCTGCGTCTCGAGCGTCACCGCATTGGCGACGAGCCGCCCGCCGGCCCCGAGCGCGTCGACCACCCGGTCGATCATTCCGGGGGCGGTCCCGCCGCCGCCTAGAAAAATTGCGTCCGGCGCGGGCAGCTCAGCCAGCGCGTGCGGCGCCTTCCCCGCGACGACGGATAGTGCGGGCGCGCCGAGCGTAAGCGCGTTGCGCGCGATGCGGGCGGCGCGGTCGGCCCGCTCCTCGATCGCGATCGCACGGTTGGCAGGGTCCGCCAGCATCCATTCGATCCCGACCGAACCCGACCCCGCGCCGACGTCCCACAGCAAGTCGCCGCGCCGCGGCGCGAGCGCCGCGAGCGTGATCGCGCGGATGTCTCGCCTGGTGATCTGGCCGTCGTGCTCGAACCAATCGTCAGGCAGGCCGGGCGCTCTCGGCACGACGCGCGCCCCGGGGTCGGCAGAAACCTCGAGCGCGATCGTGTTCAGATCGGCCACGTCGCCGAGCGCGAGGCTTTCCGCTTCGCCCGTCCTGATGCGCTCGCGAGGTCCGCCCATCGCCTCGCAGACGGTGACCTTCGACCGCCCCATGCCGCGCTCCGCGAGCAGCGCCGCGAGCTTCGCCGGCGTCGTCCCATCCCAGGAAAGCGCGAGAATCCGCGTGCCCGGCTGGAGATGCGGCACGATCGCCTCGAGCGGCCGGCCGTGCAGCGACAGTATCGCACAGTCCTGCTCGCTCCAGCCGAGCCGCGCCGCGGCGAGCGCGAAGGCCGAGGGCGCCGGCAGGCAGACCGTTTCGGCCGGCGAAAAGCGGCGCATCAGCATCGTTCCGACGCCGAAGCAGAAGGGATCGCCGCTCGCCAGCACGCAGACGGGCCTGCCGCGCCAAGCCTCGATTGTGTCGAGCGCGTCCTCGATCGGCGACGGCCAGACATAGGTTTCGCGATCGAGCGGCTGGGCGAGCGCGAGATGGCGGCGGCCGCCAACGACGAGCTCCGCTTGCGCGACGAGCGCGCGCGCGGCAGGAGGGAGGCCGTCGATCCCGTCCTCGCCCAGGCCGACGATCGCGAGCCAGCGTTCCCCGGTCATGGAGTCATCCCCTGAAGCGCATGCGCCTTCTCATTCTTGGGGGAACGTCGGAAGCGAGCGCTCTGGCGCGGCGCCTCGCGGGCGACGCGGATGTCGAGGCTGTCCTGTCGCTCGCCGGCGCGACAGTCAATCCTGCGCCGGCGCCCATCCCGCAGCGCATCGGCGGCTTCGGCGGGCCCGAGGGGCTCACGGCCTATCTTCGGGCCGAGCGGATCGACGCAGTGGTCGACGCGACCCATCCCTTCGCCGAGCGCATGTCGGCCAATGCGGTCGCGGCCTGCCGCGCGACCGAAACCCCCCTCGTCGTCTTCACGCGGCCGCCCTGGGTTCGCGAGGACGGCGACCGGTGGACCGAGGTCGCGACGATGGAGGAAGCCGGCGACGCCCTCGGGGCGGCTCGCAGGACCGTGTTCCTGACGCAGGGGCGGCTCCAACTCGCCGCCTTCGGCCGTGCGCCGCAGCACCGCTACATCGTCCGCGCGATCGACCCGCCTGCCGAGACGGACGCGCTCGCCGACTTCAAGCTCATTCTCGCGCGCGGGCCGTTCGCGCTCCGCGACGAGCTCGCGCTGATGCGGGAGGAGAAGGTCGAGATCCTCGTCACCAAGAACAGCGGCGGGCGCGCGACCTATCCGAAGATCGAAGCGGCCCGCATGCTCGGCGTCGAGGTCGTCGTCCTCAGGCGGCCGAAGCCGCCGGACGCGGAAACGCGGCACGATCTCGACGCCGTCATGACCTGGATCTCGTCTCACCGCGGCCCCCGACTGTAGCCGCGGGCGCCGACCGCGGCCGACGCGGTCCAACTGGCCTGCATGGGGACGCCCGTCTAACGACGGCCTAAGGACCGCGTCGACAAGGCCGCGCCTTCTCATCGCATGGCTCCGTAGGAGCGCGGCGTCAGCATCCATGGGGCTCGGCCGCCGTCGCGCAGGATCAGTCGGGTCTCGCTCGAGCCGACGATGACGAGGGTCGCCATGTCGACGAGGCTGAGGTCCGCCGCGGCGAGGGTCGTGACCGTCAGCCTTTCGTCGGCCCGCCCGACCGCGCGGGCGAAGGCGACCGGCGTTTCGACGTCCTTCACGCCGCGAAGAAGGTCGAACGCCTCGACGATGCGCGTGGGCCGGGCTTTGGAGGCGGGATTGTAGAGCGCGATGACGAAGTCGCCTTCGGCCGCAGCCTTCAGGCGGCGCTCCACGATTTCCCACGGCTTCAGATTGTCGGAGAGCGAGATGGCGCAGAAGTCGTGGCCGAGCGGCGCGCCGAGCCGCGCCCCCGCCGCATGCATGGCGGACACGCCGGGCACGACGGAGACGTCGAGCGCCCGCCAGCGCGGCTCTTCCTCAAGAGCCTCGAACACGGCCGCGGCCATGGCGAACACGCCCGGGTCACCGCCGGAGACGATTGCGACGGCGCGCCCGTCGGAGGCGAGAGACAACCCCAGCCGGGCCCGAAAAAGCTCAGCCCGGTTGTCGCTCGCATGGGCGCGCTGCTCGGGCCGGAGCGCGAGCCGTTCGAGATATGGCCCGTAGCCGACGACGTCGCTTGCGGCGGTGATCGCGGCGCCGGCCTCGGGCGTCATCTGCTCGACCGGACCGGGGCCGAGGCCGACTATGGCCAGCCGCCCGGTCACGGCCGCCGGCCCCGGCCCGGCACGAGGATCATCGAGAAATAAGGCGCGGCCTCGTCGCACTTCTCGCAGAGCGGCATGACCCGCTCGCCGTCCATGGTGGCGCGCTCGACATAGATTGCGCGCTCCGCCATGCCGGCCTCAGCGAGCGCCGTTCTGGCGCGCGTGAAATTGCGGCCGATCTTCATGATGACGGCCGCGTCGGCCAGCCTCAGGCGGCGCGTCAGCTCCTCGAGCGTCAGGGTCGCCGGCAGCACGACGAGCGAATCGTCGCCCCAGGTCATCGCCGTCTCCGCCGCTCCCCAGGCGCCGCAGATCGACGAGACGCCTGGCACGATCGTCACCTCAAACCGCTCGCGCAGACGAATGAAGAGATGCATGAACGAGCCGTAGAACAGCGGGTCTCCCTCGCTGAGCAGGGCGACGTCGCGGCCCCCGTCGAGATGGGCCGCGATCGCGGCCCCGCTCTCGGCGTAGAACAGTTTCAGCGCGTCGCGGTAGGGCGGGTCGTCGAAATGCGACTCCGTCGTCATCGGGTAATAGAGCGGCAGCTCGACGTGCGACGGCTTCAGCCATGGGTCGACGATGCCGCGCGCGTTGCCGCGCCGTCCGGCCTTGGCGAAGAAGGCGACGACGGGCGCCTCGGCGATGATGCGTGTCGCCTTGACCGTGAGCAGCTCCGGATCGCCCGGCCCTACGCCGACGCCGTACAGGCGGCCGATCCTCATTCGGCCTCGCTGGCCAGCGCATTGACCGCCGCCGCCGCCATCGCGCTGCCCCCTTTTCGCCCGCGCATGACGATCGCCGGCAGGTCGCTCGCGATCAGCGCCTCTTTCGATTCCGCCGCGCCGACGAATCCGACCGGCATGCCGACGATCGCCGCCGGGCGGGGCGCGCCGGCGTCGATCAGCTCGAGCAGGCGGAAGAGGGCGGTCGGCGCGTTGCCGATTGCGACGACCGCGCCTTCGAGCCGCGGCAGCCACAGGTCGATTGCCGCCGCCGTGCGGGTCGTGCCGAGCCTTGCGGCGAGCGCCGGCGTCCCGGCCTCCGCCAGCGTGCAGACGACCTCGTTGCCCGCCGGCAAGCGGGCGCGAATGACGCCCTGCGCCACCATGCGCGCGTCGCAGAAGATCGGGGCGCCGGCGCGCAGCGCCCGCTCCGCCGCCTCGGCCGCCCCGGCCGAAAAGACGAGGTCGCCCGCCGCCTCGACCATGCCGCTGGCGTGGATGACCCTAACCGCGACCCGCTCCTCGATCGGAGAGAAGCGCGAAAGATCGGCCTCGCTGCGGATGATGGCGAAGGATCTGCGGTAGATCGCCGCGCCATCCTTTTCGTAGTCGTGCTTTTTGGACGTCACACGGTCGCTCTCGGGGTTGCGAAGAGTTGATCTCCGTAGGCGGCGATGAGCGCCGCCGCCTCCGCGCTCGAGAGGCCGCGCCGCGCGGGCGCTTCGCCCGCTTTGCCGTTCATTACGAGGTCGTAGCCCCGCTCCGTCGCCGTCAGCGTCACGGCGGTCGCGAGAGGCCGAGCGCAGCCTTTTGCGCAGCCGCTGACATGCAGGGCGATTCCCTCGCCCGGCGGCAGCTGCGTCGCAAAACGCTCCGCGTCTTCGGGCAGAGCCCTGAAAGCGTGCGAGCAGGCCGGCGCGCCGACGCATGCGGCGACACGAAGGCGCGGTTCGCGCCCGTCGGCGACAAAGCCGAGCCTGGCGGCGGCCGCGACGATCGACGCAGCGCGGCGCGGGTCGAGCCCGACGACGAAGAACGCGCGCCAGGGCGTGAGCCTCAACCCGCTCGCGCCCAATTCCGTCGCGCGCTCAATGAGCCTCCTGAACCGGCTGGCGTCGATCGTTCCGAATGCCGCCGCCAAGCCGACCACGATCGTCGAGCCGAACACCTGGCCTCCGAGGACGTCGTGGAGCGAGGCGCGGGACGGCGCCCGCAGCCGGGGCGCGGCGTCAAGGCCGGCCGCGAAGAACAAGGCCTTCGCCCCGCATCGTTCGACGAGCGCGCGCATGCGCCGCGTGTTCCCGTTCGGATCGGCGAGGGCGAGGAACGCTCGCACCAACCTCGCTGCGGCCTCGCCGACGTCGTTGGGGGCGCACATGGAGGCGAGCGCATCCTCGCCAGCGAGATACGTCGCGAAGGCCGCCCCGCCGGGGCCGCGCTCGGCCTCGAAGCGGATGTCCGCATCGACGTCGGCGAGGGGCAGACGGCCGCCGGCGTCGAGGACGAAGCCGAATTTCGCCGGCAGGGGCCTCAGAGTCTGGTCTTCGGCGAGACGCCGTTCGAGGGCCGCGAGGCCGTCGGCAATATCGAACGCGGCGGCTGGATCGACGTCGCTCAAAGGGCTCGCGACGATGTTGCGCAGCCGCTCGACCTCGGGGTCTAGGTCGAGCAGGCCTGCCGCCGCGAGCCGCGCCTGAAGATCGGCGAGAGTCCGCTCGCTGACGCCCCTGATCTGCAGGTTGGCGCGCGATGAAAGTCCGAGGGCGCCGTTGCCGCAGGCGAGCGCGGCGTCCGCAATCGCCGCCGCCTGGCCGAGAGAGACGCGCCCTCCGCAAGCGCGCACCCGCGCGAGGAGCCCGTCGCCGGTCTCCATCGGCTTCAATGCTCCGGGGCACCATCCCTTTCGTCGCGGCGCCTCCGGGCGCCAGCCCTCGCGACGCAGCGCAATTGGACTCATGCGGCCTCCCTCGACAGGGAGGCCAGAATAGACCTGCATGAATTCCGGCGCGAGCGCCAAAAGCCGCGGCGCGCCGCTTCTTCGAACACGCCCGCCATGTGGCGCGCCGCCGGCCGGTTGGCGTCGACGAGAAAGGCGCGAACGGCCTCGTCGCCGAGCGTCGCGTCGAACATCAGGTCGAACTGGTCGCTGCTCACCGCGTCGGTCAACGCGGCGAAGGCGTAGAGATTGTCGAGCGACTGGGCGATCTCCGCGGCGCCGCGATGCCCATGGCGCATCTGGCCGGCGAGCCAGCGCGGATTGGCGGCGCGGCCGCGCAAGGAGCGGGCGATTTCCTGCCCGAGCGTGCGGACCTTCGGCGCCCCGGGCGCTGTCGAGTCGAGATGATAGAGCGTGGGGCGCGCTCCGAGGCGCTCGGCGGCGGCGGCGAAGCCGCCCTCATGCTCGGAGAAAGCGTCGGCGTCGAGCGCGTCCTGTCCCGGTAGGTCCTGGACGTGGATGAACGCCTCCGCACCCGCGACGCGCTCGCGAAACGCCGCCGCGGCTTCGCGGCCATCGCCCTCGCCGTCGTAGGCGTGGCTGGTCGCCGCGAGATAGGCTTCCGCCAGTTCGGCCCGTTTCGACCAGCCGCCCTCCGCGATGCGCCGGCCGAGGCCGACTCCGTAGGCGCCGGGCGGCGCGCCGAACACGCGAGCGGGCGCAGCGCCCCGGAAGGCCGCGAGCGGATTGTCCTCGGGGCTTTCGGCGCATTCGGCGAGCGCCCGCACCGCGGCGGAAAAGAGCGCGATCTGGCTCGGAAAGACGTCGCGGAAGAGGCCGGAAATACGCAGGGTCACATCGACCCGCGGCCGCCCGAGCGCCGCCAGCGGCATGATTTCGAAGCCGCCGACGCGGTTCGACGCCATGTCCCAGGTCGGGCGGCAGCCGATCAGGGCGAAGGCTTGAGCGAGGTCGTCGCCGCCGGTGCGCATCGTCGCCGAGCCCCAAAGGTCGAGCACCATCCGCCTCGGCCATTCGCCGTGGTCCTGGGCATGGCGCGCGAGCACCTCTTCCGCGGCGCGCCGGCCGATCTCCCAGGCGTTGCGGGTGGGAACCGAGCGCGGATCGATGGCGTACAGGTTCCGCCCGGTGGGCAGGACGTCGAGACGGCCGCGAGCCGGCGCGCCGGCGGGCCCCGGCGCCAGGAAGCGGCCGCCGAGAGCGCGCAAAAGCCCGAGCGCTTCGGCGGCGCCGCAGGCGGAGACGCGCTCCTTCAGCGTCTCGGCCGCGTCTTCGTCGAGCATCAGGCCGGATGCAAAGCCGGAGGCCTCCTCGGGCGAGCGGCCGAACACGTGCAGACCATCGCCGACCCGCATGTCCTTGAGGTCGCAGAGCCAGGCGTCGAGCGCGAGCAGCGCCTCGTCCGCGGGCTTGCCGTCGGCGGCGCATTCACCGATGAGCCCAGTCGCGCGGCCGCGCTCGAGGATCAGCTCCGCGATGGCGCGGGCGCGGCGCGGATCGAGCCCCTGCGCCTCGGAATATTCGTCGAACAGGCCCTCGAGCTCGAGCGCGGCCCCGTGCGCGCCGGCGGCGATCAGCGGCGGCGTCAGATGGCCGACCGTCGCCGCGCTGATACGCCGCTTGGCCTGCGCCGCCTCGCCCGGATTGTTGACGATGAACGGGTAGATCACCGGCGTCGGGCCGAGGAGCACTTCCGGCGCGCAGGTTTCCGACAGCGCCACGGCCTTGCCCGGCAGCCATTCGAGCGTGCCGTGCGCGCCGAGCTGGACGAGCGCGTCAATCCGCTCCCTTCGCGTGAGCCAGAAATGGAAGGCGACGTAGGAATGGCGTGGCGCCAGCGTCAGGTCGTGATAGGCGCCCTTGCGCTGTATCGGGTCGCCGCGGTCCGGCTGAACCGCGACGATCAGCTTTCCGAGGCGAACGAAGCGAAAGCGGAACGCCCCATCGATCAGGCAAGGGTCGCCGGCTGGGTCGCCCCAAGCGGCGTCGACGCTCTTCCGGAAATCGGCCGGCGAGCCGGCGAGTCCCGCTTCGTATTCGGCGAGGCTCAGCGTCGGCTCGAGCGGCCCTTCGGAGAGCGCTTCGATCAACTCCGCCGCATCGCAATCGGCTGGGACGTCGTAGCCCGCGGCCTGCAGGATCCCGGCGATGGCGGCGGCGCTCGCCGGCGTGTCGAGGCCGACGGCGTAGCCGGTGCGGCCGCCGCGCGCGGGATAGTCCGGCAGCACGCAGGCGAGGCGCTTGTCGGCCGGCGGCTTGCGGCGAAGCCGCGCCCACGCCGCCGCGAGTTCGGCGACGAAGGCGACCCGGTCGGCGAGCGGCCGGTGCACGACGGCGCCGAACTCGGTCGCGGCGTCCTGCGCGCCCGCGGCTTTGAACGAGATGGCGCGGGCGAGAATCCGCCCGTCGATCTCGGGCATGGCGACATGCATCGCGAGATCGGCGGGACCGAGACCCCGTTGCGAAGCGCGCCAAACGTCTTCGGAGACGCCCGCCAGCACGACTTGCAGCACCGGGGCGTCGACCGAATCGAGGACCGTCCCCTCGCTGTCGTCGAGGCGGGCGGAAAAGGCCGTCGCATTGAGCACGACGTCGAAGGCTTGCTCCGCAATCAGGGCGCGCATGGGGGCGATCGCCGCCTCGTCCTTGAGGCTCGTCACATAAACCGCGACCGTCGAAAAACCTCTGCCGACGAGTTCGTTCGCCAAAGCCTCGATCGGCGCGAGGTCGTTCGCGAGATAAATCGAGCGGTAGAAGACGATCAGCGCTCTTGGGCCGCCAGGCGCGGCTTCGACGCAGGCCGCCTCGAAGCGGCCGAAGGCGCTCACCGGCGCGGGGTCCGGCGCAGGCTCCGCCGCGCCGAGCTCCGCCGCGAAGCGGGCGAGGCAGGCCGCCATGTTCTCGGGGCCGCCCTCGTCGAAATAGCGCCAGATTTTTGCGGACGCGTCGGCCGCAAGCGTCGAGGCCTGCTCGAGCCGCGCATCGGCGCGCCGGTCGCCCGGCAGCAGGGCGAGCTTGATCCCTTGCTTCCGCGCGAGCGCCGCCAGCTCATCGACGCCGTAGCGCCAATAATCGGCGCCGCCGAGCACCCGGGCGACGACGAGCTTCGCCTGCGCACACACGCGCTCGAGATAGAGGTCGATCGAATAGGGATGCCTCAGCGCCGCCAGGCTCGCGAGGCGCAGCGTCGGCTTCGGCTTCGGCGCCGGCGCGCAATCATAGGCGCGCTTCAGCGCGTTGAGGTCGCTGTCGGAGAAGGAAAGAAAGACCATGTCCGCCGGCGTCTGGCCGAGATCGACCGCCCCGACGGTTTCGTCGAGCCAACGCGTCTCGATGCGCAGGATGTGCATTATCCTCCCCCGCGCGGCGGCGGAGGGGGACTGTGCGAAGTCTGGCGGAGGGGGCGGCGGTCCCTTGTTGTACCAAGTCTGGCAGAGCGGCTCGGGGACCGCCGGGAGGCGCCGCGGCGCCCCCGCCCCCCTTGCGGGGGCGGGCCGGGGTGGGGGGTCGCGCCGACCTTTCCGACAGTGCTTTCCCGGTGGACAGCCGGAAAGGCATGGCCCGACCCCCCTCCCTCGCCCTCCCCCACAAGGGGGGAGGGAACGGCCGCGGCGCCGTCCATCGCCTGCCCCCTCACGCCCTGAGCGCCGCGGCGACCGCGGCGCGGTCGACGCCCTTCTGGGCGATGACGACGATACGGCTCGCCCGCTCTTCTCCTGCGCTCCACGGCCGGTCGAAGTCGCGGCGGAATCGTTGGCCAACGCCCTGCACAAGCATGCGCAGGGGCTTGCCCGCCACTTCGACGAAGCCTTTGATGCGCAAAATATCGTGCGTGCGGGCCGCTTCGCTCAAGCGCTCGACCAGCGCGTCCGGGTCATGCGCCGCCGGGACGGTCACCACGAAGGTCTCGAAGTCGTCGTGATCGTGCACGCCCGTCCCGTCATGATGCGATCGCCGCGCCTCGAGGTCGTCCTCTGCCGCAGCCCTGACGCCGAGCAGCACGTCGACGTCGACGACGCCCTCGCGGGTCGCGGCGATTTTCACCGCGCGCGGCAGCGTGGAGGCAATCTCGCGCTTGAGCGCCGTGAGCCTGTCGGGCTCGACCAGGTCGGCCTTGTTGAGGAGCACGAGGTCGGCGCACAGCAGTTGGTCCTCGTAGACCTCCTCGAGCGGGTTGTCGTGGTCGAGCGACGGGTCGGCGGCCCGCTGCTCGGCGACGCGCGCGGGATCGTCGGCGAAGCGGCCTTCCGCGACGGCGGCCGCGTCGACGACGGCGACGACTCCGTCGACGGTGAGCTTCGTGCGCAGCTCCGGCCAGTCGAAGGCCTTCACCAGCGGCTTCGGCAAAGCGAGGCCCGACGTCTCGATGACGATGTGATCGGGCTTCGGCTGGCGCGCGAGCAAAGCCGTCACGGCCGGGGCGAAGTCGTCGGCGACGGTGCAGCAGATGCAGCCGTTGGCGAGCTCGATGATCGCCTCGCGCGGGCAGGCGTCGTCGGCGCAGTTCTTCAAGAGCTCGCCGTCGACCCCGACGTCGCCGAACTCGTTGATGATCAGGGCGAGCCGCCGGCCGCCGGCATGGCTGAGGATGTGGCGGATGAGGGTGGTCTTGCCGGCGCCGAGAAAGCCGGTGACGATGGTGACGGGGGTCTTGGCGAGCATGTCTCAGGCCTGTCGGGAGAGGGCGAGCGGCGGCGTGCGCGACACGACGCCCTTGCGGAAGGGGAGCGGCCGCTCCCGCCAGGGGACAAGCCCGTGGGGAGCGGCGGCATAGCGGCGCGCGGCCGTGACGATATCCTCGACATGCTCACGGGCGTCGAGGTCGCCGACGACATAGGTCCACTTGCCCGGCGCGGCGAGCGCGACCGTGCACGGCCGCTTGCAGACGGCGAGGCATTGAACCGGCTCGAGCGCGACCGCCTCGGCGGCGAACCGCGTGGAAAGCGCGTCGTAAAGCGCCGCGCCGACCTGCCCCGCGTCGGACTTGCAGGTCACGCAGACGAGGAGGGTGACGGATGCGGAGGTTTCGCTCGTCGGGGTCATGGGAGAAGACGCCGGATCGCTCCTCTCCCCTTTGCGGGAGAGGTGGCCCCCAGGGCGTCGAAGACGCCCGTCTTTCGACGGGCTATGGGGCCGGATGGGGTGTGGCCCACTGGTTCGATGCAAGCAGCATCGCACGAGCGTCACCGCGAACCTATGGCGAGCCATTCCTGCTTTCCACATCCCATCCGGCGCGCCGCGCCACCTTCTCCCGCTTCGCGGAGAAGGGTAAGCGCCGCCTGCCCGCAACCGCCGAAGGCTCGAAATCGGAATTCGAAACGTGCACACATTGCAGCTCCCCGGCCGCCCCTCCGGCAGCCCAAGCAGATTGACCGGCGCACGGCAGGTCTCCTGGCTCAGCGGCGTATCGCCGGCGCCGCCTTCCCGGGCTATGAGGCCCAGTGGCGAAGATGCGTCGGCACGCCGCTCACAGTCGCGGGGGCGGCCGCGGATCGGCAAATTGCCTGCCGCGTTCCCTTTTGACCCTCATTCGATGCGAGGGACCGTGCGCTTTTCATGTTTCAGCTTCGCCGGGGGTTGTCAAATTGGAAGCGCGAGGGGTGCATCATCAGCGCCCGCAAAGCGACCGCACACGAAAGGGAGCCAATGAAGAAGGGAACTTCTAAGCGGTTGACGCCCGAGCAGCGAGCGGAACTGAAGTCGCTCGCGGCGCTTCCCGATGACGCCATCGACACATCGGATGCCCCCGAGCTCCTTGACTGGTCCGGGGCCAAGCGCGGCCTATTCTATCGACCCGTAAGCAGCAATCACTCTTCGGCTCGATGCCGATGTCGTTGCCTGGTTCAAGAGCCACACGACCTCCGGTGAGGGCTATCAGACACGGATCAATCGAGCGCTGCGCGAATACGTGCAGGGTCAGTCAAGCCGAACTCGGCGATCCGGAGCTTAATTAAAGATCGCCGCAGCCCATTCTTGCGCGAGCGCGAAGAATCGGCGGCGTTCCTATGGTCGAGCCGGCGAAATCGCGGTGCATAGGGCAAATTCGTAATATGGCGCACCGAAGAAGATGAAGATGAGAACTTCTCCCGGTGGACTGTCTGTGTCGTGCCCCGGTGGTCGCGATGAAGGAAAGCACTCGGGGACGGTCCTAATAGCGCTCGGAACTGACGTCCGCGGCAAAACGCTCGCGAGCAATCCGGAGTTGAGTACACTGTCACCGGAATCGCAAGAGCCACACAACCTCGAATTAGGCCTATCAGACACGGACCAAACGAGCGCTGCGCGAATACGTGCAGAGGCAGGCAAGCCGAAGTCTTTCGGTTTTGGGTTGGCCATGAAGGCCGCCGACTTGTCGCCCGGTCAGACCTGTGCATAATGGCCATAATCAAGAATCCAGGATTCCGGCGATGCGGACCGGGGTGACCGAGGGAGGATACCATGCGAGCTTTGGCCTTGTTCCTAGCCGTGGGTGTGCTGAGCACGACGGGCGCGGCGCATGCCCAGTACAAAGCCTGGGTTCTGGCCACGTTCGACGACACGCCCGAGGGCCTGACCGTTGACAAGGACGGAAACTACTACACGGCGCTGTTCCACACCGGCAAAATCATGAAGGTGACGCCCGATGGCCAACAGGAGCTGATTGCCACGATCCCGCCGGACAGCAACGGGCACCATGGCGCCACCGTCGGCGTCGAGCTTGATAATAAAGGCAATCTGTACGTCGCCTACAAGCAGGATTCGCCGATGTACGAAGCGAATAACCTGGGCGACCAGTTCCATGCCGCCTGCCGCGACGTCAAGGTGACCGCCTCGGGCGTGTACAAGATCGAGTTGGCCACCAAGAAGGTGACGGCGCTTGCCACCAAGGCAGACGGTTGGCCGTTCTGCTTTCCCGACGACGTCGATATCGACGACCAGGGCAACGTCTACATGACCGACCTGACCTATGCCGGCATCTGGAAGATTTCGCCCGACGGCAAGAAGGTCGACCTGTGGTCGGCCGACCCGTTGCTGAACTGGTCGCCGCAGCCCTATTCCGGCTTCCCGCTAGGCGTCAATGACCTTGCGATCGCGCCCGATGGCAAGAGCATCTATGCCGTCACCGACGGTGACCCGATGGTGGTGAAGATGCCGATCGAGGCCAACGGCGCCGCCGGCAAGGCCACGGTCGTGGCGCGCGGCTTTACGCCGTTCGACGGCATTACGTTCGATGACAAGGGCAACATCTACGTATCGGAACTCCTGCGCAACGAGCTTTGGGTATTGTCGCCGGACGGAAGCACGCGGGCGCTGGTCGCCAATAAAAAGATGGCGCCGCTGGACAACAACACCAGTCTTGCCTGGTACAAGGGCACGATCTGCACCGCCAATCTCGGCTTCACCCATCAGAAGCCGGAGCAGGCGGACAAGACCATCGTCTGCATCCGCGGCTACGACATGCCATAGGCCGAAGCCCGGCGGCTCGCTGCCGGGATTGATGCGCGCGGCCGTGGCCACCCATCCCATCCAACCCCGCTGGCCATGCCGGGGGTGAGAGCTTGGTGGCGGCAAACTGAGCGGAGCTCCGGGGCACGTATGCGGTCGCTGGCGGCGTCGACGAACGCCCGCCGCGGCGTTGTCGTCACGCTTCCTTCGCGTAAGCCTGGTAAACGGGGGCATGGCCGCGGCGACGGAAATCACACACCGCATGGTCGACGCGAACGGGATCCGCATCCATCTGGCGGAGGCGGGCGCCGGGCCGCTCGTGCTTTTCTGCCACGGCTTTCCCGAATCCTGGCATTCCTGGCGATGGCAGCTCACGGCGCTCGCCGAGGCCGGTTACCACGCGGTCGCGCCCGACATGCGCGGCTACGGCGAGACGGACCGGCCCGAGGAGATCGAGAAGTACACGATCCTGCATCTCGTCGGCGACATGGTCGGCGTCGTCGACGCGCTCGGCGCCGGGCAAGCCGTCATCGTCGGGCATGACTGGGGCGCCCCGGTCGCCTGGACTGCGGCCCTCCTTCGGCCGGACCTTTTTCGCGGCGTCGTGGGCCTCAGCGTGCCGTTTCTGCCCCGCGGGAGCGCGCGCCCGACGGGCGCCATGCCGCAAAACGATCATTTCCTCGCCTACCAGCTCTATTTCCAGACGCCGGGGATCGCCGAGGCGGAGCTCGAGCGCGAGCCGCGCGACGCCGTCCGCCGCATGCTCTATTCCGCCTCCGGCGACGCTCCGCGCGGGGCGGACAACATGTTCGGCGACGAGGCGCCGGGGATGGTTCCGAGAGCCGGCGGCGCCCTCGCCCGCACCATCGACGCCGAGCGGCTGCCGCCCTGGCTGACCGAGGCCGACGTCGACTTCTACGGCCGTGAATTCGCCCGCACCGGCTTTCGCGGCGCCCTCAACTGGTATCGCAACATCGACCGCAACTGGGAGCTCACGGCGCCCTTCGCGGGCCTGAGGGTCGCGGTCCCCGCGCTCTTTGCCGCGGGCGACCGCGACATCGTCGTTCAGCCCCCCGGCGTGAAGAAGCTCATCGCCAATCTGAAAACATTCGTGCCCGAACTCCGCGCCACCATCATGCTGCCGGGCTGCGGCCACTGGATCCAGCAGGAGCGGGCGGCCGAGGTCAACGCTGCGCTTCTCGGATTTCTGCGCGAGCTGGGGTGAATTCCCTCCGACGCCAAGCGAGCGCCGGAGGGACCTTCATTTCGGTGGACGAGACTGTGTTTCCCCAGTCCCATGCCACGCAGTCATTTGGTCGTAAACGTCTTGAGATCGATCGCGCCGGCCATCGCTTCATAGCCGGCGGGATTGGGGTGAAGGTGATCGCCCTTGTCGTATTTGGGCAGCGAGTAGCCCGGCTTGTTCGGATCGACGATGACCTTGTCGAAGTCGATGACGCCGTCGAACGCCCCGCTTCTGATGAAGTCGTTCAGCGCCAGACGGATCTTCTCTTTCTCCGGCGTGTAGTAACCCTCGAACGGGGTTCCCGCGAACGCGTCGCCGAAAGGCGTCAGGGTCGCGCCGATGATCCGCATGCCGTGCGCGTGAGCGCGCGCGATCAATTGCTTGTACCCGTCGATGATCTCCGCGGCGGTCGGTTCCGGATCGTGCTGCGCCAGCCCGCAACCGGGCCAGCCGACGTCATTGATGCCCATCATCAGAATGACGGTGTCGGCCTTGGGTTGCCTCAGGACGTCCTCGTCGAAGCGGGCGAGCGCATTCACGCCCATGCGGTCGGTCAAGACCTTCGCTCCAGATATTCCCTCGTTCAAAATCGCAACCGGAGGACCGCCCGCCGCCACGAGCCGCTCAGCCAGGCGGTCGGGCCACCGGTCATTGCCGTCGACCGTCGAGCCGTCGCCGTCCGTGATGGAATCGCCGAAAGCGACGACCGCATGCGCGTCGGCCGGCGCGTCGACCATGATCTCGCTCAGGAATACTCTTTGCGTTTGTTTTGAATCCGCCTTGAACCCGACGTCGGCGACCTTGTTTCCTGCCGCGACGTAAGCCGTCTCATGCCCGTCCCAATGCATGGTCGTCGTCGGGGTGACTTCCGGGAAGTAAAGGCTGACCGAAACCAGGGCGAGCGGCGCAACCGCCATGTCTACGGGATCGCTGACCGCCGGGGCGCCTGGCGGTATGACGATCGACGGATTTCCTCCGAAAGTCAGCGCATGATCGCTCCCTTCCTTGATCTTGCCGCCCTCGCCAGCGAGCGCGACATGGGCCGCGCCTATCGTCATCGGGGCGTTTCCGTACTCGTTCGAAAGCACGACGCGCACCTGGCTGCCGCCGATGCTCAGGCGAGCGTTCTGACGGATGGTCTGTTTCCACAAGTTCGCTGGAAGGCCGAGCGGCACAGGAAAGTCCGGCCCCCAATCCGGCTGCGGACTCGCCGTCCAAGATCCGATCCAGTTGCCAGCGTCCGCGGCTCTGGACGCAGGCGAGATCCCAATGATCCCAGCGAGCGCGATCGCAACGCCCGCTGCACGCCAATCGACCTTTGCGATGCTGGACGCATAGTCGGAAACCGAACATCCCTTCATGTCTTCCTCCCTCGAATGTCTTGGTGACCGGCGAACGCACAGCTTCGGGCGCGTGCGCCGTGAACCGATGTTTCTCGAAGCGTCGAAGAGAGTCAATCTGCTCGCGAATTCGCACTTGAAGCCGGGTGAAAGACGAAGCCCGCGCGGCGGCCGATCGATCGCGCGCGATATCGCGCATTTTGCCCGGAGCTTTGCGCGCCGACCGGCGGCCGGTCTATATCGTTCATGGTCTCGCGGACCGCCGGCTGACGCTCCGGCGCCCGGCTACAGCGCCGCCGCGGTCGGCGAGGAATTGTGTAAGCTTCTGATCTGCTTCAAAATCTCGACGCGGATGGTGTCCTCGATGGTCTTGAGGAACCCCTCCTGAGGATTGTCCGCGTCCTCCGTGAACCAGGGATCCATCTGCGTGCTGATATTGAAATCGACGCCCGGAAAGCCGGGGGCGTCGAGCTGCTCCCGGGTCGCCTTGACCCCGAGGCGGGAGAGGAAGCTCTCCACGAATTCGGGACCATAGTCGGAAACGGCGAAGCTCGACGACGTGAGGATCAGCTTCACGTCGGACGGGTTCTTGAGCTTGTCCCCGCCGCCGCGCGTGTCCGGCATCATGCTGAACGTCAGGTAGAGCTGATTGTTGAAGTCGTTCAACCGCGCGATGTCCTGATTCCAGGTCCCGTCGGCGTTCTTGAAGTTGACGGCCCAGGTCAATATCGTCTGATCGCTGCCGAGCTGCTTGAAGAAATCATAGTGCGGCCCCTCGACGATCTCGGCGTTGGCCTTGTCCACGAACCAGTCGCGGATGTGCTGCAGTTGGAGCTCGATCTCTTTCTCGGAGAGGCCGTCCTTCTCCGCCGGAACGCGCTGAACGAAGGCGACGCGGAACGGGTCCCCCGGACGCGCCATGGTGCGCAGGCGAGCGTAGAGCTTCTTGCTGGAGAAGATGCATTGCTCGAGCAATTTGCCGTAGCCCTGCCGCGTCGGCCGGATCGCCTTGTGCGACATGTACACGGCCGCGGCGGCGGCTCCCGGCTTGCTGCCTTCGATTCCGTAGACGCCGACCGTCGGGTCCGCCGCGCCATGGAAAACGACGGGCGATTTCAGCGACACGAGGTTGCGCATGTTGCTGTCGCGGTAGCAGAGGGCGCCCGCGGGGTAAGGGATATAGCCTGCCTTATGCGGATCGACGGTGATCGAGTCGGCCTCGCCGAGAGCGAGATATTGCCTGACGAGGTGGTCGCTCATCGGCGTCTCGGGGATGGGCGGGAGCGAGAGTCCGGAGTGAAACGCGTGTGCTCCCGACGGCGTCCTGTGCTCCTCGCGGCCGCGCAGCATCGACGCGAAATATCCGCCCCAGGCCGCATCCGCGTGAATGGTGAACTCGAGGCCGCGATCGCGGAACTCGTCTCGCAGCTGCACGATGTCGTGCAACGGATCGACCGCGCTCTCTTCCGTCGAGCCGATCACGGCGACGACCGTGATGACGGGGGTCTGGGTGTCGAGCGCCTTCTGCAAGCAGGCGCGCAACGTGCTGGCGTTTCCGTGCAGCCGATTGGCGCGATCGACCTCCTGGCGCGCATCGAGGTCGACATGCACATCCCATTGCTGGTTGGTTCCGAGACCGAGGAGCGCAGCGCCCTTCGGCCACGAGTAGTGCTTCGTCGCCGGCGTCGTCAGCACCGGCAGGTTCTTCAATCCGCGGCTGAAAATGAACTCCTGGCAGGCGCCCGCCATCCCGAGCGCGGAGACGGTGTATGGCGCCATGAATGACGCCGTATCGCTCGGCTGGATGCCGGTCTGCGCCGCGACCAGCGCCGGAAGATTGACCACTGCCTCGATTGGAAGGTTCAGCAACTCCCATGCCGTGCAATTTGCGAGGATCTTCTTCTGTCCATCGAGCAGCGACACTTCGAGCCCGAGAATGGGGGCCGCCTCCGCGACGTTCCGCGCCGCGGCGAGCAGGGCGGGCGGGAAGAATTTCAGGCTCCGCGCCATCCACAGCCCTTCCATGTTGGCTATGGATCCGTCGCAGGTGATGTGTCCCCAGGCTCGCGGCAGGCTATCCGCGTCAGCGTTCTCCGCATTCTCCTGCGGGACCCGGTAGCCGAGCATGCGGCAGAGATCGTCGCCGACGGCGATTTCCATCATCGTGGTGACCGGCGACGCCTCGGCGGCCACATTGTTCTGGTTGTAGAGCATCGCTGCGAAATACCCGGCGAGGCTCGGGATCGTGACGTCCCAAAGCATGTGCCCCTGGCTGCGCATGCTGAAGAATGCGCCCGACTCCTTCAGCGCTTTCAGCACGCCCTCGAAGTCGTGGCGGATCGCCTCGACAGAACGCTTGTAGTCGGGCGCGGTCTGCATCTCCGGCGTAATGAATTTGGGGTCTTCCGGGTACACATCGTGGCGGAATTTCAGGTGCGCCTCCAGGGCGGCGCGGACAAGATCGTGCATCAGCGCGCCGTTCTCGCCCTTCGGGCCGAGAAACCACGATGTGACCGCGTCGGCGCCTCCGCCGCCCAGGCGGATATCGTGCCGTTCACGGAGAGCTCCGAGCATCTCCGCGAACTTCGAGGCAAGCTGTTGCTTCATTTCATATCCTTTGGTGTTGGCAAACACATGCGAGCGTCCGTCACTTTGACTTGTGGCGGCGATGGCGTCTCGACTTGAATGCCGTTCTGCAGACCCCCCGAAAGAACTCTGGAATCGATAATTGGCGCGAGCTTCGATCGCCCGAGGCAAGATTAATGCTTTAGACCAATGCATGCACGGCGCACGCAACCAAGGCAAGCGCCATGCAATGTCATCTCGAGGGGCGGCCCCTCTCGCGGCGATACTTTTCGTCGGGTCAATCGAGCCGCCGCTTCAGCTCGTTGGTCTCCGGGGTGTTGCCATCGATCAGATGCCGGTGGTGGCGCAAATGAAGGGGATCATCCAGTCCGAGGGCTGGCAATATCTCAGCCGCGCTGAGGGCGGCTCGGGTGGCCAACATGGCGACGCCGGCTTCACGCGCGGCGCGATGTGCATGACGAAGCGTGGATTGGACGTCGGTCCTCCCGGCCTCGTGGTCGATGACCGCGCCCAGCCGGCACAGCTCCGGCGACCACCATCGCTCGCCGGTGCGCTCCGCGACCTCCAGTCCAGCTGACACCGCATGTTTCGCGGCATCGATGTCGCCCCTGGCCAGCTGAACCTCGGCTAGCAGGCCCTGATGCAAGGGCATAGCAAGGAGCGCGCCAGTCGACTTTCGAAGTTCGAGCCCGGCGAGGACGTTGTCGACGGCCGCTTTTGCGTCCTGCTGCATCAAGGCGCGGCCTAGGAGAATCATGCCGTAAGCCTCGTAATGCGGGAGCTTGGCCACGCGCGCCAGTTCAATCTGCGCGCGAGCCCGCGCCTCGGCTCGGACATGATCACCCAGGAAGACGGCGAGTCCGGTGACATAATTGAGCGCGTGAGCCCGGCTGACCGGGTGATCCAGCGTCTCGGCAAGAGACAGCATCTCTTCGGACATGACGCGCGCGGCGACCACCTCGCCCTGCAGCCAATGCAGCCAGCAACGGTGCGACATCGCCAGAACGCCCGGATCCAGGCCATGGACCACTCGGTGACGCGCGTGGGCGATGGCGTCGTATTTGCGAATGGCGCTGTCGAGGGTCGACGCCGCCTCTGTCGCCATGCCTTGAAAGAACCGGATCGTGCCAAGCCATGTGGACGCCTCCAGAAGCTCGTCGTCGTCCGACCGCCTGACCGCGATGCCGAGCGCCGTCTGCGCCAACTCTGAGGCCACCTCGATGTGCTCCGTCACCAGGAAGTAGGCCGTCAAACCGTGCACCGAGTCGAACAGTTCTGCGCTGTCGGTCGCTGACGCGCAGAGAGAGCGCGCGCGTCGATAATTGTCGCCGACCTCTTCCGAGCCGTAGCCACGCGCCGCAATTAATGACGGGCCTAGAAGGAGACGAAGGTGAAGTTCATTTTTGCGCCGCGTTTCCGGGTTGGACAGGGTCTTGGTCGCTGTCAGCGCCATGGTTACATGGTTGATTGCCTCGGAATGGGCCGACCGCGCGGACGCTGCGCGCGCCGCCTTGGCGAACAGGTCGGCCGACTCTTCGAATCGTTGCGCCTCGAACAGGTGAATCGCGACCACTTCGGGGTTGCGATCCAGGATCTCGCCGTAGTGCTCCGGCAAGGCGTCTGCGATCGCGCCATGGATAGAGCGCGTCGTCGTCCGGAGGATCGAGCCGTAGGCTGCGTCGCGGATCAGCGCGTGTTTGAACCTGTGCAGGCCTGACTGTTGCGACGGCATCACAAGGCCGGAGTTTATTAAATCGTCCAGATCCCGGCGCAGGCGAGCCTCGTCCAGGCCGATGACCCGCTTCAACAGTCCGACGTCAAACTCGCGACCGATCACCGAGGCCACCTGAGCCACTCGTTTCGCCGGCCCCAGACGATCGAGACGACCGGTCAGGACGCCTTGCAAGGTGAGAGGGATGTCGTCGCCCAAATCGAATACGCCGCTCAGCGCCTGTGTCAGCTGGCCGCCTTCACGCAGGGTCCTGATCAGCTCCTCAACGAAAAGCGGCACGCCTCCGGAGCGGTCGACCAGCCAGTCGACAAACTTTTCGGGGGGCGACGCGGCGCCGAGCAACTCGCGAATCATCTCATTGACAAGATCGCGTTCGAGCGGCTGGACGAAGATCTGTTCGATCGAGTCATGCTTGAACCATCCAGGCTGAAGCTCCGGCCTGAGAGTGACGATGACGAGAAGACGTTTCTCGCCGACCCGTCTCGCGAGCCGAGCGAGAAACTCCAAAGTCGATGGGTCCGACCAGTGGACGTCCTCGAGTACCAGCAGAGCCGGCCTGTCACCCGCAAAGTCGAGGACCCACCCGACCGCGGCGCTCAGCAGAGCCTCCCGCTCTGCGGCGGTCGAACCATAGTCTTCCGAGCGAATCCCAAGCGCCGCATGAAGGGTTCCGCGCCCGCCACTCGCGAGGATTCCCCTTATCGGATGGAAAGGGGTCGATTGCGTATGGGGCGCGCAGGCCGAATAAAGCGTCGGCCAGCCCGCCGCCATCTGGGTCATGACCAGTTCGACCAGACGAGACTTGCCGACGCCGGCCTCGCCTGAAATCACCACAATTCTTCCCCTGCCGGCGACGACCTGGTCGTGGATCGCCTCCAGTTTCTTGTGCTCCGCGGTCCGGCCCACGAGCGGGGTTCGGCTGGCGAGGTCGCTTGCTTCGGAGCGCGATGTGGCGCCGGTCGCGTCAACGATCTGGAAGGCAGTGATCTGGCGCGAGATGTTTTTGAGTTGCTGCTGGCCAAGCGCCATCGTTTTGAAATAGCCGGTCACGAGCCCGCAGGTGTCGCCGCTGATCAGCACGGTTCCCGCTTCCGCGAGCCCTTCCAGTCGGGCCGCGATGTTCGGCGTCTCGCCGACGATGTCGGCGACTTCTCTTCGATTGCCGCCGCCCATCTCGGTGATCACCGCCAAACCCGTATGGATCCCGATCCGGGCGTCAACCTCGACTCCGTAAGTATCCATGAGGTCGGATCGCCGATCCCTTATCTGCCGAATGATGGTCAGTGCGGCATGAACCGCCTGACGCGGCGCCTCGTCGGTGGCGTGAGGATAGCCGAAGTAAACCAGAACGCCGTCGCCCATGAAGCGAGCGATCAACCCGCCGGCAGCGGTGACCGCTTCGCCGACGATCCGCTGGTACCAGCTGAGGATCTCCCGCATCTCCTCCGGGTCGAGGAGTTCGGCCATTTTGGAGGAACCGACGAGATCGCAAAAGACGACGGTGACCGTGCGACGTTCGGCCTCGAAGCGCAGCTCCGTCGTTCTGCGGCGCCGCTCGATATGCGCCAGCAAACCCAGGGCTTCCGGATGATCGGGACAAACAGAAAGGATCTGCGAGACTTGATTGTACGCCTCGTCCCATTGCTTCCGGTCGATTGCCGCATCGACGCCGTCAAGCAGCATTCCGACGCGGCCGTCAGTCTCCGATGAGACGCGGTCCAACAAATCTCTCCCGCCCTGACCTTTCACAGCAACCATCGGCCCCGACTCGAGCTATTTCTAGCACAATCTGTGAACCAGGCGCGACGTAACGCCGCATCGCCCCTGCCCCGACCTCCCTTTGTGCGGCCTCGAAAAGAAGAAATCCCTCAAGAATGAAATTTCTTGCCAAAATGGCAAGAGGGTCGAAGTCGCCTGCAACTTTGTGACAAGTCTCCATCTCAGGTCAAAGCCGGAAGGGGAAGCCCTTTTCAATGCTTTGAGAGCTCCCGAGCCGCGTACTGAGGTGCGGATGGCGCATCGCTGAAGTCTCGCCGCGCCGCCGCCCCGCCCCCAAGAAATCTGGTAGACTGCGACGTGGCGTCTGTCGGCTGTCTGGAACTCTTCTCCTGCGGAAGGATTGAAGAGGACGCCTTAAGAGAGGGAATTGAAATGAGAAACGCAATTATTGCCGCTGTGTTGGCGCTGGCCGTCGCTCCTGCTCTCGCTCCCTCAGCCGAAGCGAAGGGCTGCATCAAGGGAGCGATCGCCGGCGGGGTTGCCGGCCACCTGGTCCACCATGGAATTATGGGCGCTATCGGCGGCTGCATCGTCGGCCACCATTTGGCGAACAGGAACAGGGATTATTCATCGACCTCGGCCCAGGCCCAGCACCCGACGAACCAAACGAACGGATACTGAGGCGCTCACGCCTTGTTGTTCAGCGCGCGCTGCGCCTTGGCGTCCAGCGGCCAGCGCGGCCGGGCGGCGACGTCGAGCGGATCGGTCAGGCCAAGCCTGAGCCGCTCGACTCCGGCCCAGGCGATCATCGCGCCGTTGTCGGTGCAAAACCTTGGCGGGGGCGCGACCATCGGCAGTCCCGCCTGGGCGCAGAAGCGCTCGAGCGCCTGCCGCAGGGCCATGTTGGCGGCCACCCCACCGGCGATTACGACCGCGGTGGGGGCCCGGCCGAGACCTTCGCGGAAGAGCTTGAGGCCCATTCGCATGCGGTCCTCGACGACGTCGACCACCGCCGCCTGAAAGGACGCGCAAATGTCAGCGACGTCGCGCGGCCTCAGCGGAGCCGCCGATTCGGCCGTGTGCCGCACCGCCGTCTTGAGGCCGGAAAGGGAAAAGTCGGCGTTCGGCCGGCCGAGCATGGGCCGAGGCAGCGCGAAGCGTTCCGGATCGCCGCCCTTGGCCGCCGCTTCGATCGCCGGACCGCCGGGATAAGTAAGGCCGAGCAGTTTAGCGGTCTTGTCGAAGGCCTCGCCGATGGCGTCGTCCACCGTCGCGCCCAGCCGATCGTAATCGCCCACCCCCTTGACCGCGAGAATCTGAGTATGGCCGCCCGACGCCAGCAGGATCAGAAAGGGAAAGGCCACGCCGGCGGTCAGGCGCGCCGTCAGGGCATGCGCCTCGAGATGGTTGACGGCCAGGAGCGGCTTGCCGATCGCGATCGCGATCCCCTTGGCCGCCATCAGCCCGACCAGCACCCCTCCGATCAGACCCGGCCCAGCCGCGGCCGCAACTCCGTCGAGGTCCTTGGGGGAAACCCGCGCCTGCGCGAGCGCGCGCGCGATCAGCACATCGACAAGCTCGACGTGGGCGCGCGCCGCGATCTCCGGGACGACGCCGCCGAACGCCGAATGAGCCGCAATCTGGCTCATCACTTCGTCGGCCAGGATCTCGCCGCCGCCGTCAGGCTTCAGCCGCACGACCGCCGCCGCCGTCTCGTCGCAGGTGGTCTCGATGCCCAGAACGCGCATAGGCTTGCTTTCTCCCGCCTCGACGCCCAACTCGCGTCCATGCCAACGCCATTAGCTTGAACGAAGCGGCGAGGAAACGGCAGGCGACGCGGCGATACGTCGCCTGTCGCGGCTATCGCTATCGTGTTATTCGACCATGAATTGCGAGGCGGAGCGATGAGCAGCGCAATCGGATCGAGTGAAATGCGTGTCGTGATACGGCCGCTTGTGGCGCCCGGCTTCGAGCCCGAGCTGATTCCGGCGCAGCTATTCAAGCGGATATTTGACGCTTTCCTGGCGGCGCTGGTCGCCGCCGACCGCGAAGTTCACGCAAAGCCTGTGTCAAGCCAATTCTTCGTTTCTCATCTGGGCTTCGGTTCCTGCGAGTTCGGGATCATCGAGAAGCAGAAGTCGACCGCGGCAAGCGGCGGCTCCGCCATCGAGTTTCTCCGGCGCAGCGCCGGCCGGGTCTATCGCAGCGATTATCAAGTGCTGCTGCAGCGTCCGAGGCTCATGCGGGCCTTTGACCGCATCGTCAAGGCTATTGATCCGGCCTATGTCGTCCTCGTCCAGTACAACGACATGGAGTTGCCGCTGGATGCGTTTTTTTGCCGACAGGTCGATCGCGTTGGACGCCTGGGCGAGCCGGCGTCGCAATCCGATGTCTGGTTCGCGGGCGCCGCGGTCGGCTCGTTCGAAGGGCGGCTAGAGGCCATCGATTACCGGGGGCCCGTATGGAAGGGGCGCCTGACGCTATCCGGCGGAGAAACGCGAATCGAGTGCGTGTTCGACCGATCGCGGGGCGAGGACGCGCTCAACCCATTCGGCAACAAGACTGTTTGCGTCACCGGCCGGGCGATCTACACGGGTGACAGCCAGCTTCCGGAAAGGTTGGAAGTTCTGACAATCGAGGAGAAGAATCGCGTCTCGGCGGCGATTGGCATTCAGGGCTCATTGGCGCCGGTTTTGCGAGGGGATTGGGATGGCGAGCTTGATTACCTCCACTAGCGACAGGCACTTCTTGCACATAAACGTGCTGTTGCGGCACGCGCGGACCGAATCAGGCGATTCGGAGCGCGACCTCGAGACGATTCTGACCGAGGCCGCGGTCGGCAAGCGCCGGCTTTGGGTCTCGAGTCTTCTGTTCGCCGAGCTGAGGCCCTCCGCTTTCGTTCCCGGCCGCTTTCCGACCCTCGCCGAATTTGTCCGCTATCTCCGCTCGATCGCGACCTTCGTGACGCCCGACCCCAACACGATGCTGCGCGCAGGGCGGCTGCGCGACGTCAAATGGCAGCGCCCGGCGGCTCTGCGGCGTCCTGGCGAAAAGCCGCGTGTCCTGTCGATCGTCGACGCCATCCAGCTTGCCTCCGCCCTGTGGGTGAAGGAGGCTGCCGACGTCGCCAATCTCGAATTCCTCGCCTTTGACGATCGCGCCGCGGACGACGCAGAAGCCGGCGCGCGACTGTCGCTGCTCCGCCTTCAGGACTATGCGGACGACCTGGCTGTCGATTCCGACGTCATGGCCGCCGTTCGCCTCGCGCGCGCGGAACCGGTGCTCCCGCATGCGCCGCAAGAGCCCGTGCCGGCCACATGACCGTCTGAGCCGTCAGAGTCATCGTGCCCTCGCCAGCGCGTCCTCGATCGCCGGCTGAAGGATCGTCTTCACCGCGAAGATCGAGCCATTGACGCTGTAATGTCCGTAGTCGACGGCCAACATGTCTTCGGGAAGATTGGGTCCGACGAGCCTCCGGCAGCCGCCGGGTCCGCACAGCTTCGCCGCCTGCGACACGTAGACCACGCCCTCGCCCCAGTCTTTGGCCGCGAGCGCCTCGTCCGTTTGAAGCGAGTCCGGCCGGACCCCGACGCGGGAGAAAACCGGCGCCTCGCCCGTTTCGAGGAGGTCGCGGCCGACGAGGATCGGCAGCCACGGCGCCCAGGTCGGAACCTCGCCGGCGACCACGATCGAACGCACGCCGTCCCGATGGAGAGTTTTTGCGCCTTGGACAAGCGCGTCGAGAAAACCCGGATAGCGCCAGTTGGCCTCATGGTCATATTGCGAATAGTAGCCCGCGACCAACAGGACGTCCGGCTTGATCTCGCGGATCCGGTCGAACACGTAGTCGTTGATGGCGCGGCAGCGCGGCGTGCCGGCGACGCCGGCGTCCATCTCCACATGCTCGACCAGAGGAACGCAGAACACCGACGAAAGGGTCAGGATGTTGGCGGCGCCGCCGAAGGTCTCGGTGAGGCCGGCGAACAGGTGCGCTGCGTGCGAGTCGCCGACGACGAGAATGGTGGGCTTCGCCGGGTCGTCGGCGACGCCGCATCGGTTCGTCTCGAAGAACCGGGCCGCCCGCTGACGCTCCTGCGCGAGCGAATAGGCGCGGTCGTCCCGCTGATAGAAGCACTGCATCAGGCGTGCGCCCTGTGCGCCGTTGACGTCGTAGTCGAATACGCGAGTGACCAGGGGCGGAAAGCGGCCCGGAAACCCCCTCGCATCGTATGTGACACGTCCGACGACGCCCGTCAGCGCAAGGCCGGCGACGAGGACGAGCGCCACCGCGTAAGGGCGGCGTCGAAAGAGCGCCGCGACCGGAGTCTCGATAAAGAGGTAAGTCGCGGCCGCGAGCCCGACGGCCGCGCCCGCGAGCGCGAACATCACCCCGGTCGTCGGAATGACGCCGGGCCACATGTGGGCGAAGGCGAACAGGGGCCAGTGCCAGAGATAGAGCGGGTAGGAAATCAGGCCGAAGAAGGCCGCGACCTTGTTGCCGAGCGCAACCTCGCCGGCGAACGAACCTGGGCTGGCGATGACGAGCGCGCAGCCGGCCGTCGGGACGGCTGCGCGCCACCCGGGAAAGGGCCCGACTTCGCTCAGGAAAAGATAGCTGCCGATGATGAGCGCAACGCCCAGTCCCGCTCCAACGTCCGCGAGCCGGCGCGACGGATAAGGCCATCGGCGCAGAAGGAAGACTTCGCGATAGGCGAGAAGCGCGCCGAGCGCGAGCTCCCACGCCCGCGTCCACGGCAGATAGAACGCGCCGATCGGATTGATGGGAGTGAGGACCATGCAATAGCCGAACGAGGCGACGAAGACGCCGAGAATGACGAAGGGCAGCAGCCGACCGTCCAGCTTGAAGAACGCCAACAGCAGGACCGACCAGACGAGGTAGAACTGCTCCTCGATGCTCAAAGACCAGAGATGGAGCAGGGGCTTGGCGGAGGAATCCGCGCCGAAATATCCCCCCACCCCCGCCAGCCGCATGAGCCAGAAATTCACGGTGAAATACGAGTCGCCAAGCAGGCCGCCGCCGATGTCGCGGAACTGGATCGGCGCCGCGCGGAACCAGCCGGCGATCGAGACGGCGCTCACGACCACGAGCAGGGCCGGCAAAATGCGCTTTGCCCGCTTGGCGTAAAACGTCCGCAGCGAGAAATGGCCGACCGCGCATTCGGACAGAATGATGCGCGAAATGAGAAAGCCCGAAATGACGAAGAAGACGTCGACGCCGACGAAGCCGCCCGGGACGAGCGCCCGGTCGGCGTGGAACGCGACCACCCCGAGAACAGCAAGCGCGCGCAGGCCATTGATGTCGTGGCGGAAACCGAGATCGCGCCAGATGCGCGCCGCGGCAAGGTCGGGAGTGTCGAGGGCTCTGTCCAACAAGGATCCTGTCGCGGCTGACCCGAGAAAGGCCGAGGGGGTAAAGCTCAACGCGCCGATCGGCAAGCGCTGCCTTGCCGGGCCGCTCGAGGATCTCATAATGCGATCATGAAAGATCTGGGGCCCTCAGTCGGGGTGGCGGTATTTCGCGCTCGACGCGACGGGGCGCGCAGCGCAGCGCGCCTGCGGAAGCTCGGCTTCAGGGTCGCCTGCCTGCCGGTCGTCGAGATCGCGCCCGCGCGCGCGGAAGTGACGGCGGAAGTGGCGGCCGAAGGCTACGACGCAGTCGTCGCCAGCAGCGCCAAGGCGTTCATGGCCGAGGCGCCGGGGGCGCCGGGACCGCCGCTCTATGCCGTCGGGGCGCTCACGGCGCGCGCGGCCGGGGCGCGCGGATGGCGGCTGGCCGCGCCACCGGCACGCGACGCCGCGCGGCTCGTCGAGACGATGAGGCGCGAACTGCCGACCGGAGCGAGGGTCCTCTACCTCGCGGGACGCGACCGCAAATCGACGCTCGAAACCGCACTCGGCGGATTCTGCGCGCTCGAGGTCGTGGAGGTCTACTCGGCCGAAGCCCGCGCTTCATGGCGTCCAGCCGAGATTCGCGCCCTCGCCTCTTGCGCCGCCGCCCTGCACTATTCGCGGCGCTCGGCGGCGCTTGCTGCGCGGCTGGCGGAGGCATCCGGCCTTGCTGAGCACTTTCTCGCCTTGCGCCATTTCTGCCTGTCGGACGACGTCGCCGAGCCGTTGCGGGCCGCCGCCGCCTCTTTCATTGTCGTCGCCGAACGGCCAGAGGAAGTCGCCCTGATCGAGGCGTTGGCCGCCGGTGCGGCCGTATTTGCTTCCGGTGAGGGCTCCCGTATATAGGGCGCCATTTCCCGAGGACGCGCGAGAGAATGGTTGACGAAGAGAGTCAGGACGTTGCGTCCGAAGCTGCCGGCGGAGCGCCCGTCAACCGAGACAAACGGCGCAACGACCCCGGCGTGATCGAAGGCGAACCAGTGTCGCACGGCGAGGGCGAGGCCACGCCACTCGCGCCGGAAGCCGGCGGGTCCGGGGCTTCAGGTGAGGAAGCCGCAGAACCCGGCTCCTCGGCTCAGGAAGCCGCTGAGTCCGCGCCTTCGGCTCGGGAAGCCGGTGACGCCGCGCCTCCAACTCGGGACGCTCTGGCCCGCCCGCCCGGCAGGAGAGGGCCCGGCGCCGTTGTGTCGGGAGCGCTCGGCGGCCTCGTCGTTTCCGCTCTCCTCGGCGGCGCCGCATACTATCTCCTGGCGCCGAAGGCGGATCTCGCCGAGGCCGACGCGAACCGCCTTGCGGCGATCGAGTCGCAGGCTCGGCGCGAAGACGCCGCGATCGCTGACATGGACAAACGGGTGGCCGGGATCGACCAGCGCGTCGGCGCCCTGGAGGGGAGCGGCTCCTCGGCGGCGCTCGCAGCGATCGACAAACGCGTCGCCGCCCTGCAGCAGGCGAACGAAACGGTCGACAAGCGCCTCGGGGCGCTTCAGGCGGCGAATGACGCGGTCGACAAACGCGTCAGCGGGCTTCAATCCGGGAACGGCGCCGCAGCGACGCAGGCGATTCAGACGCTGACGGGAAAGGTGCACGATCTGAGCACGGAAGTCGATGCGGCGCGCAGCGAGATTCCAGCCCTCCAGGCGCGGGTGGCGAAACTGGAAACTTCGCCGCCGCAGCCGGCCGCCGACCTCTCGGCCGTAAATGCCCGCCTCGACAAGATCGAGGCGCAGCTCACGGCCGCCAAGAACGAAACCCGTGTCGCGCTGGAGAAAGTTTCAGCGAGCGACGATCCGGCTGCGGTCGCCATCGTAGCCGACTCGTTGCGCGACAAGCTGGTGCACGGCGCGCCATTCAAGACCGAGCTCGAGGGACTGGAGCGCCTCGGCGTCGATCCGGCGAAGCTCGCGCCGCTGAAAGCCGTGGCGGACGGGGCGCCGACGGACAGCGCGCTCGCCGCCGACTTCGAAGCCGTCCAGTCCAAGGTTTTGGCCGCCGCTGCGCCAAAACAGGGGCAGGGCGGCGACGCCGAGGCGCAAAATGGATCGGCAGAGGCGCAGACGGGGGCGAAAGAGCCGGGCAACGGACTAAGGGAAGAGCTCCGGGGGTTCGGCGACCGCTTTCTGACGCATTTGCGCGGCCTCATTCAGGTGCGCAAACTGAACGCGGCGGCGGGCAACAGTCTGCAGGCGCTGGCGTCGCAAATCGAGGAGGATTCCCGACGCGGCGACGTCAGCGCTGCGCTGGCCGCCTTCGCCAAGCTTCCCGAGCCGTCGCGCCAGGCGGCCTCGGCCTGGGCGTCTGCCGCTGAACAGAGGTCGGCGGCAGAGGCGGCCATCGAGTCGATCCGCGAGGCGGCGGTCGCACAGCTGGCGAAGAGCGGCAAGCCCTGAAGGGCCGTTCCGCCGCGCCGGCCGCGGGCCGAACGTTCGTGAAAGCAGAGAGATGATGTTTCGCCTGTTGATCTTCCTCGCCGCAGTGGCCCTGGCGGCCTTCGGCCTCATGTGGCTCGCCGACAATCCGGGCGTGGTTGCGGTGACCTGGGGCGGCGTCGAATACAAGTTCTCGCTGATGCTGGCGCTCGGCATCGTCGCCGCAATCGCGGTCGCCTGGTCGATCGTCTGGGGTCTCCTGCGCTTCGCCTTCCGCATCCCTTCGCTAATTTCCGTCGGGGCGCGGACGCGGCGCCGCGAGAAAGGCCTCGCCGCGGTTTCGCGCGGGCTGATCGCGGTCGGCGCGGGCGACCCGCGGGCGGCGGCTAAACACGCCGCCGAGGCGAAGCGCCTTCTCGGACCCCATCCGATGAGCAGGCTCCTTCGCGCGCAGGCGGCGCAACTCGCGGGCGACCGGCAGGCGGCGGTCGCCGCCTACAACGAGATGCTCGAGCATCACGAGACCCATGGCCTGGGCTTGCGCGGCCTGCATGTCGAGGCGCGCCGCGGCGGCGATCACGAGGCCGCGCTGCAATATGCGGTGCGCGCCGGCGCTCATGCTCCCACCGCCTGGGCGGGACAGGCGGTTCTCGAGGACCGAACGCGGCGCGGCGACTGGACGGGAGCGCTCGCGACCGTCGACTCCAACGCCGCCGCCCGGCTGATCGACAAGCCGACCGCCAACCGCTGGCGGGCCGTCATCAAGACCGCGATGGCGGAAGAGCAGATGGAGCGCGACCCAAAGGGAGCGCTGGCGCTCGCGCAGGACGCTTATCGCCTTGCGCCGGCCCTCGTGCCGGCCGCGGCAATCTACGGGCGCCTGGCGGCCGGGTTCGGAGACTATCGCCGCGCGACGCGAGCGCTCGAGAGCGCTTACGCGCAGACGCCCCACCCCGACCTGGCCGAGGCGTATCTCAGGGTGAGGCACGGCGATTCGGCCGAAGACCGGCTCGCTCGCGCCCGGACGCTGGCGCGCGTCGCCCCCAACGACCCGGAATCGATGCTGACGATCGGACGCGCGGCGCTGGAAGCGCACGAGCGCGAGGCCGCTCGCGCCGCGATTGCGCCGCTGCTTGCTTCCGATTCGCCCCACGGCCGGCCGACCCGTCGCGTGTGCCTGCTGATGGCCGACATCGAGGAGGCCGAAGGCCATCACGGAGCCGTGCGCGAGTGGCTCTCCCGGGCGGCGCGCGCCCCGCGCGACAAGGCCTGGGTGGCGGACGGGTTCATCAGCGACCGGTGGGCCCCCGTCTCGCCCTCGGGCGCGCTCGACGCCTTCATGTGGCGCACGCCCGACGAACGCATCGCCGCCCCGGCCGAGCCCGCGCCGATCGAGGCGGAGCCGGCGGCGCCTCCACCGCCTGTCCCGCCCGCTCCGCCGCCTGCCGAGGAGATCGCAGCGCCCGGGCCGCCTCGCAGCCTGCCGGCGGCGGCGCCGTCTCCAGCGCCGAGGGCCGGAGTCATCATCGATCCAGCGACCATGCCGCCGGACGATCCGGGACCGGGTTCGTCGGAAGACGAGGGGCGCGACTTCCGCCTCTACGTCAGCGATTGAACGCCTTGGGGATCCCTCGAGCCACGGACTGAGCGCGACATGTCCTCTTTCCCGGTCGTCATCGCCGGCGCCGGCCACGCCGGCGTCCAGGCCGCCGCCAGTCTGCGCGAGGAGGGCTTCGACGGCGAGATCGTCCTCCTCTCGGACGAGCAAGACCTGCCCTATCAACGGCCGCCGCTGTCGAAGGCCTTTCTCAAGGGCGAAATGGACATCCACGGCCTGCCGCTGAGGGCCGAGGCCTTCTTCCGCGACCAGCGCATCGATCTCAGGCTCGGCGTTCGCGCGGAGCGGATCGACCGAGCGGCGCAGCGCGTCGAGACGAGCGGCGGCAGGACGATCGGCTACGGGCATCTGATCCTCGCGACCGGAGCGCGGCGGCGGACGCTCGAGGCGCCGGGTGTCGAGCTGCCGGGCGTCTTCACCCTGCGGACGATCGCCGACGCGACCCGGATCCGCGAGCAACTCGCCCGCGGCCGCAAGGTCGTCGTCATCGGGGCCGGCTTCATCGGGCTCGAGATCGCCGCGACCGCGGCGAGCCTCGGCGCCGAGGTGACGGTCGTCGAGATCGCCCGGCCCATGGGCCGCGCCGTCTCGGCGGTGATGTCGGACTTCTTCCTCAAGGCGCACGGCGGCTTCGGGGCGAAGTTCCGCATCGGGCGCGGAGTGACGGCGATCACGGGCATGGGCGAGGCGGAGGCCGTCGCGCTGACCGACGGCGAGATTTTGCCGGCCGATATCGCGATCGTCGCAGTCGGCGTCACAGCCGAGGACCGGCTGGCGCGCGACTGCGGGCTCGACTGCATGAACGGCGTCGTCGTCGACGCGCATCTGCAGACTTCCGACCCGGCCATTTCGGCGATCGGCGACTGCGTCGATTTTCCCAATGCGGCGCTCGGCTTCCGCACCCGGCTCGAGTCGATACAAAATGCCGTCGACCAGGCGAAGTGCGTGGCGGCGCGAATCGCCGGCAAGCCGAAGCCCTACGACGCGCTCGCCTGGTTCTGGAGCGACCAGGGCGACCTCAAGCTGATGATCGCAGGCCTGCCGCACGGCGTCGACGCATGGGTCGTGCGCGGCGATCCGACGACTCGCGCCTTCTCGACCTTCGGCTTCAGGGGCGGCAGGCTCGCGGTCGTCGAATTGGTCAACCGCGCCGCCGACCACGCGGCGGCGAAACGCATCATCGGCACGCCGAAGGTCGTGACGCCGGAGGACGCCGCCAACCTGGCCTTCGACCTCAGGGCTCTGGCGAAGGGATGAGCGGGGGGTGTCTGTAAAGCCGCACGTAGGCGCGCTGATCTTTGCAGGAGGCAGAGCGTTCGCCTTTGACGACGGGGCCCGGCGCGCGGACGCTCCGCCTACGCCGTCGGCCAGCTCAAGACGGGTCGATACGATAAACCCGACGCGCATTCCCATGGAAGAGCGCGTGTTGCTCGGCTTCGGAGAAATCGCGGACCATGGCCTTGAAACCGTCGAAGACCGCGTCGAAGGTCGTCCACAACCGGCCGACGGGGAAGTCGCTGCCGAACATCGTGCGCTCGACGCCAAAACAATCGATGCAATGCATGGTGACTTCGCGCAGGCTGTCGGGCGTCGGGTGAGGGTCATAGGCGGTCAGACCCGAAACCTTGATGCTGACGTTGGGCAGCGAGCCGAGCAATTGCAGGCCCTCCTTCCAGCGAACCATGCCTTCCCTGTCACGATCGATCGGGCTGCCGCAGTGGTTGATGACGAAAGGCTGATCGGGGAAATCGCGGGCCAACCGGGCGAGCTCCTCCGCCTGGTAGGGATAGAGCATCAGCTCGAGCAGCAGGTGGTAGCCGGCGAGCAGCGAAACGCCCTGGCGCCATGCCGCCTCGTCGGCGATCCCCGGCCTCGGGGCGAAGCATCTGGCCGGATTGCTCGGATGCCAGCTCAGCATCTGCCGGACGCCGACGCAGCGATGCACGTCGGCCAGACGGCCGAGCGTCGCTGCAGCGTTTGGAGCCGCGAGGTCGGCGAAGCCGATATAGCGAACGGCTACGCCGGAGGACTTGTCGAGCGTCTCGAGCCAGCGGATCTCGGCGAGCGGATCGTCGCGGCGGTCCCAGATGGCTTCCACGTGCACCGTGGCGACGACGTTTTGGTTCGCCGCGTCGCGGCGGTAGTCGTCGACGAGATAGTTCCGTCGTATCGGATCGAGATCGCCGAGCGCCAGGAGTGCGCCCACCGCCGGGCGCAGCCAGGGGTGGCGGTCCATTCCGAGGTCCCAGAGATGGTGGTGCGCGTCGATGATCGGCCCGCGGTATATTCCGCCCACGTTTGCGCTCCTGGTTGAGGCCCGCGCTCGTCAGCACTTCCGCTGTCGCGGGATCGGCATCGGCGACTCGTATCTGCTATCGTCGATCGCCGCGGTCGCTCCGGGCGGCGCCGCGAGGGTTGGCGGAGGGGTCCCTGGCGCGACCGGCCGCTCGGTCCATGCGACGAAGATGACGGCGCCGATCGCCGTCGTCAATGCTTCGAAGGTCAGCCGCGGCATCGTCCTCGGCCGCGCGATTTTCGGCCGCCGACGTCGTCTGGGAGCAAGCCGCGCCGATCCGCCGGGTCGGCCTGCCGCCCGCGGCGCCGGCCGATGAAGAGGAGAAGTTTGATGCATATCCAAGACCTGGACACGCCCTGCGCGGTGGTCGATCTCGACGTCATGGAGAACAATCTCCGGCGCTGCCAGACCTATCTCGACCGCCATGGGCTAAACCTGCGCCCCCACATCAAGACCCACAAGATTCCCGAGTTCGCCCATCTGCAGGTCAGACTCGGCGCGAAGGGGGTCAATTGTCAGAAGCTCGGAGAGGCCGAGGTCATGGTCGAGGCGGGAATCACGGACGTCCTCCTGACCTACAACGTCGTCGGACAGGTTAAGCTCGACCGCCTCATGGCTCTCGCCCGTCGCGCCGACATCAAGGTGGTGGCGGACTTGGCCGAAGTGGTGGAAGGGCTTTCGTCCGCGATGTCCCGCGCCGGTCTCACACTGCCGGTGCTGGTCGAATGCGACACAGGGGCGTCGCGCTGCGGAGTGACCACGCCGGCCAAGGCCGCCGCGCTCGCGCAAGCGATCGACCGCGCCCCGGGGCTGTCATTTCGTGGCCTGATGACCTATCCGCCCAAGAATTCGGTGGGCAAGACCCAGGCCTGGCTGGCGGAGGCGGCCGAAAACTGCAAGCGCGCCGGGCTTCCGGTCGAAATCGTCAGCAACGGCGGGACGCCCGATCTCTACAGCGCCCATGAGGTCGCCGTCGCGACCGAGCACCGGCCGGGAACCTACATCTACAGCGATCGCTGTCATGTCGAGACCCACGCTTTCGGCGCATGGGCCGATTGTGCGCTGCGGGTTCAGGCGACGGTCGTGTCTCATGCTGCGCCCGACCGGTGCGTCATCGATGCGGGATCGAAGAGCCTGTCGTCCGACCTGCTCGGGTTGCAGGGCCATGGCCGAATTGTGGAACATCCGGAATGGGAGATTTATGCGCTGAGCGAGGAGCACGGGCACGTGCGCGTTCCGCCTGGTTCGGCCCGGCCGAGAGTGGGTGAAAGGGTCGCCGTCATTCCCAACCATGCCTGCGTCGTCACCAACCTGCACGACCGGGTCTACGCCGCAAGGCAGGGAAGGATCGAGAACCTCTACGCCGTGTCGGCGCGAGGGAAGGTGCAATGAACCTGACGGCGACGCCCAAGCGCAGCGAGACGACTTCCGCCTTGCGCCTCGGCGGCGATGCTGCTTAACGCTACGAACGCCTTCGAAGCACGGCGGCGTCGCTCACGCGACGATGACAGGCGGCCATGGACAGCCCGCACGATCCTCGTCTGACTCCCGCCCGTCCCGACCTCGCGGCCTCTCGCCTGCGCGGCCTCGTCGACGCGTCGCGCTATGCCGACGGCCGAGCGATGCAGATCATCGAAGCAAGCGCGCCGCTGAGGCGCTTCCCCGCGCCGGACGCGCCGCTCGACACCGAGGCGCTATACGGCGAAACGGCCACCGTCTACGACGAAAGCGAAGGCTGGGCCTGGGTCCAGCTCGAACGCGACGCGTACGTCGGCTATCTTCCCCTCGCCGGGCTCGGCGCGCCGATGGCGCCGAGCCATCGCGTCGCGGCGCTGCGCACGCACGCCTATCCGGGGCCGAGCATCAAGCTGCCGCCGCGCATGGCGCTGTCGCTCGGCGCAAGGCTGACGATCGTGCGCCATGAGGGCGAATTCGCGGTGAGCGCCGACGGTCTGTGGCTCTGGGGCCGCCATCTCGCGGACGTCGGTTCGCGCCAGGAAGACTTCGTCGCGGTAGCCGAGCTTTTCCTCGAGACGCCCTATCTCTGGGGCGGCCGGACGTCGGAAGGGATCGATTGTTCGGGCCTCGCGCAGACGGCGCTCACCGCCGCCGGGATCGCCGCGCCGCGCGACAGCGACATGCTGGCCGCCCTCGGCGAGCCGGTCGCGATCGAAGGCGAAGCGCCGCTCGCCCGCGGCGATCTCATCTTCTGGAAGGGCCATGTCGGGATCATGCGCGACACGCGGACGGTGCTGCACGCCAACGGTTTTCACATGAAGGTCGTCAGCGAGCCTCTCGCCGAGGCGCGCGCCCGGATCGCCGCGACCGGCGGCGGGGAGGTGACCAGCGTGAGGAGACTCGCGCCCTTGTAGACGCGCGCGCTGAGCGCGTCCGCGGTCAACGACCGCGGCTACAAATCGCGCGCGCTGAGCGCGTCATCCGCCCTTGTAGACGCCCGCGCTGAGCGCGTCCGCGGTCAGCGACCGCGGCTACAATCACCCGCGCGCCGAGCGCGTCCGCGGTCAGCGACCGCGGCTACAAATCGCGCGCGCTGAGCGCGTCAGCCGCGGCCGGCGACCGCGGCTACAATCGCGCCGGCGCCCTACTTCTTGCCGCCGATGCCGAGATTGGCGAAGCGGCTGTTGAAGCGCGACAGACGGCCGCCGCGGTCGAGGAGTTGCTGCGAGCCGCCGGTCCAGGCGGGATGGGTGTTCGGGTCGATGTCGAGGTGCAAAGTCGCGCCGTCCTGGCCATAGGTCGAGCGGGTCATGTACTCGACGCCGTTGGTCATGACGACCTTGATCATATGGTAGTTGGGGTGAATATCGGGCTTCATCGTCGAGGTCTCGAGCGCAACAAATGAATAGAGCCGTCCGGCGGGGCCGGCGGCTCTTTGGCTGGCGGTCTATACGCCGCGGGGCCGGGCGATGCAATAGGTCGCAGCCCCGTGGCCTTGAATTCGGCCGAAACATGGTCCGTAAAGCGCTGGAAGATCGGAGCTCCGTGAACAATGACCGCTGACGCCAACGTCGGTTCGAAGGCGTCCCGAGCCCCGCTCGGCGCCCTGAAAACAGTCCTGCCCTACGCGCTCGCCTATCGCGGCCGGATCGCCGCCGCGCTGGTCGCGCTTCTTTTCGCCTCGGCCGCGACGCTGGTCGTGCCGGTGGCGGTGCGGCGGATGGTCGACTTCGGCTTCTCGGACTCCAACGCCGCCTTCATCCGCGTCTATTTCCTCGGCATGCTCGGCGTGGTCGCCGTGCTGGCGCTCGCCTCCGGGGCGCGCTCCTACCTGGTCACGACGCTTGGCGAGCGCGTGGTCGCGGACCTGCGCGCCAACCTCTTCGCCCATCTGACCCAACTCGATCCGGGCTTCTTCGACGCCGAAAAGACCGGCGAGATCGCCTCGCGCCTGTCGGCCGACACGACGCAGCTCAAGGCGACCTTCGGCTCCTCCGCCTCGATCGCGCTGCGCAATTTCTTCCTGTTCGTCGGCGCGATCGCGATGATGGCGGTCACCAGCCCGAAACTGTCGGCCTTCGTGCTCTTGGCGATACCGGTCATCGTGCTGCCGCTGTTCGCCGCCGGGCGGGCGGTCCGCCAGCGCTCGCGCCGCGCCCAGGACAGGCTCGCCGAGGCGACCGCTTTCGCGACCGAGAGTCTCTCGGCCGTTCGCGTCATGCAGTCGTTCGTGGCGGAGGCGTTTACCGCGCGGCGCTACCGCGAGGCCGCCTACGGCGCCTACGAGGCGGCGCGCAACATGGCTGAGGCGCGCGGAATCGTCACCGCCGCGGCGCTCTTCCTCGCCTTCGGCAGCGTGGTCGCGATCCTCTGGCTCGGCGCCCAGGACGTCGTGGCGGGCCGCATGTCGGGCGGAAGCCTGCTGCAATTCGTGCTCTACGCCGTGTTCGGCGCCGGCGCGCTCGGGCAATTGTCCGAGGTATGGAACGAGGTGTCGCAGGCGGCGGGCGCGGCGGGGCGCATCGGCGAGTTGCTCGCCGTCAAGCCGCGGATCGCCGCGCCGCCGAAGCCCGCGGCCCTGCCCAGGCCCGTGCGTGGCGAGCTGGCGTTCGACTCGGTCGATTTCGCCTATCCGGGCCGCGACGACGGGTCGGTGCTGCGGAGCGTCAGCTTCCGCGTCGCGCCCGGCGAGGTGGTGGCCATCGTCGGTCCGTCCGGCGCGGGCAAGTCGACCCTGTTCCAGTTGGCGCTGCGCTTCTACGATCCGGCGCGCGGAAAGGTCACGCTCGACGGCGTCGACGTTTCAAGACTCGATCCGTCCGACCTGCGGACGGAGATCGCGCTGGTGCCGCAGGACGCATTCATTTTCGGCGCCAGCGTCGCCGACAACATCGCCTATGGCGCGCCGAACGCGAGCCGCGAGGCGATCGTCGCCGCGGCGAAGCAGGCCGCCGCGCACGACTTCATCGCCGCCCTGCCGCAGGGCTACGACACGCCGCTCGGCGAGCGCGGCGTGACGCTGTCGGGCGGCGAGCGCCAGCGCGTCGCCATCGCCCGGGCGATCCTCAAGGACGCGCCGGTCCTGCTGCTCGACGAGGCGACCTCGGCGCTCGACGCCGAGAGCGAGACCCTGGTCCAGGGCGCGCTCGACACCTTGATGCGCGGCCGGACCACGCTCGTCATCGCGCACCGGCTCGCGACGATCGTCAACGCCCATCGCATCCTGGTGCTCGAGGCCGGCTCAATCGTCGAAGAGGGAACTCACGCCTCGCTCCTCGCCGCCAACGGCCTTTACGCGCGCCTGGCGCGCCTTCAGTTCGAGACCGGCGCGGCGGCGCTGACCGCAATGGCGGAGGCGGCGCAGTAACGACGGGGGAACCGACGCCGTCATCGCCCTGGACGCATTCCAGCCGACATTGAAGGCGCACGCGGGATCGTCCCTGCGGCGTTTCGCCACGCGGCGAGAGGCGTGACCTTTTCCGGCGACCGCGAGATCTCGGTCGCCACGATTGCCGCTTGCGACGGGCGCGTTTTGCCCTCCGGGTCGGGCTCGACGCCCAGGAAAGCCAGGACCTCGCGCGCCGGCATCGGCGGACTCATCAGATAGCCCTGGGCTTCCGAACATCCTTCAATCCGAACGCGGGACAACTGGTCCTCGGTCTCGATTCCCTCGGCGACTGTCTTCATGCCGAGCGCCCGAGCGAGACTGGTCGCAGCCCGGACGATCGCCGTGCTGTCCTCTCGCTGGCCAAGCTCGGCGATGAACGATTTGTCGATCTTGATCTTGTCGAACGGAAAGCGGCGCAAATAGTTCAGGCTCGAGTATCCGGTTCCGAAGTCGTCCATGGCGATCGCGATCCCCATTTCGCGCATGATATGAAGCGTGGAGACGACCTGTTCGGCGTCCTTCACCATCACGCTCTCGGTGACTTCGACGATGAGCCTCGAGCCCGTCATGTTTCCTGCCCTGATCGCTTCGGACACCGACCTGAGAAAAGTCGGAACTCTGAATTGCAACGCGGAGACGTTGACGGCCACCCTGATGTGCGCCGGCCATCCCGCCGCCTCCCGGCATGCGGTGCGCAGAGCCCATTCGCCGAGAGGCACGATGAGTCCGTTCTCTTCGGCCAACGGTATGAACTCATCGGGCGAAAGGATACCGCGCTCCGGATGCCTCCATCGCAGAAGCGCTTCGAATGAGGTCGGCTGCCGGTCCATAACCGAGACGACCGGCTGGAAATAAAGCTCGAACTGCTCTTCAGCGAGCGCAGTCCTCAGATCGCTGTCCAACTTGCGCCGAAGCCGAAACTGCTCGTCCATCGACGCCGTGAAGAAGGTGTAGCAGCCTCGGGTCGCCTTGGACTGGTACAGCGCCATGTCGGCGGTCCGAAGGATTTCGTCGGGATCGACGCTGTCTTCCGGCGCCGTGGAAATTCCAATGCTGGTTCCGATGTCGATGAGCTTGCCATCGATCGAATAGGGCTTGCCCACCGAAGCCAGCAACCGGTCTGCGAGGAGAATCGCATCGCGGGGAATATTGGAGACACGCTGTATGATCGCGAACTCGTCGCCTCCCAGGCGTGCGATCGTATCGCTCCTGCGCACCACGCTTTTGATTCGCGTGGCGACCGCCTCCAGCAATGTGTCGCCGACGGGGTGACCAAAAGTGTCGTTGACGGCCTTGAAATGATCGAGGTCGAGATAGAGCACCGCGAACTTGGCGGTGCGGCGCCGGGCTTCGGCGAGGCACTGCGCAAGGCGTTGCTTGAAGTCGAAACGGTTCGACAGGCCGGTCAGGGCGTCGAGCGTCGCCATTTCCTTGATCTTGTCTTCCGCGCGGCGGGCCGAGGTGATGTCCTCGTGGGTCGATACCCAGCCGCCGTCGCTGAGTCCCTTCTTCCGCTGCGCGATGATCCGTCCGTCGGCCAATTCGCTGATCGTCAGAGCGCTGCCGTCGGGCGCGAGGCGGGAATTGCTTACGATCTTTCCGAAGCGTCCTTCAGCCGCGCCGGGGACGCTCGCCCCGACTTTCCCGGGATGCTTGCCATCGACCGGCAGCCCGTAGATTTCCGCATATCGCTTGTTGCAGGCGACCAGCGCGCCGCTCCGATCGTACATCGCGAGTCCCTGCACGATGTTGTCCATCGCGTTGTTGAACCGTTTGTATTGGATCGCGAGCTGCCTCTGAACGGCCTCGCGCTCGCGGGCGTCGGCGAGTTGTTCGATATGGAGGGCGAGCGTGATCGATCCGAATGCGATCGCCAGAACGATGAAGCCGGCGCCGAACCAGTGAATCTGCGACTGAAGGCTCCAGTCGGCCAACACGTCGCTCATCGCCACGGCGATCACCGACGCAACGGGGAATCGATCCGAATTGACCACGGCGAACATCCGTTCAACATGGTCGACGTCGCTGATCTGCCTAGTCACCCCGTCCCGGTTCTTTGAAATCAAGCTCCTGTACAGATCGCTGTCGACGATGTCGGAGCCGAGGGTGAGCTCCCGTTGCGGAAAGCAGGCGATGATCTCGCCGTCGTCGCGGATGACCGAAGCCGATCCATGCTCGCCCAGAGACAGCTTCTCCAGGAGATCCGCCAACGAGGTCAGTTTGACGACTCCGCTGACGAGTCCGAGAAATGCCCCGTCGCCGGCCGACACGCGCTTCGACAGGGTGATCTGCCAGGTCCCGGTGAGGCTGCTTTTGTAAGGCGACGAAACATAAATCGTAGCCGAAGATGCATGACGCAACGCCCACAGGTGGTCTTCGCCGTGCAACTCGGCAAGCGTGGCAGATGCAGAGCCGCTTCCGTCGATGCGTCCGTCGGCGCCGACGACGAAAAGGCTGTCCAGAGCTTGGTTCTCTGCAATGGCCTCCCGGAGGAACGCCTGGGTTTCTTCGGCGCCGCCAGCGAAATTCAGGGCGTCGACCGTGGCTGCTCCGGTCGCCTCCAGTCGCGCCACGACTTTCGAAACGCTCGACAAGGCGGATTGGAGAGATTGATCCGTCTGGTAGGCCAGAACGGCCGCCAGTCTCTTGGCGCCGCGCGAGGCGTCTTCAATCTGGGCATTCCGCAGGTAGCTCTCGAACGCTCCGAAGGCGCTCAGGATGACGACGATGAGAAATCCGGCGCCGACGAGGATCGTCGCTTGCCTGCGAACCGCGCGCGACAGCCTGCGCAGCCAAGACCAGAACCGCAGCAACCATGCCCCCTCTGCTCCTGGCCGAGTGTAGGGGAGAAGGCTTAATATTCATCGAAGTTGAACAATCGCCGATATCGCTGCTTCACGCTGATTGGGGCTGGCGGCGTCGGTTTTGCGTAGACGTGCGCATGGAGCGCTCCGAGCGCCTCCTCGTATGGAGCCCATTGGACAAACAAGGAAAGCGCGACGACTGTTGTATTTATCAACACAAAGGGCGCGAAGGTCGCACCAAGGTCACAAGATCATGCGTTTGACGCCCTGCTCGAGCAGAACGACGTTGAAGTTGATCGGAAAGCCAAGCCGGCGCCCGATTATGCCGCGTCCGACCCGCTCGGCGCTTCCGGCAAGGGCTCGTGCCCTTTGTGCATCCCTGGAGCTCTTTGTGTTTCCATTCGCTTCAGCAATCTCGGCTGCCGCGCGCAGCTAACCTACTGGTGAATATTCAGTCGAACGACGCCTTCATTGGACCATTCGTTGGGCTGTCCGTAGGAATCTGCCCTTCTGAAACTTTGCCGAGCTGAGCGCCTGAGCGAGCAGATAGATTGCGTCCAGAAGCGTGATCACGACGAGAATGCTCCACAGGAGCCGCGACCGACTTGCAAGAGAACAAATAAATTTAGCTGCGCACGCCGGACACGAGCGTCCGCCGCCTCACGCGACTTTCAAGGTCGGAAAGGCTTTGATCTTCTCCCCCAACTCCTGCTCGGCGCGCTGCAGATCGTAGCGCTTCTGCAGATTCAGCCAGAGGTCTGGACCGTTTCCGCAGAGCTTTCCGAGCCGCAGCGGCTGCTTTTCGTCCAGGATGTCATAGAGCGTCTGACGGGACACGCCGAGCAGTTTGGCGATCTCCGTCTTGGGTGGACCGAGGGCCGGCAAGATTTCCTCGCGCAGAAGTTCTCCGGGATGCATCGGCGGCAAGCCGCGATTCGGAAGCTTCTTGGTCATCGATATGATCCTCAATGATAGTCTTCCAGATCGACGGCGACGGCGTCGCCTTCAGCCCCCGAATGTGATGCGGCGCTGGCTCTGGATGCCCGTCAATCCGCCCCTGCCCGAGCCGCCGGCTCGTCGATCACGTTGTAGAGCGCCCGCGCCTCCGTCGCCGGTCCGCGCCTGACCCCGAGGGCCTCGACTTTAACCGCGAGCCAACGCGGGCCTTGCGCGAACGTGAGGACGTCGCCGCAGCGCACCGGACGGCTCGGCTTGTCGAGCGGGGCGCGCGCGCCGGCGCGCGACAGTCTGACGCCGCCCTGTTCGACGATGCGCGCGGCGAGGCTCCGGGTCTTGAAGAAACGGGCCCGCCAAAGCCAGACGTCGACGCGGCAGGTGTCGGCCGCTTCGCTCAAGTAGCGGTCCCGGCCGCTGCTGCGGCGCGACGGCGGGCGCGCCGGCGTCGCGCGCGGCTGGCCGAGACGGACGGGATTTTCGGCCGCGGCGCCGGAGCCGCGGCCGCGGTCTGGGCAGGGCTCGTCCCGGCCGTCGCGCGCGAAGGGGTCCGCACCGCCATCGCCCTGCGCCGCCAGAGGCTCGGCTCGTCCGCGCCCGCCTTGCGGATGCGGACGAAACCGAGCGCGCGCAGGATTGTTTCCGACTGGACGAGAGTCCAGCCGAGCGCCTCCATGAGCGCCGGCGCCAGCGCGACCGTACCCGCCGCTTGCGGCTCGCTGCGGGAGAGCGCGTCGAGCCGCTCGAGGGTCAGCGCCGGAACCGCGAGACCTGCGACGGCGCGCAGGCCGCGCAGGCTAAGCGCCTCGGGCGCCGGCGGCGGATGCGGCAGAACCGTCAGACCGTCGAGGGCCGGGCGCCAGCGCGGCAGGGCGAGTTCGGCGAACACGGCGCCGATCGTTTGGGCCTCCTCGGTCAGCAATTCGGGCAGATAAAGAGAGAACGCGCCGAAGCGCACGCCGAGCGTCTTCAGGACGCGGCGTTCGTTGCGGCTCAGCGCGTGAACGTGTTCGTCCGCCCGCCGGCGATCGAGAATGCCGAACTGTTCGACGAGCTGATAGGCGACGCCGCGCGCCAGGCCTTTCAGCGTTCCATCGGCGATCGCTTCGGTGAGTTGCTTCAGGGCGGCGAGCCGCCGGCACGCCTCGCGCGCGACAAAGGCCTCGAGCCGCCGCGCGGCGCGCTCACGCGCCGAATCATGTCCGAATTCGCCGACGAGGCGCACGCGCGGCTTGAACGGCGCGCCGCCCGAGATTTCGCCCGCCGTCAGCCCGCGCCAGGTCACCATTCCGTTGGGGCGGAGGGAAAATGCGTCGTCGCCGGCGCTCGCCAGCTCTCCGAGCCGGCGGGCCACTTCCGGCGCGACGGCCCGTTCGATGGCATGGCGGAGCGCCCGGTCCTCGAGGGCGGAGGCGCCGCGCTCGGGCTCGAAATGGACGCCGGAGAGCTTGCCGACCACATGGCCTTCGACCACCACGGCGCCGTCCGTTCCGATGCCGCCGAGGATCGGCCCGGAGTGCTGGTGAAGCGAGCGAAGAAGCGTGCTCGTGCGCCGGTCGACGAAGCGCAGCATCAGCGACTGGTGGAGGGTGTCGGAAAGCCGGTCTTCGAGATCGCGGGCGCGGCTCTGCCATGCGGCCGGATCGACGAGCCAGTCGGCGCGGTTGGCGATATAGGCGAGCGTGCGCACCCTCGCGAGCCGCATCGAAAGCGCGTCGATATCCCCGTCGATCCGGTCGAGCGCGGAGAGCTGGCCCTGCATCCAGTCGTCCGGCACGCGCCGGTTTCCCTGCGTCAGATGCTCGAACAGGCCGCCGATCAGGCGCGTGTGCTCGTCCTGCGTCGTCTTGCGGAAGTCCGGCGTCTGGCAGGCCTCCCAGAGCCGCTTCAGATTGGCCCGGTCGCGCGTGCGGCGAATGATTGTTTCGTCGCCCGACAGTTGGCGCAGCGTCGTTTCGTCCTGGGCTTCCTCGGAAAGCCTGAGGCCGGGGGTCGGCGGCGGCGCCGCGAGCGACCGCATGAGCCCCTGCAGCGAATGGAAATCCAGGCGGGCGTTCCGCCACTCCGCCGCCAGCACCGGCGGGAAGACATGGTTTTCGACAGCGGCCACGATGTCGTGGTCGAGATCGGGCGCCTCGCCCGTGACGCCGAACGCGCCGTCCCGGCGGAACCGTCCCGCGCGGCCGGCGATCTGGCCGATCTCCTGCGAATAGAGGCCGCGGGTGCGCCGGCCGTCGAACTTGCGGAGGCCCGCGAAGGCGACATGGTCGACGTCCATGTTGAGGCCCATCCCGATCGCGTCGGTCGCGACCAGGAAATCGACCTCGCCGGACTGGAAGAGCTCGACCTGGGCGTTGCGCGTGCGCGGACTCAGGGACCCCATCACCACCGCGGCGCCGCCGCGATGCCGTCGGATCAGTTCGGCGATCGCATAGACCGCCTCTGCCGAAAAGGCGACGATCGCGCTCCGCCGTGGCAGGCGGGTCAGCTTCTTCGGGCCGGCGTAGGTCAGCGTCGACAGGCGCTCGCGGAACTGGATCTCGGCCTCGGGGCAAAGCCGCCGGACGAGGGGAACGACGGTCGCCGCGCCCAAGAGCATCGTCTCCGAGGCGCCACGCGCATGCAGGAGGCGATGGGTGAAAACGTGGCCGCGCTCGGGGTCTGCGCAGAGCTGGATCTCGTCGACTGCCAAAAACTCGACCCGCCGCTCGAGCGGCATCGCCTCGACCGTGCAAACGAAGTACTGGGCATGGGCGGGGACGATCTTCTCCTCGCCGGTGATCAGCGCGACCCGGGCCGCGCCTTTCGCCTTGACCACCCGATCGTAGATTTCCCGCGCCAAGAGCCTCAAAGGCAGGCCGATCATGCCCGAGGAATGGGCCAACATGCGCTCGACCGCGAGATGCGTCTTGCCGGTGTTGGTCGGGCCGAGAACGGCGACCAGTCGCGAGCGGTGCGGCGAGTTGGTCATGGCCCGAATGTGGAGGATAAGGGCCCGCGCCGCAAGACCTTGCTCGAGGTCGCGAAAGCCGCGCCCGTCACGCTCTTGTCATCGAGCCGGCAAAACCGGCAGAATGAGGCGCGGAGTCTTCGAAAGCGAGGGCGATATGGCGAGTTCTTCCGAACCGACCTCTGCGCCTTCGTCGGGCTCGCGCCGGGCCGCCGTCGTGGTGATGGGCGTTTCGGGGGCCGGCAAGACGACCGTCGGAAAGCTTTTGGCTGAGCGGCTCGGCGTCGATTTCATCGACGGCGACGATCTGCATACGCCCGAGGCGCGGGCGAAGATGGGCGCGGGCCATGCGCTCGACGACGCCGACCGCTGGCCGTGGCTCGACCGGATCGCGGCCGCGCTGACCGACCCCTCGGCGCAGCGCGGCCGGGTGGTCGCCTCCTCGGCGCTGAAACGCGCCTATCGCGACCGCCTGCGCGCGGGCGCCGGGCCCGGCCTGCGCTTCGTCTATCTCGAGGCCGATCCCGACCTCATGCGCGCCAGGGTGGCCGGCCGGCGCGGCCATTATATGCCGGCCACCCTGGTTGACAGCCAGTTCGCCGCCCTCGAGCCTCCGGTCGGAGAAAAAGACGTCGTCACGATGGCGGCGGACGCCGATCTCGATACTGCGATTTCTAAGCTGGCCGAGGAGATTGTTCGCGGCTGAGCTGTGGGCGCCATCACTGATCGCTCCGCCACGCTCGGCGGGCGCGGCGCCAACTCTGACGACGGTCTTGCAGTCGGGGCGCTTCTGCGCCACGCTCCTCCTACTCAAGGACGGAAGGGGAGGGACGCCATGCGCCATGGTCAGGTCGAAGGGACGGACCTTCTCGTCCTCGATCCGCGATTCAAGCCGCTGTTCGCGGGCTATGCGCGGGTCGAGCGTCTGTGGACCGGCGCGCGCTGGAGCGAGGGCCCGGCGTGGTTCGCCGCCGGGCGATACCTCGTCTGGTCCGACATCCCGAACAACCGGATGCTGCGCTACACCGAGCCGTCAGGCCACGTCGAGGTCTTTCGCAACCCGTCCAACAATTCGAACGGCAACACCGTCGACAATCAGGGCCGGCTCGTCACCTGCGAGCACCTGACCCGCCGCGTGACGCGGACGGAAATCGACGGCTCGATTTCCGTCGTCGCCGACCGGTGGCAGGGCAAACGGTTCAACTCGCCGAACGACGCCGTGGTGAAATCGGACGATTCGGTCTGGTTCACCGATCCGGCCTACGGGATCGACAGCGACAACGAGGGCGACCGGGCGGAGCCGGAAATCGACGGCTGCCACGTCTATCGGGTCGACGCGAGCGGCGCGGTCGAACGCGTGATCGACGACATGGCGCGGCCGAACGGCCTCGCCTTCTCGCCCGACGAGCGCTTCCTCTACGTCGTCGACACCGGGGCGACCCACAAGGAGAACGGACCTCGGCACATCCGCCGCTTCGCCGTGTCGAAAGACGGCAAGAGCGTGACCGGCGGCGAGGTGTTCGCCGAGTGCACCGCCGGGCTGTTCGACGGCTTGCGGGTCGACCGGCACGGGCGGATCTGGACGAGCGCCGACGACGGCGTCCATTGCTACGATGCGGACGGAACGCTGATCGGCAAGATCCTCATTCCGGAGATCGTCGCCAACGTGACCTTCGGGGGCGCGAAGCGCAACAAGCTGTTCATCTGCGGCACGACCTCGCTCTACGCCGTCATGCTGATGACCAACGGCTCGAAGCTCGGGTGAACGTCTCCTGCCCTTCCCGGCTCCTCGTCGGGGGCAGGCTCTTCTCCCGCAGGCGACCGCAGGCGGGGAGAATGCCTTCGCCGCCTCGCCCCGCTTGCGGGGAGAGGGCTGGGGTGAGGGGCTACGCCAGGCGGCGGAGCTCCGCGTCGCCCCTCATCCGGCGCCATAGGGCGTTCTTTAGAACGCCGGTTTGTCGACGGGCTATGGCGTCACCTTCTCCCCGCAGGCGGGGAGAAGGGATTGGGCCCCCTCGCCCCGCTTGCGGGGAGAGGGCTGGGGTGAGGGGTTACGCCAGACGGCGGAGGTCCGCGTCGCCCCTCATCCGGCGCCATAGGGCGTTCTTTAGAACGCCCGTCTATCGACGGGCTATGGCGTCACCTTCTCCCCGCAGGCGGGGAGAAGGGATTGGCCCCCTCGCCCCGCTTGCGGGGAGAGGGCTGGGGTGAGGGGCTACGCCAGACGGCGGAGGTCCGCGTCGCCCCTCACCCGGCGCCATAGGGCGTTCTTTAGAACGCCCGTCTGTCGACGGGCTATGGCGTCACCTTCTCCCCGCAGGCGGGGAGAAGGCAACTTGTTCAAGGAAAGGACACACCAATGGGCGCTTCAGTCACCTTCAAACGTCCCGACGGACGCGAAGCCAAAGGTTATCTTTCGAACGCGGCGCGCGGCGACGCCCCGGGCCTCGTGGTCATTCAGGAATGGTGGGGCCTGCAGGAGCAGATCAAGGCGATGTGCGACCGGTTCGCGCTCGCGGGCTTCGACGCCCTCGCGCCCGACCTCTACGGCGGCGTCGTCGTCCCCTATCACGACCCGGATGCGGCCGGGAAAGAGATGCAGTCGCTCGACTTCCTCGATGCGACCAGCCAGACCGTCCGGGGCGCGGTCCAATATCTGAAGCGCAACGGAGCCAAGGTCGGACTGACCGGCTTCTGCATGGGCGGGGCGGTCGCGGTCATCGGCGCGGCGCACATCCCGGAGCTGACGGCGGTCGTCACCTTCTACGGCCTTCCGCCCGCCGAGGCCGTCAAGCCCGCGGACGTAAAGGTTCCCCTGCAGGGCCATTTCGCCAATCGCGACGATTACGTCACGCCCCAGGCGGTGGACGCCTTTGACCGTGGCCTGAAAGCGGCCGGCAAGGATTTCGAGTTTTTCCGCTATGACGCGGGTCACGCCTTCGTCAACGAGCAGCGGATGGAGGCGCACGACCGCCACGCCGCCGAACTCGCCTGGGGGCGCGCGACGGCGTTTTTCGAGAAGCATTTGGGGTAGCAAATCAAGCAGCGGAAATAGCCGCGGAAGGCGCCGCAGCGCTCCCGCCCCCGAAGCCCGTCGAGAGACAGGGCGTCCTTCCGGACGCCCTGTGGCGAGGGTGGGCTGGGGTGGGATCTCGCCGACTTTTCCGACTTTCCTTCCGAGGGCCTTTAGCGGAAAGGCATGGCCCGATGCCCGCACAAGGGCGGAGGCAAATGCGAGGATCGCCCCCATGGATCTCGGGCTGAAGGACAAAGTCGTTCTCGTCACCGGCGGCTCGAAGGGAATCGGGCTCGCCTGCGCCGAGGCGTTTCTCGCGGAAGGCGCGCGCGTAGGAATCTGCTCCCGCTCGCCAGCGAACGTCGATCGCGCCTTGGCCGGGTTGCCGGGCGCGGCCGGTTTCGCTGCCGACTGCGCCGACGCGGCGGCCGCGCTCGACATGCTCGACCGGGTGGAAAGCCGCCTCGGGCCGATCGACGTGCTCGTCAACTCGGCCGGCGCGGCCCGGCGGACGCCGCCGCCCGAGTTGACGCCCGCTGCCTGGCGGGAAGCGTTCGATGCGAAATTCTTCTCCTATATCAACGTCACCGATCCGCTGGTGAAGCGGATGGCGGAGCGCGGCCGGGGCGTCGTCGTCAGCATCATCGGGGCCGGCGGCAAGGTCGCTTCGGCGACGCATCTGGCGGGCGGCTCGGCCAACGCCGCCCTGATGCTGGCGACCGCCGGACTCGGCGCTGCCTATGCAGGCACAGGCGTGAGAATCGTCGGGGTGAGCCCTGGCCTGACGGAGACTGAACGCCTGGCCGAAGGGTTTGCGGCGACGGCGCGGCTTGCCGGCGTCAGCCTCGAGGAGGCGCGCCGCCAGAGCGTCGAGCGGCTGCCGATGGGCCGTCTGGCGCTGCCCGGCGAGGTCGCCGCCGCCGCCGTCTTTCTCGCTTCGCCCAAGGCCGGCTATGTGACAGGCGTGACCCTGTCGATGGACGGCGGGCAATTCCCTGTGGTGATTTGAGCCCGCCTTCCAACAATCAACCGATTTCCGGCCGAAAATCATGAATCGCCGTGGGTTGCAGAGACAGGCGTTGACGGTGTTAGTTATAGTCTATTAAAAAGGTAGATTTAGTAGGCATTGAGGCTCGTCATGAAACGGTTCCGCCTTGTTCTCCTGGCGGCGGGCCTCGCCGGGTTCGCCCATGCGGCGGATCTTCCGACCGCGAAGCCGCCCGAGGCCGCGCCGCCGTCGAACTGCTGGTCGAGCTTCTGGAACTGGCTGAATTCGTCGTCGTACGACTGCCCGCTCACCTACCGGGGGATCACGCTCTACGGCGCGCTCGACCTCAACGCCGCTTACCTGAGCGCGGGCGTCGGCTACAGCCCGAGCGCCGACAAGATCAATTACGGCATTCAGAAGAACGCCTACGCGAGCCGGTGGATCGCGGGCTACAACGGCTTGAGCACGTCCGTGCTCGGCCTGGCGATGAAAGAGGGCCTCGGCCCGGTCGGGTTGCCCGATTGGTCGCTCGTCGGCGTCCTCGAAGCGGGCTTCAACCCATACTCCGGCATTCTCGACAACGGTCCGCGGTCGCTGGCCGACAACAACGCCAGGCCGGCCGGCAAATACCCCTGGCAGACGACGAACTTCGACGGCAGCCGCGCGGGCCAGTGGGATAATTCGCAGGGCTATATCGGCGTCAGCCACCCCATCTACGGGACGCTGACCTTCGGCCGCAGCAACACGCTCAGCTTCGACGTCGTCGCGGCCTACGACCCGACGGCGTCTGTCGGCTTCTCGCTCCTCGGTTTCTCGAACGCTTTCGCGGGCTTCGGCGCCACGGAGACCGTTCGCCCCAACACCGCCTTCACGTACCGTCTAACCTACCGGAACTTCCACGCCGCGGCGCAGGGGCAAATCGGCGGCTACGACTGGGGCAATGGTTCGCAGGGCATTTACCAGGGGCAAATCGGCGCAGACTTCGGGCCGCTCTCGCTCGACGGCGTCGTCAGCTGGGCCAAGGACGCTGTGTCGCTCTCGAGCTTCGGCGGATCGAACGTCGCATGCGTCAACCCCGCCGACTGCTTCATTGAAGTGAACAACGCCTATTACGACCCCAACTCGGTCCTGAAGGCGACGCTGTCCAACAACACCGGCGTCGAGCTGGTCGCCAAATACAAGTGGAACACGGTCACGTTCTACGCAGGATATCTCTACGCCAACCTGGCGAACCCGTCCGACGACTACCTCGCCGGATTTCCAAGCATCGCCCAAGGCATCTTCGTCCCGCCCGGCTACTGGAGCAAAGGCGTCTACACGAACGCCGCCGTGACCGACAACGCCTACAACATCAACCGCAAGCTCAATACGGTCTGGACCGGCTTCAAGTGGTCGGTGTGGAGCAATCTCACCTTCGGGATGGGATTTTACTACCAGAGCCAGAACAATTACAACTTCACCGTAAGCACGAGCGGCGTCACGACGCCCGCCGCCTGCACCGGCACAGGCGCCTTCATCAGCAGCAGCAAGTGCGCCGGCAGCCAGGACGCCGTTTCGCTGCTCATCGATTACCGGCCGGTCGGGCGGGTCGATCTCTACGCGGGCGTGATGCTGAGCAACGTGTACGGCGGCTTCGCCAACGGCTACACCTCGACGTACACCTATTACGCCCCCGAGCCCCACGGAAAGATCTTCGCCGCGACGGCGACAACCGCCCATACCCAGGAATACGATCCGACCGTCGGCATCCGCATCCGGTTCTGACAGAGGCGCGAATCAGCCTGGATTGCCGCCAATGCAACCCTTGTTGCAGTCGCCGATGTGCCGGCTCAGCCCGTCCTCGTCGCCCTGGCCGTTCGGATAGGGCGCAGTTGCCGGAATAGCGATTGGAGCTGGCGAAACGCGCGCAGCGTCTCGCGGCGCGCTGGACTCCGGTTGAACGGCCCGGCGCATATGACGATACGCGTGGTGATGGCGGACGAAAGCCCCGTCGCCGGAATCGGCCAAGGCCGGAACCGCAAGAACGGTTGCGGCGGCAACCCCGAATGCGACCGACAATCTCATTCTTGTCTGCCTCCAAATTCGAGGCCCCGGCCGGGAGCTCTGGAGCCCAGGCGGTCGAGCCGAGTTCCGGCGAATGCAGCCCTTGTTGCAGTCATCGGTCTTGCCGCTGAGCCCGCGGAGCAGCCTTGCCCACGCGTTTTGGCCGCCTCAACGCGTCCTCCCGGGCCTGCGACAGACAGCCCTATTGTAAAGCAAAACTCGGAGTATCAACTGCGGCTATCAGACGCGGCAGCAGTAATAAATTAAATTCCATTTAA
>CAWGKV010000028.1:0-213293 GCA_963823165.1 uncultured Alphaproteobacteria bacterium | reverse complement strand
TTCCTGGAAGACTTTTGCTTGGATTCGGCTATCCCCGGCTTGGCTCCGGTGCTCCCGGGCTTTGGCGGAACGTCCCGCGGCTTGGGTTTTCGTGGGCCGCCAGTGGGCTCGAGCCGTGAGGAACGCCGCCGCGGCGCTCCGTCCAATCCGGGGCGACTTCGAGGAACGGAAGCGTATTCAACGGACATTTTCTGGACAGTTTATCGCGCCAATTTTCGGGTTATCGCTTGAAAGTATACCGATTGGGGCCCACCCGACGCGGGGCGCCTCGGGCATGCGCCGATCCGCCGCAATTGCCCCTCATCGTGGAGGGCGCTAGAAGGGCTCGCTGATGCCCAACCTCGCCAACCCGACGGTCTTCGTCGACCTGACGCGCAAAACGCTGCCGTGGCTCGCGGCGGCGACTCTTGCGCTGTTCGCCGTTGGCCTGACGCTCTCCCTCATGGCGCCGCCCGACTACCAGCAGGGCGAGACCGCGAAGATCATGTACCTGCACGTGCCGGCCGCCTGGATGTCGACCTTCGTCTACGGCGTGATGGCGGCGGCTGCGCTCGGCACGCTGGTCTGGCGCCACCCGCTGGCGGACGCGGCGCAGAAGGCCGCCGCCCCCCTCGGCGCAGGCTTCACCTTCATCTGCCTCGTGACCGGCTCGCTGTGGGGCAAGCCGATGTGGGGAACCTACTGGGTGTGGGACGCGCGCCTGACCTCGGTGCTGGTGCTGTTCCTTCTCTATCTCGGGCTGATTGCGCTGTGGCGGGCGATCGACGACCCGGGTCGGGCGGCGCGCGCCGCCGCGATCCTCACCCTCGTCGGCTGCGTCAATCTGCCGATCATCAAATTCTCGGTCGACTGGTGGAACACCCTGCATCAGCCCGCTTCCGTGTTCCGCCTCGGCGGTCCGACGATCGCGCCGTCTCTTCTGTGGCCCCTGATCGTGATGTCGCTCGCCTTCACCCTTCTCTTCCTGACCCTCCATCTGATGGCGATCCGCAACGAAGTGCTGCGCCGGCGCATCGCCCGGGTCACGATGCTGGCGGCCGCCGAGGGCGACCGGCTCGCTCCCTCCTTCGCCGCCAAGGGAGCGTGACACGATGCTGTCCGATCCTCATATCGGCTTCGTCATCGCCGCCTATTCCGTCGCCGCCCTCGTCATCGCCGTCATGATCGGAGCGGTCGTGTTCGATTATCGGCGCCTCAGCGCCCATCTCGACGAGGCGACCCGGGCGCTCGACGCCGTCCGCGGCGGCGCCACGGACCGGCGTCCATGAGCGCAACCGCCGACCCAGCGCGCCGGCCCCGGCGCTGGCTGGCTTTTCTGCCGCTTGCCGCCTTCGCGCTTCTCGCCGCGCTTCTGTTCGTTCGGCTCAACGCCGGCGACCCGTCGCGCCTGCCTTCCGCCCTCATCGGCCAGAGCGCGCCGCCGCTGACGCTCGCCGGCCTTGACGGCGCTCCCGGTCTGACCGACGCCGATCTCCGACAGGGCCATGTCAGCGTCGTCAATGTTTTCGGCTCCTGGTGCGAGCCTTGCCACATGGAGCATCCCTATCTGATGGCGCTCGCGGAAGACGACGCGCTCAAGGCGAAGGGCGTCGCCATCTATGGCGTGGCGCAGAAGGATTTGCCCGGGAACGTGCGGCGCTTTCTCGGCGCCAAGGGCGACCCCTACGCCAAGCTCGGCCTCGACCCGGACGGACGGGCGGGAATCGACTGGGGCGTCTACGGCGTGCCCGAGACGTTCATTGTCAGGGGCGACGGGACGATCGTCTACAAGGTCGTTGGGCCGATGACGGCGGAGGCGCTCGAAAGCGAGGTCAAGCCTGAGATCATGAAGGCGATGGCGGCGCCCCGCTCGTAGCGGCTCCTCTCGCGGTCCCGCGAGAGCCTCCCGGAACAATCCCGCCTCTCGCTGGTTCCCCTGGTTCGCGCCCAGTTCGGCAAATCCGCTGAAACGCGGCCGAGGGGGGCGGACAATGCGCCAGGGGCGATTGCGACCAATTCAGCTCGTCGACGAAGACAAAGAAGACGACGCCCCGCAGGTAGACTGGCCGAGGCTGATCTCTGCGTGGTCGCTGGGGATTCTCGCCGTCATCGCCGTCGCCGCCGGGCTCTATTTTGCCCGCGAGCCGCTCATTCCCGTGGTGACCGCCTTCGTCGTCGGCGTCATGCTGTCGCCGGCGGCTCGCGCCCTCGAGGAGCGAGGCGTGCCGCGGCTGCTGACCGCAGCTTTGATGGCGGTGGGCGCCGCGCTCGTCATCGGCGTCGTCGCCGCGCTGATCGCTTCGCCCCTTGCCGATCTCGCCGGCCGCCTTCCGCAAATCGGCGCCAAGCTCCAGGTCTTCCACGGCCTCATGGACTGGTGGCGCCACTTCGAACTGTCGATCGGCGTCAATCCGTCGACCGCGTCGCCCGCCATTCCGCTGCCGAGCCTGGAATGGATTCCCACCACGCTCGGGGTCCTGACCCCGCCCGTGACCGGATTCATCTATTTCTTGGTGGTTTTGCTGCTGTTCATTTCCTGGTGGCCCGATCTGAGGCGCAGCCTCGTCATGACCTTCGCGAGCCGTGATTCCCGCCTCACCGTCCTCAGGATCCTCAATGAGGTGGAGTCGAGCCTGGCCGCCTATCTCCTGACCGTCGCCTGCATCAATCTCTGCGTCGGGGCCGCCGCGGGCGTGATCGCGGCCGTGACCGGATTGCCTTTCCCCTTCGGCTTCGGCGCGCTCGCGGCGACCCTGAACTTCATTCCGATCGTCGGCCCCGTCCTGATGGTCATCGTCTTGGCGCTGGTGGGAATCGTCACCGCTCCGAGCCTCGGAGCCGGTCTCGTGCCGGCCGGGCTTTTCATGCTGGTGGTGTTCGCCGAGGGCCAGTTCATCACGCCGATGATCATCGGACGCAGGCTCGAAATCAACAACCTCGCCGTGATCCTGTCGCTTCTCTTCTGGAGCTGGATGTGGGGGCCGATGGGCGCCTTTCTCTCCTCCCCGCTGCTGATTGTCGGACTGATCCTGAAGGACCACCTGAGCCAGAACGGCTCTGGCTGAGGCGGAACACCCGTCGGGTGACGCGCGTTACTTGCCCCGGGAATCCGTGGAGGCCAAAATGAACGACGCCGCAAAGGACGCCGCGCAAAGCGTTGTCAAGGACCTGACGGCCGTGAAGAACGAAATCGCCCATCTTTCCCAGCAGATCGCCGAGGCGGTCAGCGCCCTTGCGGCGGCCGCCCAGACCCAGGGGCGGCGCAGCCTGCGACGCGCCCGCTCGGACGTCGATGCGGCGGTGTCCGGAGCGTCGGACAGCGCGGGCGCCGTCGCCGGCGCGGCCCAGAACGCCGCATCCTCGGTCGCGGACATGATTGGCGACGTCATCCAGGATCGGCCGCTAGCCGCAATGGCGACGGCCATGGGCATCGGCTTTATCATCGGCGTCGTCTTGCGCCGGTGACGGCGCGGATGTTCGAAAAAATCTACGACCGCCTCAGACGCGAGGTCAGGAGCGCGGTGATTCTTTTCGCGCTGGCGACCGCCTGCCTGGCCGCGGCGGCCATCGCAGCGGGATTCCTCTGCGCAGCGGGATTCATCTACGCGCTGAACCAATTGGGACCCATCTACGCCTGTCTTATCGCTTTTGGGGTCTTCTGGTTCGGGACCGTGGTGCTTCTTGCCATCCTCGCGGCCTGGTCGGTCAGGCGTAAGCGGATAAAGCGCGAGCAGGATGAGGCGATTGCGCGCTCGTCGCCCCTTGCCGATCCCCGCCTGCTCGGCCTTGGGCTTCAGGTCGTGCAGGCGGTCGGCATCCGGCGCCTCCTCCCAATTTTTGCGCTGGGCGCCGTGGCGTTTGTGCTGGGGTCCAGCGCGATGCGAGCCCGCGCCAAGACCCGCGAGGGCTGAGCCTAAGCCCCCATCTGCGCGCTCGGCGTCGAGCGCGAGATCTCGCGCTCCTCCTCGGTCATGTCGGCCGGAACATCGGCGAACAGCGGCGTGCTGAGGTAACGTTCGCCGGTGTCGGGCAGCATGCAGAGGACGTTCGCGCCGCGTTCCGCCTCGGCCGCGATCCTCAGCGCGCCGGCAAACGTTCCGCCGGATGTTATGCCGACGAAAATCCCCTCTTTTGCAGCGAGATCCTTGCTGCAACGAATGGCGTCCGCGCCGGAGATCGCGAGGATGCGGTCGATGAGTTTCATATCGACGGCGTCGCCGGTGATCTTCGGGATGAAGTCGGGCGTCCAGCCCTGCATGGGGTGGGGCTTGAAACTCGGATGCGGCGCGGCCGGCGAGCCGTCGGCGAGGCGCTGCTGCGCGATCCGCGACGCCAGGAGCGGCGCGTCGGCCGGCTCGCAGACAATGACCTTTGTTTCAGGGCGCTCCTGTCTCAACACGCGGCCGACGCCCTTGAGCGTGCCGCCGGTGCCGTAGCCGGTCACCCAATAGTCGAGCCTGTCGCCGGCGAAGTCATCGACAATTTCGCGCGCGGTGGTGCGGGAATGAAAGTCCGGGTTGGCCTCGTTTTCGAACTGCCTGGTCAGGAACCAGCCATGGGTCTCGGAGAGTTCAATCGCCTTCTTGACCATACCGACCGCCCGTTCGGCGCCCGGCGTGATGACGACTTTCGCGCCGAGAAACCGCATCAGCCGGCGCCGCTCGACGCTGAAGGTCTCCGCCATCGTCACGACGAGCGGATGGCCTTTCGCCGCGCATACCATAGCGAGCCCGATGCCGGTGTTGCCGCTCGTCGCCTCGACCACCGTTTGGCCGGGCTTCAGGTCCCCGGACTGCTCGGCCGCCTGGATCACGCCGAGAGCCAGGCGGTCCTTGACCGAGCCCAGCGGGTTGAACGCCTCGATCTTCACGTAGAGGTTGACCCCGTCGGGGGCGAGGCGATTGATCCGGACGACCGGCGTGCGTCCGACCGTCTCCAGAATGCTTTGAAATCTTCGCGCCATGCGAACCTCCGTTTCCCCCTCGGCCCAGACCGGCCGAACCCTATAGACCGCGAACGCTTTTCTTAAGGCGGCGCGGGCGCGCCCGATGTGGGCGGCGCGCGGACGTCGGCGTGGCGGCGATGCGCGATCTTTCGCTGCCGCACGAGAAGGTCGACGTCAACCCCGGCGGGGAAGGGATCAACGAGGAATGCCTGAAGATCGGCCATGGAACAAACCAGACTCGAATTCCATTTTCCGCCCGCGCCGCCACGCCTTGTTTTCTCCGGAATTGCGAGGTCCACGGGATGGACGACGAATGCAGGATCACGCAATCGCCCCAAACCCCGGCTAGGCCCGTGTTCGGGGCGCAGGGAGTGTGGCGGTGATCCATTCGAGCCTTGCGGCTCCGGCGAGTGCGGACGAAATTCTGACTTCCGCGGGACGTCGGGTCGCCTTGTTTCTCGATGTCGACGGCACGCTTCTCGATATTGCGGACCGGCCGGATCAGGTCGCGGTGCCCGCGGGCGTCGTAGCGGCGCTGGCCGAGGCGGAGCGCAATCTAGGCGGTGCGCTGGCGCTCGTCAGCGGGCGCGAGTTCGACGAACTCGACCGTTTGTTTCGGCCGTTGAAGCTCCGCGCCGCCGCGGTCCATGGCGCCGAGTTGCGGTTTGAGCCGGGCGCCGCGCCAGTCCGCGCGCCCGGGACGTCGGAGCTGCCGTCGTCCCTGTGGCATGCGCTGACGAAAGCGCTGAGCGAATTCCCCGGAACGTTCGCCGAGAACAAACGTTACAGCTTCGTCGCCCATTACCGCCTCGCGCCCGAGGCCGGGCCCTCGGTGCGGGAGGCTCTGATGCGGCTTGTCCAGGCCGAGCCGCGGGTCGCCGTCCAGCTGATGAACGCGCGTTGCGCCATCGAACTGAAGGCCCCTGGCTACGACAAGGGGCGGGCGATCGAAGCGCTTCTCTCGATTCCTCCCTTTCGCGGCCGCACCCCAATCTATGTCGGCGACGACACGACCGACGAAGCCGGTTTCGCCGCGGTCTCGGCGCGCGAAGGCTTGGCCTATGCGGTCGGCCAGCCCCGTCCAGGAGCGCGCGGCTTGTTCTCGCGGCCCAGCGACGTGCGCTCCTGGCTCGCGGATTTTGCGCAAAGGAGAGGCGGTTGACGACGGCGGAGCGGCAGACGCGCAAGCAGAACCTCGATCTCGCGCTGATCGGCAACAGTTGCGCGGCGGCAATGATCGACCACAACGCCCGCATCGTCTGGTGGTGCTTTCCCTACTTCGATTCCGACCCGGTCTTTTCGCGACTCCTGGCCGGCGACGAGGAAAAGGGGTTCTGCGACGTGGCGGTGTCCGGGCTCGTCGAGACTGAGTCGAGTTACGTGCGCAACACGGCGATCGTCGAGACCGTTCTCACCGACGACAAGGGAGCGCGACTGCGCGTGACCGATTTCGCGCCGCGCTTCGATCGGTTCGAGCGCGCGTTTCGGCCGCCGCAGATCATAAGGCGGATCGAGCCGGTCGCCGGTCTCCCGCGCCTCGCCATCCGGGTTCGCCCGACGCACGCCTACGGCCGTCCGACCTCCGACGTGGTCGTCGGCTCCAATCACATCCGCTACGTCGGCGGCGACGAGGTTATGCGGCTGACGACCAACGCGCCGCTTTCCTACATCGTCAACGAGATCATGTTTCCCCTGACGCGCCCGCTGACGCTGGTCTTCGGTCAGGACGAACCGTTCCTCACCTCCATCGACGCTACGAGCAAGGACTTCCTCGAGCGGACGCGACAGCATTGGTTCGACTGGTGCCGCCACCTCGCCGCCCCGTTCGAATGGCAGTCGGCGGTCATCCGCGCCGCGATCACCCTGAAGCTGACGAGCTTCGCGGAAACCGGAGCGATCATCGCCGCTCACACGACCTCGATTCCCGAAGCGCCGATGTCGACGCGCAACTGGGATTACCGGTACTGCTGGCTACGTGACGCCTATTTCGTGGTCGACGCGCTGAACCGCCTCGGCGCGACGCAGATCATGGAATCCTACATCAACTACATCATGACGATCGCGACGGATCCGAGCCGGATCCAGCCGGTGCACGGCATCGTCCCGTTCTCGTCTCTGGAGGAGACGGTCGCTCCGGACCTGAAGGGATTCCTGGGGCACGGTCCGGTGCGGGTCGGCAACCAGGCTGCGGAGCAGATCCAAAACGACGTTTACGGCAGCGTTGTGCTCGCGGCGACGCAGATGTTCGTCGACGAGCGCCTGCCGATCATGGGCGACGAGTTGCTCTACCGCCTGCTGGAGAGACTTGGCGAGCGCGCGCTGTCGATCGCGTTCGAGCCCGACGCCGGCCTCTGGGAATATCGCGGGCGCGCGCGCGCCCACACCTATTCGGCGACTTTGTGCTGGGCGGCCTGCGACCGCCTCGGCCGGATCGGGCGCCGCCTTGGGCTCGTCGACCGCGCCAAATATTGGGGGACCCACGCGAGCAGCCTGCGCGAACGGATCCTCAGGGAAGCCTGGGACGAGAAGCAGGGGGCCCTCACCGGGGCCTTGGGCGCGCCGGAGCTCGACGCGAGCGTGCTCCTCGTTTCGGAGCTCGGCCTTCTTCCCTCGAACGACGTGCGTTTCGTCAAGACCTGCGAGGCGATCGGGCGCGACCTCATGCGCAAGGGGCGCATCATGCGCTACGTCGCGCCCGACGATTTCGGCGCGCCGGAGAACGCCTTTCTGGCGTGCAACTTCTGGTACATCGACGCGCTCCACAGCATCGGACGAACGGCCGAGGCGCGCGGGCTGTTCGAGTCGATTTTGGCGAGCCGCAACGCCTACGGGATCCTGTCCGAAGACATTCACCCGGAGACCGGAGAGCTCTGGGGCAACCTGCCCCAGACCTATTCCATGGCCGGCATCATCAACACCGCGGCGCGATTGTCGTCGAGTTGGGAGGACGCATGGGCCCTCGGCTCATCATAGTCTCGAACCGTGTGGCGGTCCCCGACCCGGCGGGCGCTCCGGTTGCCGGCGGCATGACGGTGGCGGTGAAAGCCGCCCTCAAGAATCGCGACGGCATGTGGTTCGGCTGGAGCGGCAATGTGACCGACGAACCGGACGGGGAGCCGCGGACCGTCGAAGTCAACAAGATCACCTATGTTCTGATCGACCTGTCGAAGACCGACATCCAGGAATACTACAACGGGCTCGCCAACAGCGTGCTGTGGCCGATCCTTCATTATCGGGTCGACCTGCAGGATTATTCGCGCGCCGACGCCAGCGGCTACATGCGGGTCAACCGCATGTTCGCCGACCGCCTGGGCGCGCTCGTTCGCGAGGGCGACGTCGTCTGGATCCACGACTATCATCTGATGCTGCTGGCACGCGAACTGCGCTCCCGCGGCCACCGCAACAGGATCGGCTTCTTCCTCCATACGCCTTGCGCACCACCGGATATCCTGCAGACCCTTCCGCATCATCGCGAGATTCTCGGAGGCCTGACCTATTGCGATCTCGTCGGCTTCCAGACGGAGAACGACCGCGACAATTTCGCCCATTACCTTTTGACCCAGGGCGCGACGCAGACGCGCTGGGGCTATGAATTCGACGGGCGGTTCGTGCAGCTCGGCGCCTTCCCGGTCAGCATCGAGACCAAGGCCTACATGCGGCTCGCGCGCAACGCCGGACGATCGGCCATGGTCCAGCTGGTGCGCGAGAGCCTGGGCGGCAACAAGCTCGTGCTCGGCGTCGATCGGCTCGACTATTCGAAGGGCATTCCGGACCGGATCAAGGGGTTCGAACGCTTCCTCGAGCTCAATCCGGACTGGCACGGCAAGGTGACGCTGTTGCAGCTAACGCCGAAGAGCCGATCCGACATCAAGCAGTACGGCGACATCGAAGCCGAGGTGACGGGCCTCATCGGCAAAGTCAACGGACGGTTTGGCGACGCCGCCTGGACGCCGATCCGCTACGTCAACCGTTCCTATTCGCGCACCGTTCTCGCCGGCCTGTACCGCGCCGCCGACGTCGCCATGGTCACGCCCCTGCGCGACGGCATGAATCTTGTCGCCAAGGAGTTCATAGCGGCGCAGGATGCCGACGATCCGGGCGTGCTCATGCTGTCGCAGTTCGCCGGGGCGGCGAAGGAGCTCGACCGCGCGCTGATCGTCAATCCGCACGAGTCGGACGCGGTCGCGGCGGCCCTGAAGCGGGCGTTGACCATGCCGCGGGAGGAGCGACGCGAACGCCATGCGCCGATGATCGCCCATCTCCTGAAGAACGACATCAAGAAATGGGCGAAAACCTATCTGTCGACTCTCAGCGACGGACCGCCGCGCGGCCTCCTCGGCGGCATACGCTCGCTGTTCAAGCCCACGCCCGAACAGACGCTGTTTCCCTTCCGCTGAGTCTCAGTACTTCTGAATGCCGACCCACTGCTGGTCCGAGTAGCGCTCCCCGGCGGCGAAGCCGACCGGCAGCACGCGCTCGAGTTCGGCGAGCCGCGCCGCGTCGAGCGAAAAGCCGGCGGCGGCGGCGCACTCCTCCAGATGCTCCGCGTTGCGCGTCCCTGGAATTGGCACGACGTGCGCCGCCTTCGCCAGCGTCCAGGCGACGGCGAGCGTCGAGGGCTTCACGCCCCACGACCGGGCGAGCGCCAGAAAGGGCGGCAGGCGATCGCGGTTGCGCCGCCAGTTGAGGCCCTGGAAGCGCGGATTTCCATGACGGAAATCCCTATCGTCGAAAGTCTCGACCGCCTGCAGGAGACCGCTGAAATAGCCGCGTCCGACCGGCGAGAACGCCACCATGATCGCCCCGGCCTCGGCGCAGGCCTGAATGAGCCCGAGCTCGGGATTGCGCGTCCACAGCGAATATTCCGACTGCACCGCCGCGATCGGGTGCACGGCGCACGCGCGGCGCAGTGTGTCGGGCGCAACCTCGCTGAGGCCGATCCTCCGGATCGTTCCGGCTTCAACGCATCGCGCGAGTTCGCCGACGGTGTCTTCGATCGCAATCCGCCGGTCGACCCGGTGGACGTAATAGAGGTCGATGCTGTCGACCTTGAGCCTTCTCAGCGATCCCTCCAGGCTGTCGCGAATGTGTTCGGGACTATTGTCGAACATCCGCCGGCCGTCGGCGTCGCGGCGAATGGCGAACTTGGTCGCGAGCGTAATTCTGGAGCGACGACTTCCGTCCTCAGCCAAAAACTTGCCGATCATCGTCTCGCTGAGGCCGTCGCCGTAGACGTTGGCGGTGTCCCAGAAGTCGACGCCGAGCTCCAGCGCCCGCGCGAGCGCCCGCATCGTCTCGCTCTCGCTGGTCGGCCCGTAGAAGCCGCCGAAGCTCATGCATCCGAAGCCGACCGCCGAAACTGTCCCGTGCCGCCCAAAGCTGCGACGCTGCATGCCCGGTTCTCCTGTAAACCGTCCAGCGGTTCCTGGCGGTTTGGCGTGGTCGCGCGTTTCGAGGGGCCAGGCGAGTTGGGCCGGTTGACACCAAGGATTCGAGCCAAGTCAGCCCTTCGAGCGCTGCGGTTCGACAAACGCGAGACGGGGGCCGGAGGCCCCAGTCTCGACGCGGCGGTAGAAACACGAGCGGCGGCCGGTGTGACAGGCGCCGCCGTCGCCGCCGACATCGACGAAAGCCAGAAAGGCGTCCTGATCGCAATCCACCCGCATCTCGACCAGCCGCTGCGTCTGGCCTGACGTGCCGCCCTTCCGCCAAAGAGCGCCGCGCGAGCGGGACCAGTAATGAACGACGCCGCTGTTGAGCGTCGCCTCGAGCGCAGCTGCGTTCATATGCGCAACCATCAGGACATCGCCGCGCCTCGCGTCGATCGCGACGCAGGTCGCGAGCCCATCCGCGTCGAATTTCGGCTGGAACGCGAGGCCCTCTTCGCGGTCCAAGCTCCCGCTCATGGCCTTCCCGCGCCGCGCAAGATATTGAAGAAGCGCGTCTGTTCGTTCGGATCGTCCCGGAAGACGCCGCTGAATTGGGTCGTAACCGTGGAGGCTCCCTGCTGCCGCACCCCGCGCATCGCCATGCACGTGTGCTCGGCCTCGAGCATCACGGCGATCCCGCGCGTGGCAAGCGACTCCTCGATCGCCCGGATGATCTGGGCCGACAGCGCCTCTTGCGTCTGCAGACGCCGGGCGAACGCGTCGACGATCCGAGCGAGCTTCGACAGGCCGACTACGGCGCCTCGCGGATAGTAGCCGATATGCGCCTTGCCGAAGAACGGCGCGATGTGGTGCTCGCAATGCGAAACGAAAGCGATGTCGCGCACGAGAACGAGATCCTGATAGCCCGACACCTCGTGAAACACGCGCTTCAGCGGCTTAACCGGGTCCTCGCGATAGCCGGAGAACAGCTCCTCGTAGGCCCTGGCGACTCGCCTCGGGGTGTCGACGAGACCCTCGCGGTTGGGGTCGTCGCCGGCCCAGGCGATGAGCGTGCGCACGGCCGCCTCGGCCTCATCGCGGTTCGGCCGGCGCGGCTGGGAGGACGGGACGGCCGCCAGGGCCGGCCTCAGTTTCACAATTTCGTCCATAAACGTCACACTGCGGCCGAAAGGCTCTCGTCCCCCGGCCTCTCTTGAAGGCTCGATTTCGGCTTTTGGCGCTCCTATATAGGGAACGCGGGCGAATGCGCCAGCTTTTCGGCTATCGGATGCTCGACGAAATCTACAATCGGCGTGTGCTTGAGTTGGCGGCCGACATTCCGCGGCTCGGGCGTTTGCCGTCGCCGGACGCCACCGCCAAGGCGCATTCGCGCCTCTGCGGCTCGACCGTCACGGTGGACATCGTGGTGAAGGACGGTCGCGTCGTCGACTTCGCTCACGACGTCAGAGCCTGCGCGCTCGGCCAGGCGTCGTCCTCGCTCATGGCGAGGCACGTGATCGGCGCGACTGCTGACGAACTCTTCGCGCTGCGTGAGACGATGACGAAAATGCTGAAGGCCGACGGTCCGCCGCCCGAAGGCAAATGGGCTGAATTCGCGGTGCTCGAGCCGGTGCGCGCCTACAAGGCGCGCCATGCGTCGACGCTCCTGACATTCGATGCGGTGGCCGACGCGCTCGGGCGGATCGCCGCGCGGCCTGCCCCCGCCGAGAACGAGTTGGCGCAATGAGCGCGCTCGCCTTCGCGCCGCGCCGCGCCGCGCACGTTTTGATCCGGTTTTACCAGCTGACGCTGTCGAGCGTGCTCGGCCGACAATGTCGCTATCTGCCCAGCTGCTCGGCTTATGCCGACGAGGCGATTCAGCGTTACGGCCTGTGGGCAGGGTCGTGGATGGGCGCGGCGCGCGTCTGTCGCTGCCATCCTTGGGGCGGCTCCGGCTACGATCCGCCGCCCGAGACCATTCAAAGCGGGGCGACGTGGTTGCGGCCTTGGCGCTACGGACGGTGGCGATCCGGCTTCGACTGATCCCGGCTTGCCTCTGGCGCCCCCTGCCATTAAGGACATCCGGCATTCCGACAAAACCGGGAAAGATTGACAAGCATGGCCGAGCCGCGCCGCGCCGCAGCCAGACCCTCGCTTCGCATCGAAGGCGGGCGCTTCCTGGTCGTCGAGGCGCGCTTTTACGACGCGATCGGCGATGATCTGCTGGCAGGCGCGAAGCGGGCGCTCGAGTCGGCCGGCGCCTCTTGCGACGTCGTCAGCGTCGACGGGGCGCTCGAAATCCCCGCCGGCATGGCGATCGCACTCGACGCGGCCGAGATCGCAGGCAGAGCCTACGACGGCGCCGTGGCGCTCGGCTGCGTCATCCGGGGTGAGACGTTCCACTTCGAGATCGTCGCGGGAGAATCGGCGCGCGCACTGATGGACATGTCGGTTCAGCGTAAGCTCGCACTCGGAAACGGCATTCTCACGACCGATACGATCGCGCAGGCTGAAGAGCGGGCCGACCGGCGACGCGGCGACAAGGGGGGAGACGCCGCGCGCGCTGCCATCGGACTTGCGCTCCTCAAGCGCAGGACTGGCTTTCAATGAAGAAATCCGATCTCCGCTCCGCTGCGCGCCTCGCGGCCTCGCAGGCCCTCTACCAGATGGAGGTCGCCGAAAAAGGGCTGAACGACATCCTCGCGGAATTCGAGGCGCACTGGATCGGCCAGGAAATCGAGGGCGACGCCTATAATCCGGCCGAACTCGCCTTCTTCCGCGACGTGGTGTCGGGCGTATTGCGCGAGCAGACGCCGATCGACCGGGGCATTGACGACGCTCTCGCCAAGGGCTGGCCGCTGCGACGGATCGAGGCGCTCATGCGGGCGATCCTGCGCGCCGCCTATTACGAATTGCGCAGCCGCCCGGACGTCCCGGCGCGGGTTGTCGTGACGGAATATGTCGACATCGCCGCGGCCTTCTACGGCGCGGAGGAATGCGGCATGATCAACGCGGTGCTCGACGCGCTGGCGCGCCGAACGCGCCCGGCGGAGTTTTCCGTCGCCCGGTAGTCCTGCGCGGCGTTAGCCATTGCTCTAACCGGACGGATCCGCTGGCAACAGCGGTAGAAACAGCGGATTGCGTCAAACTGGCTGTGTCCGCAGCCTTTAACCGCCAAAAGCATCGCAAACTGAAGGAGTTGCCTGAAAACGCCGCTGCCGGCGGAACAGCGGATAAATTCGACGGAATAGCGGATTTCGACTTGGCGAAGAGAAAGCCCATACCATGCGCGCCGGGAGCGGGGCTACAGCTCCTCGCGCAGCCTCTTGCCGCGCAACTCCCGATAGAAAGGCCGCGGCCTGCGCCGGTCGAGGCCGCCCTTCAGCGCCTCCACGAGATCATCGAGCGCGAGATGGGTAATAAGGGGCAGATCGAGCTCGCGCGCCTTGTCGAGCGGCGCCCAGACGAGATCGATCAGCTCCGCGTCCGGGTGGATTGCGCCCTCGACGCGCTTGGCCACCGCGCTCGCGTCGACGACCAGAAAGCGCGAGTCGAAGCGCTTCGGCCGCCCCGGCGGGGTAATCGCCCGGGCGAGAAAGTCGATACCGTCGAGGGCCGGATAGACGCCCGTCGCGGCGAACCTGGCCCAGGCTTCCGCCGGGGCCGGGCGTGGCGGCGCGCCCAAGTCTTGGACGCCGATCGCAAGGCCGGTCTCCTCGAAGGTCTCGCGGATCGCTGCGAGGACGATTGCGCGGGCGAAGCCCGGCGAGGGTCGGGAGACGCGGGCTTTGAGCTTCGCCTCGACATCGGGATCGAGGTGGCCGGCAGCGAACATCCGCCAATCACCCCGTTCGACCCGCCCGCCGGGAAAGACATATTTGCCCGGCATGAACTTGTGATCCTGGTGCCGCTTGCCCATCAAAACCCTGGTCTCGCCGTCCGAGCGGTCCACGATGATCAGGGTCGCCGCATCGCGCGGGCGCAGCGCCCGCCGCGGATATTCCCCCTCCCTCACGTCGTATCGCCTCCGAAGCCATGCATGCAGAGCGCCCATTGCTGGCCGACGACCGCCCCCTTCATCCGAGGCAAGATGAGGAGGCTCGCGACCATCGTCACCGTCAGCCAGAACAGCGCCATCAGCATCAGCGGCATGTGCGGCCAGACGGTATCGGAGAAGAGGACGCCGCCGCCGACGACGTGGCAAACGACGAGCATCGTCAGATAGGCGGGCGCGTCGTCCGCGCGCGCATGGCTCAGATCCTCGCCACACACCTTGCAGGTCTGGTGGAGCTTGAGGTAGCTGCGAAACAGGCGACCCCGGCCGCATGCCGGACAGCGTCCCACGAGCCCCCGCCGGATCGCTTCGCCGAGAGGCCGATCGCGCCTGGGCGCGCGCCAGGCGCGGAATCCCGACATGTCGTTCATCGGCGCGCGGCCTTGCGGCTCGGAGTGCGCGGCCGCATCTCGGTCCGACCAGACCGTGCGCGAGTTGCGACCCTCGCGCCGGAATCTCCCGACACGATCTCGAATCTCAGCGCGCCGGCGAAAGGCGCCGCTTCGACGAGGCGGACCCGGACGGGGTCGCCAAGCCGGTAGGTCAAACCGCTGCGCGTCCCGACGAGCGACCGCGTCGCCTCCTCGTAACGGAAATAGTCGTCGCCCAATGTTCCGGCGGGAACGAATCCGTCCGCCCCGGTCTCATTCAGTTTCACGAACAGGCCCACTCTCGTGACGCCGGCGATGCGGGCTTCAAACATCGCCCCGATTCGATCGGCGAGATGAGCGGCCACCAGCCGGTCGACAGTCTCTCGTTCTGCCGCCATCGCGCGCCGCTCCGCCGCAGAAATATGCTCGGCGATCTGTGCGAGTTCCCCGCCCCGCATGTCGTTGAGGCCGCCCTCGCCGAGATTGAGCGCGCGGATCAGCGCCCGGTGGACGATGAGGTCTGCGTAGCGGCGGATGGGCGAGGTGAAATGCGCGTAGCGGCGCAAATTCAGGCCAAAATGGCCGTAGTTCTCGTGGCTGTACTCGGCCTGCGCCTGGGCGCGCAACACCACCTCGTTGACCAGCGCCCCGACCGCATGGCCGCGCACCCGGCTCAGAACCCCATTGAAGTGCGACGGGCGGACACGGTCGCCCTTCGCCAGCTTCACTCCGATCGTGCGCAGGAACTCGACGAGGTCGTTGAGCTTTTCGACGCTGGGCGCGTCATGGGCGCGGTAAAGCAGCGGCGAATGCCGCGCCTCGAGCGTCTCCGCGGCGGCGACATTGGCGAGAATCATGAATTCTTCGATCAGCCGATGCGCCTCGAGGCGCTCAGGCCACCGGACGCCCGCCAGACGCCCGTTCTTGTCGAGGATCAGCTTGCGCTCGGGCAGGTCGAGATCGAGTGGATCGCGCCGGACGCGCTCGATCTTGATCACCGCATGAGCGGCGTAGAGCGGCTTCAATACGCTGTCGAGGAGCGCCGCCGTCGTTTCGTCCGGCCTCCCCTCGATGGCGGCTTGCGCCTGTTCATAGGAGAGCCTCGCCGCCGAGCGCATCATGATCCGGTGGAAGGCATGCGCGCGCTTGCGGCCGTCCGCCCCGAGCACCATTCGCACCGCGAGCGCCGGCCGGTCTTCGAGCGGCCTGAGCGAGCAGAGGTCGTTCGAGATGCGTTCGGGCAACATCGGCACGACCCGGTCGGGAAAATAAACCGAGTTTCCACGCTCTAGCGCCTCACGGTCGAGCGCCGAGCCGGGGCGCACATAAGCCGCGACGTCGGCGATCGCGACCGTGACGATGAAGCCGCCGGGGTTGTCGGGGTCGGGATCGGGCGCTGCGTGCACCGCGTCGTCGTGGTCCTTGGCGTCGGGCGGGTCGATGGTGACGAGCGGCAGAGACCGCCAGTCCTCGCGCGGCGGGGCGAGGCGGGCGGGGCGGGCCAACTCGGCTTCCTTGAGCGCGGCGGCCGAAAAAACATGCGGGATGTGGTGGGTCGCGAGCGCGATGAGGCTCACCGCGCGCTCGGACTTCACCGATCCCAGCGACTCGACGATCCGCGCGCTCGGGAGCCCAAAGCGCGCTTGGCGCAAAAGCTCGACGGCGACGAGGTCGCCGTCCTCGGCTTCGCCCGCGAACGCCGCCGGGATGACGTATTCGCGGGCGGCGGCGCGTTTTTCGACCGGAAGCGCACGGCCGGAGCCGTCCTCAGCCCTGCGGAAAACGGCGAAAACCCGCGGCTTGAGCTTATCGAGAATCTTGATGACCCGGCCTGAGTAGGCGGGCTCTTTGCCCATTGCGTCGGGGTTGAACTCGACCCGCATCAGCACCCGCGCGCCGAGCCCCGGCGAGCGCGCGTTGTCGCGCTTGGCGCGCGCCCTCCGAACGAGAATCCGTGGCGGAGGGCCATCTCCGTCCCATTCTGCGGGGCTTGCGATGAGTTCGCCGTCGCGATCGCGCTCGGCGACGTCGGCGACGACAATTGTGGGCAGCCGGCCCTGGATCTGAAGCGCCTTGCGGCCGCGCGCGATCGCACCCTCGTTTTCCAGGTCCTTGATCAGTAGTTTCAGATCCGACCTGGCCGCGCCCTTAACGCCAAACGCCCTGGCGACGTCGCGCTTGGTCACGCGGGCTGGCGGTATCTCCCCGTTGGGAGCCGCCTCGCCGCGGATGAAAGCAATTAGCTCCTCGCGCGACGGCAGGACGCGCGCCTGGCCCTGGTCCGCCACCGCCGCGGCCTTATTCAATGGTCCGGATTTTCGCAAACGCTCACGCTCGGGTTCTCGAACCAAAAGTAGTGAACCGCGACGGCGGATACAAGCGAGCAGCGCCGGCCTCAGCCGCTCTCGCCATTGAATGGAACGCCTTCATGGCCGCCCTCGCCGCGCTCGGCTATCGCCGGCTCGCCGCCCAAAATTGCGGCGCTCACGGCATGCCAATCAGAATCGACCGTGTAGCAGCCGTCCCTGTTCGCAGCCTCCGCCCAGTGCAAGACCGCGAGCGCCTTGCGCTTGCGGTTGGCTACGTATTCGAGCGTAACGATCCATGTCGGACCCGGATCGCGCGGACGCATGTCCTGCACGCCCTTCTCGAGGTTGGCGGCGACCTCGATCTGCAAGGCGAGCGAGTCGATCAGCTCCGGATCGCGCAAGGCGCGGAACCGTTCAAGCGCCTCGCGCCAGAGGTCCGAGCGCCGCGCGAGGGACCTGTCCCGGTAGGCGTGGCGTCGGGTCCATTCGTACAGCAGGCGCCATTTCTCGAATGACGCCCGCTGGAGGTCGAGATCGTAGCCGACCTTGCAACCGGCCAAATGAGGTCTTGCGGTCTCGGCCCACTCTTTTCCGGTCACGAGCGGACCACGTGCAATTCGCGTCAGGCTGGCGCCTTCTTCGGCCGCTCATCGTCTCGCAGCCAGACGTAGATCGCCGGGATGACGAGCAGCGTCAGCGCAGTGGACGACGCCAGCCCGAACACGAGCGAGATCGCCAGCCCCTGGAAGATCGGATCGGTCAGGATGAACGCCGCCCCGATCATCGCCGCCGCCGCGGTCAGGAAAATCGGCTTGAACCGGGTCGCCCCGGCCTCGATCAGCGCCTGACGCAGCGGGATTGCCTGCGCGCGACGGCTCTGGATGAAGTCGACGAGAAGGATCGAGTTGCGCACGATGATGCCGGCAAGCGCGATGAAGCCGATCATCGACGTCGCTGTGAACGGCGCGCCCAGCGCCCAATGGCCCAGCACGATTCCGATCAGCGTCAGAGGAACCGGGGTCAAGACGACGAGCGGCAGTAGGAACGACCCGAACTGCGCGACAACCAACAGGTAGATCGCCAGGATCGCCACGGCGAAGGCCGCGCCCATGTCGCGGAAGGTGACATAAGTCACCTCCCACTCGCCGTCCCAAAGCAGCGTGGGCTTCGACTCGTCGAGCGGCTGTCCGTGGAACGTGATCTGCGGCTTGCCAGCCGCGCCCCAGTCCATGCTGGCGATCTTTTCGTCGACTGCGAGCATGCCGTAGATCGGCGCCTCGAAGCGCCCGGCCAATTCGCCGGTCACCATCTCGGCGAATCGGCCATTGTGGCGGAAGATCGGGAATGACGAGGTTTCCCGCTTCAGCGTGACCACGTCACCCAATTCCACATTGGCCCCTTGGCGCGCGGTTCCTCCGGCCGGAAGCGGCGTCGACAGCACCCGCTCGCCGAGCGTCAACCCGCTGCGCGGCAGCGCGACGTTGATGGCGATTGGCTTCAGGCCGCTGCCCCGCTGGGAATAGCCGACCTCCGTCCCGCCGACGAGCGCGGCGATGGTGTCGTATACCGCCTGCTCCTGGACGCCATGGAACTCGAGCGCTTCCTGATTGATCGAGAATCGCTCGCGCTCGGCGGGAACCCCGAAGCTGTCGTCGACGTCGACGACGAAGTCGACGGACTCGAACGCTTTGCGGACTTTGGCAGCGAGCTCCCGGCGGGTCGCCGCGTCGGGCCCGTAGACCTCAGCCAGAAGCGTCGACAGCACCGGCGGACCGGGCGGGACTTCGACGACCTTGATCGAACCATGCGACGGCAGCGGAACATCCGCAAGCCGCTTGCGAATGTCGAGGGCGATCACGTGACTGACGCGAGCGCGCTCGCCCTTCGGCTTCAGATCGACCGAGAGGTCGCCCATCTGCGGCTCGGAGCGCAGATAATAATGGCGCACCAGCCCGTTGAAGTTGAAGGGCGCGGCTGTCCCCGCATAAGCCTGAATGGAAGTCAGCTCGGGCAGATCCTTCAGCCTGTCCGCGGCGGCCTTGAGCACCCGGTCCGTCTCCTCCAGCGACGAGCCCCTCGGCAGGTCGACGATGACCTGGATCTCGGACTTGTTGTCGAACGGCAGCAGCTTGACCACGACGTCCCTCGTCGCGAACAGCACGCAGACCGCGACGGTGGCGAGGCCGACCGAGATCAGGAAGATTTTCGAGCGCGCGCGGCCCCGGAGGAGCGGCTTGGCGATGCGGACGTAGAAGCGACCCATCGCACCGACGTCGTGGCCGTGTTCTGCTCGGTGAGGCGCGGTTTCGAAGCGGCGACCGGCGAGGCGCATAAGGAGCCATGGCGTCACCGTCACCGCGACGAAGAACGAGAACAGCATCGCGATCGAGGCGTTGGCCGGGATCGGGCTCATATACGGGCCCATCAGGCCGCTGACGAACATCATCGGCAGCAGCGCCGCGACGATGGCGAGCGTGGCGACGATGGTCGGGTTGCCGACCTCGGCGACCGCTTCGACCGCAGTCTCGACGAGGCCGCGCTCGCCGCGCGCGGACCAACGCCGGACGATGTTCTCGACGATGACGATCGCGTCGTCGACGAGAATGCCGATCGAGAAGATGAGCGCGAACAGGCTCACCCGATTGATGGTGTAGCCCATCATCCACGAGGCGAAGAGGGTGAGCAGGATCGTCGTCGGGATGACGATGAGAACGACCACGCCCTCCCGCCAGCCGATCGCCGCCGTGATCAGGATGACGATCGAGACGGTCGCGAGAGCGAGATGGAACAGAAGCTCGTTGGCCTTCTCGTTGGCGGTTTCGCCGTAGTTGCGCGTCGCCGCGACCTCGAGGCCGGCCGGCACGATGCGGCCCTTTATCGTCTCCAGCCGCTTCATCACCTGGTCTGCGACGACAACCGCGTTCTCGCCTTTGCGTTTAGCGACGGCGAGGCTGACGGCGGGCCGTCGCTGGAGAGCGCCCGCAGCGCTGCGCGTCATGGTCCAGACGCGCTGATCGACCTCGGCCGAGCCGACGACGACGTCGGCGACGTCCTTGACATAAACGGGCCGGCCATCGCGCGAGGTGAGCAGCAGAAGGCCGATGTCGGGAACGCCCTGCAAGGTCTGCCCTGCAACCACAGGGATCGACTTGTTGTTGTCGCGGAACGCGCCGGCGAGAAACGAGCGATTGGCGTTGGCGAGCTTGTCGGTCAGCTGGCTGAGCGTCACGCCGTAAAGGGCGAGCCGCTCCGGGTCGGGCTCGACCCGGATCTCGCTCGGCGCGCCGCCGACGATATAGGTCGAGCCGACGCCGTCGACCTTGGTCAGTTCGTGCTGAAGCTCTTCGGCGACCTGCTGCAGGCCGTTGCCGGTCCATTCTCCCGCCTTGTCGGCCTCCGCCGACAGCGTCAGCACGAGGATCGCGACGTCGTTGATGCCTCGCCCGGCAATCAGCGGCTCGGGAATGCCTTTGGGGATATTGGCGATATTGGCGCGGATCTTCTCATGCACGCGCAGCACCGCGACGTCCTTGTCGGTTCCGACCAGGAACCGCGCGGTCACCACGACGCGATCGTCTTCGGTCTGCGAATAGACATGTTCGACCCCATCGATGCCCTTGACGATGTCCTCGAGCGGGCGGGTGATGAGTTCGACGGCTTCGTCCGCCAGGTAGCCGTTCGCCGCGACGATGATGTCGACCATCGGCACGCTGATCTGCGGCTCTTCCTCGCGCGGCAGCGAGGCGACCGCGATCGTGCCGGCGACCAGCGCGGCCAACAGCAGAAGAGGCGTCAGGGGCGAACGGATGAAGGTCCGGGTGAGGGCGCCGGAAAAACCGAGCCTCATGGCGCAACCAGCCTGTCGCCGTCGTTCAAGCCCGCGAGGATCTCGACGCCCTCGACGCCGCCGTCGTCCCGCGTCTCGCCGGGCTGCACCACCACTTCGTCGCCACCGGCAAGTCGCACGTAGTTAACTCCGGCGCGCCGGTAGACGTAGGACGCGGGAACGACGATCGTGTGGCGCGCGCCGGCGTCGACATAGACGCGCGTGCGCTCGCCGACGAAATAGTCGCCGAGGCCGGAGACCTCGACGTCGGCGATGACACGGCCGCCCTGGATTTCCGGATAGACGATCCGCACCCGCCCTGCTCTCGTGTTGGCCTGGCCGTCGTCCTGGAGGCCGCGCGAACCGATGCGCACCGTATCGCCGGCGCGCAGGAAGCGCGCGTGCCGCTCGGGCAGTTCGAGGCGCAGGATGTACTGATCCTCCGCCAGCGTGGCGATCGTCTCCCCCGGGAGGACGACGCGTCCGGCGGACACGGGTACGGTGAGCGCCCGGCCCGCGCCTGGCGAAAGGACCGCGCCTTCGTGCGCCTGCTGCGCAACCACGTCGCGATCGCTGCGCATCGCGGCAAGATTGCGCTCGGCGACGTCGAGGTTGGTCTTGGCCTGGTCGAGCTGGGTCTGGGTGCTGACCCCTCGCTTCGCCAGCTCGGCGACGCGATCGTAATCGGACTTGGCCTGATCGCGCTGGGACTGCTGCGAAGCGATGCGCGCGTCGAGCGCCTGCATCTGAAGCGCGAGCTTCTCGTCGGCCACCAGAGCGATCTGGGCCCCGGCGGCGACCGTATCGCCCTCCTTGACCGCGAGCGAAACGATCGTGCCGCCGATGCGGGCCCGAGCGACCAGCTGATGCGCCGGTTCGACGGTCGCCACAACCGCCTTGCGGTCGGCGACGTCGGTCGAATGAACGACATAGCCCTCTTCGGCGAAGGCGGCGTCGGCGGCGAACACCGCCAGAAACAGGGAAAAGATTCGAAGCATGGCAAGATCCAACCTAGGAGCTTGACGCATATATGAGCTAGTGCTAAATAAGCAACTATGAATTTAGCTAATCTGCAACTAAGGGCGGGGGAGGCGGAGAGGCTGCTGAAGGCAATGGCCAGCCGGCCCCGCCTGATGATCCTCTGCGAGCTCCTGAAGGGCGAGCGGACGGTGACGGCGCTGCACGAAGCCGTCGGCCTCAGCATGTCGGCGATATCGCAGCATCTCGCGCGACTTAGGGGGGATGAACTCGTCTCGACGCGCCGCGAATCGCAGACGATTTTCTACTCGCTCGCAGACCCCGGCGCGACCCGGATGCTCGAGACGCTGTATGTGATCTATTGTTCGCCTTCGCAGCCTCCGGCCGAGTGTGATACGGCGTGGGATCCGGACAGAGGGCGTTAGGACCCTGTTACGCACTGTTGTCCCGCTGTCTGTGAAAACGCCGCGATGAACGCTTCGCCGCCAACCCCTCTCGCCGATGGACAGGCGGGTTTTGGCTGTTGTTATCCAGCAATAACGGGAAACCGCAAGCGCTTACCGTGTAGCGACTTGGCATAGACTTGCCGCCAGCCAACTGGGGACCGCGGCGTTTCGGCGCCTCGGGAAGAAGGAATCGCGGGAATCGCGGGCAGTCAGACCCGATTATATACATCTTCTATTCGGATTATATCGTCCTCGCCGAGATAGCTGCCGGTCTGCACCTCGATCAGCTCAAGGTCGATCTTGCCCGGATTGACGAGACGGTGGTCGGCGCCGATCGGCAGATAGATGGATTCGTTCTCGTGCAGGAGCTGCACCGCGCCGTTCAGGGTCACTTCCGCCGCCCCCTTGACCACGATCCAATGTTCGGCGCGGTGATAGTGCTTCTGCAGCGATAACCGCCCACCCGGCCGCACCACGATGCGCTTGACCTGGTAGCGCGCGCCCTGGTCAATGCTCTGGTAATAACCCCACGGCCGGTACATCCGCCGATGCTGGGTCGCCTCCGGATGGCGCTCGGCCTTCAGCCTTTCGACGAGTTGCTTGACCTTGTCGCTTTGCGACTGGTCGGCGACCAGCACCGCGTCGTCAGTGGCGACCACGACCAGGTTGTCGAGGCCGACGACGGCCACCAGACGGTCGTCCGAACGCACGAGCACGTTAGACGAGTTGATGGCCACCGCCCGGCCGCGCAGGCTGTTCCCCTGCGCGTCCCGAGGGCTCAGACGCCAGACGGTCGACCATTGTCCCACGTCCGACCACCCGACGTCAGCGGCGGCGAGCGCCGCAGCCCGATGGGTTCGCTCCATCACCGCAAAATCGATCGACGTCTTCGGCGCCTTGACGAAGAACTCCTTGTCGAGAACGACGAAACCGAGATCGATCTTCGCCCGCGCGACGGCGTCGCTCGTCGCCCGGGCGATCTCCGGCTCGAAGCGCGCGAGTTCCTCCAGCATCACGTCGGCGCGAAACACGAAATTGCCCGAGTTCCACAAATAGCCCTGCTTGATGAAGGCCTTCGCCAGCTCCTCGTCCGGCTTCTCGACGAAACGCTCGACCCGCCGCACCTGGGGATCGACCGCCAGCGGCTCGCCGGGATGGATGTAGCCGTAGCCGGTCGCCGGATGGTCCGGCGTCACGCCGAAAGTGACGATCTCGCCGGCCTCGGCCGCAAAGCCGGCTTGTGCGCACAGCTTTGCGAACTTCGCGCCGTCCTTGAACACGTGGTCGGCCGCCAACACCGCGACCACCGTCTTGGGATCGCGCGCCGCCGCCCAGGCGGCAGCCGCGCCGACGGCGGCAGCGCTATCGCGACGTTCCGGCTCGAGCAGGATCGTCGCCTCGGCGCCGATCTCCTTCAGCTGCTCGGCGACGCGGAAGCGGTAGTCGAAATTGGTGATGACAACCGGCGGCTCGAATATCGCCCGATCACCAACCAAGCTGACGATCGACTGGAAGGTCGACCGGTCGCCGATCAGCGGAATGAACTGCTTGGGCAGGCTCTCGCGCGATTCTGGCCAGACGCGCGTGCCCGAGCCGCCGCACATTATCACCGGCTGAATCTTTGTCATCCGACCCTTCTATCTCCCCGGCGGCGGAGCGCCGCTCAATGTGTCCCGTTTTGCGCGAACGTAGTGACTGGAGCAACCCCGTTCGGTCTGGATGAGTCTGGATGTGTGGGGTATGGCTCGCCCAACCTGTGCGTGACAATGTGGCCGGGCCGGAAAACACGCTTCCACAGCATGTAAGGTCAAGCCCGGCTCTTTCCTCGCTTAAGGGTCCCGAGCGTCCGTTCGTACGCTTGGACGTACTTCTCGGCCTCATGGTCCCAATCGAAAGTATCTGCGGATAGCCTTGCGGCCTCCTTAGCGCAGCGAATTCGAAGGGACTCGTCCTGCATCAGACTGAGGCAAGCCTCGGCTAGGCCCGCTGGATCGAGCGTCGGAGCAACGACGCCGGCGTCGCCCAGCAGCCGCATCGTTTCCTTCAGAGGGTAAGAGGCGGTCGGGATGCCTAGCGCGCAATACTCGAATACCTTGTTCATGCTCATGACGTCATTCGCTTCGTTGTACGGGTCGGGAATGACGCCGATGTCGAAAGCGCTGAGATGTGCGAGCAGCGCGCGGCCGCTCAGATAGCCGGTGAACACGATGAAGTCGTCGAGGTTGAGCGACTTTGAGAGTTCGCGAACCTGCGCCAGCGCCGGACCATCCCCGACGACCACCGCCCGAAAGTCGCGAAAGCCCTTCCGGATGAGTTCGTCTGCCGCACGGACCAAATGATCGACGCCGTCCTGCTCGTTGATGATCCCGACATAGCCGATGACGAAGGATCGGCCGTCGCGAAGCCCGGGCTCTGCTTCGACTCTGTGGATGCGCCTGCGATCGGGCACGCTGTAGACGGCCTCGACGCGTATCGGATCGATATGCCCGCGGCTGACCGCGAGATCCTTGAACGTCGCGTTCGCGGTGATGACGAAGTCCGCCATCGCGTAAGAGCATCGTTCGAAGAACAGTAGCGCATGGTAGAGAAAGCCCTTCTTTTTGTACTTGGCGACGAACAATTCGGGCCCGGGGTCGTGCTGGTCGTAGATGAAGCGCTTGCCCATCAATTTGAACGGCGCGGCGATTATGAAGATCAGGTCCGGCGGATTGCAGGCTTGAATGATGGAGAACCCGCGCTCCCGGTGAATTTTGATAAGAAGACGCAATTCATGGAACAGCGCGGCACAGTACTCGCGGAAATATGCCGTCGCGCCGCGTCCTTCTGGTGGCAGGCGATGACGATAGATGGCGATGTCGTCGATGACTTCGAAGGGCGTTGGATAGGAGGCATTTGATGGACAAATCACCGAGACGCGCCATCCGGCCCGACTCAGCGCCTGCGCTTCTTGCCAGACCCGGCGATCGAACGGAACCGGCAAGTTCTCGACGATAATGACACAAGCTGGCGATCGCTTGAACATCTTATCGGCGCCGAACGTTCTTTGCGTCACACGCCAAGTCGTATTTCTTCTCCAGTGGGAGCAGAGCTGGCTGGGAGCCATGAAAGACACTCAGCCTTCGCCGCCGCGGCCGACGCAGATGTCCCGGAAGCCCAACGCCTTCATTGTCCGGGCCGAATAGATGTTGCGGATGTCCAAATTAATCGGCTTGGCGAGCGCCGCCCTGATGACGCGAGCGAGATCGGGCGCCCGGAAATCGTCCCATTCGGTCGTTGCGAGATTCGGCGGCCAAGAGCAGTCAAAATAGGCGATCTCTCCAGGTGCGGGGTGTCTTTTCGTTAATAATTTCAAGATCGAGATGATATTTGAAATCTCGAACTCCGCGTTTTCGGATTGCCTCGATCATCCGGGCAAGGCCGGTGTCGAGGTCAACCGACGTCTTGTACTGCAAGAGCTTTCTAGCTTTGTCTGACGAACACGAGGCGTGTTCCACTTCCTGCGGCCGCCCAGGCATGTAAATTGGATTGAGGTTGAACTGAAGCTGGTTGGCGATTCGTTCAGCAAGTTCAATAATCGTGATCGTTTCCTCGTCTGGTCCAATATTTATGATTTCGCCAACAACATTCGGGCGAAAAGCCATCTCCTTTAGGCAATACAAGCAGTCGTCGATGAATGAAAAACACCTTTTCTGTTTGCCTGTGCCATAGATTATCGGTTGTCTGCCCTGCAACATCAAATTGATCATGATCGACGCGACGTTTCTGAAGGGATCGTCCCATTTTTGTCTTGGTCCGATGATATTGTGCGGGACGGCTATGGCATGTTCCACGCCATGAGTTGTGCAGAGGTTCCGAAGCATTTCCTCGGCGGCAAGCTTGCCAATGCCATAAGGATCTTGCGGTTTTGGCGACTGGTCTTCGGTAAACGGCGGCTTCAGTTCCCCGTAACGCGCCATGGACGAGCAAAACACGATACGCTTCGCACCGTTGGCGACCGCCGCCGAGAAAACCGAAACCGAAGCTCCGACGATGTTTTGCGTGACAAGATGGGGCGAAAACACCGACAGGCCTTCGTAGGCCGTCGCCGCGCAATGATAATAGACGTCACAGCCTCGCGATATTTTCTGGATATGGTTGAAATCATTGCAATCAAACTGATGGAAATTCACCTTTGATGGAACGTTGTCGAGTTCTCCCCCGATTAAGTTGTCGACACCAACAACTTGATGTCCATCTGCAATCATGGCGTCTGCCAGATGACTTCCGAGAAAGCCCGCGACACCGGTTATAAATATTTTCATCGTCAATCCTCTGCTGGCTGACATTCTTCGCGGAGAAAAATACAATTGTTATTTAGATGTCAAGCGAGCTCGCTTGCGACGGGTTCCTTTCATACCGGCCGCACGACACGTCAAAGTCTACTGTATCTTGATGCATCATGGATTCAGGCTTAAGGTAACCGATCTCGGACCCCCGATCTTTGTAGGCCACCCGAAAGCGCAACATCGCCTAATCGGACCGTCTGAGAAAGGCTTTGACGGCGGGTCCTTCAGAACCTCTCATGAATCTGGGCATTCCTGTCTCACCCCTTATTCCGGCCCACCAGCCAGCGATGGCGATCTTGAAGGATCGCCAAGAGCGGAATCGCACGAGATGTTCAGTCGTTTGCAGCATCGCGAAAAGCGTAAATAACGGCCACGCCGAGGAGAACCTTTTCCTGGCGATCATCACGCGGTTTCTTTCGCCGAGATAGACGCTGAATTTCGATCGTTTCGGTCTTGGGCCGCCTGAGCCCGATGTGGCCCCGGCAAGATGCCGAACGACCGAATCGTGAGCGTATCCCAACCGGAACCGCCCCCGGCGCAGAGACCACTCGACATCCTCATAGTAGACAAAAAAGTCCTCATCCATTACGCCGACCGATTCAATGTAATCCTTGGACACCAGCATCGAAGCGCCGGAGATAATGTCGAGTTGGGCCTCAACTTCCTCCACGTTCGGCGTTGCCTCTAAGGGCTGATTAAACCCAAGTGATCGGCATCGGCCGAGTAAGGACCAATATTTCAGCCCTCCCCAAAGTTGAACGCGTCCGCTGGACACGAAGACCAACCTGCTCCCGACAATTCCATACCCGGCGGCAGCCTGTCGTCGGACCAACGCTCCCAGTGCGTCCGCTTCGGGAAACGTGTCCGGATTCAGCACCCAAACGAAGTCCCAACCGGCCCCCGCGACGGCGATGCAGGCATTGACCCCCCCGCTATAGCCGCGGTTCTCAGGGGCCCCTAGAATCGTGACCAAGCGTTTGTCGTAGCAAAAGTGAAAGCGGCGGCAGTCGGCTCGCTTGAATGAAAAGCCTTCCGTCTCGGGAGCCTCGGACACGTCCAGTTTTTCCTCTGCTTCGCGGACGTCGCGAGCAAAAGCTTCAGGGCCAGCATTCTCACAGATTACAACGCTGAATTCTCGATAGGTCGACTCGGCGAGACAACTCAAACAGCCCAAAATATTCTTTACTTCGTCTGTCGCGACAATGGCGACGACGACATGGGGCGCACTCTTGACCTCGCCGACAGCTTGCGACACTGGGCCACCACCATTCGTTGACGAAGCTCCAGGACGTTTCCCCAAGCGCTAACCATCTTGTCGGACTTCCATCAAGGCGCCCGCTAGCCGCATGCGACTCTTCGGCCGTTTCAGGAAAAGCCCTTATACGATCAGCTTTTGGGCTAGGCGACCCTCGCCGCCCTAAATCCTTAGCCCTTCGGACCAGTAAGCGCGCGCGCCGCGTATTCGAGGCTTTGGCCGAAAAGAAAAAAAGAGCGCCAAAACCCGAGCCACCGGTATCGGATGGCCTTTCCGAAGTCAACGGCCACGGCGGCGCGGGCACGGCGCGGGCTGCCCCTTTCGCTGCGAAGCTGGCGATCAAAACGCCGGCCTTTGGGCAGAATCCATTCCCGAGCCGCAATGCGAAAGCCTTGAGAGGGATCGTGCGGCGCCATAAGATTCATCATCACGAAGCCGCAGCGACTGACTGTGATTGCAGGTCGCGGAGAGCGCCGTTTCTCGACTTCCGCGAGCAGGGATTCGCCGCGGCCCTAGCGGCGCCCTTACGGTATTGTTAAAATGACGACGGACCTCGCCGTGCATCAGTTCGTGCTCAGCATCGCGCCCGACGAGTTTCGACGATGCGACGGCGACCGCGCACGCGGTGATGCTCTTTGTGCGGCATCGTCGTCGGCGTTGGCCGAGCTTGGGGATCATCGCTACATTGTTCTCCGCGGGCTCCAGCCAACTCAGGAAAGAGGCGGTCATACATTTGACACGCAGTATCAATTGCATAACCCCCCTTGGAGTGCTGAAGCGAGGCCGCGCGTGTCCGATTCCACGACTGTCGACAGCAAGGCGTTGAACCGGGAACGTAATTTCACAAAGTGGCTGAGCGCTCCCTTTCGTCCCCGCCAATACCGCGGCGCAATAGCAGCCGTCGGCATTTGCGGCCGACCACTAGATTTCCTCCGGCGATACGCGGCTGCTTCTGGCAACTACCCGACCTCGATTCCTCTCCGAACGCCCACGGGGCAAGTCTCGTTGGAGGTTTATAGCTGGCACGACGCCCGTACGATCCACGAGATCTTTCTCGTGGAGGATTACCGGCTGGAAGCGCCGGCAAATGTTATCGTTGATTATGGATCGAATATTGGTATTTCGGCTGCTTACTTTCTATCCCGGCACGAAGGCTCCTACGCCTATTTGTTTGAGCCCGTGCCAAGCAATATCGAACGGCTCCGTAAGAATTTGCGGCCCTTCGAGGGTCGGTATCATCTCGAAGACGTTGCAGTCGGCCTCGAGGACGGAAGGGTGAGTTTCGGAATTGAGGAAACCGGTCGGTACGGCGGCATCAATCAGAAGACGGGAAAATATTTGAGTGTCGCATCCCGTGACTCGAATACAATCCTGGCGGAGATCTTGGCCCGGCATGGCAAGATTGACGTTCTCAAGATCGATGTTGAGACGATGGAGCAAGCATTGGTCGAGCATTTGACTCCCGAACTCGCCTCCAGGATCAATCTCCTACTTGTTGAGTCTCACTTTGACAACAATCCTTTGGCAGGGTCGCACACGAGCACTGAGAATGGAACGGTTACGCGTTTTCAGCTCATAGTGTAGCCGATGGCTTCGCCTGCCGGAGGAGCTTCGCGGTGGATTAAATAGACTCTGCAGTAACAGCATGTTTGCTGTGGCGTTCCGGGCGTCTTTAGCCCATAAGCCGGTGGCGACTACGTTTATGGCTGACGAATTTCTGAAGGACCGCCGGATGGACTCGCACGGCTCGCTTTTTTTGTTTCGTCTTCGGACCAGGGGCCTGATGCCTGCAGTGCGCACCGGCCTGCGTCCGCTGGCAATGACCATCAGGCGTTACTACCTTAACAAGGTATGGGGTATGCACATCGGGGTTGATTGCAACATCTCTCTCTCCGCGAAGCTCGACAAGACCCATCCGGGTGGGGTTTACGTTGGCGATAGCACTGCCGTAAATTTTCGGGCTTGCATCTTAACCCATGATTACCCGCGAGCATTGAGTTTGGAAACGCGCATTGGCCGCCAGTGCCAGATCGGCGCGTACGCCATAATCATGCCAGGGGTCACGATAGGAGATAATTCCGTTGTCGCCGTCGCAAGCGTCGTCATCAAGGATGTTCCCCCCAATTGCCTTGTCGCCGGCAATCCGGCTCGCATAATGGAAAAAGGCATCGAGACAGGGCGATGGGGAATCATTTTGCGGGAACCGCGGCAGACCGGCCAGTTGATTCCGCCGCAAGTTCAACCCGCAGGCGGCGAGCGTTTGTCCAATGATCGGGATTGAACTCAACGACCGGGTGGCGGTGATAACGGGCGCGTCGCGGGGCATCGGAAACGCTGCGGCGCGGACGTTGCTCGAAGCGGGGTGCTTTGTGGTGCTGAATTCGAGTTCAGAATCCGAGCCGTCGGTCAAAGCCTTCGCCGAACTCGCCGACATCCACCCGAATCGGACCTCCGTCGTTTATGGTTCCGTCTCGGAGGCATCCACGACCTCTGCCATAATGCAACATGTGATGGCGCGTCACAAGCGTCTCGATATCCTCGTCAACAACGCGGGAATCCTCAGAGACAGCCTGATCGGCATGATCCCCGACGACGAACTCCGGGAAGTCTTCGATGTTAACGTCATCGGGCTTATGAGGCTGACCCAGTTCGCCGCCCGGATCATGTCACGGCGCAAGAGCGGCTCGATCGTGAACCTGGCGTCCATTATCGGTCGGAGAGGCAACGTCGGTCAGTTCGTTTACGGCGCGTCGAAATCGGCGGTCATCGGGGCTACTTTGTCGGCGGCAAAGGAACTCGCGCCGTCGAACATTCGAGTCAACGCCGTTGCTCCAGGGCTGATCGACACGGCGATGACGAAAGCCCTGCCCGACGACAAGCGGCGGGCGCTGGAGTCCCGGATCGGGATGGGCCGCGTCGGGACCGTGGACGATGTCGCCAAAGCAATTCTTTTTCTCGCCTCGGATCTCTCGACATATGTGACCGGGCAGGTGATCGGCGTGGATGGGGGCCTCGTCATTTGAGTCCAGCGAAGTGGGGCTTTCGCCCGGGCCAGCGATCGAGGCTCTGCGGCTCTGCTCGCCAGTCAATGCGGCGGGGCCGTCCGCAACGGCTTCACCAATGCGGCGCGGATCTGAATCGATCTCGCTCTAGCTAGCGAAGACGACAGAAAGGCGCCTGTCCAGGGCAACGCTGCTCTGCTTTTTCCATACGCTGTGTCTTTTGTCTCCTGTCGCTTCGCCCCGAACTTGGGTAAGGGTGAGTCGTCCTCGGCGGGCGCGTCATTAATGCTTTTGTCGAAGGAGTTGGCTTTGCGGGCGGGGTATTTCGGAAATCGGGACGCGCCTCGCCGGCTGCCGCCGACGAGAATTCGATGTACCGGCGTTTGCTATTACACAGATTACGGGGCAACTTCGAGGTTGGCGCGGGCGCGCCGCGGGGAGGGGTGGCTAACAAGCGGATCAGAAGGCGCCTTGCCTCGCCTCGAGGCTTGGCGTCCCACATTGCGCTAAGAGGAGTGTGAAAGCGTGCGCGCGCTTCGGAGCAGTCGCGACAAATGAGACGAAGCGCCGTGCTGACGCTCGGAGGGGCATTGTTGCTTGGCGGCGCAAGCGCCGTCCATGCCGACGACCTCTCTGGGTCTGACGCGCCCTCGGCTTGGACGATCGCTCCGGCGATGTACGGGGTATTTTCCCGCGTGCCTGAGAATTGGAGTGATCTTCCTGTGCAACTCACCTTCTCGGACAGAGCGGGGTACAACAGCAATATTCTCAATACGCCGTTGAACAGTTCGGGCAGCACGGTCGGCTTCGGCCGTCCGCTCGGCAGCCTGGAATCGATCTCGAACTTTGGCGGCTCGACGAAAGCGTATTGGGAAGGTCAGCAATTCTTCTTCGACGGCTCGCTCGGCGCGTACCGATATGCCGCCGATGGCGCTCTGAACTCCCTGACGAACTCGCTCGACATAGGCGACAACTGGACCTACGGCTCCAAGTGCTCCGGGAAACTGATCTTGTCGGAACGCACGTCGCCGTCTGAGCCCGGACAGCAGGTCGGATTCAACGTCAGGAACACTGCTACGACAACTTCGTTCGACGAGACGGGGGAGTGCCGCGCAACGGGCAATTACGCCCTGGTGCTGAACAGCGGCGCGAACAGTTCGACGAATTCCGCGCCGGTGGACAAACTCAACGATTTTCGGAGCGTGTTCCTCGCCGCGGGAATAACCTACACCGTCTCGGACACCAACAGCCTGCAGCTGCTGGCCACGGTCACCGGGACAAACTACACGGATCGAGCGAGCCTTGCGCAGACCGCGGGCCTAGCGTCCAACATCCTCGAGAACCAGCTCGACCTGACCTATACGAAGAATTTGAGCCCGAATCTCGCGCTCACGGCCACGGCCGGCGTCGTAGGCGTCCGCAACGGGTCGTTCAGCCTGGAGCCCGCCAGCGCATTCCACCCGATTTACTCCCTCAACGCGGCCTGGACGGCGACGCCGAAGCTCAAGCTCGCGGCGACCGTTGCGCGCACCGTCGCGCCCCCGACGACAATCCTCGCCAATATACAGGTGACGGAGAGCGCCAATCTTAATCTAACCTACGGCCTCACGCCCAAGCTGCTGCTTGGCGCGACGGTCGCAGCTTCGCGCTCGAGCGGCTCCCTCAGTGGCTCGGTCGTCAACCCGGTCCTTGGGGTGTTTGCCCAGAATTCTACCTCCTATAACGCAAGCGCGAGTATAAACTACGCCATGACCCCATTCGTGACGGCGAATCTGAGCTATACGCACACAAGGACCCTGCAGGCGAACCTGGTGACGCCCACCGACGTGGTTTTGCTTGCCTTGAGCTACAGCCCGTATTGAGACTCCAAGAGTGGAGCGTGGAAGATGCGAAACAGAGTTAACCAAATCGAGGTCTGGATCATCCGCCTCGCCGTCGTGGCCCTCGCCGCGCTGTCCAGCCTGGCTGCGAGCGCCCAGGGCGGCCGGGTTCTGTCGAAATCCGACGTGGTCGCGATCAAGGTCGTGAGCCAACCGGACATGGATACGACGACCCGGGTCGAAAGCGACGGCACGGTGAATTTTCCCTACGTCGGCCGGATCAGGGCGGCCGGGCTCACGGAAGATCAGCTGGCGCACGCCATCGAACGACGACTCGCGCAGCGGCAGATCGTCACGGACCCGCACGTGCTGGTCGAAATCACCGGCTTCGGCACGGAGGCGAGCGTCCAGGGTCAGGTGGGGGCGCCCGGGGTCTACACGCTCGACCGGCCGACGACTCTGGCGCAGATCCTCGCGCGGGCGGGCGGCTTGCGGGAGACCGGAGGAACGGTCATCGTGCGGCGCGACGGGACCGTCAGACGCTACTACGCCAAGGACCTCCTCAATGGAAAGGTCGACCCGAATCGCATTCTGGTCCAGAACAACGATGAGATCTTCGTCGACCTCGCGCCCTTCTATTACGTTTACGGTTTCGTCGGTCATACCGGCCAGTTTCCGCTCACGCAAGCGTTGACCGTTCAGCAGGCGATCGCGATCGCGGGCGGCCTCGCGGCGCTCGGAACTGACTCGCGGATGAAAATCAAGCGCAAGACCGCGGACGGGCAGACCGAGGAGGTGCCTGCTTCACTCGACGACGAGGTGGAGCCGAACGACACGATCATCGTCAACGAACGTCTGTTTTGACGACAAGCGCGCGTCAGTCTAACGAAAGCCACGTGGGTCATCTATTTCGGGCCGCGTGGGCGACCGCCCATGCGCGATGGTTCACGAGGGCATGAGCCGATGAATATCAATTCAAATCGCCCAGCGGAATCGGAAGTCATCCGGGTCGAACCGGTGAGAGACCCGATCGAACAGCAAATTCTGGCCGCGGGCAACCTGAGCGAAGCCCAGGTGGAGGCAATTCGGGGCTTCCAGCGGCGCAAGGGCCTCACCTTCGGAGAAGCCGCAATTACGCTCGGTCTCGTGCGACGGGACAGCCTGTTTCTGGCCCTGTCGAAGCGGTACAACTACCCGGTCCTGAGTTTCAGCGGCGACGAGCGACGGGTTTCGCGCGAGCTGGTGGTCGGGTACCAGCCTTTCAGCGCTGGCGCCGAAGCGTTCAGATCGGTTCGCTCGGCGCTTGCCACGGGGGCTTTGTCCCAGGGCAAGAACGCGTTCGCCGTGATTGGGCCGCACTCAGGAGTGGGCGCGACCTATTTTGCCGCCAATCTCGCGCTGTCGTTTGCGCAGATGGCGGTGCCGACGCTTCTCGTGGAGGCCAATCTGAGGAAACCGAGGTTCGCCTCGCTCTTCGGGGTCGACGCGAAAACGGAAGGCCTGGTCGAGACGCTGACCCATGGCGAGGCCAAGCCGCCGGTCGCCATCGACGTCGTCCCAGGGCTTTCTTTGCTCGTCGCCGGGGCGACCGCGCCGCATCCGCAGGAGCTTCTGAGCTCGAAGGAGTTCCTGAATCTTTCCCAAAGCGCCCAGCGCAATTACGGCGTGGTGATCTACGACACCCCGCCCGCGCTGGAAAGCGCCGACGCCTACGTCGTCGCGTCCCGGGTCGGCGGCGCTATCGTCGTCGCCCGTAGGCATAAAACCAAGGTCAAGGACATCAAGACGATCACGCACGCCCTCGAGGGCTTCCAGTGCGAGATCGCCGGGACCGTCCTCTGCCGGTTCTGAGAGCCAGGCAGGGGCTAACGCCCCGTCTCCCGCTTGTGCGGATCTTGTGCGGAGGATAACGCCGGCGCAGGCGCGCGCCCTGCCCGGGAGGCGGATAACTTCGACCGGTCATCTTTGTCGCCGCTCGCCATGGCGGCGGCGAGAGGTTCGTCAAACTCTCGTAGCGAAAAAGGGGGGCTGCACCGAGAAGGTTTTCCCGGCGGGGCGAGCAGGTCGGCCTCCCTTCCGACCCGTCGCTCCCGCGGGACTCGACGAACAAAAAGCTTGCTTCGTCGCTTCGCCCGACACGCCTCCGTCGAGCCCGCTTCGCCGGCGGCGCAGGACGAATTCAGCTTGTGCGATAGGGTCTCTCTCGGAGTTAGGCCTTGGAGAAGGCGACCGCGACGTAGCGGTCGCCATCCTTGGTCTGCACCCGCATCAGCACCGCCTTCTTGCCGTCCTTCCTCGCGGCCGCGATCTCCGATTTCACCTGCTCGGGATTGGACACTGGCTTGCCCGAGACTTCGAGGATCACGTCGCCGTTGGCGAGGCCCTTGCTCGCGGCGGCGCCGTTCGGGTCGACATTGACGATGACGACGCCTTTGTCGCCCGCTCCGCCGACCTGGTCGGCGGGCGCCAGTTGGACGCCGAGCAGCGGCGCCGGGTTGTTCCGCCCCGCGTCCGCCTTGGCGACCTTTTCATTCGTCTGCGAGGCGAGTGTGATGTCGGCTGTCTTGTCGGCCCCGTCGCGCAGGTAGTTGAGCTCGACCTTGTCCCCCGGCTTGAACGAGCCGATCCGGCGCGTCAGATCGCCCGCATCCTTGACCGGCTGCCCGTTCAGTTTCGTGATCACGTCGCCGGGCCGGAGGCCCGCCTCCGCGGCCGGGGTTCCCGGCGTCACCTGATCGACGATCGCACCGGCGGCGTCCTTGAGCCCGACGCTGTCGGCAATGTCCTGGCTCACCGGCTGGATCATCACGCCGAGATAGCCGCGCGAGACGACGCCGCCATGCTGGAGCGCGTCGACGACGCTCTCCGCGGTGCTGGCGGGGATCGCAAAACCGATCCCGACGCTCCCGCCCGAGGGAGAGAATATCGCGGTGTTCACGCCGACGACTTGGCCCTCCTCGTTGAACGCAGGTCCGCCGGAATTGCCCTTGTTGATCGGCGCGTCGATCTGCAGGAAGCGGTCATAGGGGCCGTCGCCGATGTCGCGGCCTTCGGCCGACACGATGCCCGCGGTGGCCGTACCGCCGAGGCCGTAAGGATTGCCGATCGCGACGACCCAGTCGCCGACCCTGGGCGCTTTGCTGGCGAAGGGGACGAAGGGATAGTCGCCCGCCTCGTTGACCTTCAACAGCGCCAGATCCGTCTTCGGGTCCGTTCCGACCACCTTGGCGTCGAGGACCTTGCCGTCGTCCATGGTCACAGTGACGGTCTTGGCGTTCTGCACGACATGATTGTTGGTAACGATATAGCCGTCGGCGGAGATGAAGAAGCCGGAGCCTTCTCCAATCATCGGCGCGGACGGAGCGTGCGGAAGCGCGCCGCCCTGCCCGCCGAATTGCTTCATGAACTGCTGGATCTCCGGCGGCAGATTGTCCATCTGACCCGACAGATCGTCCGCGTCCGCGGCGACGTTGGCGATCTTGACCTGCACCGACACGACCGCCGGCTTCACGCGCGCGATCAGCGAGGCGAAGGAGGGCACCGACTGCGCCTGAGAATCGGAAACCGCGATGGCGGCGGGCGCGTGAGCCGGGGTCGATTCGGACCAGGCCATCTGGCCCATTGCGCCGGACGCGGCAAGCGCCACGACCGCGGCGGAGGCGAGGATGCGGCCGCGCGTGAAGCGAAGGTTTGGGCTGAAGTACGACATGAGGTCTCCATTGGCGAGCGACCGCATGCAAGCGGTCCGATGTCGACACCGTGCGCTTTTCCACCTATCCGGAGATTGGCCGGAACATTAATCCTTTTCCATAGATGGCCGAGATTAGACGGCGCTAATCGAAATCCTCCAAACTTGCTGTCGGGTTTCGAGGTCTTGGGCGCCTCGCCCGGCACACTCGCGGATGGCCGATGCTCACCCCGGCTGCGCAACGAAAAACATTCTCGGGACCCGGAAAAGCACCCTTCCGTCCGGCTGCGCCGGATAAGCTCGCGTCAATTCTGCCGCATAGCGACAGAGAAACTGTCTTTGAAAGGTTTCGTCGAGCGGAGCGAGGAACGGCGCGAGGCTACGCGCCATCATCAAGTCGACGATCGCCGCGATCCCGTTCATCACGAGCAGGTAGGTCGTTTCCCAGATGTCGACGGAGGCGCAGAGCGGCCTCAGAAGCGCATAGAGCCCCTCTGTCGTCTGATCGAACGGCCGCGTCTTGGCGACGGGCACCAGCTTATTCGCCCACGGCCCATCGGCCGCCACCATTCGCAAGAGCTCCCGGTTCGGCTCGTATAGATTGTTGGGAAACTGAACGGCGAGTCGGCCGCGCGGCGCAACCCGCGCCACCAGGCTGGGCGCCAACCTGCGCAGCGACGGCAGCAATACCCTATGGCCGTTGACGAAGACGAGATCGAACGCATTGTTCGCGCTCGTCGAGGCGCGGCCGGCGAATTCCGAGGGATCGAGCGAAACGATCTCCGCGGCCGGAAAGCGATGCGCGAGAACGACTCCACCCGACCACGGGCCGGCGTGAACGTCGGCGACGCGTCTCGGGTTCTTGATCTCGACGCGGCCAAGCAGATCAGCCGCCGCCCTTGTTTCTTCCTCTTGCGCCCGAGAGACGCCCCGAAAATCAAGCTCCGCCTTCATCACAACTCATGATGCCCGCCTGGCCAGGAGCAGACTCCGCCGGCGAGGCGCCGGAAATGGGGCGACGAAGTCGTCGAACTCCGGCGTGACCGCGTCTTTCCGAGAAGCTTCGATTGGACAGAAAGAAGCGGTTTGCACGGAGACGGCGGCGGCAGAAGTGTCATACCGGTTTGAATCGAGCGCCCAGGTTACTGTTTAACTTCCCGCTTATCCCGTTAGAAGATACTTAGGCGCCTTGCTCTATTAATTCAACCGCCGGAGCAGACGTGGACGATATCGTCAGTGTTGTTCGGCGCCTCGGTTGGCCGGCCGACCGGCTCGAGGATCTTTTCCGCGCGCCGTTCTGGAAAGTGATGGCTGGGGTGGTGATCGCGACCCTCCTGATTGTCGCCGTGGCCGCTATGCCGGCAGCGGCCCGGGACAAGCTCAAGGTTGTCGCGTTCATTGGAGCGCTCGCGATCGCCACGCTCGAGGTTCTCCAGCCGCTGGAGCGCTCATTTCCGTGGGGTGAGCGCCTCCGATCCGGGGAAGCGATGCGTCGGGCCCTTCGGCCTTCGCTTGGAGCGAAAGATCGACGGCGAATCGAACTCTTGTCGCGTCTCGCGTAAAGGGCGGTTGACCCTAGTTCTGTCCGGAATGCTGCGGTGTGCTCCTCTCGGTGGACTGGTCGGCGCCTGCGCTTTACTGGCTCACCATCACCGCCAACCTCCTGATGTCGCTCGCGATCGAAAAATCGGCTGGTTCGGCATGCCCGCGCGCTCCGCTCGGCGCGACCAGCATGGTCGGCGCGGTGCTCATGGTCTGCGGGATTGGCTTGATCGCTCTGAAGTCATAACGAGACATATCGCCTGAAGCCATGTCGTTAGGTCAGTTTCGGTCTCCGTTAACCGACATATTTCTCTGGTCGCTCACGGGAAAAAGCTTGCCGGTTTACTCCCGATTAAACCTGCGCTCTTAAAATCTACTGGCGAATACGCAGAAAAAGGCTTCGCCTTGGGCAACAGGCAATCCACCGCGCTCGCCGACCCTCTCGATGAGCCGCGCCTCGTCGCGTTGAGCCGAGCCGTGATCCAGTCTCAGGACATCATCGTCCGCGAGCAGACGGCCGTCATCGCGAACCTCGAGGCCCAATCGGCGCGCTACGAGACGGCGTTCGAGAACGTCAGGCAGGGCGTCTCGTTCTTCGACGTACAGGGCAGGTTGATCCGCTGCAACCGTCGGTTCGCCGAGATTTACGGCCTCGCTCCGCACGAGGTGCAGCCCGGCGTGACGCTGCGCGAGATCGCCGACCGCCAGTTCATGGCCGCGGACTGGCCCGAGGCGGTCGGCCATTACGAAGAGTTGTGCCGCGCGGTCCAGTCGGAGGGGACGTCCAGGGCCTGGACCGCCAGTCTTCCGAACGGACGGCGGATCGACGTTCATTTCCAGCCGACGCCGGAGGGGGGCTGGGTATCGACCCACAACGACGTGACGGAGCTTCACGAGCGCAGCGCGATTGTCGCGGAACGGATTTCGCTGCAGAGGCTGATCGACCTCGTCCCCGACAATCTCTGGGTCAAGGACGCGGCGAGCCGGTTCGTCATCGCCAACAACGCGACCGCGCGCCAGATCGGTTTGGAGGCTTCCGGCGACCTGATCGGCAAGACCGATCTCGAGATTCACCCGGCAAACTCCGCCCGAAAATACCTCGCCGACGAGCGGCGCGTCGTTGAGACCGGCCACCCGCTCATCGACATCGAGGAAACCGTCATCGCCCCGGACGGCAGAAAGGTCTGGATCTCCACGACCAAGGTGCCGTTGCGCGACGACAGCGGCCAGGTCGTGGGATTGGTCGGGATCTCGCGCGACATCACGGGGCGCAAGCGGGCGGAGACCCTGCGCGACGGTCAGGCGCAGATTCTCGAAATGATAGCAACGAGCGCGCCGCTCACCGATGTCCTCGACAGGCTGACGCGCCTCATCGAGTCCCAGCTGGACGGCGTGTGCGCCTCGATCCTGCTCCTCGACGAGACGGGCCGGCGCCTGTATCACGGCGCGGCGCCAAACCTGCCTGTCGCCTATACCCAGGCGGTGGACGGATTGCGCGTCGGGCCGTCCGCCGGCTCGTGCGGGACTGCAGCGTTCATTCGCCGGTCGGTGATTGTCGCCGACGTGTCGAATGACCCGCGATGGGTCGAGTATCGCGCGCTCGCCGCGGCCCACGGCCTGCGATCCTGCTGGTCGGCCCCGATCCTTTCGCATCAGGGGCAGGTGCTGGGCACGTTTGCGCTCTATTCCCCCTCGGCGCGGGAGCCAAGCCCGGCGGAATATCGGCTGATCGACGCCGCAACCAAAATCGCCGGCATCGCGATCGAACGGAAGCTCGCCGAGGACCGGATCCAGTTCATGGCGACCCATGACGCCCTGACCGGGCTTCCCAACCGCGCTTTGCTCACCGAGCGTCTCACGCGGGCGATCCAGCTCGCGCAGAAACACGACCGGTGGGCGACGGTCGCCTTCGTCGATCTCGACAATTTCAAATACGTCAACGACAGCCTGGGCCACAGCGCCGGTGACGAGCTGCTCAAGTCGATCGCCGGTCGAATGGCCGCGGCCTTGCGCGCGACCGACTCCGTCGTTCGCATCGGCGGCGACGAATTCGTCGTCGTCTTCAGCGATCAGGCCAAGGACGTCGAATCCGTCGTCGCGACGGTGCGCAAACTCCAGTCGGCGATCGCAGAGCCGATCGAGATCAACGGGCGATGGCTGAGCGTGACGAGCAGCGTCGGCGCGGCGACCTACCCGAGCGACGGCGAGGACGCGGACGCCTTGCTGATGAACGCCGACACCGCGATGTATCGGGCGAAGGATGTCGGCCGCGACAATTTCCAGTTCTATCGGCCGGAGTTCAACGTCAAGGTTCACGAGAAATTTCAATTGCGGGAAGAGTTGCGCGCGGCGGTGGCCCGCGGCGAGTTCGTGCTCTACTATCAGCCGCAGGCCAACCTGCGCACGCGCGCCATCTTCGCCGTCGAGGCGCTGATCCGCTGGAACCACCCGATCCACGGGCTGCTTCCTCCGTCGCGCTTCATCCCGCTCGCCGAGGAGACCGGACTGATCGCGCCGATCGGCGAATGGGTGCTCAAGGAGGCTTGCCGCCAGGCGCAAAACTGGCAGAACCGGGGCCTGCCGCCGCTCCGGATGAGCGTGAACGTCTCGGCCCGGCAATTCAAGGACCGGCGACTGACCGCCATCGTCGCCAACGCGCTAAGCGAGAGCGGCCTCGACGCGCAATTCCTCGAGCTCGAGCTTACCGAGAGCCTGATCATGCAGGACGTCGAGCAGGCGGTCGCCACGATGGAGGAGCTGGAGGGGCTGGGCGTGCTGCTGTCTATCGACGACTTCGGGACGGGTTACTCGAGTCTCAGCGCGCTCAAGACCTTTCCCGTAGCGCGGCTGAAGATCGACAGGACCTTCATCAAGGGGCTGCCCGACGACGCGGACGACATGGCGGTGGCGACGGCCGTGATCTCGCTCGGCCAGAAGCTCAATCTCAAGGTGATCGCGGAAGGGGTCGAGACGGCCGAGCAGGTCGCGTTCCTGCGGGAGAACAACTGCGACGAGATCCAGGGATATCTCTTGAGCAAGCCGGCGCCGCCTGACGAACTGGAGAAGTTCCTCGAGGGCTGGACGTCGCGGGCGCCTCGCATCGATGAATCGGAACGCAATCCTTCGGCATCGTCCCTGGGCCTCGAAACCGGCTAAAGCGTAGCGCCGAAGGGCGCGTTCCGACGCGCGAGCGGAACAGGGAGCGCCGATCCGAGTTGGCTTGCAGGGCGGGACCACCTCTCAAGGAGGAGATTCATGGCAGCCATTACGAAAATTGCGTGCGCCTTGCTGTTGACCGGCGGACTCGCCGCGCCGGCATGGGCGGCGCCGGGCGACGCCGGCAGCGGCCCGACGACAGGCGCGACGGCCACCAACGACGCCGGCAGCGGGCCGACCAACGGCGCCGCGTCGACGAACCAGTCGCTCAACGGCCAGAACGCGGCCAGAGGCGAGACGATGACCAATGGCCAGACCTCGTTGAACGGCCAGAACGGAGCGAACGGCCAAACCATGACCAATGGCCAGACCTCGTTGAACGGTCAAAACGGCGCGAACGGCCAGACCGGAACGAACGGCCAGACCGGAATGAACGAGCAAAACGGCATGAATGGCCAGAACGGCCAGAACGGAGAACATGAATGGCCAGAACGCCATGAACGGCAGCCATATGCAAATCCGTCAGGCGCTCAAGGAAGATCTCAGCAAGGCCGGATTCAAGGACATCCAGATGATGCCCGAGTCCTTCCTGGTGCGGGCTAAGGATTTGTCTGGCAATCCGGTGATCATGGTGATCAACCCGAATTCGATCACCGCGATCACCGAACAGAACCAGGGCGCGAACTCGGCCAGCAACGCCAATCACCCCGAAAACAACAACGGCCAGAACTCGACCGGCGGCTCGCAGCCTGTCACCCCCGGCGGGGCCACCAAGCCGTAATTCAGCCGAAGCCTGCCCCGGCTGCTCCCGGCGCGAGCCGGATCAGCCGGGAATCCGCGACGGCCGCCTGGCGGTGCTTCACCGCCTCGCGATAGATCGGGTCGCGGATCATCGCGACGAAAGCCGCCACGCTCGGATATTGCGCGATAAAGCATCGGTCCCAGCGCTCCTCGGCCGGGCCGATCAGCATCAGCTCGAATTTGCCGCTCCATACGATCGAGCCGCCGAGCCGGCGGAAGACCGGCTCGCTCTCGCGGCCATAGGCCGCGTAGGCCTCCGCCCCGCTCGCCGCTCGGCCGTCAGCATAGGCCGCCCGCTCTCGCAGCCGCACGAGGTTGAGCATGTGGATCGGGCCCTCCCGATCGGCCGCGCGGAAGGCCGCGAAAGTTTCCTTTGTCGGATCGACGAAGACGGCCACCGAACTCTCCCTTGAAGCCGGGCTCCAGCTTATAGGATGCAGCAGCGGCGCGAAACGCCTCGGCGATTGTGAGGCTGGCGGGAGAGGCTCAGTTTCATGGTTTCGGCATATAGAACCGGTTCACGGCCGTGACGTCATGTTTGCGCGACTGCGATGAGCGTCGCGGCCCGATGTGGGCCCCAACTGCACGATCGCCCTTCCGCTTTTTTCTGCCGTTCCCCTCCTGCTGCGCTCCGCCCATCGGCTGAACCTCGCGAGCGATCGCCGAACTGGCGGCGGACGACAAAAAAACCACCCTCGAATTGACCTGAGGCAAACCGCGGCAAACACCTTCGTGTTAGCGCCCCTCCCGGAACGGCGAAGCCGAAAGGAATTCGAGGAGGATAGGATGCTCGACAGACCTGCCAAAACGAAGTTGGAGGTCAGCGGTCTGAGGACGCGCTATGACAACTTCATCGGCGGCGAGTGGAAACCGCCGGTCAAAGGACGCTATTTCACCGACAAAAGCCCGATCGACGGGTCGACTTTGTGCGAAGTCGCGAGGTCCGACGCCGAAGACGTCGAGCGTGCGCTCGACGCCGCGCACGCGGCCAAGGTCAAGTGGGCGCTGACCTCGCCTGCCGAGCGGGCGCGGCTGCTCGACAAGATCGCCGACCGGATCGACGAGAATCTCGAGCTGCTGGCCAGGGTCGAGACCCGCGACAACGGCAAGCCGATCCGCGAGACGATGAACGCGGACGTTCCGCTGTCGGCCGACCACTTCCGTTACTTCGCCGGATGCATCCGCGCGGAAGAGGGAACCATCGGCGAAATCGATCACGACACCATAGCCTACCATTTCCATGAGCCGCTCGGCGTCGTCGGGCAGATCATCCCGTGGAACTTCCCGCTTCTGATGGCGGCTTGGAAGCTCGCGCCTGCGCTGGTCGCCGGGAATTGCGTGGTGATCAAGCCGGCCTCCGATACGCCGATGAGCCTCGCGGTGCTGATGGACGTGATCGGCGACGTGTTGCCGCCAGGCGTGCTCAACGTCGTCTTCGGCCACGGCTCTGAGGCCGGCGCGCCGCTCGCCCGCAGCCCGCGGATCGCCAAGATCGCCTTCACCGGCGAGACCACGACCGGCCGCCAGATCATGCAATATGCGGCCGAGACGATCATCCCGATGACGCTCGAGCTCGGCGGCAAGTCGCCCAACATCTTCTTCGCCGACGTGATGGACCACGACGACGCCTTCTTCGACAAGGCGCTGGAAGGCTTTGCGCTGTTCGCCTTCAACAAGGGCGAGGTGTGCACATGTCCGTCCCGCGCGCTGGTGCAGGAGTTGATCTTCGACAAGTTCATGGAGAAGGCGGTCGCCCGCGTCGCCAGGATCAAGGTCGGCGACCCGCTCGACCCGGCGACCCAGATGGGCGCGCAGTGCTCGAAGGGACAACTCGACAAGATCCTGAACTATATCGAGATCGGCAAGAAGGAGGGCGCCAAGTGCATGACGGGAGGCGAACGCGCCCATCTCGGCGGGACGCTCGAGAACGGCTTCTACCTGAAGCCGACCGTGTTCGTCGGACACAACAAGATGCGCATCTTCCAGGAAGAGATCTTCGGGCCGGTGCTGTCGGTGACGAAGTTCAAGACCATGGAGGAGGCGATCGAGATCGGCAACGACACGATCTACGGCCTTGGCGCGGGCGTGTGGTCGCGTGACGGCGCGACGGCCTATCGCGTCGGACGGGCGATCCAGGCGGGCCGGGTGTGGACAAACTGCTATCACGTCTATCCGGCCCATGCGGCGTTCGGCGGCTATAAGCAGTCAGGCTTCGGTCGCGAGACCCACAAGATGATCCTGGATCATTATCAGCAGACGAAGAACCTTCTGGTCAGCTACAGCCAGAACGCTCTCGGCTTCTTCTGATAGCCGCCTTCCTCCGCCGCCGATTTCTTTTGCGGGCGAGACGGGAAAAGAAAGGAGCGGCGGCGACACCCGCCGCTCTTCCCATGCCGCAGATCGAGGAGGAAGCCATGGCGGACCGCGTCGTCTTCACCCCCGCCGCCGTCGCGCTGGTCCGGGCGCTGAGAGCGGCTCAGGGTCCGCTCATCTTTCACCTGTCCGGCGGATGCTGCGAGGGGAGCGCGCCGATGTGCCTCAGGCGGACGGACTTCCGGCCGGGGGCGCAGGACCTGCTGCTCGGCGAGATCGAGGGGTGCCCCTTCTATGTCGGCGCGGCGCAGTATGCTTACTGGGCGCCCTACCGGATCGTCGTGGACGTGACGGAGGGCGGCGGCGACAGTTTTTCGCTCGAGGCCCCGGACGGGGTGCGATTTTCTGTCCTTTCGCAGCCGTTAACGAACCAGGAGGCGGCCACGCTCGCAAAGGCCGAAGCGTAGAGCGTCCCATGCGGCCTTGGCCCGCAATCACGAATACAAGCGCCACGGCGCGGTCAGCTTGCTGGCGGGCATCGATCTGCTCACCGGCCAGGTCCACGCCCTCGTCAAGGATCGCCACCGAAGCCGCGAATTCATTAATTCCTCAAGCTTCTCGACGCCGCCTATCGACCCATATGGCGATCAAGCTGATCCTCGATATCATTCCGCGCACATCTCGAAGGAGACCACGGCTTGGCTCCCGGACCAGCCTGTCGGCTGCTTCGACCACCGGAAATCGCTGACCGACACAACTCGAGTGCTGCGCCGATCGTGACCGACCAACGTATGCCTCTGGCTTTGCAGAGGCGTGGTCGTGTGCCAGAATGTTCCAGGTCATGAACCTGGATTGGCGAACTTGACCGAGCAAGCGATCTACTTTGCAATGGGGTTTCTCGTCGCGCTCTTTGCAGCGGTTGTCGCCATCCCCGTGTTCACCCGGCGAGCTTTGCGACTGGCCAAAGCGCGCACGAGCATTCAGACGACAAGGACGGAAAAGGACGCTGCGATCGGCGCCGATGCCTTACTCGCCGAACACGCTGTCGAAGTGGTGCGGCTAACGCATCGTTTGGCGATTGCCGAGGACGATTCTGTACGCCTGCGCGGCGTAGTCGGCCGTCAGTCGATACAAATCGCCTCTCTGGACGCCGATGCAAAAAAGCGGGAGCAGGCTATCCTTGATATGCGCTCGGAATTGGATAAAGGCCTGACTCGGAGTCGCGACCTCGAAGTAGCAGTCGCCGCAAGTCAGGTTTTGCTATATGACGCCTTTGCTCAGCGTGATCGAGCACTGAACCTTGAGGTCGTAGGCAAAGACTACCTTGGCAAACAAGAGGCCGAGGCGAGCCGTGATCGGGCAAGAATTGCGATGTTGATTGCCCAGGTGGAGAACTTGAGGGAGCTGTTGCAATACTCGGAAGCGGCTAAGGAGGGAGGCGAAAAATCCATATTCAACCTCACGGATTAACTGTCTTCGGGAACAACCGAACTTAGCAGCTCGAAGAACGACTTCGCATGATGAACTGCTGGGAGCGGAACTTGAGTGAGAGTTTGGAACGAGCAGAGATTGGGCTTGAGGAAGGTCGAAGGTCGCTTTCGGAGGCGGCATCGCTTCTTCAGGGTAGCGAGCAGATTCGAGAGGGGAATGAGGCGTTGCGCGCATTGATCTTCGAGCTCGTTAGCGGGAGAGATACCTCGGACGACGCTGCCCTGCGGGCGTCAATCGAGCATCTCGGGAGAGCGGTCAGCCGCCTTCATGCCGAACAGATGTACGCATATGAAGACGGAAATGGTCCTGGGAAACCGGTGCTCACCGCCAGAAAAGAGGCGAAGGCAGTAGGTGGATTGCCAAATGCAGAGCGGACGGGCTTCTCGCCCGTTACCGGCCACCGGTTCAGGAGCGCCGAAGGCGCGTCTTGAAGGATCACTGCGCAAACGTGTTGCAGGAGTCGATCCGGCCGCTCCTCAGTCCCGTCGTCAGCCACTTCGCGCGCGCTGCCGAGGAGCCGTGGGTAAAGCTGTCTGGCACCGCATAGCCGCGCGCCGCGGTCTGCAAACGGTCGTCGCCGATCGCCTGCGCAGTCGCCAGGGCCTTCTCGACGTCACCCTGCTGGAGGATTTGCCATTTCTGGTTGGCGTTGGCGGCCCAGACGCCGGCGAGGCAGTCCGCCTGCAACTCGACCCGAACTGAAAGTGCGTTCGCCTGGATCTGGCTTATGCGCTCCTTGGCTGCGTCGACCTTGTCGAGAATGCCTAGCAGATCCTGCACGTGATGGCCGACCTCGTGCGCCACCACATAGGCGTAGGCGAAGTCGCCGCCGCCGCCGTATTTCGTCTTCATGTCGCGGAAGAAGGAGGTGTCCAGGTAGACCTTCTTGTCGAGCGGGCAGTAGAACGGCCCCATCGCCGCCCGGGCCCCGCCGCAGCCGGAGCGGGTCGCGCCGTCATAGATCACGAGCGTCGCCGGCACGTATTGGGCGCCGGCCTGCGCCGGCAGCACTTCCTTCCAGACGGCTTCCGTCGCTCCCATCACGTGGGCGAGAAACTTCCGCATCGGATCGTTCGGATCGACCGCGGGGCCGGTGATCGCCGGCTGGGTCTGTTGCTGCTGGGAGTTCATGCTTTTCGACACGATCTCCGCGCCGCCCATCAGCACCGCCGGGTTGATGCCGGTGAAATAGCTGATCGCAAAAACAATGATGATCGCGCCGATGCCGAGCCCGCCGCTGCCCATCCCGCCGCCGCCGCCCTGTCCGCGACGGTCCTCGATGTTAGAGGAAATGGGCGTGTTTTCGTAATCCATGCCGAACCCAGCAGCCTGCAGTTAATCGAGCTCCAAGTGTAGCAGACCAGCGGCGGAGTGAGTAGCGCGTTCGCCGCGCCCGCCACGTGAAGAAACGGCCGCCGCAATCTGCGGCTTTTGCGTGATGCGAAGGCCCCGCGACAGGCAGCGCACGTCGATTTGGCTGGTGGTGAAAGTCGCCTTCAAGGGGGCGCTGTTTTCCGGATGTAGTAGGAGACGCCTCTTCGGCTGCGGATTCATCGACAAATGCCCGCGCCGCGTGCTGCAGAACCGACGGTGCGCGCAACAAACGCGAAAAGCGTATGGCAGATTCGGCGCCAACGGGTAGCGTCCAGAACAAGCTCGACCATCAAGCTGCCAAACTATTCCGCAGTTTCACGTCGCCTGACAGCACGAAACTGCAGCATTGCGGTCATCCGCAATGAGTCCGGAAGCCACTGTTGAAATCGAGCCGCGAGATAAAGCGGCAGCGGGAAAGCAATAAGGGCCTTCCGGCCGTCGAGCCCCCGTCGGATTCTTCGCGCTGCGTCTTCGGCAGAAATCAAGAAGGGCTTCCAGCTCGAAAAGGAGCCGGTCATCGGCGTGTCGACAAATCCCGGGCAGACGACGCTGACGCTGACGCCGTCCGCTCGATAAAGAGCCCGGGTCGCGAGCCCAAAAGCCACGATTGCCGCCTTGCTTGCAGCGTATGACGGGGAATCAGGTGGCGGCGCAAAGGCGGCGATGGAACCAAAGAGCGCGATCTGCCCGGCGCGCCGGCGGCGCATTTGCGGGGCGACCGGCGCCAAGGCGTTCATCATGCCGTTTAGATTCACGTCGAACAATTCCGCCGTTTTCGTCAGGTCCTCGACCGATCCGGGGGACGCGGTGACCATCGTGACGCCCGCGCTCGCGATCAGGCAATTGATTGGGGACGCCGCGTCGAACGGGAGGAGGAACTCGCGCATGGCCGCGGCGTCGCGCACGTCGATCTGGCCGACCGACACGCCAGCGCCCCGGCGCCGAGCCGCCGCCGCCACCTCCTCAAGGCGGCTGGAGTCACGCCCGATCAACGCGAGCGTTATGCCGGGCGCCGCGTACTCGATCGCCAGCGCCCGGCCCAAACCGCTGCTTGCGCCAGTGATGGCGATGTTTCTCTGCGTCGGGGTGCGTTCGTGGCCCACCCTTATTCAACAAATTCGATGCGATTGTCGAACCGATGTCGAACATTGTTTCCGGACGCCGGGACGCACGTCCGATCGCTCAAGTCGATGAAATTGCCGCGCCAATCGTAGCGGCTCTTCGCCAGGGCGATTGGCCAGATCGCCAACGCCATCCCGTCGCGGAGGACGCACGCCACAAAAGAAAGCGGGCTCCAGGGCCAGCCAACCGCCAACGCCAGGGCAGCCTCGACGCCGTACCACGCCGCCGCTATGCTCAGCAACGTCCACCCAAACGACCAGCCAACGAGACTCGCGAGACCAAGCCCGGCAAGAAGCGGCGCCGCCAATGTAGCCAGACCCTCACATAAAAAGACGAAGGGAAACGACCGGCGGCGGAGTTGCGCCCATCTCAGCTGACGGCGCCAGACCTGCCCCATGCTGCGACGGCCCAAAGGTTGCTCCAATGGACGATCGACCATCCTCACCTCGAGATTGGCCGCGCGCACGATTTTGGTGGCCGCCGAGTCTTCGGCGAGGTCGAACGACAATCCTCGCAAGCCGCCGCGGTCGACGAGCAGGTCTCGGCGCAGGAGCATTGCTTTGCCATGTGCGAAGCCGCCCCTGACGTAGTCGGCCGAAAGCAGCCAGCGGGCTTGAAAGGTGTTCAAAAACGCACATTCCACCTCCGCCCATAAGCCGAGCGGCTCGACGCCGATCGGCGGAGAGCTCGACAATCCCGTCGAGGTGTCCCAGACCGCCAACAACCGATCAAGAACGTCCGGCGGAAACGCGACATTCCCGTCAATCATCGCGATCATTTCTGCTTGCGCGCTGCTCCAGGCTTTCTCGATGTTGTCGAGCTTCGGGTTGGCGGACACGTGGGCGCGACCGATCAGCAACTTAGCCTTGACGTGAGGGGACGCTGCCATCTTTTGCCGCAACGGTTCGAGGCGAGGCTCGTCGTCTTCGAAAGCACAGAACAACAACTCAAAATTCGGATAGAGAATGTCGAACGCGGACAGCGCCGTCTCGATCTCTGACAGTTCGAGCCCCGCTACCGGGATGACGAGGCTGACGGGGGGCCGTCGCCGATCACGATGAATCCCGGACGCAGACCCCACTCGCAATCGCAGGCCCGTGACAATAGCCGTGGCGAAATGCAACCCCAAGGCGATCACTAACATCGCCGCCAACGGTGGGGCTTCCGTCATAACGGTCACCACGCGCGTGTCCGCTTACCGGTGCAACGCGGGTCCGGCGGGATCGGCCGCTCTCACGATAGGAAACTTCAACGCAACTCGATCCTCCAGCCGCATATGGGTAAACATGACGGCGTTTCCTTATTCTTCGATCGACTGACGAGCCCGAAGGGGATCCATCTCGCCGATTCGTGTCCGGTCGATCCAAAACGCCGCCGCGACCCCGACGAGGGCGACCGCGAAGACAATGAGCCCAGCCACATCGAACATCGTAAAAGCGCCAACGGGCGTGACGAGCGATGGTTGTCCAAACCAAGCTGCAATCAAAAAACCAGCCACCATGAGTATCCGCATTTCGGTAGGCCCCCAGCGCAGATGCGAAATCTGCATGACGTTCGAAGAGGGCGACTTCACCATATCGTAAAACTTAACCAGCATGCTCCCGATAAGCCCCAACATAGCCGTGCTCAAATGCATCAGCGGAGATAGACCGAGCCCGAACATTATCATGAAGTGCGACGCCATGTCCGAACATTGATCCACATAGGGCCCGTAGATCCTCCTCTCTGTGCCGCGGAAACGAGCTAGAGAGCCATCCAGAGAGTCGCCGATCCAATTGATAATTTCTCCAAGCACCGCGACGTACAGGAACTTGCTGCTCAAATGTGTCGCAAAACAGGCAACGCCCGTAATTGCGGCCCCCAATACTCCCAATAACGTAAGGCTGTCCGAACTCACCCAGTCAGGCAAACGCGCAGCGATGGCGTTCAACAGCTGACTCTCAGTCGAAGCCAAGACGCTCTCATTTACGCGACGCTCCAAGAACGTCTGTCCAGAAGCTGCTTGCATAGTCCCGCTCCCCGAAAATCTGCAAACAAACTCAGCAAACCCTATATTTGCTGATCAAAACTCGTCAAGGGACTTCAGGCCGAGGATAAAACTCGGATCCAGTGGAGGGCCAACAACGGCCGCCGCAAGGGGAGGCGCTCGCGCGTCGGCATTAAGCGGACGCCGACTGCCGGCTCGCCCCGGTCAAGTCGACGCCCTTCTCCTGGAGCGCGGTCATCAAAGGTGCGATTTCGCCCCAATCGGCCTTGTCCAGGTGGCGCTTCGCCAGACCTTCGGCGACATCGAGTTTCTGATCCTCCTGCTCTCTGGCCGACAACAGATAGTCGGCAAGGTCCCACACGTTGAAGCCTCCGGGAGAGCTGCCGAGGGGCGCGTCCATCGCGAATCGGGTCTCGAGGCTCAGCATCAGTTCGACGGCCATCAGGGAATCGACCCCGATCTCCATCAAGGGTTTGGTCTTGCTGACGTCGTCGCGGGGGAGTCGAAGAATGCGCGCGATCTCCTCGACAAGGATGTCCGCGACGGCGCGGCGAGCTTGATCAGGCCCCAATCTTGCAGCGAGGGTCCTGAGATCGACGACGCTTTCTGACGAAACATCGGAAGCGTTGGCGTCGCCCGAGAGGCGGCCGTAGCTCGGCGAGATCAAAAGAGGCAGATGGGCGCGAGCCGAGGACCAGTTGACGTCCGCGATGACGACCACCGCATCGCGGGCGGAACCGGCTTCGAGAGAGGAGGTTTGCGCCATCAGATCGAGAGCCGCCCGCGCCTTCATCGGCCTGACGCCAGCGCGGTGCGCCAGAGCTTCGCGCGTCGCCGCGTGGCGGGCGAGCACGCCGACGTCGCCGATCGCCCCCCAGGCGACTGCAAGGGCAGGCAGTCCCACGGAACGGCGCTGGCGCGCCAGTCCCTCTAGAAATCCGTTGGCCGCGACATAGGCGCCCTGCCCGGGATTGCCGATCATAGTGGTTGCAGACGAGAACAGGACGAAATAGTCGAGCGTGAGTCCGCGCGTCAGCTGGTCGAGATTTTCCGCCCCCGCGATTTTCGGCCGCAACACGTTGAGAAGCCGCGCTTCGTCGATATTGGCGACGATCGCGTCGTCGAGCACCATTGCGGCGTGGATCACCCCGGCAAGCGGCGGCATCGTCTGAGCGAGATCGGCCAGGAACATTTGGGTGGCGCGCCTGTCTGCGACGTCGAGCGAGCCGACATGAACGTCGGCGCCCCGGCTTATGATCGCTTCGATCACCTCGCGCGCGGATTTGCTCGAGGCGCCCGAGCGCCCGACGAGCGCCAAATGACGGGCGCCGCGGTCGACCAGCCATTCTGCAGCGGCGAGGCCAAATCCGCCGAACCCGCCGGTGACGAGATGCGTGCGGTCGGGGTCGACTTCGAACGAGCGACTGCTGCTCTTCGGGCGCGACGATGCGCTTCCATTCGGCGGTCGTATGAGGATCTTTCCAATGTGTCCCGACTGCTGCATGAGCCGCATCGCGTCGACCGCTTCGTCGTGAGGGAAGACGCTATAGGGCAACGGCACGAAGTCGCCTGACCTGAATAACGCCAGCACCTCCGCGAACAATCGGCGACACACGTCCGGACGCGAGGCGAGCAACTGGTCGAGGTCGACGCCGAAGTAACTGAGATTACGGCGAAAGGGGCGCAATCCGATCGGCGTATTGGCCAGATAATCGCGCTTGCCGAGTTCGACGAAGCGCCCGAATGGCTGCAGCAGTCCGAGACTGCGCTCCATGGCCTCGCCGGCGAGCGAATTCAATACTACCGAAATGCCGCGTCCTCCGGTCGCGCGCATGACATCGTCGACAAACGAGCCGGTGCGCGAGTTCGAATGCGTGCTCGGCGCCGAAGGCGCGCGTCAAAGCGCGCTTCTCCTGCGATCCCGCCGTTACGATCGTGCGGGCCCCTCGCCACCTGGCGATCTGCAGGGCGGCGAGGCCGACGCCGCCAGCGCCGCCGTGAATGAGCACCCACTCATCCCGCTTCAGGTCGGCGCAGGTGATCAGGGCATAATAGGCGGTCAGGAAGGATACCGGCAGGGTGGCCGCGCTTTCACAGGGAAGCGGCTCGGGGACCTTGGCGACGTGCTCGACGTCGACGACGACGTGCGTCGCGAACGCCCCCCCGCATAATCCCACCACCTCGTCTCCGACCTTCAAATGCTCGACCGAAGACCCGACTTCAGTCACGCGTCCGGAGAACTCGAGTCCAAGCGTCGGCCCTGCAAACCCGTCCTCCAGCATTTCGTCGGGAAGGATCGAGAGCGCCCACATGACGTCGCGGAAGTTCAAGCCCGTCGCGATAACCTCGACCTCGATTTCATTCGACTTTCGGCGTCCGGCGTTCCAGCGACTTCCAGCCGATCCGGTCCAGACCGCCTTCAGGGCTCTTTTCGAGCCGGCTGACGGAGCCCCCTTCGCCCTTTTCGACAGGAGCTCTCTGGGGCGCCCCATAGCGCAGCACCCGAACGCTTTCGCCCGCAATCGCCACATCGGTCTCGGTCACATTTGACAGCACGACGGCCGCCAGCTGTTCCGTCGTGTCGGGCGTCCGATCGGCAATCTCAATCCGCCGAAAATCGATCGTCGGAAACTCGTTGGCGAGGGTTCTGACGAAGCTCGTGACCGCATCGGCGACCGGCCGGTCCGGAGCGGCAACGACGACGAAGAGTTCTCGCCTTCACATGGACGAGGCGGCCTGCGACGTCACGGAGCGCCAAGCAATGAGAGGCGACCCGAGCCACGCCGTCTCCGTCCGGGACGCCCGCGATCCAGACGTAGGATCCTGCGCGGCAAGCCGCCAGCGCAGCCGGTTCGACGACGCGGCAGGCGGCGCCCCGCGCCTCGATCGCCTCGCGCAATCCAATTGCAGTCATCTCGGACTCCGCGCCTGCGCAAAGCACGGCAACGGGCGCCGTCGAGACAGCCGCCTCCGGCAAGCACTTCGACCTGGCGCTCAGTTCGATCGCGTGGTCGGCGCCAGTATCAATGAGTCGCGCGCCGACATGCACAAGTCCCAGGGCCGAGAACTTCGACGCCCAATCGGAGGTGTTCAAGCGAAGCTCTCGTTGATCGCCATCGTCTCCCTCTGTCAGGCCCAGAGTGAGATCGCGAAAGAACGAGGGGGCGGGCTCGATCGCCATGACCAGCGCGTCTGACGCACACTTTGTAATAAGTCGTTCCAACGCGCCGCTTCTCGCCGCCAACCGCGACAGGCCGCCGCCGCTGACGAGGAGATCGAAGCCGTGGTCCGGGAGCGCATCGAGATCGCCACAAAAAGACGCGTCTGCGCCCTCGCCGAACTTGAGGCGCGCGCGCTCAAGGCGGGGCGGATCGAGGTCCACAACTGTCAGTCGCGCGCCGCTTCCCGCCACAAAACGCAAGGTTTCAGACGTCGCCGGGCCAACTCCGATCTGGAGCACGCGTAGGGCAAAGCCGCGGCGTTCTGGACGATCGATCCTGCTGAGCCGTTCGCCGAGCAAGCGAGCCGCGGCGACGACCGACGGCGAACGCAACTCGTAAGCCTCCATGGCGCCTTCCGTCGGAGGCGTCGGCTCTGCGCCTTCGCTGCCGAAGTCTTCCAGTATCGCGCCAACGCTGGCCGCAAGCAGCAACTCGGGCGCGCGTTCAGGATGTTGGGTCGCAAGGACGGAGAAGATATCCCGAGTTTGAGGCAGCGGCTCGCCGCTCAGCTCAAGGAGGGCGCCGGAGCGGTCAATGAGGCCGCTTTGCTCCAGCCCGGCGAACACAGATTCCAGCCACCGCCGCCGGCCGGGCGGAAACCGTCCGCTTAGCACGAGGGCGTCGACGTCCAAAACTCCGTCTTTCGCCAACCGGCGCGCCAGATGGTAAGCTGCGGCGGTGGCCCAAGCTTCGATAAGGAAGGCGGCGGGCGGCAGATGGGGCCCTGCGCCCGGCTCGCTCGCCGGGCTTTCGCTGACCCTGGCCGAGCCTGCGCTTGGCGCGTGATCCCTGGTTGACGGGATCCAGTTTGACACCAAACCGAATTGTTCGAGGGTCGCAGCAGAGCGGACCCGAACGCTCTGATACCGAGCGCCGCTAAGGGTCGCCGCCATATTGCCCTCGGCGTCGAAGAGATCGAAATCCGCCAGTATGACCCTGTCGTCGTGTCTTCTGACCCGGATCGTTGCGCCCGCGAGGCGAGCGCCGGGCAAAAAAAGCCGCGCCTCTTCGAAGCGAACCGGCAGATAGGCGCCGCTTTCGATCTCCCGTCCTGCAAACAGGAGAATCAAGCCATGAAAGCAGGAATTGAGTCGGGCCGGATCCAGGCCGAACCGCGGATCTCCGGTGTCGGAGCTGAGCACGACCTGGATGGTCCCATCGTCCGCGGCATTGGCCCTCGCGAGATGCCGGAAGCCTGGCCCGAACTCAAGCCCCGAAGCAAGCGCTCTCGCGTAGATTTGGGCGCCGTCCACCCCGACATGGCAAACCGCTGGACGCTGCGCGATCGGAACCGCGCCGGGCTTCTGGACAATTTTGCCGCGGGCGTGGGTTGCAAACGCCGCTTTGCTGAGGCGCGGGCGGCTCATGATCTCTACGGTTGCGGTCGACGACGAGACCCGGCAGAGAATTTCGCGCGAGCCGTCCGGCGTGAAAATCATCGGCTGCAGGATTTCGAAGCCGCTGAGCGAACACTCCGGGCCGGCCCAGTCGCGCGCGACCGCAAGCCCCATTTCGACGAAACCGGCGCCTGGCATCAAAATCTGTCCAGCGACCTGATGATCGGCGAGCGCCGGCTCAAGCGCGGGGTCGAGTGTTGAGCGCCATTCGAGAGCGGCGTCGTTGTCCCGTGCGCCGATCAGGGGGTGCCGCGGCCGCAGGCTCAGCTGGCCCGTCGACTCGCTCGTTTCCGGGAAGCGAAAGTTCGTCCGGCGCCATGGATAGGCCGGAAGGGCGACGCCCGCGCCCGGATCGGGACCAAAAGCCCACGAGACGCTCATTTCCGCCCCCACAGCAATGAGTCGCCTCGCCACAGATTCATACGGAGCGTCGTCAAACTCCTCCGATTTTTCCTCGAGCACGCAATCGACAAAGGCGGTGACGCCGACATTCGCCGCCACGTCGCGCAGATGGGTCTTCAGGCTCGGACGGGGTCCGACCTCCAAAAAAATCCTCTTTCCCATCCGCATCGCACGTTCGACGCCCTCCTGGAACAGGACTGTGTCACGCACATTGCGCCACCAGTAGCGCGCGTCGGCGTCGGCGCCCGGAAGCAGGCCGCCGGTTATGGTCGACAGAAACGGGACAACGCCGGCGGACGGGGTCAACCTCGCCAGGCTTTCGAGCAACGGGTTCTTGACTGGCTCCATCAGCTCGGTGTGGAAAGGATAGGGGAGGTCGAGCCGGCGCTGCCGCAGCTTGTGCGCTGGCGCGAGCTTCGCCAGCCGGTCCAGCGCTTCTGGAGGCCCTGCGACAGCGAGGCAGTGATGCGAGTTATGCGCCGCGATCGCGAGGCCCTGTATCTGCTCGACGAGGCGTTTCGCGGCGTCGCGAGCCCCGAATATCACGGCCATTCCGCCGGAGTTCTCGGTCGACTCTTGGAGCCGACTGCGGTTGTAAATGAGGCGAACGGCGTCCGACAGCGACAGAACGCCGGCGGCTTCAGCGGCCGCGACCTCGCCGACGCTGTGCCCCATCGTCATCGACGGGCGTATTCCAACCTCGGCCAGCGCGCGCACGCTCGCCGACTGGATCGCAAACATCATCGGCTGCGCGATATGCGTGTGCGCAAGTTCGCTCTTGAGATTGGGCGACGCCAGCTCCTTGGTCAGCGACCAGCCGGACAAGGGCGCAAAGTGCGAGTTGATCTCAGCCAGCGCGTCGCGGAAGGCGGCGTTGCAGCGATAGGCGGCGCGCCCCATTCCTGCCCATTGCGAGCCATTGCCCGAGAAGACAAAGACGACGGACCCGTCGCCTTCGATCGCGCTCCCGCGAACGGAGTCGGCGTCCACATGGCCGGACTGCGCAAAACGCCAAAGCGCCGACGCGAGACCTGCAGGCTCATGCGCGCGCATCACCAGACGCTCGCGCATGCGCTCTCGTCTATGATCCGTCGCCGCTACGATTCTGCGACCTTCGGCCCCGTCGACCCCGTCGAATCGGCGCGCGTATTGATCGGCGAGCGCCCGCAGGGCCGCGTCGGTCTGCGCCGACAGCATCAGGAGCCGCGGCCTGGGCTCCACGCGTCGTGACACGCGCGGCGGATCGGCGATGATCACGTGCGCGCTCGTCCCGCCGAATCCAAAAGAACTCACTCCCGCGAAACGCCGCTCTCCGGTTCGCGGCAAGGGCGTCGGCTTCGCGGTCACGACCAGATTGAGGCTGTTGAAGTCGATACTCGGGTTCGGCGTGTCGAAATGAAGCGAACTCGGAGCCTCGTCGTGCTCCAGCGCGAGCATCGTCTTCAAAAGGCCCGCAAGTCCCGAAGCGGGTTCGGTGTGTCCGATGTTGGTTTTGATGGAGCCGATCGGCAGCGGATCTGCACGGGCTTTGCCGAGGACCCTGCCGAGCGCAGACGCTTCGACCGGGTCGCCTGCCCGCGTTCCAGTTCCGTGAGCCTCGACATAGACGACCGAATCCGCCGCGACTTCTGCTCTATCATAGACGGTTCGCAGAAGCTCGACCTGACGATGTTCGGCGGGCAGGGAAATGCCGCTCGTACGACCGTCTGAATTGACGGCGCTGCCGCAAATGACCGCGTGAATTCTGTCGCCGTCCTCCACCGCGCGCTTCAGTGTTTTCAGGAAGAGAACGACGCCGCCCTCGGCGCGAACATAGCCGTCGGCGTCGGCGGCGAAGGCGCGGCAAAGACCGGTCGGCGAAAGCATTGTCGCCTGGGAGAAAGAAATGAACTGGTAGGGGCTCGCCAGTATGTTTACGCCGCCGACCAGAGCGGCGTCGATTTCACCCCGGGCCAGCGCGTGACGGGCTTCATGGAGAGCGACAAGAGACGACGAACACGCCGTGTCGAGCGCAATGCTGGGTCCATGCAGATCGAAAACGTAGGAAAGGCGGTTTGCGACGATCGATAGGGTGTTGCCCGTGGCGTAGTAGGCGTCCCCGACTGCCGTGTCGTGCAATCCTAGCGTCGAATAATCGAGCGCGGAGGCGCCGACATACACTCCGGTCTGCGTTCCGGCCAGTTTCGAGGGGGCGAGGCCGGCGTCCTCGCACGCCTCGAAAGCGAGTTCCAGCAGGAGTCTCTGCTGCGGATCCATTTGCTGGGCTTCACGCGGAGAGATGCGAAAAACCGTGGGATCAAAACCCCAGATGTCCGGGAGCACTCCGGCCGCCCAGGTATAACTGCGGCCCGGCTCTCGAACCCGCAGATGCCAGTGACGGGAAAGCGGCCAACGGTTTGCCGGGATAGTCGAAACCGCACATCGGTCGGCGCGAAGCAACTCCCACAAGTCGGCGACGCTCGTCGCGCCGGGCAGCCGGCAAGCGCGACCCACGATCGCGATCTCTCTGCTATCCAGAGCAAAAGTTCGTCCCAACATCCCCACCAAATTGATTACGGCGAATTTCGGGACTTCGCGCTCGCTCACATGGCTACAAGGGAGCGGAACGCTCGTTCGCGAGAGCCTATGCGCCCTCTTTTGACCGGAGTTCCGTCGCTGTGTCAACCGAGCGGACAATCTTGTGACAATACTGTGATCCCGAGTTAAGAACTCCTATTGGCCCCCGGCCGGACAATGCCGGCGGCGCAGGCATTCGTTGGCCGCAACGCAATGTCACAGCAAGGATAAGCTCGCCAAGTGACGGCGCATCTCTGCCTTTGAGCATGGTCGCAAGAGCAAATGAGCCAGAGAGGCAGGCGGGCGGAACGCGCTTCCCGTTACATTTTGGCAACACCTAGTCGCTCTCGCGCCGCCGCATGTAGCAAGGGCGCCGTTCCTCTGTTAGAGGTTGGGCAGAATTGGGGCGAGAGATGCGGCGATTGGGAAACGCAAGACTGTTCATCTCAGTTTTTGCAATCGGATCGGTGACCCTCGCCGGCTGCGCTACCCTGCCAGACTCGGGGCCGAGCGCGTCGGACGTGGTGGCGCGGCAGACTGGCGCCGAACAGACCCAGCGTTACATGGTCATGGATATCGATCGGTACGTGGTTGACGTGCTCAAGCGCAGGGGGTTCAGCAGCCTCTACGCCGAGTTCGGCGACCACAGGATTTCGACGGAGTCGGTCATTGGCGTCGGCGACGGCGTCACCGTCACGATCTGGGAGGCCGGCCCCGGGGGCCTGTTCTCCTCGTCGGCGTCGGCCGGGACCGTGATCAATTCGGTCAGCACCGGCGCCAACAGCGCGACGATCCCCACGCAGATTGTCGGTCGCGACGGCGGGATCACCGTGCCCTACGCCGGCCGGATCCACGTGGCCGGGAAGACGGCGCGGGATGCCCAGAAGCTGATTGAACAGGCGCTGCAGGGTAAAGCAATCCAGCCGCAGGTTCTCGTCACCGTCGCGACTCCCGTGAGCAGCAGCATTGCGGTGAACGGCGAAGTCGTCACCGGCGCCCAAGTTCCCCTTTCGGTCAAGGGCTATCGCGTGCTCGATGTCGTCGCCCTCGCGGGTGGGGTCAAGTACCCGGTCAACGAAGACTTCGTCGAACTCTCGCGGGGGTCGAGGACCGCACGCATCCCCTTGATTACGGTTGTCAGCAATCCTCGCGAAAACATTTATCTCCATCCAAACGACGATCTCACGCTGGTCCATGATCCCCAGACCTTTCTGGCTTACGGCGCATTGGGGCAGAACGCGGAAATCCCGTTCCAGGCCGACGGGATCACCCTGGCGCAGGCGCTCTCCAAGGCGGGAGGGCTCTTGGACAGCCGCTCGGACATGCGCGGAGTGTTTATCTTCCGCTACGAACCCGCATCCGTGGCGGGGCGATTGGAGCCGAACAGCCCGCTCGTTCAACCTGGTCGTCTGACGCCCGTCGTTTACCGGCTCAATCTTAGCGACCCGAACAGCCTGTTCCTGGAGCAGGCCTTCCGCATCGCCAATCGCGACGTCCTCTACGTGTCGAACTCACCCTCGACTGAAACGCAGAAAGTCTTCAATATCGTCAGCGGCGCATTTGCGCCAATCGGCGCCGGCGCCGGCATCGTTTCAGCAGGCGCGTCAGTCTCCCACTGAAGAACCAAACCATTCGTCTCGTGCCGCCTCGGTAGTCGTCCCCGCGGCCACGACTTCACGTGGCTTGGGCGAAGCGCCTTGAACGGGAAGCGCTCCAGGTCAACAACATCGCGATGAGCCACTGGCCGGGCGAGCAGCGGCAGTTCATCCAGATGGACGACGCGATCACCAACACCGCGCATTTCGTCGCCCCGAATGGTCGGCGCTACGACCTCGACGCGAGACCTCGTTACCAATGGCTCCTTCCCAACGGCCAAACGGTCGGCACCGACACGCCGACGCCGCCCGGCGCTGGCTTGCCCCCGCTCCGGCGGCTGCCGGATTAGCCGCGCCCCGCGGCCGCCCCGGCCCTCTGCCCTCTCCTGTTCAAGCGCCGCACGAGAGCGAGGCGCAGGTGGACTGCGTGCTCGACGGCGCATCACACGAAGAGGGCGAGCCCGGCGCGCTGATCATCGAGGCGGCGCACGACCAGGGCGTCGAAATCCCCCATTCCTGCAGGGGCGGCATGTGCTGCACCTGCCTTTGCAGGGTGGTCGAGGGTGAAGTGGCGATGGACGTCAACTATTCGCTCGAGCCCTGGGAGCTCGAGGCGGGCTACGTTCTCGCCTGCCAGTCCAGGCCGCTTGACGCCGAAGGTGACGCTCGACTTCGACGCGACGTAGCGGGCGAAATCAAACGCATTAGACATCTCGGCGCGCAGCAGGCAACCGGGTTCGACGTGCGGACATTCGCGGATCGCAGGGGTGGATTGTCCGTTGGGCGAAAAGCGGTCATTTGATCGCGACCCGCCCGTTTCGCATCACCGTTGCACCCCGGCCTCAAGGGTCGCCAACACCTCCGACGCCTCGGCGATCTCGGGAAACTCGGGCGTCGGCGCAAAGTCTTCGAGCGCGGCGCCGAGGACGGCGTGCGCGTCGGCTGTGCGGCCGGTGAACTGGTAGAGTTTCGCGAGCGCAAGCGCCGCGCGCAGTTCGAAGCTGCGGGCCTTCTGATGGCGCGCGATGGCGATGGCGGCTAGGAACGCCTCTTCGGCGGCCGGATAGGCGAAATTGTGCTCGAAAAGGTTTTCGCCACGCATGCGGTGGAGTTCCGCGTCGAACCAGCGCTGTCCGCTGCGTTCGAAGTCCTCGAGCGAATGGTGGAGCGTAGCGAGCGCGGCAGCCACATCGCCATTTCTCGCTTCGGCTTCCGCCAGAGCCGTCCGGACCAGCGGCTGAAACGCCCCGATATTATCCCGTTGAAGCAGGGCCGCGGCCCGCCGGATCTTCGACAGACCGATTTCAGGGGCGCCGGAGCGCAATTCCACCCAGGCCTCCAGGAAGGCCCCGAAAGCGATCCACAGGGCGATCCCGTGCTCGTGGGCGACTCCGGACAGCGCCTTGGCGAGAGGTGCGGCGCGGTCAACATTCCCGCCAATGATCTCGAACATGGCGCAGTGCATCAGGCCATAGGTCGAGGTCGCGAGATGACTCAATTTCGCGATTCGCGCCGCCGTCGCGTCGGCCATCTCCCGGGCGCGCTCGAGCTGGCCGAGCGGCCATAGCGCGATCGCCAGATAGACCGTCGCGGAAACGCCGACGTCCTGGCCGAAGCGGAAGGCGAGATCGCGATCCCTGTCCGGATCGAAAATCGCAACGGCCTGTTCGAGATGCGAGCCCGCCTCGATATAGTTTCCGGCAAACCACTGCGTGACGCCATAGGCGCGATGCGCCACGCCCGCCTCCGGCGAGCCGGGCCGCGACTCGACGTCGTGCAGAAAAGCCTGCGCAGGCCCGATCATTCCAGGCAGGTCGCCGCGGACATAGCTTCCCGCCCACAGCCCGTAATTGGACGAGAAGCGCGAATCGACGTCCGCCGCGTCCGCTCCGAGTTCGTGCGCGCGCAGGAAAGCGGCGATTGTTTCGGGCGCGCCATGGCCGTGCGCGGCGATCATCGCATTGCCGTAGGCGACCTGCAGCTTGAGCCTCTCGCCTGTTCTGCCCGCTTGCCCCGTGCCCGCAAGCGCCTCCGTCATCTCGATCGCTTTGCCGAGATGCGCGATCGCCTCTTTGAAGGCCGAGCGCCGGAGCGCGAGGTCGCCGGCCTTGCCCCAATATTCGATCGCGGGCCCGGTGAGGTTTGCTTGCGTGAAGTGGTGGGCGATGAGTTCAGGCTCGGCCGCGACGATGTCGGGGAATTGCGCGCGCAACGTATCGGCGATCTTCCGATGCAGGATCTGCCGCCGGCTCTTGAGCAGGCTTTCGTAGGCGGTGTCCTGCACCAGGGCGTGTTTGAACGCATAACGCGCGTCGGGCGGCGCGCCGAGGCGGAAGACCAGTTCCGAGTCCTCCAGTTGCGCCAGCGCGGACCGCAGCGTCGGCTCATCGCGACCGACGATGGCCCCCAGCAGGGCATAGGCGAATTCGCGTCCGATCGCCGCGCCGATCTGCGCGATCTCCTTCACCGCGGCGAGGCGGTCGAGGCGCGCCATCAGCGAATCCTGCAGCGTCGAGGGAATCGCCAGCGGCGGCAAAGGCCCGTCGAGGCGATATCGGTCCGGCTCCTTGACGAGTAGTCCCGATTCCAGCACGTTCTTCGTCAACTCTTCAACGAAGAGCGGCACCCCGTCTGTCTTGGCGACGATCTGCGCGAGCACTTCTGCGGGGAGCTTGCGTCCGCCGGCGATGCGCTCGACCAGCGTCTCCGCCTGGACCCGATCGAGCCGGCCGAGCGTCACCGTCGAAATGTTTGGCATGGCCGACCAGGGCGCTTCGAACTCGGGACGGAAGGTGATCAGCAGCAGAATTGGCAGCCGTGGCGCCCGTTTGATCACGAGGTCGAGCACTTCAAGCGAGGTGGCGTCGGCCCAATGCGCGTCCTCGAACAGAATCAACAGCGGCTTCCGCGCGGCTAGGCCTTCCATCTGGTCGAGGAGCGCCGAGAGGGTAAGGCGGCGATGCTGCGCGGGCGAGACGGTCAGCGCGGGATAGCGTTTGCCGAGCGGAATTGAGAGCATCGAAGCGATCAGCGGGACGACCTCGTTCATGCGCTCGGTCGCGAGGCCGAGCACTTTCTCCAGCTTGTCGAGCTTGGCTTCGGGCGGCTCCTGCGGCGCGATCCCCGCCGCCCGCTCGAATTGCTGCGCGAAGGGATAAAGCGCGCTGTCGCGATGATAGGGCGAGCACTGGTAGCGAAGCCTGGTGTGAGCCGTGTCCGCGACCTGCTCGGCGAGCCAGGCGGACAGGCGCGATTTGCCGATGCCCGCTTCGCCCGAGATCAGTACGGTCTGGCCCTCGCCGCCCCACGCCCGGCGCTGGCGGCCGATCAGTTCAGCGCTCTCGGCCTCACGCCCGACGAAGCCGGTCAGTCGCGCCGAATGCGCCGCGTCGAAACGGCTCTCGCTCTGGGACACGCCGAGCGCAGAATAGGCCTCGACCGGCTCTGCGAGGCCCTTGACCGTGTGCCGGCCCAAGTCCTTCAGGCGGAACCGGTCGCCGATCAGCCGCCGCGTCGTGGCGCCTACGACGACGCCGCCCGCATCAGCGAGGCTCTGCAGCCGCGCGGCGAGATTGGGCGTATCGCCGACGATCGCCTGCTCTTGCGCGGCGCCTCGTCCGACAATATCGCCCGCGACGACGAGTCCGGTCGCGATCCCGACCCGCACGGCGAGCTTTTCGCGGGCCCGGGTTTGCAGGCGCCCTACGGCTTCGGCGATGTCCAGAGCCGCATGGACCGCACGCGCCGCATCGTCCTCGTGCGCGCGGGGAAAGCCGAAGGTCGCCAGAATCCCGTCGCCAAAGAATTTCGCGACAAAGCCGTCATAGCGCGCCAGCACGCCCGAGCAGGCGTCCTGATAGGCATGGAGGACCTGACGCATGTCCTCGGGATCGAGCCGGGCCGACAGCGCGGTCGAGCCGACGAGATCGCAGAACATGACGGTGAGCTGGCGCCGCTCGGCGGCGTCGGCGCTGGCCGGCGCGGCGGACGGGGCATTCAGCGCCTCGATTGCGGACATGATCTTGCGCCGATGGCCGACGGCGGCGACGCCGAGATCCTTGAGGTCGTCCAGCGTCAGTTTCGGCAGCACCGCGCCATCGACGGCATTGTCTCTGAACGCCGCCTCGTATTGCCCGAGGCCAAGCGCCCTGAGCCAGCTCCCGACGTCCATCCCTGCGTCCTCGAATGGGCTGCGATGATGGTCTTACGACGGCGCAATGTCCATAGCGTGGGTCGTTCCGATGTGTTCGCCGTCTTGCCGAGAAATGGTCGCACCTGGCGCAATCTAAAGCCCGGTTCCTGGAGCATTGGTCTCGATCCCGGGCCGCGATGGACGTCAACCATTCGCTCGGGCTTTGGGAGCTGGAGGGGGGCCCGTCCTCGCGTGCCCGTCGTGCGCGGAGGGCGAAGGCGACGCTCAATTTCGACGCGGCGCAAAAGATGCGGCGTTGACAGGAGGGCGCGCCCTCGTTCGAAAAAATAATCGCGCTCACTTCACGTAGGAATCCGGCGGACGTCTTTGACCCAACGCAAGGATTTTGCATATAACGAACATACCAAGAACTTTTTCTTGATAAACGTTGAACCTTATGCCAATATCTGTCCGGTCCGCCACCGCGCGGGGAGAGAGCCATGCATGACTGAAGCACCTTCATCCCCGCCTCGGCTCGGCGAGCCGCGGGCTAAGGCGAATGGGGCGCTTAAGCGAAGCGCATTGAGCGCCGGCAGGCGTGTTCCAAACTCCGGAGGCTGCAGGCCGCCGGCAAAACCGGCAAACACTCCGCATCTTGTGTAAGTCATTGAAAAGGTTAGAATCGCGAACGGATCTGGTTTCCCCTGGCGTTCCTTTTGCTTCCCCTGGCGTTCCTTTGGCTTCCCCCGGGCGCGCGGTTTCCTTCCCCGGACGGCCCGCACGCTTCCCGCTGCGTTCGAGGACGCTCCGCCGGCTCGCGGACGGCGCCAAAGCCTGCCCGGCGAACGCCCCTTGCCCAAAGCGCCCTTTTAAGAAAGGGAGGGCTGCGCAATGGCCCGGCAAATGGCGCCAGAAAACATTGATATTGTTGATTCGGGGCCGACGGGTGGGGCGTCAGGTTTTCGGCCTGAGGTCGACGACCCGCTTGGCCTTGCCCTGCGACCGCTCGACCGCGCCGGGATCGACGACCCGGACGCCGGCCGTGACCCCGATGACCGACTTGATGTGATGGGTGAGCTGATGCGCCCCCAGTTCGCGCTGCGCCTCGTCGGCCGCCTGCGGGCGCGCCTCGACCACCACCGTCATCGCGTCCATCCGCTCATGCTCGTGGCGGGAAAGCTCGATCCGGAAATGCGGCGAAAGGCCGTCGCATTTCAGGATCTGCTCCTCGATCTGGGTCGGGAAAAGGTTGACGCCGCGCAGGATGATCATGTCGTCGGTGCGGCCGGTGATCTTCTCCATCCGCCGCATCGACCGCGCCGTGCCCGGCAAAAGCCGCGTCAGGTCGCGCGTGCGGTAGCGCACGACCGGCAACGCCTCCTTGGTGAGCGAGGTGAAGACCAGTTCACCCATCTCTCCGTCCGCCAGCGCGGCGCCGGTCTCGGGGTCGATCACCTCCGGATAGAAATGGTCCTCCCAGATATGCGGGCCGTCCTTGGTCTCGACGCACTCGCACGCGACGCCCGGCCCGATCACCTCCGACAGGCCGTAGATATCGACGGCATGCATGTCGAAGCTCTGCTCGATCTCGGCGCGCATGGCGTTCGTCCACGGCTCGGCGCCGAAGATGCCGACCTTGAGGCTGCAGTCGCGCGGGTCGAGGCCCTCCCGGCGGAACGCGTCGAGAACGGCGAGCATGTAGGAGGGCGTCACCATCACGATCTCGGGCCGGAAGTCGTGGATGAGCTGGACCTGCCTCTCCGTCATCCCGCCGGAGACGGGAATGACCGCGCAGCCGAGCCTTTCGGCGCCGTAATGGGCGCCGAGGCCGCCGGTGAACAGGCCGTAGCCGTAAGCGACATGAACCTTCATCCCCGGCCGGCCGCCCGCGGCGCGGATCGAGCGCGCCATGACGTCCGACCACATGTCGACGTCGGCTTTCGTGTAGGCGACCACGGTCGGCCTACCGGTCGTGCCCGACGAGGCATGGATGCGCGCAATCTTCTCCTGCGGCACGGCGACCATGCCGAACGGATACGTGTCGCGCAGGTCGGCCTTGGTGGTGAAGGGGAATTTGGCGAGATCGCTCAAGGAGCGGCAGTCGGCCGGTTGGACGCCGGCGGCGTCGCATTTGGCGCGATAATGGGGAACGCTATCGTAGACATGCAGCAGCGTTTTCGTGAGCCGGGCGAGCTGCAGGGCGGCGATTTCGTCGCGCGAGGCGATTTCGATCGGATCGAGATCGCTTTTGTTCGGCGCAAGGTCGAGCATGGCGTTTCCCTGTCGCTCTCGGGATTAGAACAACGAGCCAGCCACGGTGCGGCTGTGGCCGCGGAATTCGGCGATCGTCTCGCCGCTGTCGTCGCTGACGCTGATGTCGTAGATGCCGCTGCGTTCGGCTCGTCTCACCTCGCGCGCCCTCGCCGTCAGGCGCGCGCCTTCGCTGGCCGGCTTGAGATAGGTGATCGAGCAATGCTGCGCGACGCAGCGCTGGTTGTAGCTGTTGCAGGCGTAGGCGAACGCGGTGTCGGCCAGCAGGAAAATGAAGCCGCCGTGGCCGATCCGATGGCCGTTGGTCATCGCCCGGGTCAGGATCATCGACAGCGACGCCTCGCCCGGCCTCGCCCATTCGAGGCGCATGCCGTACTCCCTGGCGGCCGTATCCTCCGCCCACAGGGCCTCGGCGGATTTTTGCGCGATCTCCTGCGGCGTCATTTGCCGCGTTGCGCCGCTCTGAAATTGGCCGGCCGCTTCTCCAGGAAGGCGCTGACGCCTTCGACATATTCGTCCGCCATGCCAGCCTGCCGCTGAAGGTCGCGCTCGAGATCGAGCTGCGCGTCGAGGCTGTTGGCGGACGAGGCGGCGAAGGCGCGCTTCATCAAGCCGAGCGCGTGGGTCGGCCCGGCGGAGAGCCGGGCCGCGATCTCGCGCGCTACGCCCATGAGCTGATCGTCGTCGACGGCCCGGTAAATCATGCCCCACGCTTCCGCCTGCTCGGCTCCGATCGGATCGGCGAGCATCATCAGCGCGCGGGCGCGCGCCTCGCCGACGAGGCGCGGGAGGAACCATGTCCCGCCCGAATCCGGGACGAGGCCGATCCGCGCGAACGCCTGCAGAAACCGCGCCGACCGCGCCGCCAGCACGATGTCGCAGGCGAGGGCGAGATTGGCGCCGGCGCCCGCCGCCGCGCCGTTCACCGCGCAGACGATCGGCTTCGGCAGCCTGCGCAGAGCGCGGATCAGGGGATTGTAGCGCTTGTCGATCGTCTCGCCGAGGTCGGGACGGCCGCCGCTGAGGACCATCGCGCGGTCGCCGAGGTCCTGCCCGCCGCAGAAGCCCTTGCCCGCCCCGGTGAGGATCACGACGCGGACCTCGTCGTTCTCTCCCGCGCGGCGGATCGCGTCCGCGAGGGCTTCATGCATGGCGTCGTTGAAGGCGTTCAGACGGTCGGGACGGTTCAGCGTCAACGTCAGCACGCCCTCCTCGAGCTTCTCGAGAAGGACCGGTTCGTGGGTCTCGACCGTCATGCGAACAGGCTCCCTGGCCTTCGACGCGCCGCAATGCTGGCGTTTCGTCTTGATCGACAACTTGCTCTTGAATAAAGGCGTAGCCACGGCCTCAGGATCGGTCAAGGGAGGAGTTGATGGCGGATTTCTTTACGCTTCACGAAGCCCTGCTGAAACGCGCGGTCGAGGCGATTCAGGCGCGAACCTATTTCAGCGCCTATCCGGAATCGGCCTCTCCGAAAGTCTATGGCGAGAACGCGAAGGCCGAAGGCGATGCCGCCTTCGAAGCGCTCCTCGGCAAGCCGTTCCAATTCGACGACCGATTTCCGTCGGAGCGGCTCGTCGGCGCGGAGGCGTCGCCCTACGGCAAGCGGCTCGATCTCCGTTATCCGACAGCCTCGGTCGACAGGCTGATCGCAGCCAGCGTGGCGGCGGGGCACGCCTGGGGGCGCGCTTCGATCGAGGCGCGCGCCGGCGTCCTGCTCGAGGCCCTTGCGCGGCTCAACAGGCAAAGCTTCCTGATGGCCGACGCCGTGCAGCACACGTCCGGTCAGTCGTGGAACATGGCCTTCCAGGCGGGCGGCCCGCACGCCCAGGACCGCGGTCTCGAGGCTGTCGCCTACGCGTTTGCCGAGATGAGCCGGGCGCCGAGCGAGACGCGGTGGGAGAAGCCGCAGGGCAAGGGCGAACCGATCCGGCTCACCAAGCGCTTCCGCATCGTGCCGCGCGGTGTCGCGGTCCAGATCGGCTGCTCGACCTTTCCGACCTGGAACCTCTATCCCGGCCTCTTCGCCAGCCTCGCGACCGGCAATACGGCGATCGTCAAGCCGCATCCGGCGGCGATCCTGCCCGGCGCCATCACGGTCAGGACCTTGCGCGAAGTCCTGGCCGAGGCGGGCTTCGATCCCAATGTCGCGCTGCTCTCGGCGGACGAGCCCTCGGCGCCGATCGCCAAGGACCTGGTGCAGCGCCCGGCGGTCAAGATCGTCGACTTTACCGGCGGCCCCGCTTTCGGCTCGTGGCTGCGCCAGTCGCTCCCCGACAAGCTCGTCTACACGGAAGAGGCGGGGGTCAACGCGATCGTCATCGATTCGACGGCGAGCTTCCGCGCCATGTGCGACAACATCGCCTTCTCGCTGTCGCTCTACTCCGGGCAGATGTGCACGGCGCCGCAAAACGTCTTCGTGCCGAGGACTGGCGTCGACACCGACGAAGGACGCAAGAGCTTCGACGAGGTCGCCAAGGGCGTCGCCGCCGCCGTCGACAGGCTGCTCGGCGAGCCGTCGCGCGCCGCGACCGTGCTGGGCGCCATCCAGGGCGAGGCGACTTTGAGGCGGGTCGAGGAGGCAGCCGCCCTCGGAAGGGTCGTGCGCCCCTCGAGCACGATCGAGGGGGTCGCGCGCAGCGCCACCCCGCTCATCCTGGCGGTGGACGCCGGTGACGAGGCCTACCGCGAGGAGCGCTTCGGGCCGATCTCCTTCATCGTCGCGACCGACTCGACCATCGACTCGCTGGCGCGCGCCGAATCCTCGATCCGCGAGCGCGGCGCGATCACCGCGGCGCTGTACACGACGAACGATGTGGTCGCGGAAGCCGCCGAGGAGGCTTTCGCGCGCGCCAACGTCGCACTGTCGATCAACCTCATCGGCAATATCTTCGTCAACCAGTCCGCGGCCTTCTCCGACTATCACGTCACCGGCGGCAATCCGGCCGGAAACGCCTGTTTGACCGACGCCGCCTTCGTCGCCAACCGGTTCCGCATCGCGCCGGTGCGCCGGATGAGCGCGTGAGCCGCACGATGTCCGACGCCTTCATCTGCGACTATGTGCGGACTCCGATCGGCCGCTACGGCGGCGCGCTCGCCAACGTCCGCGCCGACGATCTCGCAGCGCTCCCGATCCGCGAACTCTTGCGCCGCCATCCGGGCCTCGAGCAGGCGGTCGAGGAGGTGTTTCTCGGCTCGGCCAATCAGGCGGGGGAGGACAACCGCAATCTCGCCCGCATGGCGCTGCTGCTCGCGGGCCTCCCCGATTCCGTTCCCGGCGCGACGGTCAACCGGCTCTGCGCCTCGGGCATGGAGGCGATCGCGGCGGCGGCGCGCGCGATCAGGACGGGCGAGATCGAAATCGCAGTCGCCGGCGGCTCGGAGTCGATGACCCGCGCGCCTCTCGTCATGGGCAAGGCGGAGCAGGCCTTCCAGCGCTCGGCCGAGGTGTTCGACACGACCATCGGCTGGCGCTTCGTCAACCCGGGGATGAAGGCGCTGTACGGCGTCGACTCGATGCCCGAGACGGCGCAGAACGTCGCTGACGAGCATCAGGTCTCCCGCGAAGACCAGGACGCCTTCGCGCTGCGCTCGCAGCGCCGGACAGCGGCTGCGCAGGCGAAAGGGACGTTCGAAGCCGAAATCGTCGCCGTCGAGGTCAAGGACCGCAAGGGCGCCGATTCAGCATGTTTTAAAGGACGAGCATCCGCGCGCCGACGCGACCCTCGGGGGGCTGGCGAAGCTCCGCGGCATCGTCCGCCCCGACGGCAGCGTCACCGCGGGCAACGCCTCGGGGATCAACGACGGCGCGGCGGCTCTGATCCTCGCCTCGGGCAAGGCGGCCGAGACGCACGGCCTCGAGCCGATCGCTCGCGTGCTCGGCTATGCGACGGCCGGCGTCGCGCCGCGGGTGATGGGCGTCGGGCCGATCCCGGCGGTCAGGAAGCTCTGCGAGCGGCTGCAGCTGACGCCCTCGAACTTCGACGTGGTCGAACTCAACGAGGCTTTCGCGTCGCAGGCGCTCGCCTGCCTGCGCGGCCTTGGCTGGGCGGATGATTCCGAGCGGGTCAATCCGAACGGCGGGGCGATCGCGCTCGGCCATCCGCTCGGCATGTCGGGCGCTCGGATCGCGGGCGCTGCGGCGCTCGAGCTCAGGCGACGCGGCGGCCGCTATGCGCTCGCCACGATGTGCGTGGGCGTCGGCCAGGGCGCAGCGATGGCGCTCGAGCGGGTTTGACCAAAAGGGGTCGAGCAGGGCGCTCGCTGCGCCCCTTGGCGTCCCTGGCCGCCGATGCGATATGTGTCCGAGCCGACCGGCCGGCCAACGCTCTTGCCTTTGCGTGAGGCGCGCCGTCGCCCCTTCGTCCTCGTCGGCTTCGAGATGGTCGGCGAAGCGGGAAAAGCGCTGGCGGCCGGGCGCGAGGTCGGTAAGCATCCTCGGCGATCCCCAGTAGGGCATGGCCGCACGACCACGGCCAGGCTTCGGCCCGCTCGGCGAGACGGGCGCGCACGGGATTGAGGCTCACGGTGCGGGTGGCGGCGAGATGGTCCTCGTCCATCGCAACGGCGCCGTATCGTCCCTGCCAGAAAGGCTCGCCGCAGCCGCGCGTGGATCAGTCCGGCGTATCGCCGATGACTCGCGCAAGGACGCGCCGCAGGCCGTCTTCGTGTTGCGGGACGACGATGAGTTGGACGTGATTCGGCATCAGACACCCGGCCCAAACGCTCACGCGGAATCGGCGAAGAACACCCGCTGGCGGCCATTGCCGCGCTCACGTCACATGTAGGGCAGGTCGGGAACGACGACACGGGCGAGACGAGCCATCTGCGACGTGTAGCGGCGCACGCCGCATGAGCGCCCCGGTGCGAAAATCAAGATTTATTCAACGCGGTCACCGTTCTTTCCAAGACGGCGAGAGCATCCCGCGAGCCATCCGCTTCCCCCTTTTCAAAATCGTCTCCATCCAGCCCCATGGTGTTGGTTACATGGGCCAGACAAAGCACGCGCACGCCTGCCGCGCATGCGAAGGTATAGAGCGCTGCAGCTTCCATCTCGACGGCGAGAGCGCCTTTGGCGCGCGCCGCCTCGATTGCTTCCGCCGTTTCCCGGAAAGGGGCATCGGTTGTCCAGGTCGACCCTATCGCGCAACGTTGGTCGAGGGTTGTCAGCGCATCGGCCGCAACCTTCACAAGTTCGGGGTCCGCCTCGGCAAACTCGGAAGGCGGCGCATAGTGATAACTTGTGCCCTCATCGCGGAGGGCGCGGTCAATGATGACAAAATAGGGCGGAGGGCCAGCGGGCACGATCTGACCAGCTGAAGTCAGGCTCACCAGCAAGCGACAACCGCTGGCGAATAGTTCCTCCGCCACGAGAACCGCAAAGGACGCGCCGACGACCTGGCCGACAATTCCGACCTCGTTCTCGCCCAGCGTGAATGTGTCGAGTTCGGTGTGGTAGCAGGGCCAAGCGGAGAAAGGTTGTGACCTGCCCGTTTGCCTCAATCGCCGAACAATATCGCCGTCCGGGTCGAAAATGCAGACAGGTGGGACATCGGCTGTGGCAAGCCTCTTTTGCCGGCGCGCCTCGCGCAATAGCGCTGCGGGCAGGAAAATCGACGGCGCACTCGTATTCTTGTGGTCGAGAATCGAAGGCATTATTCCTCTTGAGCCCGCGGTTGCTCAAACACCGCGCCGTAGTGATAAGGCGGAATTTCGCTCAGGTATGCGAGCTTCAGACCGGCGGTTTCGACGGCTAAGATGGTTTGTTCCGGCGACAATCTCAATTCTGTTTTTGGGCCGCGCGGCTCACCCAGAATTAGCGTTTCTTCGCGTGGGCGCTGATGCCAATTGACGATTGCGAATTGTCCTCCCGGCCTGAGCGTCACGCGCACCGCCTCTACCAAGCGTGACCGGTCTGGAACTCCATGAAAGGCGTTCGCCAGGAATATGAAATCGGCACATCCCGGAACCAATTTGGCAAGCTCGTAGGCGTCCCCTGGCACGAAGTCACAATTTGCGATGCCTTTCGCAGTTATTCGGTGGCGCGCCACCTCGAGCAGGCTGGGATCGATGTCGATTGCAATGACGTGATGCGCAATTTTGGCAATTTGCAACGTGAACCAGCCATCACCGGAGCATAGGTCGACGACCTCGATGCTCGGTCTGACTCCCACGGCGGCAAGTACACCGGCAGGGTCGGGCCATAGCGCTTCCCACCACCCGGCAGTTGGCATATCCGTGCCCTGGAAGAATCCTGGAAGATTGCTGCTCATGTTTGCTCTTGCCGAGTTGCGGGCGCCCGTTTCAAAAAGGGTCGAAATCCGAAATTCAAACAGAGCCGCGACCCAAGGCATTGCAACAATGGCTGCGGGATGCCGATCCTCCCTCGTGCTTCCTTCCGTGGCGGATGGAGACGCGGGCCGAAACCGCCAGGCCTTAAGCCAAAGGCGCCCTTAGTCCGTTCGATTTTGTCGCCGACGGCGCCGCCTTGTCGACGCCGGCGATGTTGGCGGCGGCTTGCTGGTAGCGACGCAGCGCGTTCGACAGGTGCCGCCGGGCGGCCGTTCGAGCCCGCGCCGCGTCGCGCGCGCGGATCGCTTCGAAGATGGCGACATGCTCGGACTGAATTCGCTGCAGATACCGCTCGCGCCGGCTTTCGTTCTCCTTTGCGACTTGGATCATCTGACGAGGGATGATGAAGTGACCGAGAAATTGCAGCAACTGCGGAAAGTAGCGGTTTCCCGCCGCGTTGAAGATCGCCAGGTGAAACTGGAAGTCGGCGGCGACCGCGTCGCCGCCGCTCTTGATTTCGGCGTCGATCGCCGCCAGCGCCTTTTCAATTTGCGCCAAGTCTTCACTGTTGTGGCGCTCAGCGGCGAGGCTCGAGGCTTCGACCTCCAGACTCATGCGCAGTTCGATGACTTGCAGCACGTCCGCGACCGTCTTCAAGTCGCTCGCATCGATGCGGAAAGGCCACCGTTGTACGTCGCCGGCGACAAACGCTCCAAGCCCTTGTCGCGTTGTTACGAGCCCGTCGGCGCGCAGCGCCGCGACCGCTTCCCGCACCACGGTTCGGCTGACGCCGGACGCCGCCGACAATTCCTGTTCGGTCGGAAGACGCGAGCCCGGAGGCAAACGGCCGCTGCGGATCTCCGCGGAGAGCCGCTGCGCCAATTCTTGTGTCCGGTTGAACACCGGAGTGATCACAAGCGATAGATCCCCAATCTTGATCACGATTGCCCCTCCAGCCGCATCGACGTCCAAGGCCCGAGACCGAACCAATCCTCCCGCTGGCCCGCGCTTTCCCCCACAAAGCCCAAGTTTCCGACGCGCGGCGTACAAACCAGGCCGGACCGTCCGGTCCATTGGATCAGGGGCCAGCGGCTTGCCCCATTCACTGCGAACGGCCGCGACCCCGACAGGCGGCCGCAGCGCCCGCCATTAGCTACCACGACATCGGGTCATCATACAAATACGTTGTGCGCGACCGAACTGGATGCTATGCCCTGAGGCGCTGAGCGGCGAGACCCGCGACGTCAAGCAGGGAGGATCAGATGCATTGGTCGACGCCGGCCGTGACCGAGATCTGCGCTGGAATGGAAGTCACAAGCTACGTTTCAGCGACGATGTGACTTGCGTCGCGGCGCGTGTCCTGGATTTCGAGAAGGCCGCACGCGGCCGCTCGCGCGAGCGGCTGCGTGCTGGAGCTGCCGGAGAAGCGCGGGATTCGCCGATGCCGTCTTCACCGCGCGCGAAAACGCGCACCTTTCAGAGTCGGAGCGATGGCGGCTCAACCGGAAAACGAATTAAGATGATATCGGAAGCCGATTGTTGTCTTTCCGGTGACCCATTTCACCGACGAGTGCGTATTCAACTCCGAAAACTACAACGGCCATGTCGCACACCTGCTCACCCATGGTCCGGCCGCCCCTGGCAAAGCAGCGCCGGAATGCTATGCTGCAGCGGCTGGCCTAATGAGGGCCATCACACGATGTACGTTTGTCGACGTATGTCGATGTAATGACAAGCCTGCAGGGAGGGAGTCGTGACACATCAGAAAGACCGCATTCAACAGAGCAGCGCGCTCTCGCGGCGAACGCTTGTTACAGGTTTGGCGGGAGGCGCCGCGGCGCTCGCTGTCTCCCGTGTTGCGATGGCTGACACGGGACCGGTCGCGCCGCCGAGCACCGTGACTACCCCGCCGCGCGATTTCGGGCCCCACGGCGCGCCGACAACTTATTTCTGGGATCCAGACGTCATTGCCGTCGATCCGAGCTTCAATGGGTTGGCGCAGCCCAACGCCGCGATCCAGCGTCTGTGGACCGGCGCGCTGTGGTCGGAAGGCCCCGCCTGGAATTCTCAGGGCCGTTATCTCGTCTGGAGCGACATTCCCAACAACAGGCAGATGCGCTGGATCGAAGACGATGGTCATGTGAGCGTCTTCCGCACACCCACGAACAACGGCAACGGAAACACGTTTGACTTCCAGGGCCGGCAGATAACCTGCGAGCATCTTACGCGGCGAGTTGTCCGCTATGAGCTAGACGGCTCTGCGACCGTGATTGCGGACAACTACAACGGCAAGCGACTCAACTCTCCCAACGACGTGGCGCCGCATCCAGATGGCAGCATCTGGTTCACCGACCCGCCCTATGGGGGCCAACTCTACGAGGGCGAGCCGGACGCCCCCGGCGGAGCGTCCAACCCCGATGGCAAGCTCAATCCGAAGCTCAGCCAACCAGCGGGATTCACTCCGGGTAAGCGAGAACTGCCGACAAACTGCTACCGGGTCGATACGAACGGCAAGATCGAGATCGTCGTGACCGAGGACCAGATCCCTGATCCGAACGGGATTCTATTCTCGCCGGACTACAAGAAGCTCTACGTCATCAGCACAGGCAAGGGACCAGGCGACACTGGCCTGGGCGGCAAGGGCAACATCTATGTCTTCGATCTCGGAGCCGACAACAAACTCTCGAACATGAAGCTCTTCACCGATTGCATGGTCGACGGCGTGAAGTGCGGTCCCGATGGCATGCGCTGCGACGTGGAGGGCAACGTTTGGTGTTCGAGCAACGCCGGCCGCGCCGTGGGATATAACGGCGTCACCGTTTGGTCGCCGGAGGGCAAGCTCATCGGCCGGATCCGCCTCCCCGAAGTCACAGCCAACCTTTGTTTCGGCGGCCCCAAGCGCAACCGGCTTTTCATGGCGGCGAGCCAATCGCTTTATGCCGTCTATACGGCTACCCAAGGAGCGGCTCCGGGCTGAGGGACGCGGGAGCGATCCCGGCGAACGTAGTTGGCGGGGTCGGGAGGGGCTCCGGTTGTGCGCTGACGGACGCGGCGCGGTAAGGCCGCGGTAGGGCGATCAGTAGGTGTGCGGCGGCTCACAACGGCGAGCCGTTCAAGGACCGGGTGTCCGATTCGGCGGTGGGCGGCGAAGAACAACGGGTCAAGGGTGTCGCCATGGCGCGCCAGGCCCTCGACGCAAGGAGGAAATCATGAGCCAGATTACAAGGCGGAAATTGATGACTTCCGGGGCGGCCGCAGGCGCAAGCTTGCTCCTCAGCCGGCGGCCCGTGGCGGCCCAGACTTGGAACGGCGCCGCGCCCGAGCCGAATGCTTCCATAAGGGTGCTGCGCTGGAAGCAGTTCATCCAGGCCGAGTTCGACAGCTTCGTCGCCAACACCAAGAAATTCAGCGAGCAGACCGGCGTCAAGGTGCGGGTCGACGCCGAGAATTGGGACGATATCCGCCCCAAGGCGGCGGTCGCGGCGAACGTGGGGGCGGGACCCGACATCATCATCGGCACAAACGACGACCCGTTCAAATTCCCCGAGAAGCTTCTCGACGTGACGGATGTCGCCGAATACCTCGGCGCCAAATACGGCGGCTGGTACCCGGTCGCCAGAACCTACGGGATGCTGGGCAAGAAATGGATCGCGCTGCCGCAGGGCGCCACCGGCGGAACGATGAACTACCGCATCAGCTCGATGCACGCGGCGGGATACGACGAGTTTCCCAAGGATCTCGCCGGCTTCTTGAAACTCTGCCAGGGATTGAAGCGGGTGGGCAATCCGCCCGGATTCGCACTCGGCCACGCCACCGGCGATGCGAACGGCTGGGTCTATTGGTGCCTGTGGGCGCATGGCGGCAAGATGGTCGACGACAACAACAAGGTCGTCATCGATTCGCCGGAGACCGTGGCCGCTCTCGAATACGCCAAGCAGCTCTATGCGACCTTCATAGACGGCGTGCTGTCGTGGAATGACGCCAGTAACAACAAGGCATTCCTCGCCGGTCAGATCGGCCTGACCCTCAACGGAATTTCGATCTACACGGTGGCGAAGAACTCGCCCGAGCCTGCGCTCAACGCCATCGCCAAGGACATGAACCACGCCAACATGCCGATCGGCCCCGTTGGCCGCCCGACGGAAGAGCAGAACATCGTCAACGCCTATTCCTACGCCTACACGAAATATCCGAATGCGGTGCGCGAATATCTGCGCTTCATGTGGGAAAAGCCGCAGGTGGACGCCTGGGAGACGGCGTCGAACGGCTATGTCGCGCCGCCATTGCCGGCGTGGGACGACAACCCGATTTGGACGGCTGATCCGAAAGTGACCCCATTTCGTGATGTGCTGAAATATGCGCTCGATATCGGCTATTCCGGGACGCTCGGTTATGCCTCGGCCGCAGTGATGGGCGACTTCATCTGCGTCGACATGTTCGCGGAGGCCTGCACCGGCGCGCAAACCCCGAAGGCGGCCGCGCAGCGCGCCGCCGAGCGCGCCAAACGCTATTACAAGGCGTGATGGGACAGGCAGACAGGGCAACGGCGCCGCGCCCAAGGAGACGCAGGATGGCGGCGGACGTGCAAACTGCCGGCGAGCCCTTGGCGCGGCGGCGGCGACTGGACGCACGCTTGCTCGACAATCGCAATGTTCTCGGGTTCGCCCTCATGCTGCCTGCGGGGGCGATCCTGCTGGTGTTTCTCGCCTATCCCCTCGGCCTCGGATTCTGGCTGGGTCTCACCGATACGCCGATCGGCGAGCCGGGGCGTTTCGTCGGGTTCGCCAATTTCATCTCGCTCGCGCACGATTCCGTGTTCTGGCTCGCCGTGTTCAACACCATGTTCTACACGGTCGTCGCGAGCTCTCTGAAATTCTGCCTCGGGCTCTATTTGGCGCTTCTGCTGAACCGGCGGCTGCCCTTCAAATCGCTTCTTCGCGCGGTGGTGCTGTTGCCGTTCGTCGTGCCGACCGTGCTCTCGGCCATCGCCTTCTGGTGGATTTACGATCCGCAATTCTCAATTATTTCCTGGGGGCTGATCAAGTTCGGCGTCATCGACCACTATATCGATTTTCTCGGCCAACCATGGCATGCGCGCTGGGCGCTCATCGCGGCCAACGTGTGGCGCGGCATCCCCTTCGTCACCATCACATTGCTCGCCGGCTTGCAAACGATTTCGCCATCGCTCCAGGAAGCGGCGACGCTCGACGGCGCCAGTCCCTGGCAACGATTTTGGTTTGTGACCCTGCCCCTTCTCTCGCCGATCATCGCCGTGGTGATGACCTTCTCGGTGCTGCTCACCTTCACCGACTTTCAGCTCGTTTACGCGATCACCCGCGGCGGGCCGATCAACGCCACGCATCTGATGGCGACCTTGTCATTCGAGCGCGCGATCACCGGCGGCCACCTTGGCGAGGGAGCGGCGATCGCCGACGCCATGGTGCCGTTCCTGCTCGGCGCAATTCTTTTCAGCTACTTCGGGTTGCAGCGACGTCGTTGGCAGCCGGGATCGCGGAACTGACCATGGCCAACCATGGCGGAGCGGAAGGAATGGACTATCTGGAGAGGCTGCCGCGGCGGCTCTTCACCCTCTATCTGCCGCTCGGAGTTTTCCTCTTCGTGTTGCTCTTCCCCTTCTACTGGATGGCGACGACGACCTTCAAGCCCGATGAAGAGCTCTACGACTACGCCCACTTCAATCCGTTCTGGATCGTTCACCCGACGCTCGAGCACATTCACAAGCTTTTTTTCGAGACGAGCTATCCGCAATGGCTGGTCAATACAATGGAAGTCGCGGTGGCGGCGACCACCCTTTCGTTGTTTTCAAGCATTTGTGCAGCCTATGCGATCGAACGGCTGCGCTTCACCGGGGCGCGCTATGTCGGGCTCGCCATCTTTCTCGCCTATCTGGTTCCGCCGAGCATCCTGTTTATCCCGCTGGCCGCCATCATCTTCCGGCTCGGACTCTACGACAGCGACTGGGCGCTGATTCTCACCTACCCGACGTTCCTCGTTCCGTTCTGCACCTGGCTGCTGATGGGCTATTTTCGCACCATCCCTTACGAGCTCGAGGAATGCGCGATGATCGACGGAGCCTCGCGGCTGCAAGTCCTTTGGTCGATCACTCTGCCGCTTGCCGTGCCCGGCCTGATCTCGGCAGGCATCTTCGCCTTCACCCTGTCCTGGAATGAATTCATCTACGCGCTCACCTTCATTTCCTCGTCGGAGAACAAGACGGTGCCCGTCGGCGCCATCACGGAGCTCGTGGAGGGCGACGTCTACCATTGGGGCTCGCTGATGGCGGCGGCGCTTCTTGGGTCCTTGCCGGTGGTGATTCTCTACTCGTTCTTCGTCGAGTATTACGTGTCCAGCCTGACCGGGGCCGTGAAGGAATAGCGACCAAAGTCGCGGGAACGCCAGCGGGAGCGAGGTCAAACATCCTCGTTTTCCTGGCCCTCGCCAGATTTGCCGCAGTCGCGCTTGTGCTCGTCGCGAGTTTGACGGCCTTCGGCGCTCCGTTGGCCAGCGCGGCCGAGAAGGTGGGCTACGCTTTCGCCGGCGCGCCTGCCAACCCTCTCAGTCGTTACGTCGTGGTGGCGAGCGGCCATCAGGATCGCTATTATCGCGTTAGCTGTTGGTTAGCTCCCTGGCCCAGGGCTGCGAGCATCCAGCCTTGTGGATCGATTGGTTCGGCGGAGGCTTCGAGAGCGCGGCGCCAGCCCAGATAGTTGGGCAGGTTGCGGGTCGCGACGCCGTGGAAGCGGCGCATCCACTCCTTGAGGCGCGAATGGTAGGCATTGACGTTGTTGATGTGGATGTCGGGCTCGCCGGGCAGCGGCTTTCCCGGGGCGGGAACCACGCGGACGGGAATTTTGGCGCGTCGGGCGAAAGCGCGCAGAGGCCGGCCGCCGTCGCAGACCAGCACGTTTGCCGGCGACATGGCGCTGGCCAGCGCCTGGGTGATGCATACGGCCGTGTCCTCGGGCAGGACGGCGTCGGTCGTGGCGCCGGAACGGTCGCGGGCCACAAGAACGGGGATGTTGTCGGAAAAGGCGCCCGGATGTCTCGCCTTGCCGCCGCGCTTGCGGGCCTTGCGCGCCAGACCGGAGCGCCGGCCCTTGAACAATTCGAGGATGAAGGTTTCGTCCGCTTCCACAATTCCCTGCAACGTCTTCGGCTTGTCGATCGCCGGAGCGCTCAGGAACCGATGCCGCCAGCGATAGGCCGTGGTCGGATGGACGCCGCAGCGTTCGGCCGCCTTAGCGAGGCTGACGCCGTCGAAATAATACGCCGGAGAAGTCGAAAGACGTCGTCCTAGCGCCAGCGCCCCGATGAGGAAATTGCGACTCGCGTGCCCAGACCTTAAGCGATCAACATTCCCTATGTAAGGTCATCATACAATCGGCCCTTGTCTCGAAGCGAGTCGCAGTGCTACCCTGCCGAGACGGCGAAACGCCGCGTTAAACGATCAAGAAAGGGAGTGAAACATGTCCTGGAATACACCGGTCGTCACAGAAATCTGTGTTGGAATGGAAGTCACGAGCTACCTGTCGGCCGTGATCTGAATTGTCTGTTCACGCGGCAGCCTTTGCCGCCTTTGAGCAGTGACCGTCGACGAAGTGCTCGCCGCCTCTTTCGGCCCCAATGGGCTTTGACGCCGACGGTCCCAACCGCTGAAGCGCCCAACCGACGCATTCCGCTGAATAGGAATCGAAGTTAGCGCCCTCCGCCGGTCGCAGTCGCAAATGACAATTCGGACGTGCCGCAATCGCGAGCGCGGGCGCGTCGGGAAGAAGCTCAATGGCCTCTCTGTCCATCGAAAACGTCAAGAAGTCGTTTGGCGCGACGCCCATCCTGCATGGCGTCTCGATTCAGATCCCCGATGGGGCGTTTGTCATCCTCGTTGGTCCCTCCGGGTGTGGAAAGTCGACCCTGCTGCGCATGATCGCGGGTCTCGAAGAGATCTCGGCGGGAGAGATCAGAATTGGCTCGAGAGTGGTCAACCGCGTTCCGCCGAAGGAGCGGGACATCGCGATGGTGTTTCAATCCTACGCGCTCTATCCGCATATGACCGTCGAGCAGAACATGGCCTTTTCCCTGCGGCTTAAGGGGGCGCCGAGCCAAGAGAAGAAGACCAAGGTCGAACGCGCCAGCAACATTCTCGGCCTGCAGGAGCTCCTCCAGCGCTACCCCAAGGAGCTGTCCGGCGGTCAGCGCCAGCGCGTGGCGATGGGGCGCGCCATCGTGCGCGACCCTTCGGTGTTTCTCTTCGATGAGCCGCTTTCCAATCTCGACGCCAAGCTGCGGGTGCAGATGCGCGGCGAGATCAAATCGCTGCACCAGCGTCTGGAGACCACGACGGTTTACGTCACCCACGATCAGATCGAGGCGATGACCATGGCGGACCAGATCGTGGTGATGAACCAGGGCAGGATTGAGCAGATCGGCGCGCCGCTCGAGCTGTACGATCGCCCGGCCAATCTTTTTGTCGCCGGCTTCATTGGCTCGCCGGCGATGAATTTCATTGCCGGGACTGTCCGCGAGGACGGCTTCCAGACCGCGGACGGCTTGCTTCTGCCGCTCGACGCCAGCGTGGCGGCGCACATCGGAAGCTCGGCGGTTTACGGAATCCGGCCGGAGCATCTTGCCCTGGACCGCGCCGGACTGCCGTTCGCGGTCGAACTCGTCGAACCCACCGGATCGGAAACCCAGGTGCAGGGCAAGCTCGGCGAGCAATCCTTTTCGGGGGTGTTCCGCGAGCGGATCGACACGAAGCCCGGCTCGACGATCAACGTGTCGCCGCAGCCGGGCGCCATTCACCTCTTCGACGCCAGTTCGGGCCGGCGGCTCAATTAGGCAGGCGCCGCGCGGCAAAAAGGCTTTCGATCCCATGGTCGTCCCTCTCCCGCCGCTCAAAGATGCGCCAGCCACACGTCGAGCACGGCGCAGCGCCTCTCCTCACGCACGACGCGCAGACCTTCGGCGACGCCGGCTTCGACGTCCTCCGGACGCTTGATGACGCGGGCGAACGCGCCGCCCGCGGCGGCGGCAATCGCGGAATAGTCGGGCGGCGGGTCGAAGCTGGTGTCCAAATCTTCCGCCCGGCTGGCAAATCCGGCTGGATGAACCGCGAGCGTCGAGAACTTCGGCGCCTTCCAGCCTCGATTGTTGTAAATGATCTGCAGGAAGGGCGCTTCATATCGGCGCGCCATCCAGTGCACGGAGGAAGGGGCCGAAAACATATAGGAGCCGTCTCCGGTGAGGACCACCAGCGTCTCGTCGGTCGCCGCCAGTTTCATGCCGATCGCGGCTCCGCCGCTCCAACCCAGCGAGCTGCCCCCGCTGGTGAATATCGTGCCGGGTTTTTCGCGGGCCATGTGATCGCAGATCGTCGGGTAGTTGGTGATGCCTTCGTTTATGACGATCGCGTCGGCCCCGACCTGGCGCCTCACGCATGCGGTCAAAAATTCCGGCGTGATGATCTCGCCGCCCGACGCCTCCAGGCGGGCAAGGTCGGAGCTCCGCTCGCGATGTCTCTCGGCGTAATGACGGCGACGCTTCGCGACTTGCGCATCGATTTCGATGCGATCGATGCAGGCGTTCAATTGAGCAAGAGCGGTCGCGGCGTCGGCGCGATAGGAGCGGCGCGCCTTGATGTACCAGAGCGGCGTCGATTCCTTCAACGGATCGACATCGATGATGAAAACTGCGGCGTCCTCGCGGGGCTTGCTGACAGTCGGAATCCACGGCACGTCGCTGTCGAGGACGAGAACGAGATCGGCCTCCGCGAGCGCGGGGTTCTGGAACGGGTGATTCCAGTGACTGCCTTGATAGAGCTCGTCGTTATGGGGGTAATTGACATAATTGGGCGCCGATTCCAGCACGCCCACGCCGAGCCGGTTGCAGAAGCGGACGAGTTCCGTCACGGCGGCGGGGTTGCGGCCGAGATAGGAAGTGACGACCAGAGGCCTTATCGCCTTTTGGATGGCTTGGACGAGATCCTGAGCAGCCGCTTGCGGGAGCGGCGTCGCGGCTATCGGAGTCCAGTCTGCAACGTCGACCGCAATGTTCTGGGTTTCCTCCTCCATCGTCTCGCGGGCTGCGGCGAGATAGACCGGTCCCTTGGGGTCGCTGTGGGCGATTTGCAGCGAACGGTGCACAATCTGCTTGACGTTGTGCGCGGTGCGGATCTCGTTGTCATACTTCATATATTGCCGGACGATGCCGCGCTGATCGTGAACGTCCTGAAGCCAGTGGATGAATTCGTTGCGGCTGCCCCTCGCCTCGCCCTCCTGCGATAACGGCGACATGCCCGCAAAGACGAACATCGGGATACGTCCCCTGGCCGCATTGTGCACCGCGCCGCCAAGCGACTGCGTCCCGCAATCGACATGCACGATGACCGCCTGGGCGCGGCCAGTGAATTGAGCGTAGCCATGGGCGCAGCTCATCGCGACCATTTCGTTCGGACAGGTCACGACGGCCGGAATGCGCCGGCCAAGAGCGCGGGCTTCGGCGATCGCCTCGACCAATGCGGGATGATCGCTGCCGAAATTGGCGAAGACGTAAGAGACGCCCGCTTCTTGCAGCGCCTCGAGCATTGCCGTGCTGGCGGTATACATGGGTCACGCTCCGCTTTTGCGCCTCCTCCACACGCGGCTGAAGTGCGTGCGGCAGGGATTGATGTCGCTCCAGATGTTGATAATGGCGAAGACCGGCATGACCGCGTAGCCGGGGCGTCTCGGGGCGCGAAAGCTGCCCGAACCGCTCAAGCCGCACTGGCCGACGAGTTCCTCTGGTCGGCTTGACTTTCCCTGGTTCGCCTCGTCTTCACCGCACACCTACATCAGACTGGGCAGATAGAGCGCGATCTGGGGAAAGCCGATCAGGATGACCAGCCGGAGCATGTCGGCCGCGATGAAGGGGAGCACCCCTTTGAAGATCGTCGTAAAGCTCACGTCGTGGACGGCTGTCTTGATGACGAACACATTCATCCCGACGGGTGGGTGGATCAGGCCGAGTTCCACCGTCATGACGATAATGATTCCAAACCAGATCGGGTCGAAGCCGAGCGCCGTCACGACCGGGAAGAGGATCGGCACCGTGAGGATGATCATCGCCATCGCGTCCATGAGGCATCCCAACGCCAGATACATCAGCATGATCAAGGCAAGGACGCCGTAGCGGCCAACTCCGAGACCGGTAAGCCACTCCGTCACCTTTTGCGGCGTCTGCGTGACCGTGAGGAAATAGCCGAACAGCAGTGCGCCGATGAGAATGGTGAACACCGCGGCGGCAGTGCGCGTCGCCTGCAACAACGACTCGAGAATGCTTGCGGGCGTGAGCCGACGCCGCGCAACGCTGATGAGGAATGCGCCGCACGCGCCCATTCCGCCCGCCTCGGTCGGCGTGAACAGTCCGCCGTAGAGGCCGCCGATTACGAAGACGAACAGCGCCACGGCCGCCCAGACCTCGCGCAGGGAATCGAGCCGCTCCTTCCAGCCGACGCGGGGACCGGCCGGCAGAAAGTCCGGCCGCGCCAGACCGATTAAGGCGATCGTCAGCATGTACATGCACACCGCGAGCAGGCCTGGCAGGATTCCGGCGATGAAGAGCTTGCCGATGTCCTGCTGCGTGATGAGACCGTAGACGGCGAGCACAATCGAAGGTGGAAAAATCGCGCCGAGCGTTCCGCCCGCCGCGATGACGCCAGCAGCGAAAGATCGCGGATATTTGTATCGCCGCATCTCGGGATAGGCGACCGTCGCAAAGGTCGCGGCGGTCGCGACCGACGAACCGCTGATCGCCGCGAAGCCGCCGCAGGCCGCGATCGTGGCGACGCCGAGACCGCCTCGCCAATGTCCAACAAAACTGTTGGCTGCTCGGAACAGTTCGCGGCTCATGCCGGAATGGGAGACGATCGACCCCATCAGCAGGAACATCGGGATGACGCCGAACGTATAATCGGTGACCGTGCGCATCGAAGTCAGCCCGACCATTTTCAAAGCCGGGGCGGCGCCAACGACATAGCCATAGCCGGTCACGCCGACGAGACCCATCGCCATCCCGACGGGGACCCGCAGCAGGATCAGCGCAAACAGCGCAACAAAGCCGGTTACCGCCGCGGCGTCGGAACCCATTGTCCCCGCCTCATTCGGCCGCCTTGGCGATCGGTTCGTCCGCAAGCTTTTCGGGGTGAAAGGTCAGCCGATAGGCGCGCGCCGCGATAAGGAGGACGGCCGATACGTCGCCCGCCCAAGCGACCGCGAAGAAAGGCCAGGTCGGGAGGTGGAGATCGTAGGTCAGCACATGATCCGCCCAGGTCGCGCGGACCTTGTCGAATAGCATCGCGGAGTGAACCGCGACGACGAACAGCAGCACCAGCGTGGCGAAGACATCGAGCGCGCGTTTGCCCCTCAGACCGACGGCGGCCCAAACGAGGTCCACGGTGATGTGGGAGCCGCGATAGCTCGTGGCGGCGATGCCCCAGAAAATCAGGATGCCGAGCAGCAGCCGGCCGAAGTCGTACGAGTTGGGGATCGAGACGCTGAAGAGATAGCGAAGCAGAACGGAGACGAAGATGTCGATGGCGACAATGCCGATGAAGCCTGCCGCCGCCAGCTCAATGCCGTCGATGAAGCGATCCATGATATTGAGCTTCATTCACGATCCGCCCAGCGTTCGGAGTCTCAGGGTCCGGCGTCGTATTTCGCGATGCTCGCCTTGAGCTCGGCGAGGGCGGCGCCGGGGTCGACGCCGGCTCGCTTCACGGCGGCGGCCCAATCCGTGCGCAGCGGCTCTGCCGCGTCTTTCCAAGCCTGCATCTGATCGGCGGAAAGCTTGTAGACGTGCTGGTGGGGATCGGCCCGCATCCTTTCGCGGCCGGCCGCTTCGAAATCGGCCCAGCCGCCAGCCAGCTTCACGGCCCAATCGGTCGTGCAATGATCATCCATGACCTTCTTCTGGGCGGCGGTCATGGAATCGTATCTGTCCTTGTTGATCGAGAAGGTGAAGACCGTGGTGTAGAGCGGCGCATCGATATGGTAGCTGACGACCTTATCGATGCCGAAAATGTAGAGCGAGCCCCACGGAAAGGTAATCGCGTCCGCGACGCCTCGCTCGAGAACCTCGCGCGCCTCCGGCGCTGAAGCCTGCACATTCGTGCCGCCGAGGCGAGTGACCAATTCACCGATCGCGCCTTGCGCGGGGCGCACCTTCACGCCGTGCAAGTCCTGCGGCATGACGATCTTCTTGCGGGCGTGCAGCGAACCGGGATCGTGAATGAAGGCGAGACAGAAATGCGTGTCCTTCATCTCCACGGGAGCATACTTCCGATACCAGGAGTTGAGCGCCGCCGTACCCTTGCGGGCATCACCAAAAGTGAAGGGGATCTCGCCGATGCTGATGATCGGAAAGCGGCCGGGCTGATACCCTGGGTTGACATAGGCGATATCGACGATGCCGTCGCGCGCCATATCGTAATGGTCGAACGCCTTGCCGAGCTGTTCCGACGGAAACACCGTGATTCGGATCGTGCCGTCCGAAGCCTTCGCGATATCCTCGGCCCACTGCTTGGCGGCCGGCACCAGCGGATGAGCCGGGGGGAGCCAAATCGAAAACCTCAAGTCTGCGACCTTGTCTTGCGCGAAGGAAGAGCCGGCGATCCCTTGCGCAAGGCCTAAGATAAGCAGAAGGATCCGCGTCGCGCGGCGCAGGCCAACTGTCGAGAGGCGGCTTCTGATGGCGCGAAGTTCCGTCGATCCCGGCATATCGGCTCCTCAGGGTGATCGGAAGTCAATTGCATTCTGTTGTTATTCGGACACTTCACAGAGGTGACTGCCAGCAGTCAAGCGATCGGAAGCCCGTTCCTGGCCTGACGGCCGCGGCCCGACAACGAGGATCATTCGCCGTCGCCATGACAATGCCCTCCATGTTCTGGCGGAGGCGATGGTCGCGAGCATGTCGAACGTCCACCGGAATTCCTTCGCTGCGGGCGATTCAATACAATGCCGAGACTCGGTTGCGCGGATGCCCCTGTTGCAGCGGCCGGATGGTCATCGACGAGACGTTCCAGGGCGCGCGCCCCTCGCGGTCTTCATCGCCGAGCCGGATCAGGATCGGCGCCTCATGATCGACGTCGCCCTGCTTTCCGCCCCGCAACGCCGTTTCTTCCCGGAGACCTAACAACCCAGCGCCGATGTATGACGATCGGCCGCGTCGGTCATAGCCACAACTCTTGAAAGAGCGCGCGCCGTCGCTTCACCGATACGCGTTCTCTTCCTCGCCAGCCTTCGGTGGCTTGGCGTAATACGTGTTGAGGATCGTCATGCGGGGCTTGGAATTGTCGATCGAAATCGTGTCGCGGCCGTGCCAGCTCGTGTGCAGGAGGTTGTGCCTCGGGTGGATGACAACGAAGGCGAAGCCGGTGTTGGGAAGGAAGGGCGCTGTCTTGTCCTTCACCAGGCCATAGGACTTCCAAGCGAAGACGCCCATCGGCGAGATCTTGTAGACGGTCGTGCCGAGATCCCGCTGGCTGTCGTCCTCGGGCATGTAAATGAGCATCGTCAGCACCTTGCGGCGCGTGTCGGGATGCGGCTTGATCGCGTAGCCGTCGAAGTCGGCGTAGAGCACGGGTTGGGGGTACATCGGCAGCGGCCAGTTCTCGCCGCTGCCTTTGGCCCGCATCTCTAGGCCCTTGTGGAGCCGCTCGCGCAGCGCGGCCTGGATCTCGGGCGCCGACAGGGCGTCCGACACCGTTCGCCACATCGTCGTGCGCTCCGGGTCGCCCGCTTCGACCTCGCGGTCCCACAAGGTGTACTGCTTGCGGGTGCGCGCGGCGTTGAGATCGACGTAGCGGTCGATGTCGGGCCAGCCGGAGACGAGTTTCCTGAAGACGTCGGGGGCGAAGAACTTCCGGAAAATGAGATGCGGATACGGCTTGTCGAACAGGTCGCCGGCGCGGATCGAGTCCGCGCCGTGGCGGACGATCGAGTTGAACAGCGTTTCTGAAGCCACGACGTCTGTAATCATTCCCAAAACCCCGCTCTTCACCCGGCCGCTGGCCACCGGCCTTCTGACGTTTGACCCTCAACGGCGCGGCTTCGGCGGCCGCCTGCAACATCGAGCGAGCCTACATTGTTCGCGGGAAGCCTCCAAGGTCCCTTGATGACGCAGGAGGACTTTCATGCGCCGGATGACGCCCCTGGACAAGAAAAGACCAACGGGCAATCTTTCAGGACGCAGATCCGCGAGCGCGTCACACGGCTGGCGCCGGGAGGAGATGCGCAACGCCCCCATGCCCCTAAAGGCGCTTCGCAACAAAAGCGACAATCTGCGTCATCACCGTCGCCGAAGCCTGGTCGAGCGCCGCCACGACGGAGGCGATGTTGGTCGATGCGACGGGGACGCGCGCGTCGAAGATCTGCACGTCGGCGACGCGCCCGCTGCTCACTTCCACGATCTTCGCGGCGACGTCGACATGCGCTTCGGAGCGCGTGGCGTCCAGCTCGAAGGCGCGGATGTCGAGGTCGAGCTCATAATTGGCGACCGCCGCGCCGCCGGCGAGCGAACGGGCGAGCCCGGCGTTCTGGAAGGTCTCGACGAGGCGGGCGCGAAACAGCGACGACAGCTGCTGCGGCCATCGTCCGCCCGGCAGCAGGGCGAGCATGACGCCGTCGCGCACCAGAATGCGCTCGCTGTCGAGATCGAGCGTGGCGACCGGCTCGGCGATGCGGACCTGCGTCCCGAGCGGACGCGCAGCGGGCGGCTGCGCGGGCGTCAGATCAAAGATCACCGACGGCGCGCTCGCACAGGCGGCGAGCCCCAGCGCGAGCGCGCCGGCGCTACCCGCCCTGAGGCGATTTCGGACTGCCCCCCAGGCTCCCCGCATTACTGTCCTGAGCGATATTCCGGCAACGACGGTCTCGCTCCCCAAATGAGTTGACTCGGGTTCTGTTTGAACGAGCGAACCGTCTGGTCGATGTCCTCGAGCACGCGCTGTCCCTGGACGGCCAGCGCCTCGTACTGGCGCAGGCCCGAATTGCTGAAGCGGTTGAGGCCGACGGAAATCTCCTTCACCCGGACGTCGACGTCGTCCGCCAGCTTCTTGACCGACTGCGCCGCGTCTCCGAGCTGCGTCAGCGCGCCCTTGGTTCCCGGCGCGCCGACAAAGCCCTGCAGGCTCGTCATCAGGCCGTCGACCTTGTCGGCCGACTGGTTGAGCTTGGCCATCATGTCGGTCGCGTTCTTGATCGTCTGATCGATGTTTCCCCGGTTCGCGCGCACCGTGTCGGCGACGTCGCCGAGGGAATTGGCGACGCCGGACGCCTTGACGACGATGTTGGACACCTTGCTGGGGTCGACCGCCTTGACGATGTTGTCGATGTCGGCGATCGCTGCGTCAAGTTGCTTTGAAGTATCGTTGAGCTTGGTGAGGAAGGCCGCGCCGTTGCGCATCACGGTCGTGTAGTCGCCCGAGCTTGCCGCCAGCGCCTTGCTGAAGGTGTGGGCATCGTCGATGACACCGTTCAGCTTGTCTGCATCGACCGACTTGACCAGTTTGTCCGCGTCGTCGGACAGGCCCTGCAACCGCTGCCCGAGCGGCTCGATCTGCCTGCCGAGATCGGCGAAGCCCTTCAGCGTCGCGTCGATGTTCCCCCGGTTGTCGTTCAGCGTCTGCGATAGGGCGCTGACGTTCGCCATCGTCGAGTTGATCGCGCCGGAATTGTCGGCGAGAAGCTTGTCGGCGCGGTCCAGCACGGAATTGGCCTTCCCCGACATGGTCTGAACGTTGTCGACGATGGCGCGAATCTTGTCCGCGTCGACCGCCTTGAGGAGCTTGTCCGCGTCATCGGACAGGACTTGCAGGCGGTCGGCGAGCGGCTGGATCGTCTTGCCGAGATCGGCCATGCCCTTCAGCGCCGCGTCGACGCCGGAGGAATTGTTGGCCAGCGCCATCGAGAAGGTCTCGACGTTCTCGATGGTCTTATGGATCGGCTGGGCGTTGTCGACCAACAGCTTGTTGGCGAGATCGAGGACGTATCCGGCCTTCGTCTGCAAATCGGCGAGCGTCGCCGTCGGCAGGGAGGGGATGACGGGTGGGTTGCCGGCGAGCTCCCCCGTGCCCTTCTCTCCGCCGATCAGGGCGACGATGGCCGAGCCGGTCAGCCCCTGCGTCTCGAGCTGCGCCTTGGTGTCCGCATTGATCGGAGCCGTCGGGTTGGTCACGTCGATGTCGGCGACGACCTGGCTCGGATTGCCCTTGACGAAGCCGAGAGTTGTCACCTCGCCGACCTTGAGGCCGTTGAAGAGCACGGTGGACCCGGGGGAAAGGCCGGTGACCGAGCCGTTGAAGACGACCTGATAGCGCCTGTGCGTCCCGTTCGCGCCATAGTTGACGATCCACATGACGAACAGAAAGGCCGCCACTACCGCGCCGATCGTGAATGCGCCGATGACAATGAAGTTGGCTCGCGTCTCCATGATTGTCAGCGCCTCGCGTCCTTAAGCTTCGTTCCCGACGCGATCCGTGCGCCGCTTCTGCGCCGACCTTGCGCGGACAATGCCTCTTTTTCCGTGAAAATACGACTTTATCCAAGGATCGACAGAAAGCAAAAGTTCGTCAATCGCGCCGACCGCCGCCACTTTTCCGTGGCCGAGGACCGCGACCCGGTCGCAGATGGCGTAGAGGCTGTCGAGGTCGTGCGTGACCATAAAAACGGTCAGTCCGAGCGTCCTCTGCAACGTGCCGATGAGATCGTCGAAATCGCCGGCCGAGATCGGATCGAGGCCCGAGGTGGGCTCGTCGAGGAACACGATCTCCGGATCGAGGGCCAAGGCTCTCGCCAGCGAAACCCGCTTCGTCATGCCGCCGGACAGTTCGGAAGGATACTTGTCGGCTGCGTCCGGCGGGAGGCCAACCAGCATGAGCTTCTGCGCCGCCAGCCCGTCCAGCGTGCTCTGGGACAGGTCGAGATGCTCGCGCATCGGCGCCTGTATGTTCTGCCGGACGGTCAGGCTGGAAAAAAGCGCTCCTTCCTGGAAGAGGACGCCCCAGCGCTCGCCGATCAGGAGCCGCTCATGCGGTCCGAGCTTGTCCATGTCGTAGCCGAAGACCTCGATCGTGCCGGCCTGCTTGTGGATGAGCCCCAATATCGTCCGGGTCAGCACCGACTTGCCCGCTCCCGAGGCGCCGACGAAGCCGAGCACTTCGCCGCGATAGAGGTCGAGGTCGAGGTCGTCCATCACCAGATGGTCGCCGAAGCCCACCTTGAGGCCGCGCACGCGGATGACCGCTTCGCGCCGCTGCTCCAGCGTCGATGGCTCGAGCGCGTTCAATAGTCCACCGCGGTGAAGAACATGGCGAACACGCCGTCCATGACGATGACCATGAAGATCGACTTGACCACCGAGGCGGTGACGCAGCGCCCGAGCGATTCGGCGGAGCCGCGCACCTCCATACCCTCCGTCGAGGCGATGAGGCCGATGATCACCGCCATGAAGGGCGCCTTGATCAGGCCGACCAGGAAGGTCTCAGGAAGAATGGCGTTCTGCAGCCGGGCGATGAACACGGCGGGCGCCATGCCGGCGTAGAGCCAGCTGACAACGAGCCCGCCTGAGATTTCGGCCATGTCGGCGATGAACGTCAGCACCGGCAGGGCGATCGCCAGCGCGATCAGGCGCGGCATGACCAGCACCTCGAGGGGATCGAGCGCCATCACCCTCAAGGCGTCGATCTCCTCGCGCATGTTCATCGAGCCGATCTCGGCGGTGATCGCCGAGCCGGTCCGGCCGGCGATCATAATCGACGTCATCAGCACCCCGAGTTCCCGCAGGCCGAGCACCCCGACTAGGTTCACCGCGTATGGCGAGGCGCCGAATTGCGCGAGCTGGAAGATGCCCTGCTGGGTGACGATCGCGCCGACAAGAAAGTTGATCAGCGCGATGATCGGAACGCTGCGCAGCGAATACATCTCGAGGTGATGCGCAACCGAGGTCCAGCGCCAGGTCAGCGGTTTCAAGGCGAGGCGCGACCACATCACGACGATCTCGCCAAGATAGTCGACGATGTCGATCAGGTCCGAGCCCGCCGTATAGACGCTCTCGCCGACCGCGGCCAGCAGCATCAGCCCGTGGTTTGAACGCTTGCTCTTGGGCGGCTCCGCCGGTCGGTATCCCGCCTCGCGAAGCAAGAGGGCCTGTTCGGGCCTTGCGCCGCGGTAAGCGGCCGGCACTCCGGCCGCCGTCAGCTCCGCCCGCGCGCGGTCGATGAGCCACGCGCCCGCGGTGTCCATGCGGTCGACCCCGCCGAGATCGATCGTCGCGCTTCTGGCGCCGCCGGCGCCAGAAATCAGGGCTGCCGCGCTCGTCTCGAGAGCGCGGCCTTCGCCGACGACCCATTCGCCTCCAAGAGAGAGGACGATGCCGTCGTCAGCGATTTTACGGATTACGGACGGCGCAACAGACAAAAGGCGCTCCGGTCAGACGCTTGCTGGATGCTCTTATAGGCATGGCCGAGTTCTGTCGAGGCGCGCCAAAGGGCCGCGCAAAGCGCGCGGAAACGATCAGGACTAAAACAAAAAAGGTACGAATCGGGCACCCACGAAACAGGACTCCGATTCGAGTCGAAAGCGAGTTGAATCTTGGCGGGATCGGCGTCGGAGTTTCGGGGCAATCGATCGTCGGCGGCCTGATTTCCCGGCCGGCTCGAATAGGGATTGAAGGACCAGCAGGCAGACAAGCCGAGGGAGAACTGCGGATTCCGCGGCTGGACGACGTCGCCCCCAAAGGAGAATTGTCCCGGAGCCGGTTTCCGGCAAGTCTTGGTTGACGAGATCACCTCCTGGCGCCGCATCCTGCGCCCCAAGCCGGAACGCGCCCGAATGGAGAGAGCACAAACCGGGCCGGAATCGGCGACACGCCGAGTTGCAACAGCCTGCACGAAAAAGCAAGCCGCTGGCGCCCGTCGTCCGCGTGGCCGCCCAGACGCTAACTCGCTCCGTGCGCCGGGTTTGGGCGAACGGTGGCTGGCCTGGATGATGGAGAAGCCAGCTGAAGGCGCGCGACCCTACCCCGCGGTCCAGCCGGCTTCCTCCGCCGCGGCCTCGGCCGCTTCCGCTGCCGGCAGATCGGCCCGCCAGCGCGTGGCGACGAAGCGCCGGCCGGTTACGCCGGCCGACTGCTCGGATGCGAGCCAGACGAGCGGCGGGCCCATGATCGACGGATCGAGAAGCTTCGCCCGAAGGTCGGAAGGAGCGCCGGGGGGGATCATCCCGGTCGCCGTCGCCCCGCCAGGCAGGAGCGCGTTGACGGTGACGCCCGTGCCGGCGAGGTCCTGCGCCCAGATGATCGTCTCCGACTCGAGCGCCGCCTTCGACGGCCCGTAGGGGGAAAAGCCGCGCCTGCGCATCGTCTCGTGATTCATCGAGATGTTGACGATGCGGCCCCAGCCAGCCTCGATCATGGCGGGCGCCGCCGCCCGCGCCATCAGGAACGGCCCGACGACGTTCGTCTCGATCACCATCCGCCAGGCATCCGGCGCGACCGTCCAGAAGCGTGTCGGCACGGTGAGGAACGTGTCGCTGGCGTATTTCATCCCCCGCCCGGCGTTGTTGACCAGCACGTCAAGCCGCCCGAAGCGCTCGAAAGCCGCCTCGACGAGCCGCATGCAGTCGTCCTCGCGCGTGACGTCGGCGATCAGCGGAACGATGCGCCGCTCCCCGAGGCGCCGGTCGGCCTCCTCTGCCACGGCGTCGATTTCGGCTTTTTCCCGCGCGGCTGACGTGATCACCCGCGCGCCGGCTTCAGCCAGCGCGAGCGCCATGGCCCGGCCGATGCCGCGCCCTCCCCCAGTGACGATGGCGACGCGAGAACGAAGGGGCACGGCTCTCTCCGATTGCGATTAGACGGGTTTCGCCGCCGAGAAGAGATATTCCACGCTGTCGAACGAATTGACCGGGAAGCCGTAGAAGAAGCGCAAAAGTTCGGTTCCGGTCTGCCTTATCCCGTGCTCGGCCATGCCGGGAATGAACACCGCGGTCCCAGCCTTGACGTCGATCTCGCGGCCATTGAGCGTGACGAGGCCCGAGCCGGCAATGACGTAATAGATTTCCGGCGGCGCATGCCGGTGCAGGCCCAGCCAGTCGCCGGGCAAAAGATCGGCGACGCCGCAGGTGATCCCGTCGGTCGGCGTGCCGCCTTGGGAAAACAGCGTGCGCCAGCGGATGCGGCCCTTTACCGGATCGTCCCAGCCGTCGGCCGGGGCGCTGGCCTCGTCGACGACGAGGGGTTCAATGACCTTGGAAAGTCTGCGCATGCCGTCCCTTCCTGATCGAGCGCGCCCTTTTGCGTGTCGTCCATCGAAATGGCACCTGCAACATCGTTGGGGCTCTATTAGGGCCTGCAGACACTCGTCGGGCGCCACAGACCCCGACGACGTCGGCGGATTGGCGGCATTCCTGGTGAGCGCCTCGTCGGCGGCCGTCACGGGCAATATTTCTTATGTGGACGCGGGCCATCACGCGGTGGGGCGACGCGTCGGCCGGCGCGCTCCGCTACTCCGTCCCGCGCCCAGCATGTCGGCGCCATCGCGCCCCGCCTCCTCGCGCCAACGGGAGAAGGGGACGCCCCTACTCCGCACCGCCCGCCAGCCGGAGCAAATCGCCCGTCTCGCCCTCGCGTGAAAAGTCCATCGATGCGATGCGCTCGCCGCGGCGCGCGATGCGCGAGCTCGCTGCGCCGATCCCAGAAAGATCCTCCTGCGCCTGGCGGAAATGGGTCTCGAGTTTCGCCGCGCGCTCCGTCAGCATTCTCACGTCGTTGATAAGCTTGCCGACCTCGGCCTGGATCGTCTGCGCTTCGTCCCGCATCCGAGCGTCGCGAAGAATTGTTTGGGTGACGCTGATCGCCATCATCATCAAGGTCGGCGAGACAATGACGACCCGGCCGCGATGAGCCTTCTGCACGACGTCGTCGAAATGCTCGACGAGATCGGAATAGATCGCCTCGGACGGCACGAACATCAGCGCCACATCCTGCGTCTCACCCGGGACGAGATAGCGCTCGGCAATGTCCTTCACATGCTTTCCGACGTCGGCGCGCACGCGCGAAAACGCCGTCTTGCGCGCCTCGTCGTCACGCGCCGTGCGCAATGCAGAAAAGGCCTCGAGCGGGAACTTGGCGTCAATCACGAGCAGCCGCGCGTCGCCCGGCAGACGGATGACACAGTCGGGCCGCGCGCGGTTCGAGAGCGTGAACTGGAAGTCGTAGGCGCCCGCCGGCAGGCCGTCGCGCACGATCGCCTCCATCCGTCCTTGGCCGAACGCGCCCCGCGCCTGCTTATTGGCGAGAATATCCTTCAGCGACACGACCTCCCGTGTCATTTCGGAGAGTCTCGCCTGCGCCGCGTCGATCACCGCCAGCCGCTCGCTGAGCTTGCCGAGGTTTTCCCCCGTCCGTTGCGCCTGCTTCTCGATGCCCGCGCCGAGCCATTCGGCCATGCCCGACATGCGCCCGGAGAGCTCCGCGCTCGACTGCGCGAGAGCAGCGAACCGCGCCTCGATCGCCTCCTGCCGCTCGTCGGCGATGTCCCGCTCGCGCCGCCGAGCGGCGGAGGCGCGCATCAGCGCAACGAGGGTGAGCAGGAGCAGGACCGCCAGTGCGGCGAGCGCCGCGAGGAGCGCCTGCGGGAGATCGATCGGCACGCCGTCGATGGCGGCGATGGGGGCGGAGGTCATGGTTCGGGCCAAAGTTTTGTTGAACAAACGTAGAACACATTTGACCGCGCCCGTCCAGGCGATTAACTGATCAAATCATTCCTTTTCTCAGGTCCCCCGCATGGCCCTTCGCCACATCATCACCCTGCCGGATCCGAAACTGCGCCTCGCCAGCCAGAGGATCGAGCGCGTCGACGAGTCTTTGCGCAAGCTGATGGACGACATGATCGAGACCATGCACGACGCGCCCGGCATCGGTCTCGCCGCGATCCAGATCGCCGAGCCGATAAGGCTGCTGGTGGTCGACATCGCCAAGAAGGAGGAGCCGCCGCAGCCTATAGTGTTCGTCAACCCGGAGATCGTTTGGTCATCGGAGGAGCACTCGACCTACGAGGAAGGCTGCCTGTCGATCCCGGAATATTACGCCGAGGTCGAGCGCCCTGCCTCGATCCGCGCAAAATTCCTCGACCGCGACGGCAAGCCCGCCGAGGTTCTGGCCGAGGGGCTGCTCGCCACCGTGCTGCAGCACGAGATCGACCACCTGGAAGGAATCCTGTTCATCGACCACATTTCCAGGCTCAAGCGCGACCGGGTGATCAAGAAGTTCCAGAAGGCCGCGAGGCACGCGGCGAACGGCTCGCACGTGCTTTAGCCGATGCCGTCAATTCGGCGGGTTCTTGCAGGCCCCGGCGATGGCATGGTCGATGGCGCGAGACAAACGATGAAAATCTCAAGGTCGGGTTCAATGGGTTCGCGCAAATGACGCTGCGCGGGAACCAGCTGACCCTGGGACTATGTCGACTTCGAAGGGACGGCTCCGCGGCGGCAAGCTTGTCGAGGCAGAAGACAGAAGCGCCGGCGAGCAACTCTCGGCAATTGAGTCGCCGCTGCCGCGGGCTGCGCCGGTCACGACGGCGACGCATCCCGCCCGGGAATCGGACATCGCTTTCTCCCTTGCGGCGCTTCATGACCGCTCAATACATCAGCCAGCCCCCGCTGACGTTGATGGTCGCGCCGGTGATATAGGCGGCGTGATCGGAGGCGATGAACAGCACTGCGCCCGCCAGTTCCGACGGCGCCGCCATCCGTCCAAGCGGAATCGCCGCTACGTTCGCCGCCAACTGCTCCTCGGTCATGCCGCTGCGCATCATTGTCGTATCGGCGGCGCCGGGTGAAACTGCATTGACCGTGATGTTGTCCTTCGCCAGAGACCGGGCGAGGCCGCGCGTCATCGAGACGACCCCGCCCTTTGTCGCGGCGTAAGCCACTGATCCGCCGAAGCCGCCGGTCTGCCAGCCTTGCGAGGTGAAGTTGATGATCCGCCCGCCCCGGCCCTGCCGCCTCAGGATCCGAGCGGCGGCCTGATTCAAGAAGAACGTCGACTTGAGATTGATGTCGTGTTGAAAATCCCAGTCAGCTTCGGAGACGTCGTCCACGCTCGCACGGCGGACGAGGACGGCGGCCGCGCAGACGAGCACGTCGAGTCCGCCAAGCTCGCCGGCGACGGTTTCGATGAGTTTGGCGTGACCGGAGACCGGTCGCAGATCGGCGGCCAGAGGCAGATGCGGCCCGCCCTCCATCTCGGCGACGACCGCCCTCACCTTGTCTTCCGCCAGATCGACCACGGCGACCCGGGACCCCGCGGCGCCGAAGGCGCGCGCAACTTCGCGGCCGATGCCCCCGGCCCCACCGGTGACGAGCACGCTCTTGCCTTCGAGGCCGGAAGCCAGGCTCCATGCCATCATGCGCTCGCTACATTTGGCGGGTTGAATCCGGCCGGCTCCTCCACGTAGCAGGAATGGGCCTCGCCGATGAACATGGCGCGGTCTTCGATCAGCATCGCCTTGAACGGTTCAGCGGCGAAGGCGCGATCGGAATGGGCGATGCTGTCGAACCAGGTCTCGCCGAGGCCGTCCCATTCGGCCTCGGCCGGATTGCATCTTTCGATGCGGCTGAATCGCAGGCCGCGCAGCCCGGGAAGCTGACGCACGATCTCCGCGTGCCGTCCCGTCCAATGCTCGAAGAACTGTTCGCGGCTGAGCCCGGTCTTGCGGCGAATGAAGCTGACGCGTCGGATCATGTTGCTTCCGCTCTCAGCGTCCGGGCGGCGGCTGGAACAATTCCAGCGTGAGACTCGCCGCCGTGGCCGTCGCGACCGCCCCCGATCTGACTGTCAGCTCGTCCAAAGCGCACGCCCTCCTGCCGACGCGGCTAAATTCTGAACATGCTCTCGGCGTTGCGAGAGAACATCATCAATTGTTCGTCCCGGGTGAACCCGGCAATGATGTTTGCGTAAGCGTTCACGACGTCGGGATAGGAGCTGAACATCCTGTCTACCGGCCAGTTCGTGCCGAAGACGACGCGGTCGACGCCGAAGGCGTCGATTGAGCCGAGAACCCAGGAGCGCAGCGAGTCGACCGTCCACCGCCTGTCCATCATCCCGAGGCCGGAAATCTTCATCGCGACATTTTCGGCCTGCGCCAGTTTCTTCATCGCCGCAAACCAGCGCTTGAAATAGGCGTCGTCACGCGCTTCCGGGATCGCGCAGTGATCGACGCAGATCACGATATTCGGGAACTTGCCTGCGAGATCGAGCAGATCGTCGAAATGCTGAATGCGCGTATCGATGCAGGCGACGAGGTTGTGGCGTTCGAGGAAAGCGAAACCGGAACGCCAGGCGGGGTCGACCAGGTAACGCCCCTCGCCGAAGTCGCGTATGCCGCGCAGGTTGGCGTATTCCATGTGCCGCTCGAGCACCTCTTCGGCGTCCCTATCGGCGAGGTGGCATTCGGCGACAATGCCGTGCGGGTAGCCGATCTTGTCGGCGAAAGCCTGCAGCCACCGGGTCTCGTTGACCGGATCGGGAGTCCCGAGCGCGGCCTGGACGTGGATCGCCTTCACAACGTTGGAGAAGCGAATCTCGGCGATATAGTCCTCGATCCAGTAGTGCTGCGCTTTCAAGGCGTCGATGTTGCCGAGAAACCCGTGGATCGCGTCCCGCTCGAGCCAGGAATAGCGCAGCTCCGGGCGCTTCAAATCGTGCAGGTGGAAGTGGGTGTCGACCAGAGGAATGTCGGCCATAGCTTTGTCTGTCCGAGACCGCAATTGATGGGCGGCCAGGACGAAACCCTCCCTCTCGAGCCGAGCTGCCGAGGCAGCGCGAATAACTCTTGGCTTTCCTGTTTCATTGCATAGCGGGCGGCCTCGATACGCGCAAGGATGCGCAATCCCGCCGGAATGCGGAACCGAATTAAACGTCGGCGCGCAGCCTAGGCCAGGCCGCGGGGGCGTCGACATCATCGAAAAGTCCGGCAAGCCTCTCGATTTTCTCGAAACGGGCGGCGCCATCCTCAATTGCGTATTCGGGAGGGGCGGCGCACTCTACTGCTGCGACATTGGACCGTTCGACGTCACGAGCGCGGCGATGACCGGCCGGCTCATCAAGGTCGATGTCGCGGCGCAATCGGCTAGGGACTTAGACTCCATGAAAATCGCCAGGGTTGAGGCCATTCCTGTAAGCTATCCCGAGCCGAACGACTTCAACGCCCTTCGGCATCTCTGCCTCGCCAAGATCACGGCGGACGACGGACAGGTGGGCTGGGGAGAGTCGATCACGCAATTTCCCGAGGCCAATTTCGCCGCCAAGGCGATCATCGAGGGCATGGCGCCGAACCTCCTCGACAAGGACCCGGTGCAAACCGAAACGCTGTGGCGGCAGAACAAGCAGCAGGCCTGGTGGTACGGCTATCATGGCGGCATCGCGTCTTACGCCGTCGCCGCCATCGACATCGCCCTCTGGGATCTCAAAGGCAAGGCGCTGGGCAGAAGCGTCCTCGATCTGCTCGGCGGTCCCGTGCATGAACGGCTGCCGGCCATCGCCTCGTGCCACGCTCATTACGAGTCGATCCCCGAGATGGCCGAGGAGACGGCGCAATGGGTGTCCACCGGGCTGCAGGGCCTCAAGACCGGCTTCGGCAAGCGTGGCTCGGCCCGCCTCGGCTACGATCACGATCGCGACGTCGCCTATGTCAAAGCCATGCGCAAGGTGCTCGGCGACAAGATGCTGATGATCGACAACGGCATCGCCATCAAGTGGGACGTGACCGACGCCGTCCGGCGCGCCAAGGCAATGGAGGAGTACAATCTCTCCTGGATCGAAGAGCCGCTCGGCGCCTGGGATCCGGAAGGCTACGCCAACCTTCGCGCCAAGACGACGACCCGCATCGCCTATGGCGAGCGCGAGTGGACGCTCGACCAATTCGAGCGCGTGCTCGCCACCGGAACGGTCGACGTCGTCGGGGTCGATCCCGGTCGCGCCGAGGGCGTCACGGGCTTCAAGAAGGTCGCCGAGCGATGCGAGTTCTACCGCCGGCAGGCCAATGCTCACGCGTGGTCGTCCGCGATCGTGACCGCGGCGAGCCTGGCGATTTCGTTCAATTCGCCTGCCTGCAAGCTGTTCGAGTTCAAACCGCTGCGAAATCCGATGCAGCACGATCTGGTCACCAAGCCGTTCGAGCATGTCGAGGGCTGGGTCTATCCGCCCGTCGGGCCCGGCCTTGGCATTGAAGTGATCGAGGACGTGGTCGACAAATTCCGGAGCGAAAAAGTTCTGTCGTCGTGAAAATGAGAGGAGCCGCTCATGGTGGCGCCAAACGACGAGAATGGCTGTCGGCGCCAGCAGCCAGCAGGCCGACCGGCGCCCAACTTTTTTGATCTCCAACATCGGCAGGAGCGGGCCGACCGTTTTGAAGCCGCGAGGACCAGAGCATGCCGGGGGAAGTTGCAACGAGCCCGGATTAGCATATGGAATGCAAAGCATTGGCGTTCAGAATTGGCGGGAGCGGAATGGCTCGGAAGGCGCGCATTGGCGTGATCGGCGCCGGCTGGTGGGCGGCGGTCAACCATTTGCCGGTGCTGAAGGCGAACCAGGACTGCGAGATCGTCGCAATCAACCGGCTCGGGGCGGCGGAGCTCGACGAACTCAAGCGCAAATTCGAAGTGCCGCTCGCCTTCGAGGATTATCGCGCCATGCTCGATGAGGTCCCGATGGACGGAGTGGTGATCTCTTCGCCCCACGTCCTGCACCACGAGCATGGCGTCGCTGCGCTCGCCAAAGGCTGCCATCTGCTGGTGGAAAAGCCATTGACGACGGCCACCGCAGACGCCCGCGACCTGATGGCTCGAGCCCATGCCGCGGATAAACAAGTGATCGTGCCCTACGGCTGGAACTTCATGGATTGGACCGACAAGGCGCGGGGGCTGGTCGCCGCCGGCCGGATCGGCCGGATCGAGCACGTCGCCCTTCAGATGGCCTCGGCGCTGGAGGACCTCTTCGCCGGTCGGCCGATGAAGGAAACAGAAGGGCACATGTTTCGCCCTCCGCCGTCGACTTGGGCTGATCCGGAGCGGGCGGGGGGCTACGGCTGGGGCCAGCTCGTGCATGCGCTGGGTCTCCTGTTCCGCATCGCCGACATCGAGCCGTCGCGCGTCTTCGCCCTCACCGGCAAGTCGCCGACGGGCGTGGACTATTACGATGCCGCGGTCGTTGAGTTCACCAATGGCGCGACCGCTTCCATCTCGGGTTCGGCGACGGCGCCGAAGCACCGAGGCAACCAGATCGATCTGCGTATTTTCGGCTCGCAAGGCATGCTTTCGCTCGACATCGAACGTGAGCGCCTGGAGGTGCGGCGCCGCGACGGACAGGATATCGTCGTCGACATGCCGCCGGGCTCGGGCGCCTATGCGTGCGAGAAGCCGTTGAATGCGCTGGTCGACATCTGTCTTGGCCGGAAGGTCGAGAACCGGTCGCCGGGAATCGTCGGCATGCGCGCCGTCGAGGTTCTCGACGCGCTCTACCGGTCGTCGCGTTCGGGCCGCCTTGAAGAGGTGTAGCGCGACGCCAGGGGATATCGCTGGGGAAGCTCAATGAGCGGAAAGGACCTCCGCCGCGGCGGTCTCGATCGCCTCACCGTCGAAGATATCCTATCGCCGGGATTCTCGACGCCCTGGGATGCGCCGACGATCCCGCCGTTCCCCTTTGCCTTCCGCAACGTCGAGGTGCTGACTCTCACGTGGCGCACGCGGGAAGATGCAGTCGCGCGGCTGCTGCCGCCGCCGCTCGAGCCGACTTCCGACGTCGTGCTCGCGCATGTCTATCGGATGAGCGACGTCGATTGGCTGGGCGCCTATGGCGAAAGCAACGTGTCCGTCGGTTGCCGTCTGCCAGGGGCGGACGTAGCCGGCTCATATTCGCCCTATCTTTTTCTGTCGTCGGACGTCGGAGTGGCGCATGGCCGGGAAGTGCATGGTCAGCCGAAGAAGTTCGGCGACCCCGTCCTCGAAATACGCGGCGACCTCACGGTCGGCGTCATCAGGCGCAACGGGATCGACGTGTTGACCGGCACCCTGCCGACCAGGCAGCGGACCGACACCCTCGACAGCCTCAATCGCCACTTCGATTTCGCCCTGAACATCAATCTGAAAGCGATCGATGGGATCGACGGCCGGCCGGCAATCCGCCAGCTGACTGCGCGACGACTCTCCGACGTGCGCGTGCACGAATGCTGGGGCGGACCCTGCACCGTCGAATTGCGCCCAAACGCCCAAGCCCCGGTTCATCGCCTGCCTGTCGTCGACATGCTCGACGGCCTCTACTGGCGCGCCGACTTCATGCTTGTCCCAGGGCGCGTGATTCACGACTATCTCGCTGCAGCGGTCTGATGGCGCGTCGTGCGTCCGCATGAGCAGTCGCAAATCGGCTCGCTCCGCAAGCGGCTCCGCAGCAGGCGTTAGGATCATTTGCCGCTAATGTGCAGTGACTAAAGGAGGGCGATCGCGGCTGCTTGGAGGGCGAGCACCCGCGCCTCCGCCTTACGCGCGATCCAGTCAAGTTCGACTCCTCGGGAATGTCGGTCATTGGTCCTCGAGGTTGCGCAGGCGATGATCGGCGCGACTCAGACCTTGCGCCAGGCTGCGAAACTCGGGGGCGAGACCGTTCAGCGATCCGTCGTGCCGGATCGCCATGCCGGTCAACACGGTGATCTGGTCCTCGATCGCCCCGAGCCGGGTGAGAACGCGCTCCAACTGGCGGGCGATAAAGGCGAGGTTGACGTTCTCGGGGATGTCGGTCATCGTGACGGCACTGTAGCAAGCAGAATTTCCCGCGCCAGCCCCGCGCGCTCGCATGCTATAACGACGTGATTGCGGTTGCCGTGATCGACGTTTGATCAAGCGGATTGGCCCGCCCCGTCGACTGTTCCACTTTGAATGTTATCGATGATCGCTCTGCTGGCCCAAGGCCGCGAACCGCGACCTATTGTTGCGCGCCCGAAGGCGATAACGCCGTAGATGTGTCGTCGGCCTGGCAAAGCAGCGTGTTTCACCTCCGGGGCATGAGCGCTCCCGCATGACAATGCCGTGTCTATTGAGAACACGGCGGTTCCGAGGACTCTCTTGTGTTCGCCCTCCCGCATCACGTGGTAATAGTTGCTCGCTCGCGGACCGGTATCCGCGCCGCGGCGAGTCTACAGGGGTCCGAGCATGATCGACGCCGCCAAATACTGTGCGACCGAGACGCTGCGCGACGGCCACACGATCACGATCCGCGCCCAGCGTCCGGAGGACCTCGATGGCTGGCGGGCGGCGCTCGCACGGACAAGCGCGGAAACGCTTTACCTCCGCTTCTTTGCGGTCAAACGCGAGATTTCCGAGAAAGAGGCCCAGTATTTCCTCGACATCGACTTCGTCAAACATGTCGCTCTGGTCGCGATCGCGGACGAAGGCGGGCGCCCGGTCCTGATCGGCGGGGGCCGCTACATCGTCATTGAGCCCGGCAAGGCCGAGGCGGCCTTCGCGCTCATCGACGACTATCAGGCCAGGGGGATTGGCTCGGCATTGATGCGGCATCTGGTGGCGATCGGACGCGAGGCGGGCCTGCGCGAACTGGTGGCGGAGGTCCTCTCGGACAACCTTTCGATGCTGAGGGTCTTCGAGCGCAGCGGCCTCGCAATGAGCACAAGGCGCGAGGGTCCTGTCGTCCACGTCACTCTGCGCTATTCCTGATCGCCTGAGGCGCTCGGAGCCGCTCTCCGAGCCGGTTGCGCGACGCAACCAACGACGAGGAAGAGGATCCATGAAAACCATCGCTCAATTCGTACGGACGACGATCATCGGCGGCCTCTTTTTCCTGGCGCCGATCGTTGTGCTGATTGTCATTCTCGCCAAGGCGTTCGACTTCGCCAAGAAGGGTTTGAACGCCGTTCTTGTTCACTTTCCAGCCGCCTTGGAGTTGAGCCCCGGCGCCGCCACGGCGCTGTCGATCATGATTCTCGCGCTCGTCTGCCTTCTTGCCGGGCTCGTCGCCCACACGGTGATCGCCAAACGCCTCGTCGACGTCTTGGAGTCCTCGCTGCTGTCGAGAATTCCCGGTTACGACTATCTGAAGCAGGAGAGCGCAAGCGCGCTGGGAGTCGCCGAGATCGCGAAACTCCCCGTGGTCTTCGTGCCCATGGAAGGGGGATGGCAGCTCGGCGTTCAAACCGGAGCGCTGGGCGGAGGCTTGGTCTCGATCTTCGTCCCGGGCGCGCCGGACCCGCATTCCGGGTCAGTCTTTTTCTTTTCGGTCGACAACGTTCGCCCGGCCGGCGTCAAGATGGCCGCCGCGCTCAACTGCCTGAGGCGGTGCGGCGCGGGCGCATCCGCGCTCGGCGCCGATTGGCCGATCGGCGCATAGCGCGCGTCGTGCTCTTTAATGCGCTTCGGACGCCAGCCAACTCACCCGCTGGGCGCTACCGATCGCTGCCGGGAGAGGCGATGAACGCCAGCGCTTGTTTGCAGGGGTCGCTGACCTCGCCGAGATGCGGCTTCATGCAGCTTGCGATGCTCCCATAGACGGCGTCGGGGCAGAAATGCTGGATGTCCGCGTGGCACTCGTTTGCTACCCAGGCGGCCCTCGAAAGCCTTGCCGAGCAGCCCACCGAGAGTTTGCCGATGTGCGACTCTATGCACCCGCGAATGCGTCCCTCGCCGGGCGCTATGCCCACGCATAGAGACTTAAGATCGACCGCGCAAAACCGGGAAAGGGCATGCGGCGCCGCGCCGACCGCCGCCGTGGAGCCCGACAGCAGCAGCGTCGCGCCCAGCGCGAACATCAGCGACCTCTTTGTCATGCTTTCCTCGCTTTCTGCTGGTCATCCGAGCGCGCTGCCGGATTGCTATTGAGTAGTCGCTGTTCCAGCGGGCGCTCCGTCGGCGCTGTTTCCGCTGGCGCCTGTTCGCCCGCGCGCCGCTCATGCCGATACGTGCGCCGCCCGCATCTCCCTTCAGATTGATGGCGAACACGCTCCAACCGTCAGATATATCAGCGGGCGCCCAACTCGCGCCTCGGCGGTCGCGACGTAAGCACTTACTCCAGGGACCGAGAGCCGCTCGCACTGGCACGCTCGCGATAATCAGCAGAGCGACGCTGCTGATCAGCCCAGCGTTCGTATGTTGGGCGTTCCTCCGAATGCGATCATTGTTCCGATGTTCAATTGATTTGACGCCGAGCTGTCCAGCGGCGAAGCGCCGCTGGACCTTGGCGACTAAGGTTTTTCGCGCAAATCAGATCGGTTGTTGGCTTCGCACTGAAAGCCAGCCGACGTTCCCGTCCACGGACACCGACAGGTTCTTTCCTGCTGACCATTTGACAGAGATTGGCAAGCTCAGGAGTGCGGCGCCGATCACAGTCGCGGCAATCAACACCGATTCACGCATAGAAGTTCTCAATACCGATCGGCGGCGGGAGAGGCCATGAACGCCAGCGCTGACCTACAGGCGTCGCTGGCTTCGCCGAGATGCGGTTTCATGCAATCGGAGATGTTGCCGGCTGTGGCGTTGGGGCAGAATTGCCTAATGTCCGCTGCGCATTGCTCGGCGGTCCAGGCGGCCTTCGACAGAATTGTCGAACAGCCCACCGAGAGGTCGCCCACATGGGTCTGCAAACAGGCGAGAATGCGTCCTCCGCCGGGCTTGACGCCCGCACACAGGGACTGGACATCGCCGGAGCAGTCCCGCTGCGAAGTGAACAACCCTTCCTGCGCTCGCGCGCCCACAGAACCCGTAAGCAACAGCGCCGCGCCGAGCGCGAGCGAGTAAAGCGCCCTCTTCATGATCGCACCTCCCTAAACTCTATCACAGACATCGTTCAGTCTTAAGCCGAGCTACCTCAACTATGGCGAATATCCTTACGTGAGCGCGGATGAGTGCGTCGCGAAAGAAATAAACTCCTCGCGAACATCGCACAGGAAAGAACCAAAAGAAGCGCACCACCCATCACAAACACCGACGCCGCGGCAACCATAATACCTGTACCTGAATGCCTCGCAACTAATACACCTTGCTAGCTATTGATCTTCGAAATTAATCTCTCCACATTAACAATCGCCAATATCCATTGTAAGCATAGGAATGTGACAACCCAATGTCAAATGCTTGACACTCGGATTGAATTCGCACGCTACTTGCGCAAACGCCGCCTTTAACCATTGGACCCTAAGCCCCGCCGCGCGGACGAGCGTCGGACGCAATTTCTCGGATCGACCGACGGCCAGTGGGCGGACCGTCCGTCGATCGCCTGAATTAAGATACTCGAGCGGGCGCTTCCGCTATTGGGGCGCCGCCCCTGCAGGCGGTGTTGCCGGCGTCGTGTGACCAGTACGCCGTGCGGTCCGCCTCTCATGCCGACCGGTGCGCCGCGACTGGCGCCGTTGCATCCCGTGCGTCCCGTGAGTCGCGGGGGCGGCGGGCGCCTCAGTCGTCTGGGCCTCGGCGTCTGAACCCGTAAGCGCTCCGAACCCAACTGCTGCCGCCACCCCGAGGAGCGAAATCACCCTTCGCCGCGATAGCATTTTGGCTTCTTCTTGGTCACTCATGTCCATCCTCCGTGCGCGCGGGCGTGTCGCCCCCGCTCTTTTTCTAAGGCCAGCATTCTGACTGAATTTGATTTAGATCAAAAGGTCAAAACTGCGAGCAAATCTACCTGTTTGCGGCGGAACTTGGACAAAATTTCGGTTAAGGCGTTTGCGTCAGGCCGAAGAAACAACAATGGCGCGTGAAATTTGCTAAGTTTTCAGAAGATCCCAGTTGTCTTCATATTTCTCTACCGCTTCGACATCAACGAATCCAAATTCGCGCCAATCCAGCGGTTGACGGAAACTGCTCTCCATGTCGCTGGCTCTGGTTACGAAGAAACGAGCGCAGTTCCGTAGTTTGTCAATGCCGAGGAGGACATAGACCGTGACTTGATCTGCAACGACTACAGCGAAATGCGAACGACGGACATACCACGGGCTCACATGCACGGTCCTCACGTGAACGAGCCTTGGCGGCGAGCCAAACAGGTCGACAAGAACGTTGGTAGAGCGATCTGCGAGCCGCGCGGTGAAACCGCGTTTCAAGAGTTCGTCCACCACCAGCCGGGCGCCCGTCGGACCGGCTGGCATGCGCGACCTGCGCCTCCTTTTAGCTTCGACCTCTGGGCTCGCACTCACAACCCAGAACTCGCCAGCGCCGAACCTCAATCCTCGGAGACAGCCTTTATTCGACCTTCCCGGATCGCCTTGACGAAGGCGCGGTGATCGCGGAGATTCTGGTCGGCGTATTCGACCGCGAATTCGCACACGGCGTCATCGAAAGTCGTATTAGTGCCCATATAGCCCGCAATCATCGCGGGATCGCCGGATCGGGCGTGCGCCCGGGCGAGCGCCCAGGCGCAAAGCTTGCCGTATTCGCGCAGCATGGTGACGTCCCAGTCTTCCAGGACGGCGGAGATCTTCGCGTCGCGAAGCTGGCGGAAGTAGTAGTCGCGGCCGTTCAGTCCGCGCGTCCAGCCGAGGAAAATATCGCTGGCCGATTGCATAAGGCGCTGGCCCACCACCACCCGTTCGCCCTGGTTCTCATGCAGCGATTTGCCGGCGTAAGGCTCGAGCACCGATTTCCGCGCTTCTTTGACCTGCAGGAAGATCGGATCGTCATCGGCCGCCATGAACAGCCCGAGTGCGCAGAACGTGCCGACGCTGCCCACGCCGACGACCTTGATCGCAAAATCGAAGAGGTGGAAGCGGTCGAACAGCGTCCGGACGTGCTCGGGCAACGACGTCCGAAAACGGTCGAGCGCATCGGCGTATCCTGAGGCGGCGCCGGGAGCGTATTCGCTGGTGGGGTGGAAAATCAGCGGCGGCTCGTCCTTGATCCTCGGCGCCGAACCCAAATGCTCGACTAGCTTGGGGAACAGGCTTTCCGGGAGGCTCTTCCGGCGCGCCTGTTCGACTCTTTCTTTGACGCGCTCCACGTGCGCTCCCGTCGGCAGGACTTTGAGAACGCGATCGAGATCGATGCGGTCATACCAGACGTCCAAGGCGCGCATCGAGGCGTAGTCGACCATTCGCTCGCGGTAAGTGCACACGCAATCCGTCGCCGCCTTCGCCGCCTCGCTGTCGGGCAGCTCGAGATGATGGGCTGCGACGACGATGCTGGCCGCCAGCCGCTTGACGTCCCACTCCCACGGCGCCGGCAAGGTCTCGTCGAAATCGTTGATGTCGAAGAAGATGTTGCGCTCCGGGGTGGCGAAACCGCCGAAATTCATCAGGTGCGCATCGCCGCAGGCCTGCACGCGAAGCCCCGAAACCGGGGTCGTCGCCAGATCGGCCGCCATCACTGCAGCCGAGCCGCGATAGAAGGCGAACGGCGATTGCGCCATGCGGCCGAAGCGGATCGGGATCAGCTCCGGAATTCGGCCTTCGTTGGACTCGTGCAAAAGCTCGAGCGGATCGCGCCGGTCCTTGGCCGGCTTCCACCCCCCCTGCGCGGCGCGCGGCGTCGCGGCGCGCAGCGCCTTTCCGGCGGTGCGACGTTCGTCCGCGGACATATATCCGCGCCGGGCCTCAACGACGTCCTGCTTCGTCTTGCGCTTCGTAACAGCCCTCTCCACGACCCCTCCTCCGGCGGCCAATCTGATCAAACACAAGCTCTAAGCGATCAGATTGACGCCTCCGTCCACATAGATCGTGCCGCCGGTGACCCGCTTCGCCAGCGGCGTCGCCAGATAGGCGCAGGCGAAGCCGACGTCCATGATGTCGACCAGTTCGCCGATCGGCGCCTTCTGCGCGGCCTCGTTCAGCAGGAGCTCAAAATCCTTCAGGCCGGACCCCGCTCGGGTCTTGAGCGGTCCCGGCGAAATCGCATGAACGCGGATCCCCTGCGGCCCCAGCTCGTAGGCGAGATAGCGGCAGACCGATTCCAGCGCCGCCTTTACCGGCCCCATGACGTTGTAGTTCGGCACGACGCGGTTGGCGCCGAGATAGCTCATGGCAAACATCGTTCCGCCGTCGGTCATGAGCGGCGCGGCGAGCCTCGCCATGCGGACGAAGGAGTGGCACGAGATGTCCATCGCTTTCGCGAAGCCCTCGGCCGAGCAGTTGAGAATGCCCCCCTGGAGGTCGGCCTTGGGCGCGAAGGCGATCGAATGGAGCAGGATGTCGAGCCGGCCCCACTTCGAGCGGATCTGATCGAACATCGCCTCCAGCTGTCCCGGAACGGAAACGTCCACCGCGCCTGTAATCGACGCTTCGAGCTCCCGCGCGAGGGGCTCGACATGGGCTCGGTCCCTCTCGTTCCGCCAAGAAACGGCAAGCTCCGCCCCTACGGTCCGAAAGGCCTTGGCGCATCCGTAGGCGATCGACTCCTCGTTGGCCACTCCGATGACGAGCGCCCTCTGTCCCTCGAGAACCCGCCGGAATCCTGGCTCGCTCATGGATCGTCTCCTCAACGAATCGTCTCAGCCGCAGCTTTGCGTTTCGCGGAGGCTACCATGACGGCGACTGCGCAAGACGCAAGTCGGCTCAGCAGAGAATCGGCCCTGCTGGTGAGGATGATCGGCACGCGGGCGCCGAGCACAATCCCCGCGGCGTCGGCCCCGGCCAGAAACGACAGGCTCTTCGCCAGCATGTTGCCGGCCTCGAGGTCCGGAACGACAAGAACGTTGGCGCGTCCCGCAACCGGCGAGACGATCTTCTTGATCGCCGCCGCCTCCGGGCTGATGGCGTTGTCGAGCGCGAACGGCCCGTCGACCAGGGCGCCGGTGATCTGGCCCCTGTCGGCCATCTTGGAGAGCGCCGCGGCCTCGATCGTCGATGGCGCCTTGGTCGTCACGGTCTCCATCGCAGCCAGGATCGCGACGCGCACCTCGGGCGACCCCATGGCATGCGCGAGATCGATCGCGTTCTGAATGATGTCCACTTTCGCGTCGAGGTCGGGCGCGATGTTAACCGCCGCGTCGGTGACGATCAGCGGTTCGGCGTGGCTCGGGACGTCCATGATGAAGCAATGGCTGATCCGCCGGGCGGTGCGAATGCCGGAATCCCGCGAAACCACCGCGCTCATCAACTCGTCGGTGTGGAGGCTGCCCTTCATCAGGGCTTCGGCTTTGCCGGCTCTGACGAGTTCGACCGCCTTGGCGGCCGAATCATGGCTGTGTTGCGCATCGATCAGCTCGAATTGTCCGATGTCGAGACCACTCTCTTGGGCGGCGCGGCGAATACGCGCGGCCGGACCGACGAGAATTGGTTCGATCAGCCGGAGATTCGCCGCCTCGACCGCGCCGCGCAGGGAGACATCGTCGCACGGGTGCGCGACGGCGACCTTGATCGTCTGCTCCTTCTGAGCAGCCGCGATCAGGCGGCGGTATTTTTCCCGTCCGCCCATTTCCGTATTGTCGGCCATCCTTGCTTTCCTCCTGTCGCGCTATCGGAGACGATCGAGACGCCGCCTCGAAGGTCCCTTCGGCTCAGCGCTTTCCTCGCGTCCTGGCCTTCGGCGGAGGCGCGCCCAGGAGGCCCTCGACCCGCGAAAGCCGCTTCTCGCCCTTGGGGGTCAACTCTCCCGCGGCGCCGACGAGCTGGCGGAACAAGTCGAGCGCCACGGCTTTCTCTTCCTCGCCGGCTTCGAGCAGAACGGGCAGCGCCGCGATCGCCCGCTCTTCGTCGAGAAGGACAAGCTGAAGCTGCTCGTTCAGCATCTCGCGGAACTGCGGGATGCTCAACCGCTCGTTCGACTTGCGCGTCTCGCGGATGATTTTCAGCATCCGGTATCCGCGTTCGTCGAAGGCCCCGTCGGGCTTGCGCACGTAGATCAGCGCCCGCAGCACCGCCTGCTCGACGCCGCCTTCCTCGAACTTCCGCTCGAGGCCCGACCGCATTTCAGCTGCGGCGGATTCGCGCACGAGATCGCGCTCGATCCGGCGCTCAGCGCCATTGCCTCGCGCGCCGAGGCCGACCATCGCCTGCAAGAGCGGCGAGCCGTAGGCCGTGAGAAAGAAGGCCTCGGTCATGCTGTCGCGAACCTCGCCCCAGCTTTCGAGCGTCGACGTGATCCATGACGACGCCTGCTTCTCCATGGCGAGCAGCGGATTGTCGGCGCCGACCGGCTTCCGATTGGCATGAACCTGCGCCGCCATCGGCTTGATCGCCGCCATGAACGGATTGCGGTCGGAGAAAATCTCAAAGCGGAAGCGGTTCGGATGCAGGGCGCGCATGGCTTCGGCCGCCGGCTCCTTGACGGCGGCGCGAATCCAGGGCTGTGCGAAGTTGCGATAGAGTCCGAGATTGATCTCGGACATCCGCGCGACCGTCGCAAAGCGCTTTTCGTCCTCCGGGCTGTTGACGCCGAAGGCGCGGATGTCGTCGAGCGTGCGCCGCTCGAGCCGGAAGAGATATTTGCCATCGACGAGGTCGCGGTTCGCCGCGTCCTCGCCGACGTCGCTGATGACCGCCTCGTAGAGTCCCGGTGGCGTCGCCTCGATCATCTCCATGCAGGAGACGAATTCCCTGTGCTCCTTCGCCGCCACTTTGCCCGAGACGAAGATGCCGAGGTGGCCAATGCTCTGATGCAGCGAGTAGATGATCGTCTGCCCGTTGGCGACGATCTCGCTCGCGTCGTCGTAGAGGTCGAGAATCCAGCCCAGGGCCTGCTGGGGCGGCGTGATGTCATCGCCCCACGAGCAGAAGCAGACGATCGGCGACTTGATGTTGCGCAGATCGATGCGCACGCCGTCGGAAGTGCGGATCTCTCCGGTCGATAGCTTGTTTCCGACGAACAGTTTGTCGGCGATCCACTGCATCTCGCCGGCGTTGAGCAGCACCGGGCTGCCCCACCAGGTCTCGAATTCGAGGAAGCGCTCGGTTTCCGAATTGACCTTGGAATAGACGTTGTATGGCTTGGTCCAGTAAGTGTTGGCGGGATTGAGGGATTCAAAATTGGCGACGAGACTGGCGCCGTCGAAGATGCCTGCGCCCATGTCGCCCGCGAGCGCCGTGAGCCACGTGCCGCCGAGCGTCCCACCGGTATAGCGCATCGGGTTCTTGCCTCGCACCCCGGCCCAGTAGGACAACGGCGTTCCGGCGAGCACGATCGGGCCGAAAAGCTGCGGACGGACCGCCGCGGTCATCATGATCTGCCAGCCGGCCTGGCAATTGGCGATGACGATCGGCTTTCCTTCTGCCTCCGGATGCCGCTTCGCGACCTCCTCGAGGAAGAGCGCCTCGGCCTGGCATACGTCCTCGATCGTCTGTCCCGGGACCGGCTTCGGCAGGAAGCCGATGAAATAAACGGCGTGACCCGCGCGCAACGCCACGCCGATCTCGCTTTCGGACTTCATGCCGCCGATCCCCGGGCCATGACCTGCACGCGGGTCGACGACGACGATTGGCGGCTTCGACGGATCGGTCGTCACGTCTTGAGGCGGGACGATGCGCACCAGCGCATAGTTGACCGGCCGTTCCAACTTCCGTCCGTCGAGCACGAGCTCAGCCCGGAAACTCAGCACGTGCGGCGCCTCCTTGGCCGCCTCGGCGGCCTGGATGTTGCCCCGCTCGTTGAGAGTCTCGAGGAACAGCACGCCGCGTTGCCACGCGTCGGCCCAGTATTCGCCCGCCGCTCCGAACACGGACAGATCTTGCGCCATGACCTCACTCCCAATGCGGCTTCCGCTCAGCCAATACGTCCTCTAAATCTGAAATCATAGCGCGACCCCATGTCGGGTCTTTGATCTCCGTCAAGTTTTTGGGCAGCCTGCCAGAACACGATTGGTCGGAGTCTTGAAAAGAGCAGGCCGGAGACGTTCATGAAGACAATTTCGCGTTTCGTCGGAACCACGATTCTCGGCGGCGTTCTCTTTCTCACGCCCATCGTCGTGCTCGCGTTCATTCTCAACAAGGCGTACGACTTTGCTCGACGGGGCCTGCAGCCGGTGGCCAAGCTCATTCCGGATCGTCTCGCTTCCGGACCGACCGCAAACGCGATCCTCGCGATCCTCTTCCTCGCCCTCGCCTGTTTCCTGGCGGGGATTCTGGCGCGGACGCTGTGGGCGAAGCGATTTGTGGACGAGCTCGAAGAGTCCGTTCTCTCGAAGATCCCCGGCTACGAATATCTGAAGCAGGCGGGAACAAGCGTGCTCGGCCTCAGCGAATTGGCGGAGCATCCGGTTGTGCTCGCTTGGCTCGGCGGCGCCTGGCGGATCGCGGTGCAGACCGAATCCGGCGGCGACCTCGTCGCGGTGTTCATTCCCAATTCGCCGAACCCGATGTCGGGGTCGGTGTTTCTTCTTCCCGCGGACCGCATTCGCCCGGCCAACGTCCCGCTCGCCTCGGCGATCGCCTGCCTCAGGCGATGTGGAACGGGATCTGCGCCTCTGCTCGCCGGACTGACGGCAGGCCCGTCGAGCTAGAAAATCGTAGGTTCCGCTTTTTCCGCCCGGCGGACGAACCGGGGGCCCGGTCGGCCGTCCTACGGCCGCGGCCGCATTGACTTCGCTGTAGGGGATTGTCATGAACGGGCGCGAGCGAGGCTCCATCGGCCGATCACGACCTGGAGGCGCCGGCGCGGGTGTAGCTCAATGGTAGAGCAGCAGCCTTCCAAGCTGAATACGAGGGTTCGATTCCCTTCACCCGCTCCAAATCCAGTTACGGCCCCTTGCGATTATCAGCCCTGCGCCTCCGCGGCGCCGTGACGCGCGCCGACGTCGGGCGTCCAGGCGTACTTGCGTTGGGCTTCATCGGGTCCGGCGCCCGCTCGAGCAGCACGCACGGAGAAAGGTCGGCGGCCTTCCGGTCTTCGCTTAGAATGGCTTGATCGGTCCCGGTGGGGCCGAGCCCACGCTTCGCGCGGTCCGCGGTGCGGAGCATGGCGCCGACCACCTTGGCCCGCCATTGGCGTTTGTGTCTGGCGCGGGCGGCTGAATACATGATGCTGCTGTTTGAACGTTTCTCGTTGAACCTGCTTCAAGCCTACCCGGCCGGGTCGATGTTTGGTATGCGGCCTGTTGCCCCGGTCAGGCGGAAAAGCGGCGAAGAAAGCGCGTCCTTTCGTCGCAGCCAGGGCGGCTGAAGCGCGAACGAAGCGCGCGCATTGATGGCGCGAGAGGCAGGAGCGTCGACTGATCGCCGCACAGCTTCCTCCTTCCCGACGACGAATTCCGCCAACCCGGCCTTTCGACATGGCGCCGAAAGTGCAAAAAATGTCCCCGAACGGCGCGAGCCTCGTCTCCGGTAGAAAATGCCGCTCCCGCGAAGGGGCGGGAGCGCTTCGGCAATGAAAGGGGGCCTGGGGCATGGTCGGCTGCGTTGCGGTCTTCGACGTCGGCAAGACCAACATCAAGCTCGTCGTCTTCGACCGTGACGGCAGGGTGGTCGCCGACCGCTCTCATCCCAACGCACCGCTCGCCGCGGACCAAAGCTGCCCCTATCTCCGGCTCGACACGGAGCGCGGCTGGCGCTTCCTCCTGGCCGCGCTGAAGGAGGTCGGGGCCCGGCACGCGATCGAAGCGATTTCGGTCTCGGCGCACGGCGCCGCGGGCGTTCTCGTGACCGACGAGGGCGTCGCCCTGCCGCCGGTGGACTACGAGTTCGACGGCTTCAGCGCGGTCGACGCCGACTATGACGCGGCGCGTCCGCCGTTCGAGGAGAGCTTCTCCCCCTTGAGCGTGCGCGGGCTCAATCTCGGGCGGCAGATTTTTTTCCTCGAGCGGAATTTTCCCGAGAAATTTTCGGCGGCGCGGGCCTTCCTCGCCTATCCGCAGTTCTGGTCCTGGCGCCTCGGCGGCGCCATGGCGACGGAAGTCACGTCTCTCGGCGCCCACACCGATCTCTGGCGCCCCAAGGAAGGGCGCCTGTCGAGTCTCGTCGAGCGCCGGGCTTGGGCAAAACTCTTTCCGCCGATCCGCCGCGCCTGGGAGACGCTCGGGAAGCTCAGGCCCGAGATTGCGGCCGAGACCGGCCTTTCGCGTGCGGTCCGCGTCGTCTGCGGCGCGCATGATTCGAACGCTTCGCTCGTTCCCTATCTCGCCTCGCGGAGCGACCCGTTCACCGTGCTGTCGACCGGCACCTGGGTGATCATCATGGCGGTCGGCGGCGCGGCGCCGATCGACGAGAAGGCCGACATGCTGGCCAATGTCGACGTGCTGGGGCGCCCCGTGCCGACCGCGCGAACCATGCTCGGGCGCGAATTCGCGACGCTCGCGGGCGACGCGCCCGCCGAGGCGCGCGAGGCGGACGTCGCCGCGCTCGTCGCCGCCGGCGTCATGGCCATGCCCGCCTTCACCAGCCAGGGCGGCCCTTTCGCCGGCCGGAAGGGTTTTATTGTCGGCGACACGCCGACGACGCCCGCCGGGCGGACGGCGCTCGCCACCCTCTATTGCGCGCTGATGGCCGCCCATATGCTGAAACGGCTCGAGGCGCCGGGCGACCTCATCGTCGAGGGCGGGTTCAACCGCTCGCCCGCCTTCGCCGGGGTGCTCGCCGCCCTCATGCCCGGCCGCGACGTGCTCGTCGCGCCCGCCTCCGGCGCCGCCGAAGGCGCGGCCCTCCTCGCCCGCTGGGACGAGCCCCACGACCCGCCGAAGCTCATGCGGCCCGAGCCGTGGCGCGCGCCGGGCTTGCGGGAATATCAGGAGCGATGGGAAAGGGGGCTCTGACCCCAAGTGCAGCACCCCCTCGCCCTCGCTGACGTCATGCACACAAAGTTATCGGGCCTGCAGGCGGCCGGCCGGTCCCCTCTTCTCCGGGAAGCGGGGAAGGAGGGCCTGCTGAATTCAGCGCAGAATCTGGCTCAAAAACAATTTTGTCCGCGGGTGCTTCGGATCGTCGAAGAACGGGTCGGGCGCATTGACCTCGACGATCTCGCCGTTGTCCATGAACACGACCCGGTCGGCGATCTGCCGCGCGAAGCCCATCTCGTGCGACACGACGATCATCGTCATGCCGTCCTCGGCGAGCGCGGTCATCGTGTCGAGCACCTCCTTCACCATCTCGGGGTCGAGCGCCGAGGTCGGCTCGTCGAACAGCATGATCTTCGGATTCATGCACAGCGCCCGCGCGATCGCCACCCGCTGCTGCTGCCCGCCCGACAACTGGCCGGGGTGCTTCAGCGCCTGCTCGGGAATTTTCACCCGCGTGAGCAGCTTCATCGCCAGCTCCTCGGCGTCGCGCCTGGGCAGGCGCCGGACCCAGATCGGCGCGAGCGTGCAATTCTCCAGAACCGTCAAATGGGGAAAGAGGTTGAACGTCTGGAAGACCATGCCGACCTCGCGGCGAACCTCGTCGATGCGCTTGACGTTCGGCGTCAGCTCCACGCCGTCGACCACGATCTTCCCCCGCTGATGCTCCTCGAGCCCATTGACGCAGCGGATCAGCGTCGACTTGCCGGAGCCCGACGGGCCGCAGACGACGATCCGCTCCCCGCGCCGGACCGTCAGGTTGATGTTGCGCAAAGCGTGAAAGGTTCCGTACCATTTGTGGACGCCGACGAAGTCGATGGCGGCGTCGCTTTCCGCCGGCTTCATCGCCTGCGTCCCTTCGCCAACTTGCGCTCGACCGAAGCAGAGTAGCGGGTCATGCCGTAGCAGGCGGCGAAGTAGAACATCCCGGCGAAGACGTAGCCCGTCGCCATGATCGTCGGCCCGCTCCAGGCCGGATCCTTGAAGGCGTTGTTCATCGCTTCGAGAAAGTCGGTGACGCCGACGATCGACACCAGGGTGGTGTCCATGAACAGGCCGACGAAATTGTTGACGATGCCTGGAATGACCATGGTCAGCGCCTGGGGCAGGACGACCAGCCCCATCATCAGCGGATAATGGAGGCCGAGCGCCATCGCGCCCTCATATTGGCCCCGCCCGACCGATTGCAGGCCGCCGCGCACCTCCTCCGCCATATAGGCCGCGGAGAACAGGACGATGCCGACGAGCGGCCGCGCCAACCGGTCCGGCGCCCAGGACTCGGGCGCGAACAGGGGCAGAATCGTATTGGCCATGAACAGGACCGTGATGAACGGCACGCCGCGCACGAATTCGATGAAGAGGACGCTCGCCGCCCGGACGACCGGCAGGCGCGAGCGCCTCCCCAGCGCGAGCAGCACGCCGAGCGGCAGGGAGAAGACGATGCCGACGACCGCCGTCAGCAAGGAGACGAAGATCCCTCCCCAGAGCTGGGAGTCGACCAGGGGAAGGCCGAGCGTCCGGGACCCGTGGAGCAGCACGAAAGCCACGACCGGATAGGCGATGAAGAACAGGAGAGCGGCCGATCCCCGGCGCGGCGCACCAGGCCAGAGCAGCCACCCGATCAGACAGGCGCCGATCGCCTCGACGACGTTGACGCGCCATCGTTCCAGGATCGGATAGGAGCCGAAGCGCAGGTAGTCGAATTTCGCCGAAATGAACGCCCAGCAGGCGCCGTCCTGATGCTGCCGGCACAAGGCGCCGTCGGGAGCGGACCACACCGCCTTCGTCGTCGCCCAGCCGATCAAGGGCGGCAGCAGCCAGAGCGCGAGCGCGGCAAAGACGAAGGTCGTGACAGTCGAGCCGACCGAGGAGAAGAGATTCGCCTTCGCCCAGGCCGCGGCGCCGCCGGTGAGGCTCGGGGGCGGATCCTGCGGCTCGGAGATTTCCCGGACAAAGACGAGCGCCTCGCTCACTCGTAACTCCCAAGCAGGGCGTTATGATTGTGCCGTCCAAGTCCACTGACCTCATCCTGAGGCGCCCTTTGCCGAGAGGCAAAGGGCCTCGAAGGATGCTCGCTCGCCAGCGTGCGCGATCGTCCTTCGAGACGCCCGCTTCGCGGGCTCCTCAGGACGAGGGCGGTTGAACAAACGCGATTCACCCCGGGAGTTACGCCCAACTTCAGCGCTCCTTGAGGGCTTGGCGTGCGTTGTACACATTGAGCGCCGCCGCAACGGCGAGCGATATGGCGAGATAGACCGCCATCGTGATCGCCATCACCTGCACCGCCGCCTGGGTCTGGTTGAGCACCGTGCCGGCGAAAATCTGCACGAGGTCCGGGTAGCCGATGAACACCGCGAGCGACGAGTTCTTGACGATGTTGAGATATTGCGACGTCAGGGGCGGAACGATGAGGCGCATGGCCTGAGGGACGACGACGAGCCGGTTCGCCAGTCCCCGGTGCAGCCCGAGCGCGGCGGCCGCCTCCACCTGGCCGCGGGGCACCGCCTGGATGCCGGCGCGCACGATCTCCGCGATGAAGGCGGACGTGAACGTCACGAGCCCGAACACCAGCGCGGCCAGTTCCGGAATGACCTGGATTCCGCCCTTCAGATTGAAGCCGCTGAGCCTGGAGACGTCGAGCGAGAAGGGCGCCCCGGCGGCGGCGATCGCGACCGCGGGCAGGCCGAGAAGAAGCCCCGTCGAGACGAGCCAGACCGGCGTCTGCGCCCCGGTCAGCGTCTGGCGTCGTCGCGCCCAAATCCGAAACGCGAGGGCGGCGGCCAAGGCCAGGCCGACTGCGGCGAAGAACCCCTTCGCCGCCGGAAGCATGACCGGTCCCGGCAAAAACAGTCCGCGGTTGTTGAGAAAGAAGAGGCCGCCGAGGCTCATCGACTGGCGAGGCCCCGGCAGCGATTTCAGCACCGCATTGTACCAGAACAGCAGCAGCAGCAGGAGCGGCGTGTTGCGCAGCACATTGGTATAGACCAGGGCGGACCGGGACATGAGCCAGTTCGGCGACAGGCGGGCGACGCCGACCGCGAACCCGACCAGGGTCGCGAGCGGAATGCAGATGGCGGCGACGAGGAGCGTGTTGATGAGGCCGACCCAGAAAGCCTGCCCATAGGTCGAAAGGCCGGAATAGGGAATGAGGTGCAAGTTGATGTCGAAGCCGGCGACCTGGTTCCAGAAGCCGAAGCCCATGGGAATGCCGCGCGCCCGCATATTGAGATAGGCGGTGTAGGCGCCGCCGGCGGCCAGCGCGCCGACCGCCGCGATCAGCAGCGTTTGATAGGCGATTCCCCGCACCCGCGGGTCGTTCAAGCGCGCGCCGTTCACTGAGCCGCCCGGTTCGGACCGTTCCCGACGATGCTGTAGCCCTTCTCTCGTTGTGGGAGAAGATGGCTCACCGCAGCCCGTGGAAAGACCGGCTTCTAGAGCAGGTTCCGATCGACTGGAATCGTCGCTCGCCATGGCGGGGGCTGGACGCACACGACCCGCCATTTCCTTCGGAGAGTTTCCAGCGGCTTCCGAGTTTTCACCAAGGCCTGAGAAATGTTTCCGAATCCCAAGCCGCGGTCGGCTTCGTGTCGGCAGATGGCCGCCCCGCGCCAAGCGCCGTCAGTCAAGGCCGCTCGGAAGCCGCGGCTTGCGCTTGCGAAAGGCGCCAAGACCAAGCCCAGCGAAGCCGACCAAGCCGAGCATCCAGGCGGAGGGCTCGGGAAGTCCGAAGATCCGGGCTCGCGTCCAGTCCGTGAAATCCGCGGCGCCGAGGACGCCAATCTCAGGATCCGCTGTCACGCCGCCGCTCATGCTGCGGTTCGGGATCGTTTGATCGACTAAATACTTGACGTCCGCTGACGCCACTTCGGCGCTAAGAATAATCGCGGCGGCGCCCAGAAAAGCCTTCCTGATCATGTATCGATTTCGGTTCAATGGTGACCCCCTTGTGGACCGTCGCGGGCCGTCCCGGGCTGCGATGATGCCGTAACGGCATGTTAGCGCACAACTGCGGTGGTTGCAACTCCGGCGTTACGGCCGTTGCGGCAAAGTTGAGATGTCCCCTTTTGCGGAGGCAGGAAGGGGATGCTTTGAGCGGGGACGTCCAGCGCCTGCAGGTAGGCCGGAGCGGCTGCTACGCGTGATCGCGCTCGAAGGCCATCGTTCTGCGCGGAAGCAGACCCGGATCGCAGCGCAGGAAGCCGGGGCGGCTGATGGCGCGACCCAGTGCGCCTCGAGCGCGTCCTTGGATTCCCAATATCCAGTGCGGCGGCTCAAGCGCCGACGGGCTGGGAGATACGGTGTGAAGTTCGGCGACCCCCTCGCCCGCGAAGCGGGAGACGGGGGACTACGCGGAACGGGATGGGTTGGCGCTTGGAGTTACGGGACGGAACGGTCGAACATCTGCTGAGGGAGCCGCACGCAGGCGCCCTCCAAACCGGGGCCACATGTCCGAGGTGGCGTCCGCGGCCCATACCGGCTAGACTTGTGGTGGCGCGGGCCATCTGGAATCGAAAGCGCAGGGGCGCGCCGCGCGCTCCGCCAGGATCAAACGCCAAGGGGATGATCGACCAGTGCGCATCGCAATTGTTGGTTCCGGCTATGTTGGGCTCGTGTCGGGCGCGTGCTTTGCCGATTTCGGACACATAGTGACCTGCGTTGATAGGGACGCCGCCAAGATCGCCGCGCTGCAAGGCGGCAAGTTGCCAATCTACGAGCCTGGCCTTTCTGGCCTCGTGGAGACAAACGTTCGCGAGGAACGGCTGACTTTTTCAACCGATATGGTTGCTGCGGTCGATCGGGCTGAGGCGGTCTTTATCGCGGTTGGCACGCCGACGCTCAACGGCGGCGGACAGGCGGATTTGCGCTTTGTTTATGCCGCCGCCAAGGAGATCGCGACTGGGCTAAAGGGTTTCACAGTCGTCGTCAACAAATCCACCGTTCCCGTTGGGACAGGCGACGAAGTCGAAAGAATCATTCGCGCCGTTAATCCTGACGGCGACTTCGCGGTGGTGTCCAATCCTGAATTCTTGCGGGAAGGCGCCGCGATTTATGACTTTAAACATCCGGATCGGATTGTCGTCGGCACAGACGATCCGCGCGCTGCCGCATTGATGCACGAAGCTTACCGGCCGCTCTATCTCAATGCGGCGCCGTTTCTGTTTACGGCCCGGCGGACGGCCGAATTGATCAAATATGCGGCCAATGGCTTTCTCGCGACTAAGGTCGCTTTTATCAACGAGATGGCGGACATTTGCGAAAAGGCTGGCGCGGATGTGCAAGACGTGGCGCGCGGCGTCGGCCTGGACAACCGCATTGGGCCAAAATTCCTGCATGCTGGCCCAGGATTCGGTGGCTCCTGCTTTCCCAAAGACACACTGGCGCTGGCCCAGACGGCGCGCGAGCTTGGTGCGCCAACTTCGATCATCGAGGCGGTCGCGGAAGCCAACCGGAAACGTAAGCATCGAATGGCGCAAAAGGTAATTGCCGCTTGCGGCGGCAGCGTCGCCGATAAGACGGTCGCGATCTTGGGCCTCGCCTTCAAGCAAAACACCGACGATATTCGCGAGGCGCCGGCGATTGATATCGTCGTCGCGTTGCACGAGGCCGGCGCAAACGTTCGGGCCTATGATCCGCAAGCCATTGAGCAGGCGCGGCCGATGCTGCCCGACGTGACTTTCTGCCAAAATGCCTATGCTTGCGCAGAGGGCGCTTCGGCGCTGGTGATCGTCACGGAATGGGATGCTTTCCGAGCGCTCGACCTCGACCGTGTGAAACAGGCCCTGATTGAACCCGTGGTCGTAGATCTTCGCAACATTTATTCGCCTAGCGACATGCGGAAACGAGGGTTTCGCTATTGGAGCATCGGGCGCAAGTAATCGATATCGACGCGCGATAATCCTGACAGGTCGAGCGCCCCGATGCGTAGGCAACCGAACATCTGGTGTGATCGGCCGCTTCGGCGCATTGAGAGGCGCCTGGGCAGGACTTAATATCGGTAATAAACTGTATAATGCCGAACGAATCCGAATGGGACAGATTTTCACGCTCAAAGGTTTGAAGTTGTTGGCTGCGCGCCAAACGGCGCACGGGCGGGGCTGGCGGCCGCGCGGGGGACGGACCGGCGCGAGAAGCCGACGTTAGGCGCCAGAAGCCTTTGGAAAACGCCACTGCCTCCGGGTGCGCCGACCTCCGGCGGCGGGGCTTAAGGCGTGCCGAGCTGGCAAGGATTCTATTCGGCGGCCGCCACCGGAAGCCGCTCTCCGTTCCTCCGCTGGCCCGCGCCACTTCCCCTGACGCCGGCCGCGCATTAGATAAGCGGCGCATTTCCCGAAAATGAGACCGATGGCTGAACAGAACCCCGTCGCGCGCCGGCGCACATTCGCGATCATTTCGCACCCCGACGCGGGCAAGACGACGCTCACCGAAAAGATCCTGCTGTTCGGCGGCGCGATCCAGCTCGCCGGCGAGGTGCGCGCCAAGGCGAATCGCCGCCAGACCCGTTCCGACTGGATGGGCATCGAGCGCGAGCGCGGCATTTCCGTCGTCACCTCCGTCATGACCTTCGAATACGCCGGCTGCGTCTTCAACCTCTTGGACACGCCCGGCCACGAGGACTTCTCCGAGGACACCTATCGCACGCTGACAGCGGTCGATTCGGCCGTCATGGTGATCGACGCCGCCAAGGGCATCGAGGCGCGCACCCGCAAGCTGTTCGAGGTCTGTCGGCTGCGCGACATTCCGATCGTCACCTTCATCAACAAGATGGATCGCGAGACGCGCGATCCGTTCGATCTTCTCGACGAGATCGAGAAGACGCTGGCGCTGGATACGGCGCCGCTCAACTGGACGATCGGGCGCGGACGCTCGCTCGCCGGCGCCTACGACATCAGGCGCCGGAGGCTTCGCGCCTTCGGGAAAGGCGCCGAGGAGACCGACGTCTCCGGCCCCGACGATCCGAGGATCGCAGGGCTCCTGCCAGAGCACGAGCAAACGCAGGCGATCGACGAGCTCCTTCTGGCGGTCGAAGGTTTGAAGCGCTTCGACAGGCAGGCTTTTCTCGAGGGCCACCTGACGCCGGTGCTGTTCGGCAGCGCGCTGAAGGATTTCGGCGTGAAGGACCTGATCGACGCGATGGCGGAGTTCGCGCCCTCGCCCCGCTCCCAGCCGGCCGCTAGCCGCGTGGTGAAGGCGGACGAAGCGAAGATGACCGGCTTCGTATTCAAGATACAGGCGAACATGGATCCGAATCACCGCGACCGCATCGCCTTCATGCGCGTCTGCTCGGGCAGGCTCATGCGCGGCATGCGGGCGAAGCTCGTGCGCACCGGCAAGCCGGTGACCTTGAGCGCGCCGCAGTTCTTTTTCGCCCAGGACAGGTCGCTCGCGGAGGAAGCCTTCGCCGGCGACGTCGTCGGCATTCCGAATCACGGGTTGCTCAGGATCGGCGACACCCTCAGCGAGGGGGAGGAGATCGTCTTTCGCGGCGTGCCGAGCTTCGCGCCGGAACTCCTGCGCCGGGTGAAGCTCGCCGACGCGATGAAGGCGAAAAAATTGCGCGAGGCGCTGCAGCAGATGGCGGAAGAGGGGGTCGTGCAGGTCTTTCTGCCATTTGATGGAGCGGCGGCGATCGTCGGCGTCGTCGGCTCGCTGCAACTCGACGTGCTCGTCGAACGGCTCGAGGCCGAATACGGCCTGCCGGTTTCGCTCGAGCAAAGCCGGTTCGAGGTGTGCCGCTGGGTCGCCTCGAACGACAAGGCGGAGATGCAGAAGTTTCTCGCCGCCTACCCGTCGTCGCTCGCCTCCGACCTCGACGGCGCCCCGGTGTTCATGGCTTCGAGCGCCTTCAACCTGCGTTACGAGCAGGAGCGCTGGCCGAAGATCGCCTTCGCCGACGTCAAGGACTACCAGAAGGCGGCTGCTTGACGGGTCCCGTAGCCGCGCGTGCGAGGACCCCGCCTACATCCTCGCGACGACCGCCAGGCGCTTGATCTCGCCATTCTGGTAGGCGCGCAGGAAGGCGTCGTAATCCTTGACGGACACGCATCCGTTCGAATCGCCGTTCGGCCCCAGCATGTAGGGATGCGCCAGCAGCCCAGCCCGGCCGTAGATTTCGCCTTCGCCGCCGACAGGATTGAGGCGCAGCGCCTGGACCCCGTGGAAAGAGGCTTCGCGCAACTCGAGGTCATACACGTGCGGCGGCGTAGGCCCGACCATGCGCTCGCTCACGTAGCGGGGATCGTCCAGTTTGTCGCCAAGGCCCGAGTGGGCCTCCAATCGCCTTCCGTCCGGGAGATAAACGGTGCGGGCCGAGATGTCGTAAATTGCGGTCTGCCGATCGTATCCGAGCCTGTCGAAGCTCGACCCCGAAAAGAAAAAGCCGAAAAGCCCCTTGCCGGAACGTCCCTGCGGACTCGCGGACGAGGCTGCGGTCTCGCCGGATGAAGTCGGTACGGGAGCCGAAGCGACGGTTCGAGAATATGCGCCCGGCGCCCGGGACCCCGGCGGAGCGGAGGCGACCGTCGCTCCGGGCTGCCGCACCAGCCCGAGGAGCCGCTGCAGGAGGTTGGGGTTGTCGCCGGGAGCGGGCGCGGCAGTTTCGCCCGGTTGCGCGACACGCCGTTCCGGCGCCCCTGGCCTCACGACCGGCTCTCCAAACTCAGGAGGTCGTGGCGGCGGCAAGGGCGCGCTGTCGTCGATTTGGGCGACGTCGCGCGTCGGCGGGAGCGGGACGTTGTCCGGCTGAACGAGCGCCGCTGGCGGCGGGGATTCGAAGCTCGGCGGCGGAGCGTTCTCCGCCGCGGGCGGTAGGGCTTCGAGTCCAGGCGCAGCAGACGGACTGCCGACGGGCGGAGCCGCTTTGGGAAGCCAACCGGGCTCGATGATCATCTCACCGAATTGATTCGAAGCGACGTCGATTGCCGGCGCAGCAGCTCTCGCCGCTGACGGTCTCGCCGCGCCTGCGCCCGGTACGGGGGCCAGGCGGTTGTGTGCAAGATAGGCTGCTACGCACCCGATCGAAACCAGGGCGGCTGCGCCGATAATGAACTGCGGAAGACCATTGAGAGCGTTGCGTTCGCGATCGAACGAAACCCCGCCGAGCGTTGCGTCTATCCCCTGCATCCTTCGCCTATGCTTACGCCTCGATAAGACCGGAAACGAAAATAAGAGGCTATGTGTTTAGGTCCAATTAACGCAATCCGCCGCCGAAGGCCAGCGGGAGCGGCAGCGGCCCATTTCCCGGTCATGAGTGAAAGTTTTCGGATGGTGCTTCGGGCGGGGCGGGCTTACGGCGAGCAGCAACCCTTTGCGAGCCGGCGTGGGCGGCTGTATCATTCGGATCGAACCGCGTGCATTCGATGAACGCGGAGCCGGGCGCGTTGGGCGTGGGGGCTTACACAGTGTCTTTTCTTTCTCGTTTGCGGTCGCTCGCCGTCGTGGCCCTGATCGCCGTTTCCGTTTCCTCCTGCGGCTATAACGTCATTCCGACCAAGGACGAGGCCGCCAAGGCGGCGTGGGCCGAGGTTCAGAACCAGTACCAGCGCCGCTCCGATCTCGTGCCCAATCTCGTCGCGACGGTGCAGGGCTACGCCAAACAGGAGAAGGACGTCCTGACCCAGGTCACCGAGGCGCGCGCCAAGGCGACCTCGATCCACGTCGACGCCAACGACCTCACCGACCCGGAGAAGGTCAAGGCGTTGCAGCAGGCGCAGGCTCAGCTCTCCGGCGCGCTCGGCCGCCTGCTCGCCGTCAGCGAAAACTATCCCGATCTGAAGTCGAACCAGAACTTTCTGGCGCTGCAGTCGCAGCTCGAGGGCACCGAGAACCGGATCGCCGTCGCCCGGAGGGACTATATCGCCGCGGTGCAGGACTACAACACCACGCTCAGGACCTTCCCGACCGTGATCTGGGCGCAGACGGTGTTCCGCGATGCGAAGCCTATGGTCCCCTTCACGGCGGAGGCGGAAGCGCAGGCTGCGCCGAAGGTGAAGTTCTAATCCGGCGGGAAACGCCCAATGCTTCGCTTCTGGCCGCGCGGGCTGACCGCAGTCCTCTTTGTCGCCCTTTGGGTTTCGGCGGTGTGGGCGGCGGCGAATTTTCCGGCGCTGACCGGGCGGGTGGTCGACGCCGCGCATATCCTTTCGCCTGTCACGATCGCCGACATCGAGCGAAAACTCGCCGATCTCGAACAGAAATCCGGCATCCAGCTCGTGGTCGCCACCGTTCCCTCGCTCGAGGGCCAGGAGATCGAGCCCTACGCGAACGAGCTTTTCCGCACCTGGAAGCTTGGCGAAGCCAAGAAGAACAACGGCGTTCTTCTCCTTGTCGCGCCGAAAGAGCGGAGGATGCGGATCGAGGTCGGATACGGACTCGAGGGCACGCTGACGGACGCCGTGTCGAGCGTCATCATCGCCAACGCCATCGCGCCGCGGTTCAAGGCCGGTGATTACGACGGCGGAGTGACGCGCGGCGTCGACGACATCATCACCGCGCTCACCACCGATTCCGCGGAGTGGAAGCCGAAGCCGGCCGACACGCGCGCCGAGCGCGACCCTTCGCTGTTCGACGCGCTCGCGCCATTCCTGGTCTTTCTGTTCATCATGTTCGTGCTGACGCGGATCGCCCGGCGGCGAGGCGGCAACGTTGTGTTCCTTCCGATGAGCATTGGCGGAGGCCGCAGCGGGGGTTACGGCGGCGGCTTCGGAGGGGGCGGGTTCGGGGGCGGCGGCTTCTCCGGCGGCGGCGGCTCGTCTGGCGGCGGCGGCGCCTCGGGGAGTTGGTGATGAAGCTCGATCCGGCCGAGACCGCGCGCATCGAGTTCGGCCTTCGACGCGGCGCAGCTCAAGACGCGCGCGCCGATCGTCTGCGTGCTCGCGAGCGCCTCGGCGGCGAGCGAGGCGGAGTTCCTGCTCGGCGCCGCCGTGCTCGCCCTCGCGACCCCCTTGCCACTCCTGCTGTTCACCGAGATGTCGGCGCAGCGGATCTACATCGCCCAGCTTCTCGTGGCCATCCTCGCAGCGGTTGTCGGCTCGTTGCCCTTGGCCCGGCGGCTGCTCGTGCCAAAACGCGCGCAGCGCGCCGCATGCCACCGGGCCGCGCTGGCGCAGTTCGTCCTTCGCGGCCTCGACCGTTCGCAGTGCGGCGTGATGGTGTACGTCTCTCTCGCCGAGCGCCTCATTCGCATCGTCCCGGCGGATGACGCGGCCCGGGCGGTGACGAACCAGCAGTGGCAGAGCGCGGTCGACCAGGCGCTGGGTCCGCTGGCGGCCGGCGCGCTCGAGGCCGCCCTGACGGGACTTGCCGCCCGTTGCGCCGACCTTTTGTCCGAACCCTATCCGCCGGGCGCCGCGTGGACGCCGCCGCAGCGGCAGCGCTTTCATGTGGTTTGAACGTCTTTCGCCAATTTGGTGTCTGCGCCTACGTCCCCTTCCTCGTCTTGTCCCGCAGGGCGGTCCTCGGCGCCGGGACGCTGCCGAAAGTCGAGACGCCCAACAGGCAAATTTTTGTCAGCGCCTTTGCCCCGGGTTCCGCACGCCCGCCCTTCGGTGAAGGAGGCCAGCTGTTCCTGGCCGAAGGCCGGCTTGCCACCGGCGCCTCTCCTCCCGAAGCTCGCGTATCGGTTCGAATCGACTAAGCTGGCGGCGTGACCGAGACCGTCGACCTTTCGCTCTACAAGGAAGCCTTGCTGTTCCTGGCGACGGCCGGGGTCGTGGCGCCGCTGTTCTTCCGCCTCAGGATCAGCCCGGTGCTCGGCTACCTGCTCGCAGGCGTGGCGCTTGGGCCCTACGGGCTGGGATCGCTGGCCGGAAGGGCGCACTGGCTCAACGCGTTCGCGATCAATGTCGATGCGATCGACAAGCTCGCCGCCTTCGGGGTCGTGGCGCTCCTGTTCACCATGGGGCTCGAGCTGTCGTTCGAGCGCCTGAGGCGCATGCGCCGGCTCGTGTTCGGGCTCGGTCTTGCGCAGGTCGCCGTCACCTCGATCGTGCTCACCGCAATCGCCTGGCGGCTCGGCCTTAGGCCTCTGTCCGCCGTGATCGTCGGCGCCGCGCTCAGCATGTCGTCGACCGCGATCGTCATCCCGGTCCTCATCGAAGACAAGCGGCTCGGCGCGCCGGTCGGACGGGCGAGCTTCTCGGTTCTGCTGTTCCAGGATCTCGCGGTCGCGCCGCTGCTCGTCATGGCGGGCGCTTTCGCCGGCGGCGGCGAGGAGGGCTTGGGCGCGGCGCTGGTCGGCGGGCTCGTTCCCGCGGCGCTCGCGCTCGCCGCACTGATCGTCTTCGGCCGGCTCGCGCTGAGGCCGTTCTTTCATTTCGTCGCCGAGACGAAGAGCCCGGAATTCTTCATGGCCGCCTGCCTCCTGGTCGTGCTCGGCGACGGCCTCGCCGCCGCGGCGAGCAGGCTGTCGATGGGCCTCGGCGCCTTCGTCGCGGGGCTCCTGCTGGCGGAAACCGAATACCGCCGGGAGATCGAGGTGACGATCGAACCGTTCAAGGGCCTCTTGCTCGGGCTCTACTTCGTCTCGGTGGGGGCGGAGATCAATCCGGCGCTCATCGCCGCCAGGCCCGGCCTCATCCTCGGTCTCGCGGCGGCGCTGATCGGCCTCAAAAGCCTGATCCTGTTTGGGCTGGCGCGCGCATTCGGCCTGCCCGCGCGGGTCGGGGCGGAAATGGCGCTGCTCCTCGGACCGGGGGGCGAATTCGGCTTCGTGATGATCGGCGCGGCCCTGGCCGGCGGACTGATCGACCGCGCCCTGTCGACGGCGCTGGTCAGCGCGATCGTCGTCTCGATGCTCGCCATCCCTCCTCTCGGCCGGCTCGGCGCGCTGATCGACGCGCGGCCGCGGCGGCGCGCGGAAACCCCGGCGGAGGAGGCGCCGCCCGAAAGCGAGGAGCGCCGCGTCATCATCGTCGGCTACGGGCGGGTCGGCGCCCTGGTCGGCGACATGCTCGACATGCACAAGATCCCGTTCATCGCCGTCGACGCGGACGCCCGCGTCGTCTCCCGCGCCCGCGACGCCGGCAAGCCGGTGTACTACGGCGACGCCTCGCGGCCGAACTATTTGCGCCGCTGCGGGATCGAAGCGGCGCGGGCGGTGGTGGTGACCATGGATTCGCCGAAAGCCAACGAGATGGTGGTCGAGACGACGCGCCGGCTGCGCGGCGACGTGACCCTCGTCGCCCGGGCCCGCGACGCCGACCACGCCCATGCGCTCTACGCGCTCGGCGCGACCGACGCGGTGCCGGAGACGATCGAGGCGAGCCTGCAGCTGTCCGAGGCGGTGCTGGTCGACATCGGCGTCCCGATGGGCTTGGTGATCGCCTCGATTCACGAGAAGCGCGACGAGTACCGCGCCATCCTGGCCGCCGCTGGCGCGCCCGAAAGGCCGCGCGCGACCCGCAAGGCGAGGCGGGCGTGAGGCGCGAGGACGCGCCGCTCGGCCGCCCGCGGTCCGGCCTGTTATTCCCTGTTTCGGCGCAAAAACAGGCACTTCGGGCAGTTTCTGGCGCATCCGCCGGATAAAAAGTCTTTGTTTCAGCTTGTTGATGGAACAAAATGCTGTGCAGATTTGTGGAAATTACAGAGGATTTATCCGGCCATAGTGTTAATTGGCTCGTCCCCACGCGCCTCGAAAACCCCTGCGCTATCTCGACAACGAGAGCGGCCGGCGCGCCGTCAGGCGACGAACCGCACCGCGTGCGCCGGCGGCAGGCTGTGCGTGACCTCCCGCCAGCGGTCGCCCTGGTCTTCGCTGACATAGAGCCCGCCGGTCGTGGTGGCGAAGGCCAGGCGATCGCCGCTCGAGTCGATTGCGAGCGCATGGCGATAGACGACGTCGTAGGCGTGCTCCTGCGGCAGGCCTTCGCGCAAGACCTCGAAACTGGCGCCCGCGTCGCGCGTCCGGGTGACCACCAGCTTTCCGTCGACCGGCACACGCCGCTCGTCCTTGATCGCCGGCACGAACCAAGCGGTGTCCGGCTCCCGCGGATGGACGGCGACGGCGAAGCCGAAGGACGACGGCGGCACGTCGACGATCTCGCGCCAGCTCGCCGAGGAATCGTCGCTGCGGAAGATCCCGTTATGGTGCTGGGTCCACAGGCGGTCGGGGGCGCTCGGGCTCTGCACCAGGCAATGCGGGTCCTGGACGTTCGGGTCGCGGCCCATCTCCGGCGGCAGGAAGGCGGCGAACATGCCGTCGGCGCGGCATTCCCAGGCGTTTCCGCCGTCGCGCGTCTCCCACACCCCGCCGCACGATATGCCGATGCGCACGACGGCGCTGTCGCGGGGGTCGACGCAGATGGAATGGATCGCCGGCCAGTCCGTGCCGCCGCCCATCCATTGCTGGCGCTTCGGGTTGTCCCACAGCGAACGGACGAGCTCCCAGGCGCCTCCGTGGTCGCGCGAGCGGAAAAGGCCGCCGGGGATGGTCCCGCACCAGAGCACGCCCTCCTCCTCGCGCCCACCTGGCTCGAGCGAGAAGATGTTGATGAGAGTGTAAGGGATGTCCTTGCCCCAGCCGTCGCGATCGACGAGCCCTTCCGGCTTCGGCGGATAGGCCGGCGCGGCGATCTCGGTCCAGACGCCCTTCTCCCTGCGATGCAGCTTGACGCCGAAATGTCCGTGGTTGAGAGCGGCGTAATCGTAACCGCTGCGACTGTCGTGCAGGGCGAGGGTGACGTTGTCGCCGAGGAAATCGACGTGCGCGACGCGCCAGTCGCCCTTGTCCCGTTCGAACCAGAACAGACCTTTGCGGGTCGACACGGCCAGCCTGTCGCTCATGCGCTCCTCCCTCACCCTCCTGACAAAGCCTGGAGGACGTAGATGGCGCTGGCGGTGGAAATGGGGTCGCTCAAATGGACGCGATCGCCGAGAGGCTTGCCGTCGACCACGATCGCCATGTGGCGGCGCAGCGCCTGCTGATCGTCGAGCACATAGGAGCGCAGCCGTTCGTTCTTGCAGAACACCGACTCGAGCGCCTCGCGCACGGTCGCGCCGTCCGCCTCGGCCGTCGGGCAATCAACGTGGCGGTGGAGATTGGCGGTGAAGACGATGCGCGCCATGGCGAAAGCATGCCCCGACCGCCGGCGACCGGTCAAGCCGTAGGACGACGCCGCCTTTGTAGGCGCGGCCCCGCTCGACGGGTCATCCGGAGCGACCCCGACCTCGAGGGCTCGGCGCGAGGCCACACGTTGCAGACGCGGCCGCTGGCCGGCTCCGCCGCCGTGGCGGGCGCGGCTAGGAGAGATGAGAGACTCGGGGTCTGGGCTTCGAGGGCTGGTGAGATGGACACCGCGGCGTTTGCGACTTGGCTTGCCGGGATTGGTCTTTTGCACCCGCTGCAACGCGCCTGCGGAAGTTGGGTATGTGATCGGCCATGGCAAATCACTTGTGTGAATCCCGTAGCCGCTCGCGCGGAGAAGACCCTGCCCTCGGGCGACGACCGGGGGTGGCGCGAAGCGCCGGACGAGGGGCGAGGCCTATCTCGGCCCGTGAGTGGCGGCTGAACCGGTCTCCGTCATTGACTGTGCAAACCGGATCGGTGGCTGACAAGTTTGGCCGGATACATGGTTGACACTTTTGTCTACTTAGGCAGGCGGCTGCTGTTGCTGCTCTCTTGTGGGGTTGTGGGTAACGCGTTTAGGTTGTCCGCAAATCCCGCGTAGCCGGCCGAGAACGCTTTTGCCGACAGCCGGTGTCCTTTTCCCGGAGAACTTTCAAGCCAAGCAGGCAGCGAAGATCGCAGGATTCAGTTCCACCACCCTCATCCTGAGGCGCCCTTTGTCGAAGGCAAAGGGCCTCGAAAGCCTGCCCTGAGCCAGGCGAAGGGGATGCTTGCCGGCCACGAGCGCCCTTCGAGACGCCCGCTTCGCGGGCTCCTCAGGGCGAGGGCCGCGGGAGGCTTGGCAGTTACCTGGGCAGCTGGCACGTACACGTTGATACTACTGAGACAGGGCAACTGCTCCGCATTCGCAAGAAATGGCGCAAAAACTGTATGATATGGCTCAGGGCTTCCTCGAAGCGCTGGCGACCGCCGGCGTGCGGGCGGCGCGCGAAGCGAACGGGCTCGGCGGCCTGTGGGAGTCGATCGACGTCGACCGACCGGGAGACCGGTTTTCTCCGGCCGAAGCGGCCTTCATCGCCAAGCGCGACAGCTTCTATCTGGCGACCGTCTCACAGACGGGTTGGCCCTGTATCCAGCACCGGGGCGGCCCTCCGGGCTTCCTGGGGGTGCTGGACGACCGCACTTTGGGCTTCGCCGACTTTCGCGGAAATCGGCAATATCTCACGCTCGACGCCCTGGCGGACGAGGACCGGGTCGCGCTATTTTTGATGGATCATCCCCGCCGTCGCCGACGCAAGATTCTGGCTCGCATGACCCCGCACGATCTCACGGCCGAACCCGACCTCGCCGCGCGGCTCGCCACGCCCGGATACCGCGCGGCGGCCGAGCGCGTTCTCAAGCGCGTTCGACTGGAATTGCTCGCGGCACATCGCGCCGCGCTTCACGACAGCCGAAGTTGCGACGGCGACGGCGCCGCTTTGCGCCCGCCTGGAAGAACTCGAGGCGGAAAACGCCCGCTTGCGCGGGGCACGGGAGCACCATGTCGATGAATGACGCCCGCCCGCCTTTGCCGCCTTTCACGCGCGAAACCGCCGCCGCGAAGGCGCGCATGGCCGAGGACGCCTGGAACAGCCGTGATCCCGGCCGCGTCGCGCTCGCCTACACGCAACAGAGCGAGTGGCGCAACCGAGCCGAGTTCTTTGCCGGCCGCGAGGCGATTGCCGCCTTTCTCACCCGCAAATGGCAAAGCGAGCTCGATTACCGCCTGATCAAGGAGGTGTGGGCCTTTCACGGCAACCGCATCGCGGTGCGCTTCGCCTATGAATTCCATAATTCCGCCGGCGACTGGTTTCGCGCCTACGGCAACGAGAATTGGGAGTTCGACGCCTTCGGGCTGATGGCGCGTCGCATCGCCAGCATCAACGATCTCCCGATCCGGGAAGGCGACCGTCTCTTCCACTGGCCGCTGGGCCGTCGGCCCGACGACCACCCGGGCCTCAGCGAACTCGGCCTTTGATTGGACGTCGCGTCGAACGAGCGGCGGCCGCCCGACCATCGAGCGACGGCTTCCCGCTCGCGGGGTTAACCATCCCGCGAGAAAGGCCGCCAATGTCTTGACCTGGCCTCACATGTTCTTTATACGTTCTGGATTCGGAGCCGCTTTCGGGTCGCGCGTTGAGTGAAAGCGCTCCCACTTCCGGCAGGCCGGCGGTGCAGAAGTGATTTGGAAAACCAGAAGTCAGCCAAGCGCAAAACCTTTTCGCCTAAACTCGCTCCGTAACCCATTGAAAAGCCCCGAATTGGACGAAGGAATCCAAGAAAATCCAAGGAAAACCAAGGAGGCCCCAAGAGAATCCAAGCCGGACCGCTTGGTGTTTCTTGGATTTGTTTGGAAAAGCTTGGCCGTCTTTTCTGAAAAGCCATAATCGCTTCGCCCAGAGACCGCTTGGGCCGCCGCGGGCTCACTCGAACCTCGCGCCGAGCCGCTCCATCGCGGGACGGAAGTCCGGGAAACTGGTGGCGATCATCCCCACGTCGTCGACCGTCATGGGCTCGCGGCTGGCGAGGCCCATGACCAGGAAGCTCATCGCGATGCGATGATCCATGTGGGTCGCGACCGTGCCGCCGCCGCGGGGCGAACCGCCCTCGACCACGAGGTCGTCGGCGTCGATCGCATGCTCGACGCCGGCCGCCGCGAGCCCCGCCCCGACGGCGGCGAGGCGGTCGCTCTCCTTGACGCGCAATTCGTGCAGGCCGCGCATCCGGGTCGTTCCCGAGGCGAAGGCCGCGGCGACCGCAAGAATCGGGTATTCGTCGATCATCGACGGCGCGCGGGCCGCCGGTACGTCGACGCCCTTGAGCGCGCTCGCCCGCACCCTGAGATCCGCCACCTCCTCGCCGCCCTCGACCCGACGGTCGAGAACCTCGATCTCGGCCTCCATCTCGAGGAGGGTCGTGAGCAGCCCCGAGCGCAGCGGGTTCGTCATCACCCCCTCGACCACGATCTCCGAGCCCGGGACGATCAGCGCGGCGACGATCGGAAAAGCCGCCGAGGACGGGTCGGCAGGGACGGCGACGGGCCTGGCCCCGAGCTCCGGGCGGCCGACGAGATCGATGCGCCGCCCCTCGCCCTCGCGGCCGACCAAGACCTCGGCGCCGAAGTGGGCGAGCATCTTCTCGGTATGGTCGCGCGAGGCTTCGGGCTCGATCACCGTGGTCACGCCGCGGGCGCTGAGTCCGGCGAGCAGCACGGCCGACTTGATCTGCGCCGACGCGACGGGCGTCCGGTAGAGGATCGGCGCCGGGTCGCGCACGCCCTTCAGCACGATCGGGCAGCGCCCGCCTTCCGCCTGCGACAGGACTTCCGCCCCCATCAGGCGCAGCGGCTCCAGAATCCGGCCCATCGGCCGCTTGCGCAAGCTCGCGTCGCCGTCGAACGTCGCGGTGACGCCATGGCCGCCGACCACCCCCATCATCAGCCGCGAGCCGGTGCCGGCGTTGCCGAAATCGAGCTTTTCGCGCGGCGGCGGCAGGGCGCCGATCCCGGGGCCGCGGATCCGCCAGCGGCCGGGCGCGAGGCGCTCGATCGCGGCCCCGAGGGCCCGGCAGGCCGCGCCGGTGCGCAGGACGTCGTCGCCCTCGAGCAGCCCTTCGACAAGGGTCTCGCCGCAGGCGAGCAGGCCGAAGATGAAGGCGCGGTGGGAAATCGACTTGTCGCCGGGCGGCCGGAAGCGTCCGCTGAGCGCCGGTCCACGGCGGGAGCGCAAAGGGGAGGCGTGCGCCGGCTGCGAGGAGGAACTTGACACGGCCGAACCCGGTTGGCTGGAGGTCGCGCCGCTCGCCGGCGCCGAGCGTCCGTACCACCGCGACCGGGCCCATGTCGACGCGCTCGGAATCACATTGACAAGGGGGATGGGACCCGAATAACCGGAGCGCTCGAAAATCCGCCTTTGAACGACAGGGATCTGATCGCAGTGGCAAAACCCGAACTCGGCGTCAAACGGCAGTGTCAGCACTGCGGCGCCAAATTCTTCGACCTGAACAAGGATCCGATCGTCTGTCCGAAGTGCGGGACCGTGTTCCAGGGCGCGGCGCGCACCCGCATGGCCGCCAAGGAAGACGAGGAGGAGGCGGATATCGCGACGCCGGCCGGAGTGGACGTGGTCTCGCTCGACGAGGTCGAGGCGGGGGAGGAGAAGGCGGTCGAGACGGTCGCCGAAGACATCGACGTCGAGGACGCCGGCGACGCCGAGGACGATTCTTTCCTCGAAGAGGAAGAGGAAGAGGACGACGACGTCAGCAATCTCATCGATGGCGACATCGCTCCCGACGAGGAGACCTGAGCGGCGATTCTTCAAGGCGGCGCGCCGCACTTTTCGTCCGAACGCCCCTTGTTACGGATGAAGGTTTGCGGTTATACCGCCGCCCGCGAGATGTTCGGCTTCGCCCCAATCGAAGCCGCCTGCTGCATGTGGAAAATGGGGCCATAGCTCAGTTGGGAGAGCGCTTCAATGGCATTGAAGAGGTCGTCGGTTCGATTCCGTCTGGCTCCACCACCCATACCTGTGATTTCTTTAGTTTTTCCGTCTCCCGCAAACTATCCGACATTTCCGAGGCTTGGGCGCTGAGCGCACGAGGATTTGCGTCGGGAGACGCCGAATTTGCGGCTCGTGCCGCTCTGGCGACGCCGAGTCTCCGCCTGACAAAAACCTTTTCCGGGGGATGTTGCATGGGGTTAAACGGAGACCGGTTCGATTCTGGCCCCTCATGAGGATCGCGTAGACAGAGCCACTTTCTGAGCGGTGTCCGCAGTCACAGCAAGCGCCAGGCACATCGCGGGCCTGATGCGAGGGCGAAGTTTGTCAAACGCTTGATGGGAAACGCTGCTCTCCTATCAGCGCGGCGCGGCCAGGCCCAAGAGCTTTCGCTGCTCGGCCCAGCTCGACGGCATATCCGTCAATCGCGAAACGCCGAAGCCGCGCGGCAAGGTTGCATCGACGGCAGCCTGGACGATGGCTGGGGCCAGGAAGGCGAGGGTGAGAGCCATTCGCGCCGATCGCACGCTGACTCCTTCGCGAGCCGCAATCGTTTCGATGCTCACGGCGCGGCCTGAGATGAGGTCCTCGAGCCACCGGCGCGCTCTGGCGATGGCCGCCAACAGCTTCGTCCGGGCTTCAGCCCGGATCGGCCTTAAGCCATGCGCGCCATCGCTCGCAGGCGCGATGACCGCGCGCTTGCGGCGAAATGGTTGCGGAGACCAGGGGATTGCGATCTTTTCGGGCGGCTGATCGCCGTTGCCAATAAGCTGAAGCTCGATCGACCGTGCGCCAAGAGTGGCTTTGCCAATCCGAGCGACAATCATCGCGGCGGCTGTATCCGGATCCGGGCCGCGATCGCGGATAGCATCGAGAACGACCCGTTCGACGGCGTCCGCGGCGACGCGCGCGACCGATCCGGCTTCTTCCTTGCGCCCCTGGGCCAGTACGGAGGAGACATAATAGCGATAACGAACCCCCTTCTTGATCGCGTAGCTCGGCGTCATCGGATTTCCCCGATCATCGAACAGCTTGCCCAGAAGCAACGCGTTCGAGCTTTGACGCCGCTGGCGAAGTCCCCGCCGGTTCTCAGAGAGTTTCGCCTGCACGGACTCAAACAAGTCCGGGTTCACGATCGGTTCGTGCTCGCCGGGATAGCTTTGGTCGCGATGGTTGATCTCGCCAAGGTAGACCCGGTTGCGCAGCAGGTAAGCCAACGGCCCATTGAGGAGGTTACCGCCAACGATGCGGCCGGAGGACAAGGGGCGCCGGCGGGTGACAATCCCGCGCTCGCGCAGGTCCCTCTGCAGCGTCGGAAGCGAGCCGAGGTCAAGATAGCGGGAGAAGATGAGCCGGACGGTCGCCGCCTCCTGCTCGTCGACGATCAGCTTCTTGCCCTGGACCTGGTAGCCAAGGGGCACGACGCCGCCGACCCAGAGGCCCTTCTTCTTGGACGCGGCGATCTTGTCGCGGATGCGCTCGCCCGTGACCTCTCGCTCGAACTGGGCGAAGGACAGCAATACGTTGAGGGTCAGGCGTCCCATGCTGCTCGTGGTATTGAACGATTGGGTCACCGAGACGAAGGCGACGCCATGAGCGTCGAAGAGCTCGACGAGCTTGGCGAAGTCGGTGAGCGACCGGGTCAGGCGATCGACCTTGTAGACGACGACGATGTCGATCCGCTGTTCACGGATGTCGGCCAGCAGTCGCTGCAAGGCAGGGCGGTCCAGGCTTCCGCCGGAGAAGCCGCCGTCGTCATAGCGCTCCCTGATCAGCCTCCAGCCCTCATGGGCCTGGCTCTTGACGTAAGACTGCGCGGCCTCGCGCTGAGCCTGGAGGGAGTTGAACTCCTGATCGAGTTCGGCTATCAGTCGAGACCCGCGTGTAGATCGCGCAACGGTGGGGCTTAAGAGATGCGGAGTTCATTGGACGCTCTCGGCTGGGTCGGGTATCGCGCCGAGCAAGAAGAAGGTTGAGCCATTCGGCGCGAGCGGTCGATCGTCCACGTCTCCGCGAGAGAGAGCGCTGGAATTCTCGCTGCGGTTCTGTTGGCCCCGATCGCCGCTGCGCCGGTTCGGGACGCGATCCTGATGTCGCACGCCGAAGAATTGATGGCCGCTCCACTTGGTGCCCGTGATCGCGAAAGCGACGGCGGACAGGCTGCTATAGGTCGCGCCATTCCAGGCGAACCCGTCATGGACAACCATGACGTGTTCGAGCCGGCCCTGCCATTCTCGGACCAACAGGGCCCCAGGCCTTAGGATCAGCGGATTGGCGGCCTTACGAATGGGTAGGGTCGCTGCGCTTGCGCCGTCCGAAGCTGGTGAAGATGATCGGTCGGACGCGGACTTGTCCGGCGCCGCCTGCGCCAGCCGCTCGAGGATCCGGACGGTCTCCCGATCGAGATCGCCAAAGGCTTCGGCCTGAAGGCGGTAGGCCATCAGGCGAAGGAGCAGGTTCCGGGAGATGGGGGCCGGCGCGAGCCGGCCCCAATGATTCCGCCAGCGCAGCCGCAAGTCCTCGAGGGATAGTCTCTCCAACTCGGCGAGTTCGGCTTCGAGACCCGCGCCCGCAGGAGAGCGCTCGTCCGGGAGAGAATCGGCGATCGGGCCTGGCCTCGGCTGCCGGGCGGTCTCCACAGAACCGGAACGCAACGTCTTACCCACCGCCGTTGTCACCCCTGCGCGGCGCTGTTTCGCTCCGCGATGACATAGGCGCTGGAGCTTTGGTCCTTGCCCTTGCGTCGATCGATCTCGAAGCCTCGCTTCCTCAACCCGGTCAGCGCGGCGCGGGTGGTATGCGGCAGCCACCCGGTCGCGGCGACGAGTTCGTCGATGGTCGCTCCCGCGTCGCGCTCGAGCATCTCGATGACGATGCCGATCTTGGTCCCGGTGCGAGGAACGCGCGGCGAGTGGGACTCCTCGCCGGATTCCAGTCCAGGACCGGCGTCGGTCACATCGATCCCGCCCGCCGTCGTTTCCAGCTTGGCGGCCTCATCGCCATGCGTCTGTCGCGCGGCCTTGTCATCCCCGGCGTCGAGATCGGCAGCAATCGCCTTAAGGCCGGCGGCGGTCAGCTTGAGCGCGAATCCCTGATCGCCGTCCTCGTCTCGACGCCAGACCGGCGCGTCCTTTCGCGCCCGGACTTCACGGACAAGACCTTCCTTCAGCAGCTTCGTGGCTGCCTTCTTCGCGGAAGCGAGCCGCGCGCCGGACGGAGTCGTCAGACTGTGGTCTACTCGCTGCGACGCGGCGCTGAGCAGCACGAGTTGGGTATCGCTGAGCTTGATGGACATGTTCGACCCTTGCGTTTGCGAACAGAGGCCGGCCAATCCGGCCCCGTCACCGACGCGAGCCCCGGATCGGAACGATGTGCGGGGCTGGGTCTCCCGAGGCGCGTCAGCGCTCCTCGGGCATGCGCATTCACGCTCTCTTTCGAACCGAAGGCCAGTCCTTTCTGGTGAGCGGGCAACTCTTTCTTGCACGGGACCTTCTTGGGTTCCTCGCCGCTGGCCCCGCAACCGCGCCCTTCTTCGACTCTACACCCTCGGGCCGCCTAGCGTACGATTTTGAACAAGTAGTGTGGTGACCCCAATATCGAAGCGTTCTCTGCTTATCCGTGCCCCCTTGCGTGGGGGCCTCGCGATTGCGGCCCCGCGGGGCAAAAGGGACCGGGACCATTGAGCGGACGGATCCCAGGCGCGCCGCGAAGCGTGCCGGAGCTGCACAAGCGAAGCGCGGAAGGGGGAAGTGCTCGAGAAAACTGCGAGAGGATGACGCGGACGAAACGGCGGGGTAGACCGGAAGCTCTGCCGGCGTCATGTGCCAAGCGGTCAACGAAATAAGGGGGAAAAGCGGATAAAGAGGCGCTTCTAGGCACAGGTTGGCCGGCGATCGTGTAAAGCTCGATGCACGCGAGACGGCGGGGAATCGAAATTGATCCGGGCGGGAAAGTGGGTTCGCAGCTACATGGCGTCCGCTGTCTTCACGGTGAACGACTTCATTCGAAAGTGGCACGCCGTCGAGCTGAAGGAACGCTCGGCAGCGCAAGAGCACTTTCTCGATCTCTGCCGGCTGCTCGGTGAACCCTCGCCGGAGGAGGCCGATCCCACGGGTGATTTCTACTGCTTCGAGCGCGAGGCCACGAAGACAGGCGGTGGCGATGGCTGGGCCGATGTGTGGAAGCGCGGTCACTTCGGCTGGAAATACAAGGGCAAACGCAAGAGCCTCGAAGCTGCCTTCGGGCAGCTCCAGCAATATGCCCTGGCTCTCGAAAACCAGCCGCTGCTGGTTGTCTGCGATCTCGATCAATTCGTCATCCGGTCGAACTAGGGCCTGTCTTCAGTTGAGGAGGATGGCGGAGCAGGCGAGCTGAACGCCGGCGAGGAAAATCTTGGCGAGCTTGTCGTAGCGCGCGGCGATCGCCCGGAAATGCTTGAGGGTGTTGAAGAAACGCTCAATGAGATTGCGTTCGCAGTAGAGGACAAAGTCGCACGGGCGCGGGGTTTTTCGGTTGGACTTGGATGGGATGACTGGGACGATCGCTCGATCGTTGAGGGCGGCGATGAAGGCGTCGGCGTCGAACGCCTTGTCGGCGATCAAAGCGGCGGGGTCGACGGCTTCGATGAGAGATTCAGTGCAAGTCAGATCGTGATCTTGGCCCGGGTTGAGCATCAACTCGACGGGATTGCCGAGGGCATCGACGAGCACGTGAATCTTGGTGGTCAATTCCCCGCGGGACCGGCCGATGGCTTGCGCACCGTCTTTTTTTGGGCGCCGGCGCTATGCTGGTGAGCGCGCACGATGGTGGCGTCAAATCATCATGTACTCGTTGTCGTGATCGCTGTTAAAAAGCCTGAAAACCCGCTCGAAAACGCCGCTCTTGGCCCATCGGTTGAAGCGCTGATAGACGATCTTCCAGTCGCCAAAGCGCTCGGGCAGATCGCGCCAAGGGACGCCGGCGCGAAACCTGAAGAGAACGGCTTCGACGAATAGGCGACTGTCCGCCGCCGTGCCGCCCACATGGCCTCCACGGCCCGGCAGAATGTCTTTGATCCGATCCCACTGGTCGTCGCGCAGTGCATATCGTCGCATCGGTCAGCCCTCCTCCGGCCGACCACCCACGAGTTAGACATTTGCTGATTTGGGAATCCCTCGCGTATCCGAAATCCAAAACGTTCTGCTTCCGATTCCAATCCGTTCTCGCACAACTGAAGGCAGGCCCTAGACCAACACAGTCAGCGAAAAGCAGAGGCGTTTGCGTAGGCGGTCGCCGACGTCGGCGGGGTCCAGGCACTCCCTGCGTTCAAACGCAGCTGCAAACGAGGGTGCAGTGAGCCGCGTGCATTGCACCTACGGTTGCCCCTTTGTGGTGTTCCTAATGGCGATGCGAGTGCCGGGGTTGCACCTGCCGGATGGGTAGCCGGTGATGCGCCGAGGATCATCACTTCAGACTACTGCCCAGGCGATAGGATTGCGCGTTTGACGTTCAGACTCAACGTAACCGGGTTCGAGCCGACACCATGGTCTCGGCGACACGATCGTCCAATAGCCGCCTTCGTTCGTCAGGGTCACGATGACACCAACTTGGATGTTGTTGCCGCGGGAGGCTCTGTTGGACGCGAAGGCAAAAGCGAAGCAGATCAAACTCACCCGATCATCGCCTGCTTACTGGCGGGTAACCTTCGACAATCCGCCGCTCAATATTGTGGGGCCCCAATTGGTGCTCGAATTCCGGGACATCATGACAGCCGTGGAGACCAACGAAGAGATCAAGGTCGTGGTCTTCGACAGCGCGGTCGACGGGTTCTTTTTGAACCATAGCGACTTCAACGCCAAGCTCGAGGATCTGACCAGCATCCCTCAGGGGCCCACGGGCCTGGAGGCGTGGCCGGACATATTCGTGCGATTGACCCGCGCGCCTTTCGTCTCGATCGCGCTGATCCGGGGGCGGGCGACGGGCAACGGAAGCGAAATCGCCCTGGCCTGCGACATGAGTTTCGCGAGCCGGGAGAAAGCGATTCTGTCGCAGTGGGAGGTCGGCGCCGGCGTGGTCGCCGGCGGCGGACCCATGGCGCGGCTGCCTCGGCTGATGGGCCGGGCGCGCGCCATGGAGGTGCTGCTCGCCTCCGACGACATCGGCGGCGAACTGGCTCAGGCCTATGGCTACGTCAATCGGGCGCTGCCTGACCACGACCTCGACGGGTTCGTTGATGCGCTCGCGATCCGCATCGCCTCGTTCGACAAGTGGGCGATCGCGAACACAAAGCGCCTGGTGAACGCCAGCAGCTTGCCGCCGGACGTCGAAATCGCAGCCGGGTGGAATACCTTCACCGATTCGGTCGTCCGCCCCGCCGCGCAGGACAGGCTCAAGGAGCTGTTCGAGCGCGGCTTTCATAAGCCCGGGGATGTTGAACACCGCCTGGGCGCGTACCTCGGCGGCTCCGGAGCTCGGCGCTCGGCAGGCAGGGCGGCGTAGTGGCTGGTCTTCTGCATCCCGCCAAAGAGGGGCTTTGTGTCCCTTCCACGGCAATTCCAGTTCCATGAATTGGACGCTTTGGAATAGCTCGATGAAAGGAGCTGAATATGAAAATTGTGATGGTGCTGACTTCGCACGACACACTCGGGAGCACGGGTCGCAAGACCGGCTTCTGGCTGGAAGAGTTCGCATCGCCGTACTTTGTCTTTCGCGACGCAGGGGTCGAGTTGACGCTCGCGTCGCCAAAGGGAGGGCGGCCGCCGATCGATCCGAAAAGCGATTTGTCCGAAAACCAGACCCCTGCGATGGCGCGGTTCAAGCAAGACGCGCGAGCGCAAAATGAGCTTTCTCAGACCGTCAAGCTCGAGACGATAAAATCGCAGGACTACGACACCGTTTTCTACGTTGGCGGCCACGGCCCGATGTGGGATCTGGCCGAGAGCCCCGTGTCGATCGCTTTGCTCGAGTCGTTCTATAACTCCGGCAAGGTGATTGCCTTGGTTTGTCACTCGCCCGGCGTGCTCCGCCATGTAAGCTACGGAGGCCAGCCGCTCGTGAAGGGGAAGCGTGTTACGGGCTTCGCGAACGGCGAGGAAGCACAGGTTCAGTTGACCCACGTCGTGCCGTTCCTTGTCGAGGACGAGCTGATGCGGCTGGGAGCCATTTTCGAGAAAGTGCGCGACTGGCAACCGCATGCGGTCGTGGACGGGCGTCTTGTCACAGGCCAGAATCCCGCGTCGTCCACGGTCGCAGCCCAGGCGCTCCTGAATGTGGTCGGGCGGAAAGCAGCCTCGGCTGCTTAAGCCTGGGCGAACGCCACGACTGCGGGTGCTGCGAGGCCGCGGACGCAAAGGATTCGATGACCCATTTTTATGCGTCAAAGTCGGTGCCGTGGATCCTCCGTTCATTTGGGGCGGGAGTGGACGCTGGCTCGCTCTCCCATTTTGGAAAGCGACAGATGGCCACTCCCACAATTGTAAGAGCCGCCGCTTCCTGAGGAGACTTCACGTGAACAACTGCGCTCGACCCGGAAACGCACTTCGAGACGATCATTTGCTTCCGGTTGCGGAACTGATTCACCGCGTTCGGAACGACTATGCTCGAACGATCTCGCTCGCTTCGGCGATTGCCAAGAACTCTTCCAGCGACGAAACGAAAGCGGCGCTCCACGAGGTCATAACGGAGATGCGCTCGGCCGCGGAGATCCACAATGTCTTGTGTCCGCCGCGGAGAGAAGGAGTCGCGGATTTCGCAGGCGTTCTCGCGCGCCTCTGTTGCGCAATGACCGCCTCTTCCGCGGTCCAACATCGCGGAATCAAGTTTGTGCTTCGCGTCGAGAGTCCAATCGTGATCGACGCGGGACGATGCTGGCGCGCAAGCCTCGCTGTCGCGGAGCTCATCAACAATTCTTTCCGTCATGCCTTCCCTTTGCGCTCAGGCTCGATCTTCATCACGGTGGGCGAGTCGTGTGATCGCATTTTTTGCGACGTCAGCGACGACGGATCCCCCGGGGAGATAGGCGGAGCAGGGTTGGGGACGCGTATCGTTGACGCGCTCGCCGCCGAACTTGATGGGCGGGCCGAGCGAAGGTTCAGCAATTCCGGCGCGAGCGTGATCCTCTCCTTCGCAAAGAGAGGTGCGCTCGAGGTCTCGCAGCCAGACGAATATCCTGTTGGGCAAATGAACCTTCACCGAACACACCACTTATCCGGCGCCGTGCATGCGGACGCGTGCGACTTTTGAGGAAAACCAAGCACTGGGCCCCGAGCTCGGCCGCGAGCGCTTTTCGGCTGAAGAGCCCGCGCAACCGCTTGATCACTTCGGAAGCGCGATTACCATCCGGAATTGTGCGCCGGGCGGTTTCACGCGCGCCTTCGATGTACGGCGGACTGCCAGCCTCATGAGGCAGGCGCTGCATTGATCATGATTCCGGACAACGGCTCGTTGACCTCGTGGGCGATCGACGCCGTGAGCTGTCCGATTGTCGTAACCCGGGACATAGGGCGAGCTTGGCTTGCGTGTTACGCAGTTCCTCCTCGGCTCTCTTTCGATCTTCGATGTCGAAATTGATGTCGAACCATCAGGTGACACCGCCAGATTGATCTCGCGAGGCAACGGCCCGACAGAGAAACCAACGATATGCGACGCAGCTTAGCCTCCGCCTCTCCGAACCCGCCGGACGCCGCAACGGATTCCCAATATGCTGGTGACGCCGTTCACGTCACCGGGGTGGAGCGGGAAGGTCCAACCGGCTGTCTGAACTTGCGGGGGCGGCCGAGGTCGGCCGAGCCCTGGCGTCTGCATGCGTTTCATTGGCCCTGGGTATGAATCCAGGCACACCGGTCGCCACCACCGGATTGAACCGGACGCTCGCCGTTATGCTGTCCCGAATCTCCCGCATGGCGTCCTCCGGCAGGGAAGAAATTTCGAAGTTCTCTTGGATGTGGCGAGGCGTGGTCGAGGTGGTCAGGACAGCGGTCCCGCGCTGCACCGCCCAGGCCAACGCAACCTGGGCGGGCGTCTTGCCGACACGCTGTGCGATGGTCGTGATCACCGGGTCGTCGACGATTCTCGGCGACAAGCCGTGCCCCAACGGCGCGCCCGCTTGGACTACAATCCCATGTTCCCGACAGAAGTCGAGTAGGTCCCATTGAGGCAGATACGGATGGCATTCGGCTTGCACCACCGCAGGCTTGATTCGCGCAGCGGCAACGATCTCTCGCACTTTCTCCAGGGTAATATCCGACAAGCCGATCGACCTGCACCGACCTTCGTCCACAAGACGCTCGAGCGCCCGCCACGTCTCGACCAACGACACGCTGGCGTCATAGATGACCTGACCGCGATCGTCCCTCGGGTCCAGGTCGTCGCCCGGCGGAAAGGCAAAAGGCGTATGGATGAGATAGCAATCGAGATAGTCGACCCGCAGTCGCCGCAGGCTGGCGTCAAAAGCGGGTTCGACCCGGTCGGGACGATGATTGGTGTTCCATAGCTTGGTGGTGATGAAGAGGTCCTCCCGCCGGAACATGCCGGCACTGAGCGCCGCCTGAAGCGCATCGCCGACCGCTTCTTCATTGCGGTAACGCTCTGCACAATCGAAATGTCGAAAGCCCACTTCCAATGCGGTCTTCGTAGCCAGTTTGGTTGCGAATGGATCTCGGATCAGCGTGCCAAAGCCAACGGCCGGCATGGCGCCAGCTCCATTGGCGAGACGAATCCGGCTATAGCGAAGCGTATCGTGGATCGCCATGCTCACACTCCTTGCTCACACCTAGGTTTTGGTAATTTTCTGACGGCTCTACGAAGCATTCATGAGTTGCCGGTCAGCGAACTTGCCGTCCGAACCAAGCGTTTCTGTCGTGATCGAAGTGTCACGCATGCTCAAGGCAAAGGTGGCGCCATAGGGACCTGAACACCATCACACCGAGGTATCGGCGATACCAAAGAATAAGCCGCTTGACCAACCGCCGCGCTCACATCCGCACTGCAATCTGGAAGAAAAGCCAGATGGCAAGCGCGATGATTGCGGGCCAATAGATCAACAGGTACAGAAGCGAGTTGATCATGAAAGAACTCTCATCTGCGGTGAACGACAGCAACTGCTTCAGAGGCGGAGCGCTGCCTCGTTCCTTCCCCACGGAGTGAAAGGCGGGCGTCCTCCTCCGGAACTCCCTCGCCCGACGCCTTCTGCCAACGCTTCGATGTCTCAGCCTTCCCTCTTGAGGTCGATGCGCACGTCAGACACGTCGCCGCTGCGCGGCTTGATGCTCACCGCTTGCCTGCGGCCGTTCGAGGTCAGCAAAATGGATGCGCCGAAGGCCGCGGCGGTGATCTCGCCCTCGAAACGATCCTCTGCAATGCGCCCCGTAAGATGGCCGCTGACGTCGCGTGTGGCTTCGGTCCAGTATCCCTGGACCAAACCCGCGGACGCTTCGACATAGGTTTTGATGTCGAGTTTGAAGCTTTCGCTTGCGCAGACGATCGCCTGATTGAGCGCCGACCCGTCCTTCGCTTCGGAATATTCCGCCCGGCAGCGGATCGGCTCGCGGCGCCCATTCGATTCCAGGATCTGGCCGCCGCCTCTCCATTCGCCGGCGAACTTTTCAAATGGGCTCGCTGGGCGGGCGACTGTCTGTTGCATGCCGAAGGCGGCGGCTGCGGCGGCGACCAACAGCGCGAAGCGCCGGGAACGAAGCCGAAGCGAAATAGAAATCATCGCATTCTTCCTTTCATAGGTCGGATTGGAACAACGACAGCCCGCGGCGGGAGCGGGCTCGCGCGCGTGCGCAAACGCAGCAAGAAGGTGACGACCGGCCTCAGGATCATGAGATCGGCGACGAGCGCGGCGAGCATGGCGAGCGCGCTCAACCAGCCGAAGAGGCGAAGCGCCGGAAGATTGGAGAGAACGAGCGCCGCGAGCCCGCATGCCAGCACGAAAGTCGTCAGAATGAGCGCGGGCCCGACAAGAACGGTCGCCCGCTGGACGGCGATCGCCGGGTCCTCGCCCGCCTTTCTCTCCTGGGTCATGCGATTGAGAAAATGGATGGTGGCGCTCAGGCCGAGGCCGAAGGAAACGGTCAGCGCGATGACGGCCGAGAATTGCAGGCCGTAACCGAGCAGCCTGAGCACCGAGCCTGCCGCCACGACCGGGAAGATGCCCGGCATAAGACAAGCGAGCCCGATGCGGACGGAGCGGAATGCGAGACCGATGAAAGCGATGATGAAGGCGAACTCGACCGTGAGCGACCGGTTCAGCTTGTTGATCATGTCGGCGCTACTGCGCGCGGCGATCGCGGAAAGCCCCGTGACCTCGATCGTATACCCCCGATGGGCCGCGCGGACTGCGCTCAACCGCCAATCGAGTTGATCGACGATCGGCACGAGCTTAGTCAGGTTCTTGTCGGCCACCAGGCTGAAGACGATGACCGCGTTCTCGTCCTTGTTCACGAAGCGACGCACGAGGAAGAGCGGCAGCGCGTCGACGTATTGCCGGAGAGTGCCAACGTCCTTCGTTCCCATCTCCTGTGCGAGCCACTGTCGCAGGGAATCGAGCGACCATACGTTGCCGATGCCGGGCTGGCTTGCGACGACCTTGTGAACGTCGGCGATCGTCGAGAGCGTTTCGGGCGCATAGAGGCTCATCCCCGATGGGAAATTAATCAGAACATAGACCGGGTTCGAACCCGTAATCTCGGCGTCCAGGCGGCTGTTCGCGGCCACCGCCTGCTCCTTGTCCGGAACCTGATCAGCAAGCCGATAGCTCGGCTCCAGGCCGGAATAGAAGACGCCCAGCGAGGCGACGGCGATGACGGCCACAAGGCTGAAGGCAACCGGATGGGACACCATGCGAACGGCGACCCAGGCGCAGAAGCGACGCAGCGCCATCACGCCCGGGTCTCCTCCTTTGAGGGTCGAAATAAATCTGGCCTCGTTGCGGATAAGAAGCACTCCAAATGCAGGGACCAGCGAGAGAACGGTGACGAGCGCAATTGCGGTCGACAGGAACCCCGCCTCGCCGAAGCCGCGGATGAGGTCGCTCGAGGAGGCGAGGAGGCCGAGCAAAGAAAAGCCCGCAGCCGCGTGGGTGAGCACGCAGGCGGGGCCGACGATGAGGATCGCGTTGCGGAATGCAGTGCGCTTGTCGTGGCCGGCCATCAACTGGTCGCGCGCCGCGAAAGTGAGCTGCATGCTGTCGGAAAAGCTGATCACCATGATGAGCGGCGTCATCACGTTGAGGAACATGTTGAGGCGAAAGCCCAGCCACCCGAGCGCGCCGAGCGCGAAGACGATTGCGATCAGCGGCGGGCCAGCTGCGACGATCATCAGCGTGAGACGCCGGAAGAAGAGCGCCGCGATCACGCAGCCGAGCGCGAAGCCGACGGCGTTGTAGAGGATGCGGTCGCGCTCGAGGGCGCGACGGATTTCGAGCTGCATGACCGGCACGCCCGTCAGTTCCGCTGTGAGCCCGGTTTCCTGTAGGTCCTCAGCGATCGTCTGTCGAACGTCGTTCACGATTTTTTCGGACCCGCCACCGTCGACCGTGGCGGGGTCGAGCGACAGGATGACGAGCGCGAGCCGGCCGTCGGCCGACAACAGCCTGCCATGGATGATGTCGTTGTTCAGCGCCCGCTCGACGAGCTCGTGATAGGCCGACCCCTGCGGCAGGGGCTCGGGAAAGACGGGCTCTGGCAGCCCGCCCACCGGGGCGGGCTGGCGCGCAGAAAACATCGAAAGAGCGCCGCGTGTCCCCTCGATGAGCTGCACGTCGGTAACCAGCGAGCCCAGCTGCTCGACCGAATTGCGCGAGAGAACGTCGCCGGTCACGACAATCATCACGTCATATTCGCTCGACGGAAAATCGCGCGAGACCTGCTCGAACAGCTTGAACGCCGGCGATTCCGAGTGAAAAAGCTGGCTGAGCGAGTCGTCCACTCGGATCCGCTGGATTCCGATAATCGCAAGGACAGCGAGCGCGAGCGCAACGAGGACCGTCACCCACGGCGTCCGGAACGGAATGAGCGCCGGCCGCTCCGCGCCCAAGGCGATGCGGATGCGACCCACGCGCGGTACGGCGGCCCGAACAATGGAATTCAGCGCGTTCAATGCCCTCTCCCACACCAGCCGTTTAGCGCCGCCGCTCGGCGTTCTCACGCGCCCGAGGTCGAGCGGGTCCAGCGACTGCGCCCGATGCTGCTCGGGGGCATTGCAAACACACTCCCCGAAACCGGCGCCGCCTTCGGTTGTCGTCGCTCGGTTGCTATGAACGGCGGCGTGAGCGACCACAGCTCGTCAGCCATCGTGTCAGACGTACATATCGGCCTGAGTCAGATCCGGCTTTTTGTCGATCTGTCGCATGAGCGAGAGCAGCGCGGGCGCCGCGCGCACCGGCGGCGCCGCCGTGTCGCAGCCGAAGAAGAACAACACGCCGCTCGGATCGCCGCCATTCTGCAAAAGCACGGCGTTGTCCCCGCGAGGCAACCCCTGAGCCGCCTCGGGATTCATCGCGTAGACGCCGCGAAGGAACTGCCACTGATTGGATGTGATTTCGATCGGATTCCCCTCGCCATCATTGATTGCAGCAAGCACGGCTGCGACGTCGACGGAATGGCTGTCCAATTTTGCGCCGACCGGCAGCCGCTGCCACAGGACGCCGGCGCCGACGACGAACAAGAAATGTCTACTCGGCAAGATCGCCTCCTGTTTCCTTCAGCTGAGGCTCGTGGTCCGTCCCGGCGGCGTCGGCGGCAATCGCGCTTGCCCCGAGCCTGTTCGAGCCGTCCTCGGACATTCCGACGGCTACCGGGCAGTCGTCGGAACAACTCGGCGCACTTGCGCTTGACATCGAAGCAGACTGGGTCCCAAGCGCTTCGTCGTAGCCATAGTCCGGAGAGTCTGCCTCGAGCGGTCGAATCTCGGACACGAAACCGATCATCGTGGCGCATAGCGAGCCGACCAACGCGAGTGCAAACCACCGTAAATCGAAGCCCGATTGAACCGCAGGCGCAGCAAGCGCGCACTCGTGGCGACGAAGTCGGTCAGGTCCTTCTGCCTGTCGAAGGATCTTCCCTGGAAGGAATCCGCCCGCTTCCGTTGCGTCGATCATTGAGAGGCGAACCGGCGCAACAGGCGCGCTCGGCCTCTTGCGTGACTTCTCGATCGCGATGGTGGGTTGCAGAGCAGGCACGATTATCCTCGGAAAGCGCAAAAGCGGAAAGCAACACGAAAGCTATCGGAGCCGTCGCGATGTTTCTTGACGGAACCTTCGGCTCTTGTTCGATTCTTCGCGTTTCCCGCATGCAAACGGCTTGGCTTCCGTTTGAGTCTTGGTATTTCCAATACTTTGGTGTCCACGATACCAACGTTCAATAGAGCCGCCTTTAGCGCCGAGCCACGTGTGGGCGGGGTCTGCCAGATCGTCGAGGAGCTTCATATCATGAAGACGTTTCTTACTATTGGGTCTGGCGTCGGTAACGGTCTGGGGACAGCAGAACGGTTCGCCAGAGAGGGGTTCCGCATTGTCTTGAGCGCGCTGAACGCGGCCAACACGGAGGCTCTTGCAGATTAACTCAAGACAGAAGGTTACAAGGCCGAGGTGCGGACGGTCGCAAGCGCAGCAAGCCAACTCTTAGACTCATAACCTCTGTGACGAGGGGCCAGGCGCGCAAACTGAGACCTGCTTGCAGAGTTTCCCTATCTGGGCCCGCCCTACACGGTTCGAAGAGAGGAGTTCCGCCATGAGCGAGCAAAGCCTCGAGACGACCGAGCGGATCACCCAGCCCGCTTCGACTCCGAGGGGCGATTCCGCGCCAAGCGCTCAGCCCCATCCCAGCGACGCCGCCGCCCCACCAACAAGGCACAAAGGCGCACCGTGGCGAAAAATGCTCATTGGAGCAGCGGCTGCTCTTGTCCTGGCCGCCGCCGTTTGGTTCGGCGTCCCCTATGTCCAGACGACGCTCAATACTGTTTCGACGGATGACGCGTACGTCAACGGCCATGTGACCTTCGTCGCTCCCCGGGTCGGCGGCCAAGTCGCCCGGGTGCTGGTGGACGACGACAACCGTGTGCACAAGGGCGAGCTGCTTGTCGAACTGGACAAGGAGCCCTTCGAGATCGCGGTCGCCGTGAAGAAGGCGGCCGTCGACATCGCAGAGGCGGATCTGCGGGCGGCCACCGCCAGGGCGCGCGGCATCGAAGCGGACGCCAGGAGCCAGCGCTGGAAACTGCAGCACGCCATCGAGAACGTCGATAACCAGGTCGCCCTGCTGCATGCCCGAGTTGCCGATCTCGACAAGAGCAAGGCCGAACTCGCGCTGGCTCAGGTCGACTTCGACCGGGCCGCCAAGTTGGTGACGTCGGCGGATATCCCCCGCGCGGAGTACGACCGGCGGCAAGCGACCTTGTTGTCCGCCCGCGCAGACGTCACCGCGGCGCTTGCCGATGTCCATCAGATCCGTGTCTCCTTGGGTTTACCCCCGCAACCCGCGGGAGGAGTTCTTGGACAGGTTCCGCCCGATCTCGATCAAACCTTTTCTTCCGTGCTCGAGGCGCAGGCCGGCATGGTTCAGAGTGCGGCTCAGCTGGGCATTGTCCATTCGTTCGATGAAACGCCGAAGCAGATGGTTGCGGCGTTCGAAAACGAAGGCGACATCAACCGCACCTTCGCTCGGCTGGCGGCGGAAGCGCCGGACGTCAAGCAGGCCGAGGCGAAGCTCGAGGCCGCCCGGCGTGATCTCGCTGAAGCCGAGCTCGACCTGAAATATTGTGACGTCGTCGCGGGTGTCGACGGCGTCATCACGCGCCGAAACGTCAATCCCGGCGATTACCTTCAGGTCGGCCAGGGCCTGATGGCGATCCGCCCGCTGACCGACATCTGGGTCGACGCGAATTTCAAGGAAACGGAGCTCGGCGACTTGCGCATCGGCCAGCCGGTCGATCTCTATGTCGACGTGTATGGCGACCGCCATGTGTTCAAGGGACGCGTCGAGGGGTTCACGGAGGGGACCGGATCGACGCTGGCGCTGCTGCCGGCGGAGAACGCAACGGGCAACTTCGTCAAAGTCGTGCAGCGGCTGCCGGTTCGGATCGAGGTTTTGAACTATGATCCGGACACGTTCCCGCTGTTCGTTGGAACCTCCGTCGTTCCTTACGTCTACATCCATAAAGCTCTCACCGGGCCGAACGCCGGGAAGTTTCTGCAAGCCTATGCGCCTCGCTCCCCGATCTCGAGTTCGGCTTCGAGCGCGCCGGGCGCCGAGAAATGACAGACGCGGTCCTCGCCGCGCCCTCGGCATCCCGCGCGGGCGTGAATCCCTGGGTTGTGGCCGCCATCGTCGTGGTGCCGACCTTCATGGAGGTGCTCGACACCACGATCGCGGTCGTCGCGCTGCGCTATATCGCGGGCGGGCTGTCGGCGACGGTGGACGACGGCGAATGGGTCATCACCAGCTACCTCGCCGCCAACGCCATCATCCTGCCGATCAGCGGCTGGTTGTCGGCGCACCTCGGGCGCCGCAACTACTTCCTTTTGTCGATCGCCGTGTTCACGTTGAGCTCGGGATTGTGCGGGATGGCCACCAGTCTCAGCCAGCTGATCCTGTTCCGCGTGCTCCAGGGCCTGGCGGGCGGGGGGCTTCAGCCTTCGAGCCAAGCTGTGCTGCTGGACGCCTTCCCGCGGGAGAAGCAAGGCGCCGCCATGACGCTGTTCGGGCTGGCCGCCCTGATCGCGCCGGTCGTCGGCCCAGCCCTCGGGGGCTGGATAACCGACAGCTATTCGTGGCGCTGGGTGTTCCTGATCAACGTTCCCGTTGGTTTCCTGGCGTTTGCGGGATGTTACATCCTGCTCCGCGATCCGGACTACCTCACTGCCCAGCGCAGGGAGTTGAGGAGGCGGCCGCTCAATTTCGACTCGATCGGCCTGTCGCTTCTGGTCGTCACCGTAGTCTGCTGGGAAGTGATGCTCAGCAAGGGACAGGAGTGGGACTGGCTCGGCGATCCCTTCTGGCGGGTGCAGACGCTCGCGATCCTGTTCGCCGCGGGCCTGACGAGCCTGATCGTCTGGGAGCTGCGCCACCCGAACCCGGTGGTCAACCTCAGGCCCTTGCGGGAGCGCAACTTCGCCGCCTGCTGCATCATCATCTTCGTCGCCTACGCCGTGCTTTACGCCGCCAGCACTTCGCTGCCGGGGCTGCTTCAGTCCCTGTTCGGCTACGACGCGCTGAGCGCCGGACTGGTCATGTCGCCGGCCGGCTTTTTCGCCATTCTGGCGATGCCTGTCGTGGGCCGCCTGATCGGCCGGGGGATGGACGCCCGGTTGCTGATCGGCGCCGGCGTGCTGGCGATGGCCGCCGGGAACTACTGGATGTCGCAATTGAACCTGAACATCAGCCCGGGCGAGGCCGTCTGGCCGCGGGTCGTGTTGATCGTAGGGCTTTCGATCTGCTTCGCGCCTGCGAACGTGGCGGCCTATCTCTATACGCCCTTGGCGCTTCGCGGGGCGGCAGTCGGCCTGCTCAGTCTGCTGCGCAACGAAGGCGGCAGCGTCGGGACGTCGGTGGCGCAGACGGTGCAGGAGCGCCGTGACCAATTCCACGCCCTGCGGCTCGGCGAGTATCTCGATCCGCTCAATCCCGCCGTGCATTCGTTCATCGGGCAGGCCCGGGGGCTGTTCCAGACCGGCGATCCGGTTCTCTCAAAGGAGCTGGCCTGGCAGGTGCTGGACAATCTGCGCCAGCAGCAAGCCTCCGCCCTCGCCTATTTCGATTGCTTCTGGCTGATGGCCGTCGTGATGCTGGCGCTCGTGCCCGTGGTGCTTTTGATGAAACGCTCGGTGGCCGAGAAGGGCGCGCGGATCGGCGGCGAATGAGCCGACCGGGCCGGTCAAGGAGCCTGCCCGATTTGTGGCCCGATATGTTTCGCACCGCCCCCTTTAATTATCGCACCAGGCCTCTCGCCTGGCAGGTAATAACTGATGAAAACGCGATGTAAAAAACAATTTCAAACAAAAAGGCGCGAAAACGTTCAAGAGATTGGTCTTACCAGGCGATAAATTAGTTATCGTTCGCTGAAGACGCAAGGGTCTTGGAGTCGATACTGGTAGCCAAGGCGTTTTGCGGCGGATGATTTATTTCATTGGAGGCAAAAATGAACGCGTCGGCTGCTGGATGGATAGCACTCAGCGTTACTTTGGCCGCTCCGGTTTCCGCGGCTGCGACTGATCATGTGAGCATGGTCGGCCATCACCGCGCCCTTCGGATCAATCAGGCCGCGTTCATAGCGCAAATCGACCTCCCAGGGCGAGTTGACCCTCCAGCACGAGTGGGCGCTCCCGCGTACACGACTTCCCACGGTCGGTTAGCGCCGACGAGCTACCCAATCTTCACCCGCGACCCAGCGATGTGCAACGTTTCGTTGTGCATCGGGTACTGACGGACTCAACAGGCAGGCGCATCCTTCGAGGGTCTTGTAACTGAGATTGAGGCATCCAAGGTGAATACGATGACGGCTCCGCGAGGAAGGGCGAAAGCTACCGCGACGTGATATTGCGGATTGTCGAGCGGGATGCCAAGCGAGGGCGTAAGCGAGGCATAGCGCGGCTCGCAGCGGGCAAAAAGGAGGACTTCCCTCCTTGAAGAAACAGAGTCGGTTGGTGCGGTGCGGAGCTACGGCGAGTTGCGGTCCATGATCAAAAGCCTTGCCGCTGCGGTCGCTCTCACAGTCAACCTCGCAGGCTACGCGGTCGCGGGGCAAGCGGCGCATCGTGACCACCGGCATCACAGTCACCACGCTCAGCCGAAGCCATCTTCTGCCCTCCCCGGCCGAGCTTTTGATGCGCCCGATATCTATTGGTCCCCCGTCGGCGGCAATCCCGTCCATTATGCGCAGACAACTGGCTTCTATGCCGGTCGCTGACGCCGGACATCGACGTGCGCTTCCACGAAGCAGTTGTCCGGCTCCGACCCTGGCGAACTCGCCTTCCGGCGTGACGACGACGATAGCAGCAGGGATACTGCCACCATGTCGGGAAGTTGAGCCTGGTGGTCGGCAGTAAGGTTTTCGTCTGGGGCACGCTCAGTCGTGAACCGGCGGTCCAGGAGGAAAAGACCATCATGGACACCATTGAACAGGCCGTCCGCGAGCGGGCCTATGAGCTATGGGACCACGCGGCGAGACCGCACGGTCGAAGCGATGAATTCTGGTTCGCTGCGAAAGCCCAGGTTAAACACAAGGTGCAAACGGAATCGAGAGAATTGCGCACCTTTGTTCGCTCACGCCGAGAGCCGCCTCGTCATCAATCGGCGGCCGATTGGAGACTGAGACAGTGTGCCTCGTTGCTTTGAGTCAGGGACGGCCGCGCGGCAGCCGACATTGATGAAGAAACGATCGGCCTCGAGCGCCTCGTCTCCGACACGGATGCTGGTCGGCGACAGGAAGCTGGCTCGACCCATGATGAGGGTGCAGTTCGCCATTCCGCGCAGCCAGCCCTCGACGCTCGAGCGGGAGTTGCCGACGACCCTGTCCTTGCGGGCCATGACGGCTGCGAAATCGACGCCGACCGATCCAGTGCACAGGCCGAAGTCGCTGGCGCGCCTGGCGAGGTGAGCTGCATAGGCGCTGGCGACGAGGGCTTTGGTCGGCGTGCAGCCTGTGTTGACGCAGGCGCCGCCGATGCGTTCGCGCTCGATAAGGGCGACCGTCTTGCCGGTCCCGGCGATCCGGCCCGCCATTGGCGGCCCCGCCTGACCGGCGCCGATCACGATCGCGTCGAACCGCCGGTTCATCGCAGCCGCAATTTGTTGGCCGAGATCATGACCTGATGGCCAATGTCATCAACGACGCCAGGAAGCTGCAATGTGAATAAAATCGCAAAGTCGAACCTGCGTCCATTAACTCGCCCTCTACCTCGAAAACCTCAGGAATCAGCAAGCGGGAACTCCCGGGTTGGCCATTTGCCGAAGCGTCCGGGCCGCCTCGAGCGACTAAAACAAAAGTCGGGGATTCCGTCTATTGCACATTGGTGTTCCGGACGCGAAAGTATCGTCATCACCTGGCCGCGAGCACGATGCGCTGGAATGCTCTTTTTGCCGCGGTGACCAATGTTTGGAAAAGGTTCCGGCCTAGGCGATTCTTGCAGCCATTTTCACGAGACCGGCGAGAGACTTGGCTCCCATTTTCCGCATGACCTGGCCTCGATGCGCCTTCACCGTGATCTCGCTTATCCCGAGTTCGCCCCCGACCTGCTTGTTCAACAAACCGGAGACCACCAATCCCATGACCTGTTGCTCGCGATGACTGAGCGACCCGTAACGGTCTCGGAGCTCCCGAACTTCCGTCTCCTCGCGAAGCGCAGTCTTGCTGCGGTCGAGCGCTCGTTTGATCGCGCTCAGCAACACGTCGTCGCCAAACGGCTTCGTCAAGAACTCGACAGCGCCGCCCTTCATTGCCTCAACCGTCGTCGGAATGTCGCCATAGCCGGTGATAAAGATGATGGGCATATCCTTCCGCTCGACCGCGACGAGCTTTTGCAAATCAAGGCCATTGAGCCCGGGAAGCGCGACATCGAGAATCAGGCAGCTTGGCACAAGAACACGCGGTCGGGACAGAAACTCCTGTGCGGATTCGAATGTCTCGGGCTGCCAGCCTGCGAAGCGGATCAGCAATTCAAGCGATTCGCGCACGGAGACATCGTCATCGACGACAAACACAACGGGCGTCGCTTGCGACGGCGTTGAAGCCTTTGCGGGAGAATGAAGCGCGGTGCCTGAATGCATGTGCGTCCTCTACGGTTTGGGAGCGCTCCGTCCGTTGATGCGAAGCGCTGTATCGAGGGCATTCCGCAATGTTATATCACTAAATGGCTTGAAAAGGCACTCAGCCGCGCCTTGCTGGAGGAGGAGCTGCCGGGTTGTCTCATCCGCGTTGGCCGTGATGAAGACGATCGGAATCTGTTGCCGGCGAAGCCCCAGTTCTCGCTGAAGATCCGGCCCGGACATGTCGGGCATCGCGACGTCAAGGATGAGACAGCTGGTCGACCCGAGGCAACCCGAAGCGAGGAATTCCTTGGCCGACGGAAAGGCTTGAACGCAGTAGCCGAGCTCCTTCACCAAATCCGGCAGCGACTCGCGGACGGATTCGTCGTCATCAACGATCGATATGAGCAGAGGTTTGGCCATTGGGGATTCTTGTGCCATGCGGCGCGTCCGTTCCAAGCATCTGAATTCGCTCAACACTGCGGACGCCCGCCCATGCCTACGGCTTTTGATCCCTCGCGCACCCATGGGGCTCGATCGTTCGTTGCACAAAAGTGCGCCACTCGATGGACCAAGGTCTATAGGACCTTGGTGTCGGTCAATTGGGAGCGGGCGCCGGTTACGTGGGATGACCACCGCGGAAGGCTATCTTGGATATCGGGGCTGGCGGCCGATGACTGCCGCCCCGAATTCAAACGGCGCGCCAACGGCTCCGGCAGCTCGAGTCCGGTTGGCGCTGAATGAGACAGAGGGCGGCGTTCGGCGAGACGACGAGGGCGAGCGCGGCTATCATAGTTTGAGAAGGGCGGTAACGCCCAAGCTTGGACTCAGGGACAATGATCGTGCCTACGAGCTACAACAGTAGCGAGGACGGCGGTCTCCAGGTGCTGTGGGAGGACGGAGACCGTGTCTTTTGCAGAACCTGGCGCGAAGGCGCTGAGGGTCGCCGACAGGAGTTCATAGCGGTAACTTGCGCCGGTGAGCAACCGACCCCCGGCAGCATTCACAGGCTCACACACGAATATGGACTGAAGGACCATCTCGACGCCGCGTGGGCGCTGCGGCCGCTGGACCTGGTGCATGAGCGTGGGCAGGCGATCCTGCTGCTGGAGCCGGCCCGGGGCGAACCGCTCGACCGACTCATTGGGCGGCCGATGGAGGTCGGAAGATTCCTGCGGCTTGCCGTCGCCCTGTCGGCTACGCTTGGAGGGTTGCACCAACGCGAACTCATCCACAAGGATATCAAGCCAACGAATATCCTTGTGGATGTTGCGACCGACCAGATCAAGCTGACGGGTTTTGGAATGGCGTCGCGCCTTCCGCGAGAACGGCAGGCGCCTGATCCTCCCGAGGTCATCGCTGGCACCCTGGCCTATATGGCGCCCGAGCAGACAGGACGAATGAATCGCTCCGTCGATTCGCGCAGCGACCTCTATTCGCTTGGCGTGACGCTTTACGAGATGCTGACCGGGGGCCTTCCCTTTACGGCTTCCGATCCGATGGAATGGGTCCACTGCCACATCGCACGGCAGGCCGAGGCGCCTAGTGAGCGGGCGAGCGGAATTCCTGAGGTGCTTTCGTCGATCGTGATGAAGCTTCTCGCGAAGACCACAGAGGAGCGTTATCAGACCGCCGCGGGTGTCGAGGCCGACCTGCGTCGTTGTCTGATGGAGTGGCAGTCGCAGGGTCGTATCGATCCATTCCCGCTGGGTGCGCACGACGCTTCGGATCGATTGCTGACCTCGGAAGAACTGTACGGGAGAGAGCCCGAGATTGCCTCCCTGCTCGCGGCCTTTGATCGGGTTGTGGCGCAAGGCGCGCCGGAGCTCGTGCTGGTGTCCGGCTATTCCGGTGTCGGCAAATCCTCGGTGGTCAACGAGTTGCACAAGGTGCTTGTGCCGCCGCGCGGGCTTTTCGCGGCGGGCAAGTTTGATCAATACAAGCGCGACATCCCATATGCGACCTTGGCGCAGGCGTTCCAAACCCTGGCCCGCCAGATCCTCGTCAAGAGCGAAGCGGAAGTGGAGCAGTGGCGGCGCGCCCTGGCAGAAGCGCTAGGGGCCCACGCGCAGCTGATGATCGACCTCGTTCCCGAGCTGGAGTTCATCATCGGGAAACAGCCGGCCGTTCCCGAGCTGCCGCCGCAAGAAGCGCAGAACAGATTTAAGTTGGTGTTTCGGCGCTTCCTTGGCGCGTTCGCCACACCCGAGCCGCTCGCGCTGTTCCTCGATGATTTGCAATGGCTGGATGCAGCCACGCTGGAGCTCATCGAGCATTTTGTCACGAACGCCGAGGTGCGGCGCCTGCTGCTGGTCGGGGCTTACAGGGACAACGAGGTCGGTCCTACTCACCCGCTTTTGCGCGCGCTGGAGGCGATCAAGAAAGCAAACGTAAGAGTGAGTGAGATCGTGCTGGCGCCTCTTGGGCCCGACGATGTCGGCAGGCTTGTCGCCAGCGCCTTGCATTGCGACCTGGAACGCGCGCGGCCTTTGGCGCTTCTCGTTCACGAGAAGACAGGCGGTAATCCATTCTTCGCGATCCAGTTCCTCGCGGAGTTGGCCGAAGAAGGATTGGTAGCGTTCGACCCTGCCGTGCCGGGCTGGCAATGGGACCTCGATCGCATCCGCGCCAAGAACTACTCCGGCAACGTGGCGGACCTTATGGCCGCGAAGCTGAGGCGATTGTCTGCTCCCACCCAGGACGCCTTGAAACAGTTCGCCTGTCTGGGCAACGCCGCGGAACCCCTCATTTTGATCCTCGTCCAGGGCGAAAGGATGAACGCCGCATTCGGGGAGGCCGTACATGCTGGGCTCGTCGTCCGCCAGGAGCACGGGTACAAATTCCTGCACGACCGCATCCAGCAGGCGGCCTATTCACTCATTCCCGACGAACACCATGCCGACGTTCACCTGGGTATCGGCCGCGGGCTGCTGGCAGGCATGAAGGCAGATCAACTCGCCGAACATTTGTTCGATGTGGCGAACCAGTTCAATCAGGGCGCCGCGCGCCTGATCGACGGGGACGAAAAGGTGCAGGTGGCGACGATTAATCTACGTGCCGGCCGAAAGGCGAAGGCGTCGGCGGCCTATGCCTCCGCGCTCGCCTATTTCTCGGCTGGCGTCGCGCTGTTGGACGAAAACGACTGGAGCAGCCAGTATGAGTTGACGTTGAACCTGTGGCTCGAGCGAGCCGAGTGCGAGTTTCTGACTGGTGCGCTCGACGCAGCCGGCCAACTGATCGAGCAGTTGTTGCAGCGTGTCGCGTCCAAAGTCGACGAGGCCGCCGTCAACAATCTGAAGGTTCGGCTCCATATCTTGAAGTCGGAAAACGACGAAGCTATAGCCACCGCGCTCGCATGCCTGCGCCGGCTGGGCATCGACATACCGGCGCATCCCACCCAGGAGGAAGTCCAGGCCGAATACGAAACGGTCTGGCAAATCCTCGATGGGCGTTCGATCGAGAGCTTGATCGATCTGCCGCTGATGACCGATCCGGTACTGCAGGCCGCCATGCAGGTTTTGTCGGAGGTAGCTCTCCCAGCCTACTTCATTGACACTCGACTGTTTTGCTTGGTTACAATCCGCATGGTGAAAGTCAGCATTCAGCATGGGCTGACCGGCCGATCTGCATTCGGCTATGTTACTTGGGGATTCTTACTTGCAGGGACCTTTCACCGTTACGGTGACGGTTATCGTTTCGCCAAGCTTGCATGCGATCTAGTCGCGAAGCATGGCTACATCGCGGTCAAGGCGAAAGTTTACATCTCGGCCGCAGTGGTCGCCTGTTGGGCGCAGCCGATTGTCGACGCGATCGATCTCCTGCGAAAGGGCAATCGCGCGGCAATTGAGGCGGGGGATGCGGTCTATGCTTGCTACTCGATGATGAGACAGGTCACACTCCTTCTCACGCGGAACGATCCACTCGACGCAGTGTGGCGAGAGTCGGATATAGCGCTGGACTTCGCCCGGCGAGCCAAAAACGCCGACGTCACGGACATTATAGTTAGCCAGCAACGCTTTATCGCGACGATGCAGGGCCGGACCGCAGCCTTCTCTACCTTCAGCGATGCGCAGTTTGACGAGGCGACGTTCGAGGCTCAGATCACCGGGAGCCAGAGCCTCTTGACGATCTCTTGGTATTGGATCGTCAAACTGAAGGCGCGGTTCCTGTCAGGCCATTATGCCGAGGCACTGGCAGCAGCCGACAACGCGAAGCCGGTGCTCGCAGGCTCCGCCGGCCGAATTGAGCAACTCGACTATTTCTACTACACCGCACTAACGGTGTCGACGCTCTATGAGGCCGCGAGGATCGATCAACAGCAGGCGTGGCGCGAACTGCTGACCGCGCACCAGGAACAACTGCGCGAGTGGGCCGAAAACTACCCACCGACTTTCGCCGACAAGTACGCGCTGGTATCGGCCGAGATCGCTCGTCTCGAAGGGCGAGACGCCGATGCCATGCGCCTATACGAGCAGGCCATTTGCTCAGCCCGCGAGCATGGTTTTGTGCAGAACGAAGGCGTGGCCTACGAGGTGGCAGCACGATTCTACGTGGCGCGCGGCGTCGAGAGTATTGCCGACGCCTATATACGGAACGCGAGGGACTGCTATCTCCGCTGGGGCGCCGACGGCAAGGTGTGGCAACTTGATCGGCTTTATCCACATTTGGCCGGTGCAGAGGGACAGCATTCTGCGGCGACCACTGACTCCGCGATCCATCAGTTGGATGTTGCAAGCGTCGTCAAGGCCTCTCAAGCCTTGTCCGGCGAGATCGTGCTGCCGAAGCTGATCGAGCGGCTGATGACGATCGCGATCGAGAACGCGGGCGCGGATCGCGGCCTTCTGATACTGCCGTCAGGGGACGAATATCTGATTCAGGCGGAGGCGCGGGCGGCCGGCGGTCAGATCGACGTCACGATGCGCCAAGAGCCGATTACCCAAATCGCCTGTCCCGAATCCCTCGTCCGCTATGTCATCCGCACGCAGGAAAGCGTGATTCTCGATGATGCCTCGAAACCCAACCTGTTCTCCGCCGACGATTATCTGCGCGATCGGCAATCGAAGTCGATCCTCTGCCTACCGCTGATCAAGCAGCAGCAATTGACCGGGATTCTCCTCCTCGAAAACGCGCTGACTTCACACGCATTCACACCGGCTCGGATCGCGGTCCTGGAACTGCTGGCGGCGCAAGCAGCGATCTCGCTGGAGAATACGCGCCTGTATAGCGATCTTCAAGAACGGGAGGCGAAGGTCAGACGGCTGGTCGACTCGAATATTATTGGGATTTTGATCGGGAATCTCGACGGTCACGTTCAGGAGGCCAATCAGGCGTTTCTCGACATTGTCGGATACGATCAAGCGGACCTCAGGGAGGGTCGATTGCGCCGGCACGAGCTGACGCCGCCCGAATGGCACGACCGGGACGCGCGGGCTCTGGCTGAAATGTCGGAAATGGGAACTGCCCAGCCATACGAGAAGGAATACTTCCGGAAGGATGGCAGTCGCGTGCCGGTGCTGGTTGGATCAGCAACCTTCGGCGAACGAGGGCATGGCGTCGTCGCCTTCGTTGTCGACCTGACGGATCGAAAGCGGGCCGAGGATGCAGAGCGGCGGTACCATGAGGTTCATTTGGAATTGGCGCACGCGAACCGGGTTGCGACATTGGGGCAACTGTCCGCTTCGATTGCGCACGAACTCAACCAGCCGCTGTCAGGCATCATCACCAACGCGAGCACCGGGCTGCGCATGCTCTCGGCCGATCCTCCAAACATCGAGGGTGCGCTCGAGACCGGACGACGAACAATCCGCGACGGCAACCGCGCGCACGAGGTCATCAAGCGGTTGCGCGCGCTCTTCAGCAAGAAGGACCTTACCATTGAACCGGTGGATCTGAACGAAGCGACGCGAGAGGTCATCGCCCTGTCGTCGAGTGAGTTTCAGCGAGTGGGCGTGATCTGGCAGGCCGAGCTCACTGACGACCTGCCGCTTGTCACATGCGATCGCGTCCAGCTCCAGCAGGTCATTCTGAACCTGCTCCGAAACGCCCAGGACGCGATGAGCGCGGTCACTGACCGGCCGAAACGATTGATGATCCGGACGGCCATGAGCCAGCCCGATCACCTGACGCTCACGGTGCAGGACTCTGGCCCAGGCGTGCATCCGGCCGACCTGGAGCGCATCTTCGACGCCTTTTACAGCACCAAGCCTGGCGGCATGGGGATGGGCCTATCCGTCTGCCGCGCGATCGTCGAAGCGCATAGGGGCAAATTATGGGCGACCTCGGGCGTGCCCCATGGCGCCGTCTTTCAGCTGACGCTCCCCGTGAGCGCCGACAACGAATCCGTTCGGAGTCTTTTCGCCGTTCCAGGTTGAAAGACGTCCTGAGTGGATGCCGCGCTCAAAGCGGTTGAACCACAGCTGGACATGTCCGGGGCTACCTGGATCAAGAGCAGTTTCCGGACGTAGCCGTCTTTGTAGCGTCCCCCCCCGACTGGCGGCTGTCGGTCTCGGCGCGCCCTCCAAAGGCCGCGACTGAACGGATCGCCGAGCAAGGCGTTGAGAAGGATGGCGTTTAATCATGTTCTTCGTTTGTTCTTGACAACTTGGGGCGCATCACTATAATCACGTCGATGGTCGCCTTCAGGAGGAGGGCCAGCCTTGAGCATGCGGTGCGATCCGCCGTCGGGGGGAGTGAGCCCGCGCCGCTGGTCTCAAGGCCCCTCCGCGCTCCACGACACACCTGCGGAGGAAAAAGTGACAAAGTGAGCAAAGTGACAAATTCTCACACTCAACGCCTTGAAATGGTTCGTGTCCCGGCAGACGCTGCACGGGCGCCACGAACAGCGCGGCCAACGCAAACAGTGACAAATTTTCACGCTCAACGCCTTGCAATTGCTCGTGTCGCGCCGGACGCCGCACGGAGACGCGAACCGAAGGACGAGCACATTGCCTTCAGGGAGCGATGAATGATCTGATCTGCCACGCTTCGATTTACGCCGCTCTCGAGCCCGGCTGTATGGCGCTCTCCTGAGCCAAAATAACGGTGAAAAGCTCTTGTCGATCCGTCCACGTCGTTATGGGCGACCAACCGCCCGCTCGAAGGAGAACCCCCACGTCCCTTGGCCCGTATTTTAAACTGTTTTCCGTATGGATCGTCTCGCCCTCCGCCATGCGAAAGAAATGACCGTCCACCTCGAACTCGACATTCCGTTCCGCCTTCAGGTGCATCTCGATCCTCGCTTCTTTATCGTTCCAACGCACCAGGTGGCAAAAGGCGCCAACGGGAATCGATCCACGAAGCTCCCTGTTGATTCGATGCAAAACATTCAGATTGAAGGCAGCCGTTACTCCCGCCGGATCGTCATAGGCGGGCAAAAGAATGCTTTGGTCCTTGATACGATCGACGCCGATCAACAGCATCGAGCCGCCGCCCAAGGTGGACGCCATAGTCCGCAGCAAATTGACGGCGTCATGAACGAGCAAGTTGCCAATGGTGGAACCGGGAAAAAATCCAAGCCTAGGGCGGTCCTCGACCTCCGGCGGAAGTCGTACAGCGTTTGTAAAGTCCGCTTCGATGGGACGTATCGGCAGCGCGCAAAATATTCTCGACAGTTCTTGCACCGACTCCCTGAGAATGTGACCCGAAATGTCAATCGGCACGTACGCCGTCGGCTTGAGCGCGGCGAGCAAAATTGGTGTCTTCGAACACGAGCCAGAGCCGAACTCGACAACCGCGCGCCCAGGCCCAACGAGCCTGGCGATTTCCGTCGCCGCGCTCTGCAGAAGTGTTCGCTCAGTCCTGGTTACGTAGTATTCAGGCAACGTCGTTATCTCCTCGAACAACGCCGAGCCCTCACGATCATAAAACCAACGCGGCGGGATAACTCTTGGTCGAGCCTTCAATCCATTCACGACGTCACGTCGAAAAGCCGGATCTGCGGCGAACGCCGGACGCAGATCGTCTGCATGGAGCATGGGCAGATCGTCTCGACGGAGCATAGCTAAATATCCTTAGCGAGGCGGACGCCGGTGAATTGCCAGCGTTGGTGCGGATAGAAGAAATTGCGATAGCTGGCCCGAACGTGCCCGCGCGGAGTCGCACAGCTTCCACCTCTCAGTACGAATTGCCCTGACATGAACTTGCCATTGTACTCACCAACTACTCCCGCTGCCGGGCGAAAACCGGGATACGGAAGGAACGCCGACGCGGTCCATTCCCACAGGTCGCCGAACAGCTGACGTATGCCTTCCTCGGCGGGCGCGGGCGCAGGTCGCACCGCGCCAGGATTGTCTAGAAAGGTTCCCCGGTCGGCGTTCAGGCCTTCGGCGGCGCTTTCCCACTCGGCTTCGGTCGGCAATCGGGCGCCGGCCCATCGTGCGAAGGCGTCGGCCTCGTAGTAACTGACATGTTGCACGGGGGTCCCAGGATGCATGGGCGCCAGTCCGCCGAGCCCGAATTGCCCGGACCAGTCGCCACTATCATCGCGACGCCAGTACAAAGGCGCCTCGATCCCGTTCTGTCGCACCCACGCCCAACCGTCTGAGAGCCACAGGCTCGCAGTCTCGTAGCCTCGGTCGTCGATAAAGGCGCGCCATTCGCCGTTGGTGACCAGGCGATCTGCCAGCGCATGCCGCGCAAGCCAGACTCTATGCCGCGGCCCCTCGCAGTCGAAAGCGAAGTCCCGGCCGTCATGGCCGATATCGATCGGACCTTCGCCAGCCGCGATCCAGTGCAATGCATCAGCATGCGCGGTGTTGCGATCACTCTGTGGCGGATAGGCTGCTGGAAGGAGAGGGTTCTGGGCGAACAGGTGAAGCAGGTCCATAAGAAGCAGTTCCTGGTGCTGCTCCTCGTGATTGCACCCCAACAGGATTAGGCGCCGCGCCGGCGCGGGCAGACCATCGAGCGCCCGCCTCATCGCAGTGTCGACATGCACGCGGTACGCTAGGACTTCGTCAAGCGATGGCCGGGTGAGCATCCCGCGCGACGGCCTCGCGATCCGGTTACCTTCAGATTCGTAATAGCTGTTATAGAGAAAGGCAAAGGCGGAATTGAAGGGACGATAGCCCCGGACGAGGTCCCGCAGCACAAACGTTTCGAAGAACCACGTCGTGTGCGCCAAGTGCCATTTGCTCGGTGAGGCGTCGGCCATCGATTGACCGCTGACATCTGCGTCAGAAAGCCCACTCACGAGCGCCGCAGAAATCGAGCGCACCGAGTCAAAACGCTTCCGCAGAGGATCCCCTAAAGGTGACAGCATTAAGCTGCCGAGAGCGCTGTCTAAGCCTGTGGTCATGGCCTTCTCTTGCATTGTTCGAGCGGCACAGCATAACAATCGGCGTCTCACCGACTCGGGATCTATTCCTGCCCAACGTAACGCGCTCTTCATCTGGACTTTAACGCGTGCAATCTTGCGTCTCAGCACCGATCAGGGGCTCGTTTCCGCCGCTGCGTTCGACGAGATAGCGGCAAAATGACCGCACGGCCATTAAACAATGGTGTCGTCGATACGTTGGTGTCGAGAATAGCGACAAGGAAGTCATCAGCGCGAACTCGATGCTGACTTCGAAGATTGCGCACGCAACGAGGCCTGGCCGGTAAGTCCCATCCGGCGGCGGTTGATGCCGTGCAGTCGACGATCGATATTCAGTGACCGACAGCGTCCTATCGGATAGGCTTCAGTTTCGACGATACGGCCGCGCAGTGTGCCGTCAAGCGTCTCCCGAACCAACAGCTCGCCTATCGAGCCACCAGGATCATGCCGAGCGGCAGTTGCGACTGCGGAAGCACCAGGTAGCAATCCCTGCGCAAGTTGTTTGGGCCTGGGCGGCGAACGAGCGCAATCTTCGACATAGGTTTTGATTTCGAGTGTGAAGCTCTCGCCCCGTCGCTGGCGGCGTTCCTCAATGCATTCGTTCCACCCATTGAGCGCGCGATGGACCCGGCTCGAACGGCTCACCGAAATATTGCGTTTCGCGAACCACTTTTTCTCCTTCGAATTCCATGATGCTCACGGCGTGTACCCGGTGCTCGTCGTAAGTCATGACGATTTCGCTGATCCAAACGCTACCGCCACCCAGCAAACGCCGGACGGTGAACCGTTTCCTATTCGGCTGAGCCATCCGCGATTCCTGTATCCTCGCCCGGCCGCGGATACGTTCGCCAGATTGGGGATACTCCAGGATTGCGTCGTCTTCGTAAATCTGATGCTCCGCGGCGAAATCGTCCACGTCGGAAGCCGCCCAATGCTGCTCCAAAGCGCCCCGCACGTCCTCATCGCGCATATGTCGTTCCTTCCAACCGTGGACCACCTGTTTCGTCGTGCTGCGCCGCTAACGTTGCCCCAGCTCGCGAATTGGCCCGCTAACCGCGGGAGGAATATCGGCCGTGGCGACCGTGATCTATAGCGCCAACGTATCGCCGACACCTTTATATGCGAATGCAAGCCTGCGAAGCACTCTGGACGTGGACGGTCGGGTCGCCAGAGGGAGCCGGACCGACACCATCGTCTAGGCAACACCATCGTCCATTGGCGACCCCGAAGCCTGCGCAATAGTTACACGATGTTCTGGACCAACGCGCCAACCGAGGGCGCCCTGGACGTGACGAGAAACTTGGTGGGGCCGACAAACGGAGGATCATTCCTTGCTGCGTTCAGCTTCGTTCCGAACAGGGCAACGCGATTCCGGTCGGGATCGCCATCATTTGGTGTCGGCGGCGGTCGGTCCGACGGACGCCGCGCTCTAGGGTGACGACATGGTGCATTTGTTGTCGGTCAATGTCGGTCAGCCACGCGACATCGTGTGGAGGGGCATGACGGTGCACACGGGCATCTGGAAGGATCCCGTGCACGGACGCCGTCGGGTCGGTCGGTTGAATCTCGAGGGAGACGGTCAGGGCGACCTCGCCGGGCACGGAGGCGAGCATCGTGCCGCCTTTGTCTACCAGATCGACTCCTACCATTACTGGCAGGAACGGCTCGGCAGGACGGACTTTGCCTACGGGCAATTCGGCGAGAACTTCACAGTCGAAGGCTTGCCCGACGACGGCGTCTACATCGGCGATCGCTATCGGATCGGCACCGCCCTGTTCGAGGTCACGCAGCCCAGAGTCACCTGCTATCGCGTCGGCATTCGCATGAAAGAACCGCGCATGGCGGCGCTCCTGACCTCCAGCGGGCGGCCCGGGTTCTATTTCCGTGTCCTGCAGGAGGGCGAGGTCGGCGCCGGCGACGAGATCGTGAAGGTCGAGGAGGATAAGGCGCGGATGTCAGTCGCCGAGATCAACGCGCTGCTTTATTCACCTCAGCATCCGCGCGACCGACTGGAACGCGCCTCGCAGATTGCGGCGCTCTCGCCTGGCTGGAGGTCGTCGTTCATCGCATTGCTGCGAAGTCGGTCGGACGGCAATGCGGGGCTCGCGCCGGCAGCGGCTGCGCACCCGGCCGCACCCGGATTCCGGCCGCTGAAGGTGACGACGATTGACCAGGAATTGGGCGAAGTCGTGTCGCTGACGATGCAGCACCCCGACCGCGAGCCGCTGCCGGAAGCGCTGCCGGGCCAGTACGTGGTGCTGCTCCTTCGACCAAGCGTCGGAGGCCGACCGATCTTTCGCAGCTATTCGCTTTCGGGACCCGTCTCGACGGATCGCTACCGGATCAGCGTGAAGATCGAGCCGAACGGCGTGGGCGGCTCCTGCCTGAGGGACCGCGTGCGCGTGGGCGATCTCCTCGAGGTCAGCTCGCCGCGCGGGAGCTTCATCCTGCGGTCCGGCGAGGGGCCCGTGGCGCTCCTTAGCGCGGGAATCGGGGCAACGCCGGTCCTTGCGATGCTGTACGCATTGTCGTCGGCGCGTTCGACACGTCCGGTGCTGTGGATGCACGCCGCACGCGACGGAAAGCACTTTCCGTTCGCCGCCGAGGTGCGGCGCCTCGTATCGAACCTGCCGAACGGCCGCAGCTATGTTTGTTTCAGCCGTCCAGAGGTCGCCGACCGGCTTGGAACGGACTTTGACGCCGCGGGCCGTTTCTCGCAGGCGACGTTCGACAAGGTCGGCCTGACGCAGGACGCTGACGTCTACCTATGCGGGCCGAGCCGCTTCATGGCGGACATGAAGACGGCTCTGGCGGAGCTTGGCGTAAAACCGGATTTTATCCACACCGAGATGTTCAGCGGCCGCGAGTTGTTTACGCCGGGCGTCGCCAGCGCCGTGACCAAGCCGCCGCATCAGCCGCTGGCCGACCTCGAAACCGGCCCCCTCGTCTCGTTCGCGCGCAGCGGCATAACCGCCCACTGGAATTCGTCCGCCTATCAGAGCGTTCTGGAACTGGCCGAGGCGTGCGACGTCCCGGCCCGCTGGGCGTGCCGGAGCGGCGTATGCCACAATTGTGAGAGCGGTCTCGTCTCGGGTAAGATCACGTACGAGCCTCAACCGCTCGACCTGCCGGCGACCGGCAATCTGCTTATTTGCTGTTCACGTCCGGTGGGAGACCTCGTTGTCGATCTGTGACGACCAGTTTTCTGGCCGATGTCCGGTCAAATGCGCAAAAAGCGGCTGCGAGGTCGACTCGTTCTACGCCAACGAGGAGACCGTCCTCAGAGGACAGCCGCGGCCTTCATCTCGCCGGCGAGTTCGTCGTAGCAGACCGTCCACGCCTCCCGGACCGCGGGGGTGAAGTCTTCCCCCAGCACTTGTTCGAGGGTCCAGAGCAACGCTTCCCGGAGCGCGTCGTAGTCGGCAAGCTTGACGCCGTACTCGATATGCCTGGCGGCAAGGTCTCGGACCGCCGTCAGGATCCGGTCCGGCTCAGGCAAATTGTAGACGATCATGGCGAGCATCGTCATCAACTTGAGGCCCTGAATGCGCATGTCGGTCTTGAACAGCGGACGAAAATTCGGGTTCACGGTGAACAGTCGTTCGTAGAACAGGGCGCCGGCCACCTCCGGCATCACCGCCAGCTGGGAGAAGGTTGTGCGGACAAGTTCCTGCTGCGCCGCGTTCACGATGTTTGCCTCCTTTCCCCGCGTAGGCCGGATCAATGGCATTCCCGCCACGCCCCACGGAGCGCAACGGGGGTCTCGCCGAACTCGCTGACGAACGTGCGATAAAATGTCGCCATGCTGTTGAACCCCCAGCCGAAGGCGACGTCGATTACCGATCGGCCGGTTCCCGTAGCTCCGGCGATGGCGTCTCGGCATCGGAGCAGCCGCTGTCGCAGAACATATTGGGCGAAACTGCTGTCGGTCGTTTCGAACAGCCGATGCAGCTGGCGCACCGATATGCCGAGCGCGGCAGCGGCGCTGGCGGGGGTCAGTCCGGGATCGGCGAGATGCAGACCTATGTGGCGCTTAACCGCCGCGAGCTGCGCCGACCGCAACGAAACTCGTCCCCGCTCGGCGCCCTCATCAGAGCTCCCGCACGCCAGCGCCACGAGGCCGCAGGCGTTGTGCAACACCGCTTCGCCGAGTTCCTCGGGAAGGAGCGGCAGCTGCCCCTTCGCCGCATCCATCACTGCGCCGAGGAGCGAGCCTAGCGGGGAGGCGCCGGGCAGCCGAAACGGGCGCGCTAGTCGCCCCCCAGCCAGAAGCGGCGAAAGCGCGGCTTGCGGAATGATCAGCATCCCGAACGAGACCTCGCCGGTCGATTCCGCGTCGAACTGCCATTCGCTCGAGCTCACGCAAAAGTCGCTCGGCTCATGAACGAGGTCGACCGGTGTGCTTCGTGGGGCGGCCCTCCAGATCACGGGTCGGCGGAATTGTCGGATGAAGAACGCCTCGGTCTTGTCCCTGGCGACATCGGCGGCGGTGCGCCGCACTCTCTCGAGTTCCGATTCGATATCGAGCAGCGCAAACTCGCCCGCAACCTGGCCGTCCGCTGCGGCGCGAAAGCCGCCGGGGTCCGGGATCTCGCCCGGCGTGATGCTATGGGCCTGCTTCGCGAAGTGGTCGCACCAGAAGCTGACGCGGTCGCGCGACGGTAGATCGTCCGTGGAAAAATGGACTTGCATGGCCATCCCTTCGTGAGGCCCAAAGCCCAGAACCGAGGCATCCTAAAGCGGTCGCATGCATGAAGCGAGCCGCAAGCGCCGGGCCGGGGCCCTTTTGGAGACGGTCATGCGGTGCGGGCCTTGTCCCTATCTAGGACCTCGGCCGGATGCCGAAAAGCGGCGGTATGGTCCCAACTGCTTCGCGGCGCACAATAGTGTTTCGCCGGGAGCTTGGGCGCGCGCCTCCGTTCGCCGCTTGCTCCGCTTCCCGTGCGCCGTCTGGCTTGGCGCGAACGATCTCAAGGCATTGGGTGCGAAAATCTGTCACAGTTTCGACGCCCGCTCCGGTTCGCCGCGCCGTTTTGGCGCGGCTCGAACGTAGGGTCTGAAAATTTGTCGCTGTGCGCCTCCCAGGCCGTGGAGATCGGCGAGGGGGATTCGCGCCGGACTGTCTCGCTGCACGGCTTCCGGTATCTCAACTCTTAGCAAAGCCGGGCGCTGATTCAATCTTTTCAAGGTTTTGCGGCGGGATTTCCGGGCGCTTGCAACTCCAGCGACTCCCAATCCATGAAGATCGGCGAGGGGTTCCGCGCTCGCCTGGCGTGGGTTCAGCAACGCGCACGGCGTCGGTTTCCTCCATTTTTAGCGAAGCCGGGCGCTGATTCAATCTTTTCAAGGTTTTGCGGCAGGAATTCCGGCCGGTTCGCAACCCCCGATCCGTGAAGCTAGGCGAACTTCGTCGTTTACGGATTGGGAGTTGTGTCGCTGATTCTCCGTCAAAGGCCGTATTGTCGAAGGGCGGAGCAGCTCGCTCCCGAGGGAGCGCAATTTTGCAAACAACACCGCGCCCGCCGCGCGCGGGTCGCCATTGAGGACGCGTCGCTGGGCATTCGGTTTCGTCGTTCATGATTGGCCTTGCCTCAAAGCGGCCGATCGCGCCGCATGCTCGGAGGCTCGCCCTCCTCCCTAATCCGACCCATTATATCGAGCTGCCTCAAGCTGTCAAGAACAAATGCAGAACAAACTCCTCCACAGCTCAATCGGGCCGTCGGCGATGCGCGCCAAGACCGACAGTGTGATCCAGGGTTGCGGGCGCCGATGGCTGCGCCTCCCTTTGATCGAAAACCGCTCCAGCAAGTCAAGTCCATTGGCGCTGAATGAGACATCGCGCGGCATTCGGCGAGACGACGATTGCGACGCCATGGCCCATTATCCTGCCGAGAGAGTCACGGCGGCGAGTTGGTTATCTTGCCGTACAATGATGTCTTCGATTTCCTTCCTCATGAACGGAGTACTGGCCATGCCTGACCTGATCCCGATCGTATACGTCGTTGATAACGACAACTCAGTGCGCGAATGCCTCGAGGAGCTGATCCATGAGGGCGGGTGGCGACCATCGGTGTTTGCGTCGGCGGAGGAGTTTCTCTCGCATCCACGCGCGCTGTGCCCGAGCTGCCTGGTTCTCGACATCGTACTCCCGGGTCTCAGCGGCCTCGATCTCCAGCAGAAGATCGCTGCCGACCGGGCCAACATGCCGATCATTTTTATCACGGCGTATAGCGACGTTCCGATCACCGTGCGCGCGATGAAGGCCGGCGCGCTCGAGTTTCTGACCAAGCCGTTCAATGAGAAGGTGTTGTTGGAGGCAATCCGCTCAGCTTTGGATCGCAGCCAGGCGTCGCAGGGAGCAGCATCGGAATTGAAAACGCTTCAGAAGCGCTACGCGTCGCTCAGCTGCCGTGAACGCGAGGTCATGGGGCTGGTTGTCTCCGGTTTGTTGAACAAGCAAGTTGGCGGCGAGCTTGGAATCAGCGAGATCACCGTGAAGGCTCATCGGGGCCGCGTGATGGAGAAAATGAAGGCGGGCTCATTGGCCGAGCTCGTGCGCATTGCCGCCAAGCTCGATAGCCCGCGAGAGGGGCCAAGCAGACCAACGTCGACGCCAATTGCCAACCCCCAAAAGGTTGAAGCTCCTGCCCGAAACGACGCCGTGCGTTATCGGTGGCAAATGATCGGGGAAATGCGGGCGTTCTAGCGGAGACTTTTGAGAAGATTCTGGTTGGGAAATCGGGCCGCACGAGCTGTCCGTCACTCATCGCGCCTGATGCATTGTGGTCGAATCGACTGTGCTCGGAGGGCGCGCGTCTCGCGCGCCAGGGTGGCGAGACGCCGCACCTCCAGGCTCAAGCGGAGAGCGAGCGAGCTTGCAACGATCCGCCTCTAGCGTGCGAAAGGCGCGCTTCGTGTTGATCCTTTGGTGTCGCCGACACCTTCGTCCGATGGCGGTCAAGTCCTTGCAGCTGTCATATAGGCGGCAGCGATGATGGTGAGAAGCGTGCTTGGCCTCTGCGCGCGGCGACATCACGCACGAGAGCGCAACGATGATCAGAGCAGGCCGGTCGGCATGAGTTGCCTCGACAGAGGGTCGTATGCGAACGGTGCATCGAACGGCGCCAACTTTCGAATTCAAAAGGAGTCGACATGAGCGCGCCTTGGCCCGCAGACCATTCCACCGGCGCCGTGAGCGCCATCGGGGAAAAAGCAAAGCTGTTGAGCATCTATTCGATGATGGCCACGACCGCCGCCGGCTCGGGACATCCGACTTCCTGCATGTCCGCCGCCGAGCTGGTGGCCGGAGTATTTTTTCATGCGATGAAGTTCGATCCGAAAAATGCGAACTCGAATGACAACGATCGTTTCGTGCTCTCGAAAGGCCACGCTGCGCCATTGCTGTATGCCGCACTCGCGGAGGCGGGCGTGTTTCCGGTTTCGCGGCTGATGACGCTGCGGCAGTTCACCAGCGAGCTAGAGGGCCACCCGACGCCGAAGATTCATGGCGTGGACGCCGCGACAGGGTCGTTGGGCCAAGGACTTTCTGTCGGCTCGGGCCTCGCGATCGGCGCGCGACTGGATAAGAGCCCGACGCGCGTCTACGTGCTCACCGGCGATGGCGAATTGGCGGAAGGGCAGATCTGGGAAGCGGCGGCATTCGCTGCGCATTACAAGCTGGATAATCTGACCGTGATTGCCGACATCAACCGGCTCGGCCAGAGCGAGCCGACCATGTACGAGCACGACATGGAACGTTACCGGTTGAAATTCGAGTCTGAAGGTTTCGACACGCAGGTGATTGATGGGCATGACGTGGCCGCGGTGCTTGCCGCGCTGGATTACGCGCGGAGCGTCAAGGGGCGGCCGCAGGCCATCGTGGCGCGAACGATCAAGGGCCATGGCTTCAGCCTGGTCGCCGATAAGCTGAATTGGCATGGCAAGCCGTTGTCGAAGGAACAGCTTGCCGCCGCGATCAAGGAAAAAGGCGGCGGACCGACGGTCCCGCCCGATGCGGGAAAATCGTTTGCGCGAACATCGCTGCCGAAGCCGCCTGAGTGCGCTCGTCCCGCGGCGCCGGACTATGCCAAAGATGCGATGGTTGCGACGCGCGAGGCGTACGGCTTCGCGCTGAAGCGGCTCGGGGCTGCGAACCCCCACGTCGTGGCGATATCGGGCGACGTCAAGAACTCGACATTTTCGCAGGTGTTTGCCGAAGCATACCCGGACCATTTCTGGCAAGGATATATCGCCGAGCAGAACATGGTGAGCGTCGCGGTGGGATTGCAGGCGCGCGGGAAAACGCCCTTTGCTGACACGTTCGCCTGTTTCCTTTCGCGGGCCTACGACAACGTGCGCATGGCTGCCATCAGCCGCGCGAACATCAATCTGTGCGGATCGCATTGCGGCGTTTCGATCGGAGAGGATGGTCCGTCGCAGATGGCGCTCGAGGATATCGCTATGTTCCGCGCGGTGCATGGCTCGGCCGTTCTCTATCCGAGCGATGCGGTGTCGGCCGAGCGCCTGACGGAGGCGATGGCCGAGCGCCCGGGCGTCAACTACTTGCGCACTTCGCGGCCGAAAATGCCGATCCTCTATGCGAACGACGAGAAATTCCCCATTCCCGGCTTCAAGGTGCTGCGCAACGGCGCGAAGGACAAGGTGACGGTCATCGGCGCCGGCGTGACGCTACACGAAGCGCTGAAGGCCGCGGATCAATTGAAGGCAGCCGGGATCGCTGTTCGCGTGCTTGATCTCTACTGCGTGAAGCCTCTGGACAGCCAGGCGCTGGCCGCGGAAGTCGGCGCGACGGCCGGGGGGCTGGTGACGGTGGAAGATCATTGGCCGGAGGGCGGATTGGGCGAAGGCGTCTTGCACGCTCTGGCCGCGGCGGGCGCAGCGCCCGCAAAATTCAAACTGCTGGCCGTGAACGGCCTGCCGCATTCCGGCAAACCGGACGAACTTGTCGATGCGTTCGGCATTTCTGCGCGGCACATCGTTGAGGCTGTGAAGGGCCTCTTGTAAGCGGCGGAAGCCGAGATTTGCCGCCGAGGTAGGTGGCCCTGTCGGCTGGGTTTTCCTGATTGGCGCGGTTGCAGGTGCGAAAGTCGGGGTCCAGAGCGTCCCGCGACGTGTGCGGCGCCATGCCTTCTGAGCAACAGTACCGCTATTGTGTTGCGCAGGTAAACTGGCTCGTTGTCTGAGGCGTTATGGAGGGAAGCGTGAGAGGCCTTCGTCTTCGGAAGAATCTCAAAGTATCAGCGAGACCATCGTACAATGGATTTGCTGTCAATTTGGTGGCATCGACATATCGGAGTTCGACACGATCCAACGACTGGTTGTCGGAAGACTCGAGTGAAGTATGCCCTCAAGTGAAGCCAGTGTAGCCGATGCGCCTGCGCGTCCGGCAATCGCCATAGGCGGGTTCCCGCTGTCCGCCTGGGGGTTCGCATTGCGGACCTGGGCCGCCATGACGGTGGCGCTGTACGCAGCGTTCTGGATGCAGCTCGACGGCGCCTGGTCCGCCGCGGTCACGGTCAGCATTCTCTCCCAGCAGACTCGAGGGCAGACTTACCAACGGGCCGTCTACTGGGTCCTCGCCGCCTTCATCGGGGTTGTCGCTTCGCTGGCGATCGGGGGGTTGTTCCCGCAGAGTCGCGTGTTGTTCGTGATCGGCGTCGCGGGGTGCCTCGGACTCTGTGTCTACGCCGCCGGCGTCTTGGACAGCAACAGGGCGTACGCCGCTATTCTGTGCGGTTACACGATCGCCCAGGTCAGTGTGCCGCAGATCGATTCCCCAGAGAACATTTTCTCGGCTGGGGTCAACCGCGGCGCGGCGATCGTGGTGGGAATAGCGGCGCTCGTCCTCGTCAGCGAAGTGTTCGGCGCCCCAAACGTATATCCGGACGTGCTCCGCAAGCTCACGGCCGCGCATCAGCGGGTGCGCGCCTTCGCGCTCGCCGCACTGCGCGGCGAGGCTGCGCCCGCGACCAACTTGGCGAACCTGCTGCGTGAGATCACCGCTCTTCATCCCGAAATCACGGCTCTTCCTGCCGAATTGAGCGACGGCAGGGCGCGAGGCGCAGCCGCCCGGAGCGCCGCGGTGGCGTTGGTCGCCGAGGTCGGCGCGGCGCGCGCATTGTCATTGCTGCCCGTTGAGACCTTGCCATCTCTCCGCAGCGAGCTTGGCGGGGCTCTCGCCGATGCGCTCGGAGAGGAGAGCCGTGTGTTGCAACTCGGCTTGCGGCGTCAGGCGGACGACGGCGACGCCGACCCATACGACGCGCTTTTCGCCCGACATGGCCTCGACTTGTTGATCGAGAACCAGCGCGCGCAGACCGCCATAGAGGACCTGCAGGCAGGCCACAGTCCCCCGCGGCGCATCCATGCGCCCATCTACCGATCGCGGCGGGCGGCCCTGCGAAACGGCCTGCGCGGGTGTCTGGCGGTGCTGATCTCCGCGATTTTGTTGTCCCTCGGCGGCTGGCCGTACGCCTCGCAGGGCCTCGCCGTGGCCGGGAGCATCGTAGCGCTCAGCGCCAACAACCTGAACCTGCATGCTTTCGCACGCAGCGCGGTTATCGCGATGGTGACCGCCGCGCTGCTTGCGGGCGTGACGGAGTTCCTGATCCTCGACGGAGTCGACCAGTTTCCCCTTCTGGCGATCGCCATGGCGCCGAGCGTCCTCTTCGCCGCACTGTTGTCAACGAAGCAGGGGTTCCTGGTCCTCGTCTTCGTCCCCGTGATCCTCTCCCCGGCGAATCCGCAAAGCTACAACCCCGAGGCCTATCTCTACTCCAGCTTGATGGCGATCACGGCGGCCATCCTGCTGTTCGTCCCTCTGCGGACCGTCCTCCCGACGACCGACGCGCTGCGGCGGCGCTGGTTCCTGACATCGGCGCAGGCAGAGATGCGCGACCTCTTCGCTGGCGGCCGGTCCCGGCGCCTGGACGACGAGGATCTGTTCGGCGACGCGGACCGGATCGGGCAACTGGCCGCTCTAAAGCCCGCCGACGGCGATGAACGGCGTGACGACCTCAGTCAGGCTCTCGACATCTTCGGATGCGCGGCGGCGGCGCGACGAGTCCGGACGACGCTTGCCGAACTGTCCGCTCGCACAGGGCGGCGCCTGGTTCAAGGCGGATACCTAGCCCTGGCAGCCGGCGCGCCGGTTGGGCTGCGCCAAGCCGTCGCGGAGCTGGCGAGTGCGGCGACTCGGCTCGACGATGATGGTCAGGCAGCGGCTCGTGCGGCCAACCTGGAATTGATCTGGGCCGCGTTCCTGCTCGACGTCAGCCCCTTTCGCCTCGATCCACAAAAGGCGACGACCTCATGATGCACAGCTTCCCCGAATTGACGATCGGCGGGGTGCTCGTCGCTCCGTTCGTGATTTACGCGGGCGCCGCCATCGCAATCTTCGCTGTTCTGCGTCCCTTGCTCCACCTCGTCGCCTTCGACCGCGCCTTCAGCAATCCCGCGGTCGCGGAACTCAGTCTCTACGTCATGATCCTCACACTGGTGATCGTGCTGTTCTAGAGGAGGCGTCCCTTTGCCGGACCCGATCTTACACGATCAAACGAAAATAAAAATCGCCGAGCCCAGCCCGGGCGCGGCCGGTCGCTCTGTCCCTTATGTCGCTTCATCAACGCAGTGCAAGGAGGCTGGCGCTGTATGGCAAGGGCGGTCGCCGATCGCGTATCCGAATGAGCGTCCAGGCGCCGAGCCAAAACCGACACTTAAAGCGCCGTTGTCCGAAGGCCCGGGTCGCATGGTTCGTTTCGCTCGGGCCACGCTCAAGACGACGGCGACCTTGCTCATCCTCGCCGTGGCCGCGCTCGCGGCCATGCTGATCTGGGACTACTACATAACCGCGCCCTGGACGAGGGACGGTAGCGTTCGCGTGCAGGTCGCGGACGTGGCGCCGCAGGTGTCAGGGCAGATCACGGAAATCCGGGTCGTCGACAACCAATACGTTCACCAGGGCGACGTGCTCTACGTCATCGATCCCTTCGATTTTCGGGTGGCGCTCGACATCGCCAAAGCAGAACTGCGGGAGAAGGCCGCCGATCTGCAGGTCAAGCGAATGCAGGCCGAGCGCCGGCAGCACCTCACCAACCTTTCCACGACACCGGAGGAACAGCAGCTATACGTGGGTTATGCGACCCAGGCGCAGGCGGCCTTCGAGGGGGCCCAGCAGCAGGTTGAACAGGCCGACATCAACCTGAAGCGCACGCAGGTGCGCAGTCCGGTGAACGGCTACGTCACCAACCTTCTCTTGCGGGTGGGCGATTACGCCCATGCGGGCGCGACCAACATCTCCGTGATCGACGCCGACAGTTACTGGATCGACGGCTATTTCGAGGAAACCAAGATGGCGCATATCTGCATTGGCGACCGCGCCGAAGCGGAGCTCATGGGCTACCGTGATCCGATCATCGGGCGGGTCGAGAGCATCACCCGCGGCATCAGCGTCTCCAACGCCGCGCCGAGCATTCAAGGGCTGCCGAATGTCGATCCGGTCTACACCTGGGTGCGACTGGCGCAACGCGTGCCGGTGCGCATCCGGATCACGCACGTTCCTCCTGGCGTCCCGCTCGTTTCGGGGATGACTGCGACGGTGACAATCCGCGACGCCGCGGTGCAAGAAGGCGGCGGCTGGCTGCGTCAGCGTCTCGCGGGCCTCAGGGATCATCTGGCGGACATCGTCGGCGCTCCGCGCCCGTCGCCAGGCTGCGTGACGTGGATCAGCAACGAGAGAGGCGCAACCGCAATTCTTCCCACCCCCGAACCCGTGGCCCCTCTCAATCCCGCAGAAATCAACCCCGGCCTCGCGCCCGCCATGAATACCCCGCCCCGCGGCCACTGAGCTCAAGCGTTCGACGCGCAAATCGAGGTCGTATCTGTTCGTCCGTAGGCATGTTCGCCGATCCAGGGAGTCTTCTGATGACGCTCGATCCGGTCCTGCTTTCACGAATCCAGTTCGCCTGGGTAATCGGCTGGCACATCCTGCTGCCGGCGTTTACCGTCGGCGCCGCCTCGTACATCGCCCTGCTCGAAGGGCTGCATCTCTTCACCGGGCGCGCGGTCTATCTCCAAGTCTCGAACTTCTGGATTCGGATCTTCGCAGTCGCATTCGGCATGGGGGTGGTGACCGGGATCGTAATGCCGTTCCAGTTCGGCTCCAATTGGAGCGGCCTGTCCGATGCCGCAGGAAACATTATCGGTCCACTTTTGGCTTACGAGGGGCTGACGGCTTTCTTTCTCGAAGCGGCGTTCCTTGGCGTGTTGCTGTTCGGCCGGGCCTTGGTGCCGCCCTGGGCGCATTTTATCTCGGCCGCCATGGTCGCGCTCGGCGCGCTTTTTTCCTCCTTCTGGATCCTCGCGGCCAACAGTTGGATGCAGACGCCGGTCGGGTACGCCGTCATCGACGGCCGGTTCTATCCGACGGATTGGCTGCGGATCGTCTTCAGCCCGTCCTTCCCCTACAGGTTCGCCCACACTGTCGTTGCCTTCTATGTGACCACCGGGTTCGTTGTGCTGGGCGTTGGCGCCTATACGCTCAGGCGCGGCCTGTTTCTCGACGAGGGCCGGGTCATGATCACGACTGCTCTCGGCCTATTGGCCGTGCTCGTGCCGCTGCAGATGTTCATCGGCGATCAACATGGCCTGAATACACGCCAGTACCAGCCCGCCAAGCTTGCTGCGATCGAGGCGCGCTGGAACACCGGTTCCGAGGCGCCCCTTACCCTGTTCGCGCTTCCCGATCAGAGCCGGGAGCGAAACGATTACGCGATCGAGGCGCCCTATCTCGGCAGCCTCATTCTGACCCACTCGCTCCACGGCGTCATTCGCGGACTCAAGGACTTTCCCGCCGACCAGCGGCCACCAGTTGCAATTGTCTTTTTCGCCTTCCGCATCATGGTCGGTCTCGCCGTCTTGATGTTGCTGTTGGTGGCCGCAGGCTGGTGGCTGCGCTATCGCCAGAAGCTGTTCACCAGCGCCTGGTACTTACGGGTGTGCCAGGTCGCGATCCCGATTGGCTTTGTCGCGGTGCTGGCCGGGTGGACGACCACCGAGGTGGGCCGGCAGCCCTGGACTGTTTACGGCCTGTTGCGAACGGCGAAGTCGGTTAGCCCGTCGCTCGCCGGGCATGACGTGCTGGTGTCGCTGCTGGTCTATGCCGTTGCTTACCTCGTCGTTTACCCGACGGGCTTCCTCTACATGCTCAACCTCGTACGCAGAGGCCCGGCGCCAAAGGCCGCGGCGCCAATCGAGGCGGGGCGCCCGCAACTGCCCGTTCGCCAACTGCCGTCGCCGGTTCAATCCGAGGAGGTCGCATGACCCAGCCCGCCCTCAGTTTCGTCGATGTCTGGACTGCGCTCATCGCCTTGGGCGTCATCCTGTATGTCGTGCTTGACGGCTTCGATCTCGGCGTCGGCATGCTGCACGGTTTTGCGCCAAACGCGGCCGACCGCGAACTGATCATGAATGCGATTGCGCCGATCTGGGACGGCAACGAGACCTGGCTAGTCTTCTGCGCCGTCGCCCTGCTCTCGGCGTTTCCGCTGGCTTTCGCCGTCATCATACCCGCCGTGTATTTCCCGATCCTGGTGATGCTGATCGCGCTCGTCTTCCGTGGCGTCGCCTTCGAGTTTCGCTTTCAGGATCACATCCGCCGTGCCTTCTGGGACCGCGCCTTCCAAGTTGGTTCCTTCGTCGCAGTTTTCGCGCAAGGGATCGTGCTCGGCGCCTTCATTCAGGGCTTCCGAGTCGAAGGGCGGGAGTTCAGCGGGACGTCCTTCGACTTTCTGACGCCCTTTTCCCTATTGACGGGGCTGGCCCTTCTCTTCGGCTACGGGTTGCTCGGCGCCGGCTGGCTCGTCATCAAGACGGAAGGCGCCTTGCGGGAATGGGCGAGACGGCAGGGTCGGCTGTGCCTGATTGGAGTCGTCACAGGTATCGTCATGGTCAGCCTATGGACGCCGCTGATGGAGCAAGAAATCGCCGAGCGTTGGTTCTCCGTGCCGCATATCCTTTACCTTTGGCCGGTGCCAATCGCCACTCTGGCGGTTGTCGTCTGGGAATGGCGGGCGCTGACCGGCTCGTCCGACGCCTCGCCTTTTATCGCGGCGATCCTGCTTTTCCTTTTGTCCTATCTCGGCATCGCGATCAGCCTGTGGCCGATGATCGTCCCCTACGATTTCACACTGTCGGAGGCGGCGTCATCACCGAGCACGCAAGCTTTCCTGCTGGTCGGCGCGTTGTTCCTGCTCCCGGTCATTCTGATGTACTCGGCCTGGTCATACTGGGTGTTCCGCGGGAAAGTGCGCAGCGACATCGGTTACCACTGAAGTCGCCTGCCCGCGCATTCAAGCGGCAGCCTGATCCGCTACAGGCGGTCCCTCGCACGGAGTTGTTTTGGTGGCGCAAGCGGACAACTGCAGGCCGGTCACCTCAGCCGGCTTGGAACGCGGCATCGACTCAAGACGTATTTGAGCCCGGAAAGGCGAAGAGACTCCGAACGGATTCGTTGTCGGCGCTCACGGGGAGCGTCAGCTGAAAGACGGCGCCATGGGGCACGCCCGAGGTCGCCCATAATTTGCCCCTATGCGCTTCGACGATCGCGCGGCAGACGGATAGGCCCATCCCCAGACCGTCGGGCTTAGTGCTGTAAAAGGCGTCGAAGATGCGCTCCAGGCCGGCCGGGTCCACGCCTGGACCAGAGTCCTGCACCGCGAGCGTCACGTGATCGGGCTGGCTCATGGCCGTTCTGATCATCAATCGTTTCGGCCGGTCAGGACCGCGCTCATTGCGTCCTGGGCGTTTCGGAGCAGATCCAGCCCGTTTTCAAACAATTAGGGCCGCGCCGCGCCATCGTCGTCTCGCCGAACGGCGCGCTATGTTTCATTGAGCGCCAATCGGGTTTGAGTTGCTAAAGCCGTTGGTGCGCTATTTAAAACTTCAAAGCACCGGAGTCATCGGTCGGCGGCAGCGCGGCATCCCAAGATGGCAATGCGCGCGGGCTATCACACGAAACAGCCTCCTGCTCCCGGTAGACCGACACCAAGGTCCAATAGACCTTCGCCCATCAAGTGGCGAATCTTTTGTCTGGCGATCACCGTGGCGTTGCGCTCGCTGGCCCTCTTCGCGGGCGTGAACACGGGCTTTGGCGCTTTCGCCCGCGCCGAATTCGAAAGGAGATCGGGCGGCGGTTCGTCATGGGATGCAGCTTGCGACGATTTCGGTCGGAAGTCGTCCCAGGCGGAGACCTTGCGATTTCGTAGCGCCTCCGACCGCCGTCACGCGTGAGCGCAAACTGCAACAGGAGAGGCTTCGTGTGTGATTGTCATCGCAACCTGGGCGTGGCGATTCCGGCGATGACCGCCTTGAACCGACGATCGTTCCTGAAAGCGAGCGCACTGGGAACGATTACGATCGCGGCGGGCGGGATGATGGGTCCGCCCGGATCGGCCCTCGCCGCGGCGGCCATCAAAGGAACCTACGGCAGCGGCTTTTGCAACGTCGCTTTCTTCATCACGCACGCGCGTCAACTCGCCAAGGACGACGGACTGACGCTCGAATTCGTCAATACCCCTTCCTTCGCGGATCAGATCACCTTCCTCGGCGCCGGACAGGTAGATGTCAGCGTGCTGCCCTACACGAACTTCCTCGCTCTCTACGACGCCGGCGCGCCGGTCAAGATCGTCGCCGGCGGCGGCGTCCAGGGCGTCTACATCGTGGCCCAGCCCGGGCTCGACACGCCCGCCAAGCTCAAGGGCAAGACGCTCGGAACCTTCCAGAATAACACGCTCGAAGTGCTGCCCTACGATTGGCTGAAGAAGAACGGCGTCGCCTACAAGGACGTGACCGTCCGCTACATGGACTCGATCGGCGACATGGTGGCCGCGTTCAAGGCCGGCTCGATCGATATCGCCTCCACTATCGAGCCCTATGGCTCGGCGCTCCTGCGCGACGTGAAAGGTTCGGTCCTGCTGTCCGACGGTGTCGACATCTATGGACCGGAATATACGGACTGCGTGCTCGCCGCGAGCACGGCTCTGCTCGCGAAGGACCCCAAGAGCGCCAAGGCGCTGATCAAGGCGATGTTGAAGGCCCAGCTGCTCTGGGAGCAGGATCGCGAGGGAATGCTCAAGGAGCTCATCGGCACCTACTACAAGACCTCGCTCGAAGAGGCGCGGATCGGCGCAAAGGCCCAGCCGCCGAAGGTCGATCAGAGAGCACAGACGCACTTTATACTGAACCGTGTCGATTCGGTCATGGCGATGGGCTACATCAAGAAGAAGCCGGGCAAGGATGCGATCGATTGGAGCTATCTCGAGGCGGCGATCGCCGAGGTTCCAGAGGTTTACGCCAAGCTGAAATACAAATCGGCTCGAGTTATTACGTGACTGCGATCAGCGACAAGATCGGCGTCGACAGGAAAGTCGCCGGCGCTCCGGAGTTCGCCGCCTCCTTGTTCGGTAAGACGATCGAATTCATGCGAAAGCATGGGCCTGAACTGGGCTGGGGCCTGCTGTCGGTTGCGCTGTTCGCCGGTTTGTGGGAATTCCTCTGGTATATCGGCGCCGCCGATCATCGCTTGTTTCCGCCTCCGCACATCTTCCTCGGCGACTTAGCCGGGCAGGCGAAGAACTTCAACACTGCCAAACGCTGGGAGATCGGCGTCGATCCCAATTCCGGTCCGACGCCCTTCGGCGCCGTCGTCATCACCATGGCCTCATCGACGATGCGGGTGCTCGCCGGCCTCGCGATTGCGGCGATCACCAGCCTTTGCATGGGGGTTTTGATCCGCTATTGCGGTCTGTTCGGCAAGCTGGTGCTTCCGACTGTGACCTTGCTCGCTCCCGTCTCGCCCGTCGCATGGCTGCCGGTGGCGATCTTCCTGTTCGGCATCGGCAACGGGCCGGCGATTTTCATGGTGTTCATCGCCCTGTTCTTCACGATGACGCTCGCCACCATCACGCAGATCGACGCGGTCAATCGCAACTACATCAACGTCGCGCGCACCATGGGCGCCAGCAAGCGACAGATCTACACCCGCGTGATCCTGCCCGCGATCCTGCCGGGCCTGCTCCTGGTGCTCCGTCTCAACCTGTTCGGCGCGTGGATGGTGGTGCTTGTCGCCGAGGCGACCGGCGTAAGCTACGGGCTCGGACAGATCATCTCGATGGCCCGCAACACGTTCAACCCCGGGCTCGTCTACTTCACCATCGTCATCATCGGTCTGCTAGGCTTCACCTTCGATTTTGCGCTGCGGCTGCTACAGCGGCGGGTGCTGTTCTGGCTTCCCAAGGGCCAGGGAGGGCTGAGCGGTGGGTGAGCGGCCACGATTGAAAGGCGCGGCGCCTGCGGTGAACTGCGTCAGCGTCGGCAAGGTGTGGAACGCGGGTAGCGCTCGCGCGCATGAAGCGTTGACCGGCATATCTCTTGAGATCTACCCCAGCGAGTTCGTCGTTCTGCTCGGCCCGTCCGGCAGCGGCAAGAGCACGCTGCTCAATCTCATCGCGGGGCTCGAACAACCGACCTCGGGCGCGATCAGCACGGACGGGGAACCCGTCACCGGACCCGCGCCCGAGCGCAGCCTGATCTTCCAGGAGACTTCGCTGTTCCCATGGCTGAATGTCTGGCAGAATGTCGGCTTCGGCCTTTCCCTGCGCGGCGTGCCCATCGAACAACGTAAAGAGACGGCGCGTCAGGTGCTGGGACGGGTGGGGCTTTCCGATGCGTTCGAAAAGCGTCCCGACGAACTCTCTGGCGGAATGCGTCAGCGTGTCGCCGTCGCGCGCGCGCTCGCCATGCAGCCCAAAGTCCTCCTGATGGACGAACCCTTCGCCGCCCTCGACGTCCAGACCCGCGTCAAGATGCAGGGGTTTCTGCTCGACGTTTGGGATGTCAGCAAGGCCTCGGTATTGTTCGTCACCCACGATATCGACGAGGCTATCGCGCTCGCCGACCGCGTCGTGGTGTTGACCGCGCGGCCCGGCCGCATCAAGACGGTCGTCCCGATCGACCTGCCGCGACCGCGGGATCTGACGTCGCCGGCCCCGCTCGCGTTGCGCGTCGAATTGACCTCGCTGTTGCGCGACGAAGTCGATCGCGCGTTCGCCGAACAGGAGAGCGTGTCCGTCACCTGCTGACGGAACGTAGTTTGGTGGGCACGCCTTTTCTATCTCGATCGTCCGGCAAGCGCGTGATCACGCGCAACCGCCAACGTCGGGAGAAGGATCGACGGCGCCGTACTGCAATGCAGGGCCGCGTCACCACTCGATCGCCGCCTTGGTGCCTAATAGCAAATACAGGCTGGATTTATCTTTATGCTGGACTCGCGGCGGGCAGACTAAAGTGAAAAGTTGCGACATGCCCAGGGGAACTGACCGCCCATAATCGCCCACCATGAGACTCAATGATTGAGCGGCTGATGCGAAGCCCCATGCCAGTGCCGTGGGATTTAGTTGTAAAGAACGGATCGAAAATCTGTTCCACGATTTGTGGCGGAAGCCCTATGCCGGTATCCTTGACCGAAACAAGAATCTGCTGGTTTTCAGTTCGCTGCGACTGGATGACCATGTCCCGTACGCCATCAACGTCCTTCATCGCTTCGATGCTGTTGACAAATAGATTCATCGCGACCTGCTGCAATTGCACGCGATCTCCGACGATCTGAGGAAGTTCGGCTGCCAGTTCCGTCCGGACCGATATGTTGTATCGCACTGCCTCGCCGCGCAGGAGGGCAATGATTTCTCGAATGATCTCGTTTACATCCAGATTCTCTTGTTCCGGGGAGGTTTTTTGGAATTGTAAGCGGATTCTGCCAATAATATCAGCTGCGCGTTGTGCATCTCTCACAATTCTGGTGACTGCCACGCGCACCTCATCGAGATTGCCTTTATCGCTCCTGAGCTTTCGCAGGCAGACGTTGCCGTTGGTCAAAACACCACTGATCGGTTGACTGACTTCATGAGCCAGGGATGCTGCTAACTCTCCCATGGTTGTCACCCGGTTCATGCGTGCGATATCGCCCTGTGCCTGGCGTAGCGCGTCTTCGGCACGCTTCTGGTGGTCGATGTCGGTGGTGGTACCGACGAATTTGAGCAGCTTTCCTTCTGAATCGCGCAAGACCACGGCCTGATTGAGATGCCAGCGATAGGTCCCGTCCCGAGCGCGGAGAGAGCGGGTTTCCATGGCAAAACCCTGTTCCGAGCGTACTCCGCCCCAAAAGGCCCTCGATGCTGCATCGCGATCCTCGGGGTGGACCGCCGTTAACCAGGCCTCGGGATGCGATCGGACGAAATCGAGGCTCTGACCGGAATATTCGAGCCAAACTTGATTCACGAAGTCAGGTTTCCCATCAGGCTTGAGCGTCCAGGCGGATACAGGAAGACGCTGCAGCAGCTCAGCCTGGAGCTGCAGATCTGAATAGAGGGCAGCGTTCTCAAGTGAAATCGCGGCTTGCGAAGCCAGCAACTGCAGCACTGTAACCCGGTCCGGCGTGAAGGCAAACGTAGTCAGATTGTTCTCAAGATAAAGTGCGCCGACCAGCTTAGCCTGCTTGACGATTGGCAGGCACAGTACGGACCTTGAGCGCTTCCGCTTGACGTATTCGTCCTCTGAATACACTTTGTCGGCCGACGCATCATTGAGGAGGATGCTTTCCTGCGTTCGGATGGCATAGCGGACCACGGATTCGGGGCATTCAATCCCGGTAATCGGCATTTGGCGCATCGTGACCTCGATCTGATCGCCAGTCGCCTGCGCCTGCGCCTGAACCAGATATTCATCCCCCGCCGGCAGTATTAAAAGGGCGCGATCCGCGCCTGCATTCTCGAGCGCGATCGTCATCAGCCGCTCGATCAGCTTCGGCAATTCGATCTCGCTGGACAAGGCCTGAGAGGCCTTGACGACGCTTGCGACGTCCAAATGTTGGACGGGAGAGCTAAGCATCGCGGTGGGATGTTGCGCGTTCGGAGTGGTTAAATGTGGATAAAGCCGATCGAGCTGCCGCACCTTGCCGTGGGCGCCCCAGCGGAGATAACAGTCCCTGGCTTTGCGTAGATAGGCGCCGGCGAATGTCTCGAAGCCGCGCGCGCTGTAGAACCGAGCCGCCACTTCATAGGCCACAGCCTCGTTCTGCACGAAACCATGGTCGTGGGCCGAGCGAATAGCCTGCTCGTACAGGCGCATGGTATCGGCGTCTCGCCCCTCGATCCGGGCTGCCTCCGCACCGACGAGCGCCGCCCGGTTGGCAAAATTCTCGGGGCAATGGAGCCCCCAGGTGTCGAGCTTCTCGAGGTGTTCCGTCAGCCTCGCGCGATGATATTTGCGGTCCTCAAACGAGGCAGAATCATGGACTGCCGCATGGCAAAGCGCATCGTAGAAGTGGTACTCAACGACCTCTAAAAGAGATAGGGTGCCCCCGACCATTGGTTGCGCCCTGGCGGCGGCCTGCAGGGCGTCCACGTATTCACCAGCGAGGAAACGTGCCTGCAGCTTGCGGATGTAGTACCAACATTCCGGGAGCGCCAGCGCCGGCTTGCCAGCCAGATCACGCTCGAGGTCACTTTCACGAAACACGTGGTCGTCGAAGGCGCCGAGACGGGCAGTCAGTCCCCGCAGGCTGCGGATGAGACCGAGCTGGCCCAGGATCCAACCCTCGATCGTTCCGAAGCCGACTTTGCGGGCAAACGCAAGCCCGTGTTCGGCTTGCTCCTGAACCTCGATCAACGGGTCGCCGGCCATGAGATAGTTGGTGGTGAGCTGGCCGCAAGCGTATCCCGCGTAACTGATTTCACCCATCCGGCTGGCGAGGTCGAAGCCGCGAAATAGGAACTTGCGCCCCTTTCGGACATGCTGAGTCCAAGGCACGCCAAAACCGAAGGTCTCGAATGTCCTGGCTTGAAAGCGCTGCAGTCCCGGCCGCTCGACCAAATCGCACCCCAACCGTCCGAAGTGGTAGCCGGCGTCGAACTGGCCGAAGTGGGTTGCCAACGTGCCCAGCTGCGCGTAGGCGATACATGATGCCTCACTGTGACCTCGCTCGAGTCCTAAGCTAACAGCGGTGCAAACAGCCACTGCGAATAGATACCAGGAGTCAAAGTAATGCCCCGGGACCGCAACTCGGGTCAGAAGATCCAGAGCCGCCAGCGAATCCGGGTCGCTCATGAGCGGCAGATTGACGAGATCTTTGATCGCGCGACTACCCAGCCGGGTCCAGACGCCATCGTAGGCGCGTCGAGCATCGGCTTCAGTCGGATGCTCCGGAATGTCGATGCCCAGGCGTCGTAACGAACGCAAACCTACGGCGACTGCCTCATCGCTACGATTGATTCCCTGGTAAAGATCGACTTGCAGGCACGCCACCGCGACGCGCTCTCCCGTCGTGACGGCAAGAACGGACAGCCTGCGCAAACGCTTTTCGGCATCCGCGACCGTTCCCGACGCGAACTCGCAATGCGCCCTAGCCAGCTCCAGGGCAAAGCTGAGTTCGCGATGCTGCCCCCAACTATCCTGCGTCAGCAACGCGGCGCCCGTGGTCAGGTAATTTAATGCGGATACATAGGCGGATGAGGCTAGGGCGCGCTTGCCGGCAAGCAGATTGAATTCGGCCAGCTGCACGCGTTCTTCCGGCGCCGTCACCAAGGACAATGCACGGTTGAGTTGGTTGACAATCTCGAAAATGGCCTCATCCAGCTTGTGCGGAGGCGTATGCGCGACCAGCATCCTGCCGATCCGCAGGTGCGCGGCGGCGCGCCGCTCGGTCGGGATCAGCGCATAAGCAGCCTCGTGGACGCGATCGTGGACGAACCGGTAGGAGCTCTCGAGGAAATCGACCAACTCCTGGCGACGTGCCTCAAGGAGCTTGGCGTGGAGCTCCTGCTCGGTAGTGTCGTGAACGATAGCCAACATCGCGGTGGTCGCGATGTTACCGAGACAGGCCAGTTGTTGCAGCGCCTGCTGGGTTCCATCAGGAAGCCGGACGAGTTTGCCGATCATCAAGTCAGCCACATTGTCGGTGTAACCCTTCGCGTGTATGCGCTTGAGATCCCACGACCAGCGCAAATGCACAGAATCGAACGCGATCAGACCTTCATCGGTCAATGTCGACAGGAACTGACGGATGAAAAAGGGATTACCGCCTGTTTTATGTAAAATAAGCTGAGCCAGATCCCCCGCCCGATCCGTTTCACAGTGCAGCGCGTCCGCGATCAACCGCGAAACGTGTTGGGCATCGAGCGGGCCTAGCGTGATCTCCTCGACGGACGACGTGCCGGCCGCCTTGATCGAGCGGATTTTACGCATCAGCGGATGAGAGGTATCGACCTCGTTGTCGCGATAGGCGCCAATGAGAAGCAGGTGTGGAACGCTCTCCTGGGTGAGGAGATCCTCGAGCAGATCCAAAGTAGCCGCGTCGAGCCACTGCAGGTCGTCGAGAAACAGGACGAGCGGATGTTCAGGGCGCGCGAAGACACCGATGAAACGCCGCATTAGTGACTGAAATCGCCGCTGGGCGTCGGATGCCGAAAGCTCAGGGACCGGTTCCTGCTCTCCGACGATGAGTTTCAGCTCCGGAACGAGGTCGACGATGAGGGCGCCGTGGGGCTCAAGCGCACGGAAAAAAGTCTCCCGCCACCGGCCGAGTTCGGCTTCGCTCTTGGCGAGGATCGGGCGTACAAGCCGTTGAAAGGCTTGTGCCAGGGTTGCATAGGGAATGTCGCGTTTGTATTGGTCGAATTTGCCTGATGCGAACAGGCCGCGTCGCGGAACCAGGGCCCTGTGAAGTTCGTTTACCAGAGACGATTTGCCGATACCCGTGTAGCCTGACACCAGCACGAACTCTGACGTACCTTGCTCCACGACCCGATCAAAGGACGCGAGCAGGGCGTCCACCTCACGCTCTCGCCCGTAAAGCTCTTCCGCGATCAGCAATCGGTCCGAAGCGTCGCGCGTGCCCACCGGGAATGGATCGATGCGACCGTGCGACTGGCACTCGCCCAGACAGCGACGCAGGTCGGCCTCAACACCCGCGGCGGTTTGATAACGCTCCTCTGCGGTCTTCGCGAGGAGCTTCATCACGATAGACGAAAGCACCTCAGGAATTCCGCTCGCCCGCTCACCTGGAGCGATGGCCTGCCTTGCAATGTGGCAGTGCACCCATTCCATCGGATCAGAGGCCGCAAAGGGAAGGCTCCCGGTCAGCATCTCGTAAAGCGTCACGCCAAGCGAATAGAGGTCGCTGCGCGAATCGACGGAGCGATTCATTCGTCCTGTCTGCTCGGGCGCCATATAGGCCAGCGTCCCGGCGATGACCTCGGGCGGCCCGGGGGCCTGACGCTCGCGTGGCAGCCGGGACGCGATGCCGAAGCCCGTCAGCCTGATCTGCTCGGTCGCAACATCCACGAGGATATTCGTCGGCTTGATGTCCTTGTGGATGAATCCACGTTGGTGCAACGGCCCAAGCGCAGCCGATAGGGCGACGGCAAGCCGCAGGAATCTTCCGACCTCCATCGGCCGCCCGATGAGGCGGTCGAGCGGTAAGCCCTGTACCGGTTCCATGAGCAGGATTGCCTGCCCACGTTCGTACACCAGATCCAGCGGCCGCAGCGCCCACGCAGCGTCGAGATGGTCCCGAAGTCCATATTCGTGGGTAAGCCTGTTGATGCTGCCAGGGGCCGGTCGCTCACCGGCGCAGATCACAGCAGTGAACTCCTGCCGGCGACCCCAAGGGCCTTCGCGCCAGGTTCTGCAGAAGACGCGCTCTCCGTCCTCCCACAGCACCTGGAGAGCGCCGTCCTCGCTACTGTTGTAGCTTGCAGGCACGATCATGGTCCCTGAATGAAGGTCCAAGCTTGGGCGTCACCGCCCGTCTCGAACTATGATAGCCGCGCCCGCCATCGTCGTCTCGCCGAACGCCTCGCTCTATCTCATTCAGCGCCAACCGGACTCGAGCTGCCCTAGCAAAGTCATCGGTCGGCGGCAGCCCTGATTCCGAGACGAGACAGCGCGTCCGGTATCCCACAACGCTTGCTCAAGCGCGCTGACACATCCGGTTTGTGGCCGAAGATGACTGGGTGTCGATCCCCAGCCTGGCTGCCTCCTTAAACAGCAAGGGGTCGGCGCACAGCTAACCGGCAGTCTAAACACAATGCAGCGGTCGTTATTCTCGCTTATCGCCGATACGAAGGTGTCGGGAACACGTTTGTTCAATAGAGAATTCCCTGAGATGATTTTACTTGTGTGGTTGTCATCGGCAGTGTCCTCCGCATCGTCAGTTTGGTCTCGCAAGGTTCGATCCTTGAAGCTAGGCGAGCAGCGAAGGCGACTCCGGAAAAGTTGCCCCTACTTCAGGAGTACATCGAATGACCAGCGTATCCGGATCAATTCGTGAGGCGGCGCGCAGCCATGTGCCAGGCGCTCTCACCCGGGGTCGGGAGAAATTCGAAGGCGGAGCCTTCGGGGCTCGGATGGCAGCCTATCTCGGCGGAAACGACGGCCGAGGTGTGAGCGCTGAAACCTTGCTCAGCAGCAAACTCGTGGTCACGAGTTTGCGGTGCGATGTTGGCCTGTCCGAGGTGTCGGCGCCAATCCCAGCCGAGAAGGCCTTCATCGTCTCCGTCCACCTAAGAGATCTCCCGTTCCATGAGCTGAGGCTACGAGATGCGGTCGTGCACACCGGCTTCCACCCGACTGGAGGCGTCAGCGTTTTTAATTTGGGAGACAATCCCCGTTTTTTCTTTCCTACCCCGTTTCATTGCCTCCACTTTTATGTCAGGCGGGCCACCCTGGACGCACTTGCTGACGAGCAGGGAGCACGGCATATCGATACGCTTTCATGGCCGCACGGGAACATCGATCACACTGTGAGCAACCTCGGATCCGCCCTCGTTCCCGCGCTCAGTGATCCGGGAAGCTCGAGTAAACTGTTTCTCGATCATGTCGTTCTCGCATTGAACATGCACTTTGCCTACGCCTACGGCGGAATGCGATTTTGCGCCAACGTGTCGCGCGGAAAGCTCGCGCCCTGGCAAGAGCGACGATGCAAGGAGCTGATGGAGAGCCGTCTCGGAGAACAGATATCGGTGCGCGAGCTGGCCAATGAGTGTCGACTTTCGGACAGTCATTTCGCCACCGCCTTTCGACGCACGACCGGGGACTCGCCCCACCGTTGGCTCACGAAGCGCCGTGTCGAGACGGCGAAGGAAATGCTTCTCTCTTCCGAGCTTCCGCTCTCGGCGATTGCGATCGATTGCGGATTCGCCGACCAAAGTCACCTAACAAGAGTTTTCACCGCTATCGTGGGAGCGCCTCCTGGAGCCTGGCGGCGCGCCCGAATAAATTGATGGCCAAGATGGCTCAGGTGCGGTTAGCCGGCCATCGGGGTGGTGACTACCGAGCCCGCCGAGCGCCGGTCAGTCTCCGCTGAGCACCGCCCAGACTTCCGTGCCCTTGCTGCCGTCGAACGCGACTGAGGCGTGAGTTGTTCGACCAGGATCTTTTGTCCGCCGATTAATCCAAAAACGAGTGACTCGTTACAGCGTCGAGGTCCTCGTTTGCGTAGTTCCCGTAGACCGTACAGATGTAGGAGATTCGAGATGAGCTTGATCGAACGCGCGGTCGCAGCGAACCGGAAGAGAGCGGCGCGGCATGATCCTTCACTGGCGCAGAAGCCAGCACCAAAGGTCGCAATTCTCACGTGTATGGACCCTCGCCTGAACGAGTTGCTCCAATGGCTGGACATTAAACCCGCCGATGCGGACGTGATTCGGAACGTCGGAACGGCAGCGACTGAAGATGTTGTGCGGTCCTTGATGTTTTCAATTCACGTTTTGGGCGTGAGGGAGGTCATGGTCATCGGGCACACAGGCTGTGGAATGGAGATGTTTTCGGAGGAAGAATTCGAGGAGCACCTTCACACCCAATGTGGCGTGTGGGCAGTCGCTCCGGATAAATTCCATTTCTATACCGACGTAAATTGGGCGACGCAAAAGCAAGTGCTGAAACTGAGGTCGCACCCGTGGATTCCCTCGAACGTGGTAATTCGTGGATTTGTTTTTGATTTGGCGACAGGCGAACTGAGCGAAGTAGTGGCGAAGGAGGACAAATAGTCGATCGGATTGCATAAAATTCGCGACGAGCGACTCTCGCAGTCCGCGGCGAGACGGAGGAGCGGGTCAACGCTGTCAAGCTTGGCCCCGCCACCCCAAAACAAGCGCGTTTGAAGCAAACCTCGGGGTGGCAGTTTGCGCAGTGCGCCCGTTCTCCACTGGTTTGGCAGGCTCAGGGCAGGGAAAAAATATGACAGCGCCAGATAGTGTCGCGGCCGGGATCGTCGCATCCACCCTCAAGCAAAGCTCAAACGGACGCCTTTTGGCGTGGCTTCCTTGGCCGATGCCCGAAATGCGGCAAAGGGGCGATGTTCAGAGTTTATCTCGAGGTGAGCCCGGAATGCGCCGTCTGCCATGAGGACTTGAGCCCGCAGCGGGCGGACGACGCGCCCGCTTACCTCACGCTTCTTATCGTCTGCCACGTCATAGGGGCCGGCGTTCTCTTTACGGACAACATCCTGCCTCAAGCGCCGCTGATCGTCGTCAACTCGTTCTGGGTTGCGGCGGCGGGGTTGGTGAGCCTGCTGATCCTGCCACGGATGAAGGGAGCGGTCGTGGGCTATCAGTGGGCGCTCAGGATGCAAGGTTTCGGCAGTCCAGGCGAACCATAGCCTTCGGGTCTGGCGGCCTCTGGTTTGGCCCCGACCGCCGGTGTGGGCAGCGGTCCTATGGGCTCAAAAAGCGCCAAAATGAATTTCTCTCCGAAAGATTATTCAAACAGCTATCGATTCCTCCAAGAAGCGTTGCTCTTTTTGCTGGTCTTATGGGCCGGCATGAGAGCAAGCGAAAGGGCCGCCGAATCTTTTGTCGGGTGGAGGAGGTCCGAGTCCTCGATCGACCGAAGCAACTGGAAAAGAATTACGGCGGTGAGAATTAAAAGTTTTGTCCTGGCCTTTTCCGCAACGGCGCCGTCCGGGACGAAGCCCCCGAAGGCGCGGGCCTTGGAGGCCGACGGCTCGCAACGCAACCGAGGTCAACCGATGAATGCGACGAAGAAGCTCTATGACGCCGGCCAAAGCCTATGGCTCGACAACATCACACGCGACCTCCTGACCAACGGCGTCCTCAAGCGCTACATCGATGAGCTCACCGTAACGGGGCTCACGTCCAACCCTACGATCTTTGACCACGCGATCAAAAACAGCGGCTCTTACGACGCCGCGATTCGCGAGCGGCTCAAGGCCGGCAAGTCGGGCGAGGACCTGTTTTTCGAGATTGCGCTGGAGGATATCACGCAGGCGGCGGACCTATTCCGGCCGATCCATGAGCGCACCGCGCACGTTGATGGCTGGGTCTCGCTCGAAGTGTCGCCCCTCCTCGCCCACGACACCAAGACGACAATCGCCGAAGCCAAGGACCTGCACCGACGGGCCGGTCGTTCCAACCTCTTCATCAAGATTCCCGGCACGAAGGAGGGGCTGCCCGCGATCCAAGAGACGATCTTCGCGGGCGTCCCAGTCAACGTGACGCTGCTATTTTCGCGTGAGCAATACCTTGCCGCGGCGGACGCATATCTTCGCGGGGTCGAACGCCGGATTGCTGCAGGCCTGAATCCGAATGTCGGTTCGGTTGCCTCACTGTTCATCAGCCGGTGGGATGTGGCGGTTGCGGGCAAGGCGCCCGAGGCGCTCAACGACAAACTTGGGATTGCAATCGGCCAGCGTGTTTACAAGGCATATTCAAGCCTCCTTGCTTCACCGCGATATCGGCGCGCCCTCAATGCGGGGGCTAGGCCGCAGCGGTTGTTGTTTGCGAGCACCGGCACGAAGGATCCGAAGGCGCCGGCAACCCTGTATGTGAAGGGGCTCGCCGCCCCCCTCACCGTCAACACGATGCCGGAAAACACCCTGAAGGCGTTCGCCGAACGTGGCGAATTCGGTTCGCTGTTGAACAGCGATGGGGGGGATTGCGAGGCTGTGCTTGACGCGTTCGGGAAGGCCGGCGTGGACATCGAGACGCTCGCCGCGAAGCTGCAGGAAGACGGCGCGAAGTCGTTCGTCGCCTCCTGGAACGAACTCCTGGCGGTGATCGCCTCCAAGAGCGCGGCGCTAACAAGTGCTGCCTGAGGTCAGTCTCGGAACGAAGCCTGCGCCAACATCCATCGGGAGATTTGGTCCATGAACGTGTTGGCCGTCGATGTGGGAGGGACCCACGTGAAACTTCTAGCAACCGGGCGGAAGGATCGCCGAGAGTTTGTTTCTGGCCCCGCCTTGACTGCGAAGCAGATGGTCGAAGGCGTGAAGGCGTTGGGAAATGACTGGGACTACGACCGCGTAACCGTGGGGTACCCTGGGGCGGTGATCCACAACAGGCCCGTGGCCGAACCGCACAACCTTGGGCCGGGCTGGGTCGCCTTCGACTTCGAGAAGGCGTTCGAGCGGCCGGTAAAGGTGATGAACGACGCGGCGATGCAGGCGCTCGGCAGCTACGAGGGCGGCAAGATGCTGTTTCTCGGCTTCGGGACCGGGCTGGGCTCGGCGATGATTGTGGATGGCCTCATCGAGCCGATGGAGCTCGGACATCTGCCCTATCGCAAAGGCACGTACGAGGACTACGTCGGCTTGCGCGGTCTGATTGCTCACGGCGAGAAGAAATGGCGCAAGCATGTCGCAGACGTGATTGCGCGCCTCGTCGCCGCCCTCGAGCCCGATGACGTGGTCCTCGGCGGTGGCAACGTGAAGCACCTCGATGTGCTGCCCGCTGGATGCCGCGCAGGCGACAACGCGAACGCGTTTCTAGGCGGCTTTCGCGCCTGGGAGGAGGAGGCAGGCAAGGGGAGCCAGAGACGCCACTGGAAGATTCTGGCCAGCGCGTGAACTTGAAAGGTCGGGGAGGATGCCGACAATGAACTCTGCTATCGCGCCCCTCACGAAACGGCGAGCATGGGCGGCGCTCCTTGCCCACCACGAGGCGATCGCGTCCCTCCATCTGCGCAAGCTCTTCGCGGACGATCCCAGGCGCGGCGAACGCCTGGCGGTGGCCGCCGCTGGCGTCTACCTCGACTACTCCAAGAATCGCATCACCGACGAGACCGTCGAACTGCTCGTCCACCTTGCTGAGCAGTCGGGCGTGCGCGAGCGCATCGACGCGATGTTCCGCGGGGACAAGATCAACGTCTCGGAGCGCCGCGCCGTGCTGCATGTCGCGCTCAGGGCGCCGCGCAACGCCTCGATCGTCGTCGACGGTGAGAACGTCGTGCCGCAGGTCCACGCTGTTCTCGATCGGATGCGGGCGTTCGTCGACAGCGTGCGCGACGGCGCGTGGAAGGGCCATACGGGCCAGCGCGTCCGAAACGTCGTCAATATCGGCATCGGCGGCTCCGATCTCGGCCCCGTCATGGCGTACGAGGCGTTGAAGCACTACAGCGAGCGGACCATGACGTTCCGGTTCGTATCGAACATCGATGGGACCGATTTCGTCGAGGCGACGCGCGACCTCGATCCAGCGGAGACGCTGTTCATCGTTGCGTCGAAAACCTTCACCACGCTCGAGACCATGACCAACGCTCTGGCAGCGCGCGAGTGGCTTCTGCGCGCACTCGGAGGGGATGAGCGCTCGATCGCCAAGCATTTCGTCGCGGTGTCGACCAACGCCGCGGAAGTCTCGAAATTCGGCATCGACACCGCGAACATGTTCGGCTTCTGGGACTGGGTCGGCGGCCGCTACTCGATGGACTCGGCGATCGGATTGTCCACGATGCTGGCGATCGGGCCCGAGCGCTTCCATGCGCTTCTCGGCGGCTTCCATGAGATGGACGAGCACTTCCGCACCGCGCCTTTCGCCAAGAACCTGCCGGTTCTCATGGGACTGCTCGCGATCTGGTACAACAATTTTTTCGACGCGCAGACTGTCGCGGTGCTGCCCTACGAGCAGTACCTCAAGCGCTTCCCCGCCTACCTCCAGCAGCTGACGATGGAAAGCAACGGGAAGCACGTCACCCTCGAAGGGGAGGCGGTGGCCGCAGCTACAGGGCCGATCTATTGGGGCGAACCAGGGACCAACGGCCAGCATTCGTTCTATCAGTTGATCCATCAGGGCACGAGGCTGATCCCTTGCGACTTCATCGCATTCGGGCAGTCGCTCAATCCGCTCGGCCGCCACCACGACATGCTGCTGGCGAATGTTCTGGCCCAGGGAGAGGCGCTCGCGTTCGGGAAGACGCCCGAGGAGGTGCGCGCCGAGGGATCGCCCGACTGGCTCGTGCCGCACCGGACATTCGAGGGCAATCGACCCTCCAACACCATCCTGCTCGAGCGGCTCACGCCTGCTGCGCTCGGCAAGCTCGTCGCGCTGTACGAACACAGCGTGTTTACCCAAGGCGTCATCTGGAACATCGACTCTTTCGATCAATGGGGCGTCGAGCTGGGAAAGGTCCTTGCCAAGCGGATCATCCCAGAACTTGGCAGAACGGCCGAACCCGATGCGGCGCACGACAGCTCCACCCGCGCGCTCATCCTGCGCTGCCGCAAACTGAAGGAGACAACATGACGATCAGCTGGCGGGGCGTCCCAGCTCTTGTAACGCGCCCATTTCCGCCATGCGCACATCGCATCGGCGCGCGGACGACCTTTCTGTCTTTGACCCTGGTCGCAGGCTTCGGTTACACGACATTCAGTGACGAGAGGAAACAGTCATGCAACTCGGGATGATCGGCTTGGGCCGGATGGGCGCGAACATGGTGCGACGCCTGGTCAGGGGTGGTGACGGCTGTGTGGTTTTCGACATGTCCCCGAAGGCTGTCGAGGAGCTGACGAAGGAGAATGCAACCGGCGCGGCCTCGCTCGAGGACCTCGTGAAGAAGCTCCACAAGCCACGGGCCCTGTGGCTGATGGTCCCGGCCGCGGCCGTGGACAAGACCATCGCCGAGGTCCTCCCCCATCTGGAGCCGGGGGACGTCCTGATCGACGGCGGCAACTCTTATTACATCGACGACATCCGCCGCGCGAAAACGCTCGCGTCTAAGGGCATCCATTACGTCGATGTCGGTACGAGCGGTGGCGTATGGGGCCTCGAGCGGGGCTACTGCATGATGATCGGCGGCGAGGAAGCGGTGGTGAAGCGTCTCGATCCCATATTCGCCCAGCTCGCGCCCGGCATTGGAGAGATCGACCGGACGCCCGGGCGCGAGAAGGTGGCGGGTACGGCGGAGCAGGGCTACCTGCACTGCGGTCCGAACGGGGCGGGCCATTTTGTTAAGATGGTGCACAACGGCATCGAATACGGGATAATGGCCGCATATGCGGAGGGACTTGGTATTCTGCGCGCCGCCAACGTTGGGAAGAAGACGCACGAGATCGATGCGGAGACGGCCCCTCTGCTTGACCCGGAGCACTACCAGTACGACCTCAATCTGCCCGACGTCGCCGAGGTGTGGCGACGAGGCAGCGTCATCGCGTCATGGCTCCTCGACCTCACTGCCGCAGCGCTTCTGGACGATCCGGGGCTCACCAAGTTCGCCGGTCGGGTTTCCGACTCCGGCGAAGGGCGCTGGACGATCAAGGCGGCGATCGACGAGGCGGTGCCTGCGTCCGTTCTCACCACCGCCCTTTACGAGCGCTTCAGCTCGCGGAACGAGGCTGAGTTTCAGGACAGGCTTCTGTCGGCGATGCGCTACGAATTCGGCGGTCACCTCGAAAAGCCGGTCGGCAAGTAGCCGCCTGAAAAAGCGAGATCACCGTGAGCGAATTGCACTCCGACGCGCTCGTCTTCTTCGGCGCAACCGGCGATCTTGCGTACAAAAAGATCTTCCCGTCTCTGCAGGCGATGGTCAAGCGTGGGCATTTGAACGTGCCCGTCATCGGCGTCGCCAAGGCGAACTGGGACCTGAACCAGTTCAAGGCGCGCGCGCGCGACAGCGTCGTGAAACACGGCGCACTCGACCCTGCGGCCTTCGAGAAGCTCGCTGGCCTGCTGCGTTACATCGACGGCGATTACGCGGACCCGGCCACATTCGCCGCCCTGCGCACGGAACTCGGCGGCGCAGAGCGGCCCGCCCACTATCTGGCCATTCCGCCGGCGTTGTTCGGCAAAGTTGTGGAGCAACTCGCGACCTCTGGCTGCGCCGAAGGCTCGCGCGTCATCGTGGAGAAGCCGTTCGGCCGCGACCTTGGATCCGCACGCGAACTCAACTCGATCCTCCTGCGAACCTTCGATGAGGACCACATCTTCCGCATCGACCATTACCTGGGCAAGCGGCCCGTGCACAACTTGGTCTTCTTCCGCTTCGCGAACGCGTTCCCCGAGTTGTTCTGGAACCGCGAGTTCATCGCGAGCGTGCAAATCACCATGGCGGAGAACTTCGGCGTACAAGGCCGGGGCGCGTTCTACGACCAAACCGGCACGATACGCGACGTGGTGCAGAACCACCTGTTCCAGGTGCTTGCGAACCTCGCGATGGAGCCGCCGGCTCGGCTGGACGCCGACTTGCAGCGCGACGAGAAGGTCAAGGTGCTGAAGTCGATCCCGCCGATCGACGAAAGGAACATCGTGCGCGGGCGGTTTCGCGGCTTTCTAAGCGAGCCTGGCGTCGCCAAGGATTCCCGGACCGAGACGTTTGCGGCGCTGCGACTGGACATCAACTCGTGGCGTTGGGATGGCGTCCCGTTCTATATCCGCGCTGGCAAATCGCTGCCGGTGACGTGCACCGAGGTCCTCGTCCGTCTGCGTCGTGCGCCGGGACTCTTCCCTGCGTGCAACGCCGGACCGAACCACGTGCGTTTCCGCATCAGCCCCGATATCTCAATGGCCATCGGCGCCACAGTGATGGACATCGACGACAAGTCCATCGGCCAGCAGGTTGAGCTCATGGCGAGCCACCGCCCCGGACCGACCGAGATGGACGCGTACGAGCGCGTGCTCGGCGACGCGATTGAGGGCGATAGGGCGTATTTCGCGCGCGAGGACTATGTCGAGGAGGCTTGGCGCATCGTCGACCCCGTGCTCAAGGCCGGGACGCCCTTGTACGAGTACGAGCCTGGCTCTTGGGGGCCCGAGGAAGTAAACGAGCATGTTCTGCCGCCGGGTGGCTGGCAGAGCCCAATCCTCACGGATGAGTCATGAAGATCGAGGTCCTCAAGGATGGGGACGCGGTCGCAAAGCGCGCGGCGGGGCTTATTGCCGAGGCCGCGCGGGCGGCCGCGGCCGCGCGCGGGCGCTTCGTCGTGGCTGTGAGCGGGGGCCACACGCCATGGGTGATGTTACGCGCGCTGTCGGGCGAAGACGTTCCCTGGACTGCGGCGCATGTCGTGCAGGTGGACGAGCGTGTGGCGCCTGACGGCGACCCCGACCGCAATCTCACGCACTTGCGCGAGAGCCTGCTCATGCATGCGCCTATTAGGCCTGAGCAGATTCATGCGATGCCCGTCGAAGTGGCGGATCTCGACTCGGCGGCGGAGCGCTATGCTGCAACGCTGCGAGAACTGGCGGGCGCGCCGCCGACGCTTGATGTCGTGCATCTCGGCCTCGGCCCGGATGGGCACACAGCGTCGCTCGTGCCGGGCGATCCTGTGCTCGAGGTCGTCGACGCCGATGTGGCGCTGGCCGGACCGTACCAGGGCCGTCGGCGGATGACGCTGACCTATCCCACGATCGGGCGAGCGCGGTCGATCGTCTGGATGATCACCGGCGCGGACAAGGCGCTCATGCTGCCGCGTCTCATGGCGGGCGACAGCGGCATCCCGGCGGGCCGTGTGCCGGGGGATCACGCCATCGTGATCGCCGACCGAGCCGCGGCGGCAGGGCTTCTGCCTTCGTCGGCAGACTGATTGCGGAAGGCAAAGGCACGCGGGCACACGGTGTGCGGGAACGATGAGATCGGCTGCATCGGTTGGCATTCCTCGGCGGCGCCGGATCGGCGCAACGGGCGAGGTATGGGATGAGTGACCTGCGCACGCGAGGCCGGCCGGCGTCAGCCGAGCACGCCAGGCTCGCCGAGGGATCGAGCGAACGGGTCGGGGATTGGAAGGCGCTCGGTCCCTATCTGAGCGAGCGGGCCTGGGGCACCGTGCGGGAAGATTACAGCCCCGACGGCCGTGCATGGCATTACTTCACCTATGAGGACGCGCGGTCCCGGGCCTACCGTTGGAGCGAGGACGGTCTAGCGGGAATCTGCGACCTCAACCAATATCTGTGCTTCGCGATGACGTTCTGGAACGGGCGCGACCCATTCCTCAAGGAGCGCCTTTTCGGACTCTCCGGCCCTGAGGGCAACCACGGCGAAGACGTCAAGGAGTATTGGTGGCACATGGATGCGACGCCAACGGCCTCATGGCTGAGTTGGCGATATCATTACCCGCAGTTGGAGTTTCCATACGCGCGATTGCGCGAAGAAAGCGCCCGCCGCGGCAGGCGCGACAGCGAGTTCGAGCTCATCGACACCGAGGCATTCGACGGCGACAGGTACTGGCAAATCGTCGTCGACTACGCGAAGGCGGCGCCGCGCGATCTATGCGCGCGCATCCGGATCCGCAACGCAGGGCCGGAATTGGCCGAGCTGCATGTGCTGCCGACGCTATGGTTCCGCAACCGGTGGTCGTGGGGGGACGAAGTTCAGCGGCCGTCGATCAAGGTCGACTCTTCAACGAGCGGAACGCCGACCGTAGTCGCTGAAGACGAGGTCATCGGGCGATGGCGCCTGGCCGCGGGGCCGGACCCGACCGGACGCGCGCCGGAACTCCTTTTCTGCGAGAACGAGACCAATGTGGCGCGTTTGTTCGGGGTCGCCGCTCGGACGCCATACCCGAAGGATGGCGTCAACGATCACGTCGTCGCCGGGGCCGCGACCGTCAATCCCGCGCGAATTGGGACGAAGATGGCCTGCTGGCATCGCCTCTCCTTACCGGCGGGCGAAAGCGTCGAACTTCGGCTTCGCCTCGCGCGCGATGATACGGCCGACGCATTAGATTTGAGCGCCGACTTCGACCTGACGTTCGCCAAGCGCCGCCAGGAAGCGGACGAATACTATGCGATGCTGCGGCCGGAAGGCGCTGCCGACGACGAAGCGGCTGTCATGCGCCAAGCGTTCGCAGGGATGATCTGGAGCCAGCAGTTCTATCACTTCGACCTGCTGCGCTGGCAGGAGGGCGATCCGACCGAACCGCCGCCGCCTGCCGGTCGGCGAAGAATACGCAATTCGGCGTGGCGGCACTTGGACAGCCATGATGTTCTGGTGATGCCGGACAAGTGGGAATACCCGTGGTTCGCGGCGTGGGATCACGCCTTCCACTGTGTGGTGCTCGCCCACATCGACCCTGCCGCGGCGAAGCATCAGCTTCGCCTCCTTGGTCGCGAATGGTACATGCATCCGAACGGGCAGCAGCCGGCCTACGAATGGAACTTCAGCGACGTGAACCCGCCCGTTCAGGCATGGGCCGCGTTGACGATTTTCAATATCGACGGCGGCGCCGACTTCGATTTCCTGGCGCGCGCCTTCCACAAGCTGCTGATCAACTTCACCTGGTGGGTCAACCGAAAGGACGCCCTCGGAGACAACATCTTCGAAGGCGGTTTCCTCGGGCTCGACAACATCGGGCCGTTCGACCGCTCGTCGACGCTGCCCGGCGGGGGCATCCTCGAGCAATCCGACGGCACAGCCTGGATGGCGAAATATTGCCTCAACATGCTGGAGATGGCGCTTCGCCTGGCCAATCAGGACCGCTCGTACGAGGACGTTGCATTGAAGTTCTTTGAGCATTTCGCAAAGATTGCTGTCGCAATGAGCGAACTCTGGGACGAAGAAGACGGGTTCTTCTACGATCGTCTGCGCAAGCCCGACGGCACAGTCTTTACGATCCGCTCTCGATCAATGGTGGGACTGCTTCCGATTTTCAGCGCCGTCCAGCTCAGCGCGTCGCTTTGGGAAGGACTGCCAAACTTCCGGGCGGCGGCAAATTGGTTCCTGGAACACAAGCCGCATGTGAGGGAATTTCTGGGCCATTTCACCAAGGACAATCGCCCGGTGCTCATCAGCTTTTTGGACGCGCCGCGGCTGAGGCGCGTGCTCGCGCGGATGCTCGACGAAAACGAATTCCTGTCGCCCTACGGCTTACGTTCGCTCTCCCGCTTCCACCGTGAGCATCCGCTCGTTATCGATTTGGACGGCGGGAGCGAGGTGCGCCTTGACTACGAACCAGGCGAGTCCCAGACGGCGCTCTTCGGCGGCAACTCGAATTGGCGCGGGCCGATCTGGTTCCCGCTCAACTTCCTCGCGCTCGAGTCGCTAAGAAACCTGCACCGGGGCCTCGGCGACGGCTTCACGGTGGAAATGCCGACCGGCTCGGGTTCGCAGGCGCATCTTGGCGCGGTTGCCGACGAGATCGAACGCCGCCTGGTGCGGTTGTTCCTGCGTGACGCCGACGGGCGCCGTCCCGCGAATGGCGGGAACCGTCGTTTCGACCAGGATCCAGCTTGGAGCGACCGCAGCCTGTTCTACGAATATTTCCACGGCGAGACGGGTCAGGGGCTGGGAGCTTCTCACCAAACCGGCTGGACGGCATTGATCGCAGCGCTTGTGGCGAACCGCGCTAATCGAATTTAGAGCGTCTTCTTCGGACCCGTCCTCAGGCGGTGCATCGACCCAGCGGCTGCCGGACTTCAGAACATGCACGATCCCGCTGATCACGCGCCGATCGTCGACGCGCGCCCGAGACGAGATCGCTCACGCAGTTGTGTCAGACGCTGGTCCGGCAGCGTCGCCTCGGTGGCGCGTCCCCCGCGATTCTTTGGTATCGTCGAGACCTTCGCGCAATGTCGTTCAACTCTCTTTGGCGTCATCTCGAGTCATGAGGTGTCAATGGCGCCGCGCCGGAGTAAGCGGCGCAACTGCAACCAATTGGCATCGCCTAAGGCGGATCACCGTCATGCTGGTTGCGGACCAAGAGGTAGGAGTTGGAGATGAAGCCCACAAGCTTTCCGTCGGCCGCCGCCATGGTCGCATCGGCTTCGATCCTGGCCGGGATCGCCCTCGCAGCGCAAGACAAATACGCTTTGCGGGTGCCAGGCGGTCTCGCCTTCTCCGAGTTCAGGGGATACGAAGATTGGCAGACTGTGGCCGTCAGTCAGAAAGGAAAAATGATCGAAACGATCCTCGGCAATCCCCGGATGATCGACGCCTACAAGGCCGGCGCTTCAGCCAACGGCAAGCCTTTCCCTGGCGGCGCCAAGATGGCGAAGATCCATTGGAACGCGAAGGAGGCCGAGAACGAGCCGGGCGCTCCGCTGGTGCCGGACACCCTGCATGACGTGGACTTCATGGCGAAGGACGCCAAAAGGTTCGCGGACAGCGGTGGGTGGGGATATGCCGAGTTCGAGCATGACCTCGCGTCCGAAGCGTTCAGGCCCGGCGACCTGGCTGACGTGCCGCCGCAGGCGAACGACGCCAAATGCGGGTTCGCGTGCCACACGATCGTGGCGGCAAAAGACTTCGTTTTCACGGCGTACCCGAAGCGGTGAAGCGTTGCCCGCTTGGCTTCGCGTGACGCGCCTTGCATCGGTCCCCGTGAGCAGGCGCCTCTCCTCGCAAGCCGAGAAAAATGCAGTCGTGCCTGAACCCGAGTAGCAACGCACCGGAGCCCGTCAACTGATACCTGACCGACACGCCCAGATTAAGGAGGACCGCAATGGTTCGAAGCCACCAGCCGGGCGAAGCCGTTTTTAGGGCGATCCTGCCCGAAGATATCGACTGGAAGTCGTTCCCCGCGTTTCCGTCTTCGGTCCGCCTCGCGGTGATCGTCGGCGAGCCGACTGAGCCCGGCCCGTACGTAATCAGGGTCAAAGCGCCGTCCGGCGTGAAGTTGATGCCGCACCGGCACCCGGAGGATCGAATCTACACGGTCATGTCCGGCGTCTTCTACATTGGCCTCGGCGAGCGGTTCGAGGGCGACAAGGTGAAGGCGTATCCGCCCGGCAGCGTCATCGTCCTGCCCGGCGATACCTGGCATTTCCACTGGGCAAAGTCCGGAGAGTACGTCACCCAAGTGAGCGCCATCGGTCCTCTTGGGCTCGAATATCTCGATCCCGCAGACGACCCGCGTGTGGGCAGTCGCCGATAAGTGTCGCGCGCGATTCTCCCGGCTATCGACTGGCCGGACCCGAAAACATTCGTGTGCAGGTTCGATCGCTGCGTCGAGATCATGAATCGCTTCACCGAGGCGCTCGCGGCTCTCGCGCTGTACGCTTTACGTGCAGGATTAGTCTAGGGCGGCCCCGTCGCGTTTCGCATAGCCTCGGCCTCGTGCGCCTTACGCGTGCGCCTGTCGTGTCGATCGCCTCGATCCGGGGTCGGGCGACGGGGAACGGAAGCGAGCTCGCCCTCGCCTGCGACATGAGCTTCGCGAGCCGGGAAAAAGCGATTTTATCCCAGTGGGAAGTGGGAGTGGGCCTTGTCGCTGGCGGAGGACCTATGGCTCGGCTGCCTCGGCTGATGGGCCGGGGACGAGCCTTGGAAGTGCTTCTGGGGTCCGACGATGTCAGGGGCGACTTGGCCGAAGCCTATGGCTACGTGAACCGGTCGGTGGCGGACGCAGAGCTCGATGGGTTCGTCGATGCGCTCGCGACCCGGATCGCCTCGTTCGACAAGTGGGCTATCGCGAACACGAAGCGCCTTGTGAACGCCGCCAGCTCGCCGCCGGACGTCGAAATCGCCGCCGGATGGGACGCCCGCATGGCTTCGATCCCTCGGCCGGCAGCGCAGGTCAGGATCAAGGCCCTGTTCGACCGAGGCTTTCATAGTCCAGGTGATGCGGAGGATCGCCTCGGGTCCTCATGTGCGCGACCCGCTTCTTGCGGATCTCGGCGGCGAACATCGGCCCAAACCGGTTCCACCAAAACCGGACCGTCTCATGGCTGATGTCGATCCCGCGCTCGGCCAGGAGATCCTCGACGTTGCGGAGCGACAGCGGGTATCTCACGTACATCATCACGACAAGACGGATGACCTCCGGCGAGCTGTTAAAATATCGGAACGGATTGCTCATGACGCAAGTCCACCACAGTCAGAGGCGCCGCGACCATTTGGTCTGACACAGCTGTGGGGTGACACCGGCCGTTGGCGTTCGATAATTCTTAGCCTACTGCATGGCCGCGTGCCGGAGAACGTCGCTCGTGCGCCTGCAGCCCGTCAGTCGCACCACGAGGGCAAAGTCCTGGTGGGCTCGGTGCGGTAATGGACTTGTCACGACGCCGCGTGTTCTTCAGCAAGGACCGCCAGGCGTTCTCGCCGAGCCGCCAAAGCTGGAAGCGTTTCGCCAGTCTCGACGTGGGTCGCAGCCAAGCCCGTGGCGGCCTCGAACCGGCGCACGATCACATCGACATAGAGCGGATCGAGCTCGACGCCGCGGCAGACTCGGCCGGTCCTCTCGACCGCGATGAGCGTTGAGCCCGAGCCGAGGAAGGGGTCGATGACGATATCGCCGCGGTCGGTCAGGTCCAGCAACGCGTCTTCGAGCATCGCCGTCGGCTTGACCGTCGGGTGGTCCTCGAGACCGCGGCGGGCGTCGGAGCCGAGCGACGAGGCGCCGGGATAGGTCCAGACATTCGAGCGCCAGCGCCCGCGCTTCCCGAGCTCGACGTTGTTGACGTGCGGGGCAGAGCCGTTCTTGAACAGGGGCAGCAGCTCGTGCTGGGAGCGGTAGAGGCTACCCATGCCGGCGTTGGTCTTTGTCCAAACGATTAGGTTGATGGGCTTGAGGCCGAGCTTGACCGCCGCGGAGTGGACGGTTGGGCATCCGCGCCAGTCGATGAAGGTGCCGAAAACGCCGCCATCGCAGAGGCAGGGAAGGACCGCCGCCATCCAGGCCTCGTTGAAGGCGAGGAATTCGGCGTCGGTCATTTCGCCCGAGGCCATGGCGAATTCGCGATGCCTGCCGCCGGTCACATGGCCGGCGATGGGGACGTTGTAGGGCTCGTCGGTCAGGACGAGGCGGGCGGGCGGATCGCCCTCCGTCAGACGGCGCAACGTCTCGGGTTCGGTCGCGCTGCCGCAGACGATCCGGTGCGGCCCAAGGTCAAAAACGTCGCCAACGCGGGCGACAGCGACAGCCCCGACCTCAGCGGCAAGCGGCCCCTGCTCGACCGTTTCGTTCGCCTCGCCAAGAAGGATCTGGTCGATCTCGTCGGAGGTAAAGCCCGAGATTTCGATCGGAGCCTCTGTCAGGATTAATTCTTCGAACTCGATTTTGAGTTCATCGAGATTCCACTCGCCTTTCTCCCCGAGGCGGTTGAGGGCGAGACGCAAAACTCGCTGCTCGGTCTCGCTCAGGTGCCCGATTCTGACGCAGGGGCGCGGCCGAGGCCCAGGAGCCGCGCCGCCTCGACCCGCGCAACTCCGTCGAGGACGACGTTGTCCTTGCCAATGAGGACGGGCGCGCAGAAGCCGAGCGCGCCAATCGAATTGGCGACCTCGTGCACATGAGTAGGATCGAGCTTGCGCACTGCGCGTGCGGGTGTCCGGAGATCCTCGAGGGGAATGTAGGCCAACTCAAGCCCTGGCAGCAGATTATTGCGACGCATGCGAGGCGACGATGCCGCGGCCATGCTGCTCAGCCTCTCGCGTCGGTTCCGGCTCCTCACCTTCAATTGCTCGGTGACAACACCAGCCCCGAGCGAGTAGTTATGTCGATCAATCTTGCCCATTTTCGATCAGCTCCAAATCGTTGTATTTGGCGGAGAGCACGGCTTGCCTGTGGCGCTGGAACAACGTCACCGCCAGCTCCGGGGGGTCCCGACTCTCAGCGGTCCAAACTGGCGAACGCGGGGTCATGACTGCTCGTTGCTAGAGCTTTTAGACGCCGCATAAGCCGCCTCGAGCTCCTGGTAGAGGAGCTCTTGCTCCTTAGTCCAACTGAACTCCTCCAGGGGCTGGGTCTTGTTGGTTTGGGCCTCGGCTGCCTGTTGCTCCAGGCTGTGTTGAATGACGCTCAGCAACAGCGCCTTGCTCTGTGGCCCCTTCATGATGCCGTCTTTGACCAACGCGGACACGAACAACTGCGCGTTTGTCACCTTGATCGGCTTGCCGTTGATCGTCGCTGACACCGGCTTGTGGAACTCCTTCAACAGGGTTGCCACGAAATTGCTGCCTCCCTTCGATCGTCCCTTTGGATTGCCGGATTGACCGGGCTTGAAGCGCGTATGCAAAGGCGGCTTCTTGTTGCCGACCTTATAGGGGGAATCTTCCGTTCTAGGCGGCTGCCCGCCTCCTCCATTCCTCTTCGACACTGTCGCCCTCCTTCAGCAGCTTCGAGTCTCGATCTCCGGGGTGCGCATGCCAGACTCGACTCGCAGCGTACGGGCCGACCAATAGCTTGCTCGCGACAATACGGTCCCGAGCGCGGCGCGCCGAAGCAACGCCGACATCCCGTGGCAGGTTCGTACTTGTGAGAGACCGCCGAAGGCGTGAGAGCGGAGCTTCGCGCCATGCGGTCGCAAATGGTGCGACCATCCGCGCTCTCGGTGATGTCAACATCGTACACGTTTCGCTCGAATTCGGTAGGGGGAAGAAATTTCCTGGACTGGAATACCAGGAAGCGCCGAGACACCTGATGGCCCGTCGTGCTGCGGCGCGACGAGCTGGCGGCCGCCGCGAGTGAAGAGCAGCGAATGCTTTTCTGGACATTTGACGGTGACCGCTGCAATGAGCCGGTCCGCATGTCGCGCCGCAAGCTCGGCGGAGGGTCTCGAGAATGGGGCCTGAATGGCTCGGCGGCTAATCCTATTAGGGCCTGTAGACATTCGGCAGGTGCGACAGATTGAGTCAGGGGTAACGTCAGGGATTCTCGCGGAGGCAGGGATGGGATTCAAGGCTGGAAAACTGGGGGTCACAGCCTTGATTTGCGCGATGCTCAACGATGCCCAATGGGAACGGATTGCTCCTCTTTTGCCTGGGAAGAAGGGCGACCCGGGCCGATCGGGAGAGGACAATCGCCGGTTCCTTGAAGCGGTGCTGTGGACCGTGCGCGCGGGAGCGCCGTGGCGCGACCTGCCGGAGGCGTTCGGCGAGTGGTCCTCGGTATGGAAGCGCTTCCGCCGATGGACGATCAAGGGCGTTTTCGAGCGGATTTTCTTTGCGTTGTCGGACGATCCGGACTTCGAATACGCGCTCATTGACGGCACGATCGTCAAGGTTCACCGGCACGGCGCCGGCGCAAAAGGGGGACTCAAAACCAGGCGATCGGCAGGTCTCGTGGCGGCCTGACCACCAAGATCGTCGCTCTTGTCGATGCGCTGGGCAGTGTGGCGCGCTTCGTTCTGCTGCCGGGCCATCGCCACGACAGCGTTGGCGTCGAGCCGCTCATAACGGGCGTCGATTTTGATGCTCTCATCGCCGACAAGGCGTTCGACAATGACGCCGTGCGCGCCATGCTGAACGATCGCGGCGCCACCGCCGTCATTCCGGCGAAGGCCAACCGCAAGACGCCGATCCCTCACGACGAAGAGATGTACAAATGGCGCCATCTGATTGAGAACTTCTTCAAGCAGATCAAGGAGTTCCGCCGTATCGCCACCCGATACGACAAGACCGATACCAGCTTCGCCGCCGCGATCTACCTCGTTGCCGCCTTCCTCGCCCTCAAATGAATGTCTACAGGCCCTAGTTCAGTCCGGTCGGGTTTGGGCACTCCGCGGCGACGGACCGGCGATCGCGGGGACCTTTCCCATTCGGCTCGTCATGACCGATCATACCGTACTCTCCCTGAAACGACGTCGGTCATCCCTGTTCGAGGTCATTTTCCTCCCTGTTATCTTGACTAGGGAGCGACTTCGTAACCCGCTGCAAAAACAGACTCTTTGCGCCCCTTCAAGACAATGACGCATGCCAATTTCAACGACCCTCCCTGTTATTCTCCCTGTTACCAGGGAGCGCCGCCTCTGGAGACCGGTTTCGATGAACTGGGTCCACCGCCAATCAAATCAAAGCATTAATAAGAACGTAGGGGACGAGCTGGCGTGCGTTCCTCATCAAATCGCCACCTCGTCGCCACGGCATGGCTCGCCGGCACCAACGCAGAGACGGTTCCGGCTGACGCTGGTTGAGCGCCCCGTCGAGATCTCTTGCAGCAGACGGGCCAGGGACATGATCTCGCGCTACGTCCTCGGCGGGAACATGGCCTACTGGTCTCCGCTGAAGCGCAGAACGCGGGCGAGCAGAAGTGGCTCGACCCGCCGCCGGCAGGCCGATTTACAGCCGTGGCTTCAGGGCGACCTTCAGGACGTGGGCCGAGGAAGTCGCGCCGTTATCGAGCAGGCGATGGGGCCACCCAGTCGGCGGCGCGGTCGAACAGGCCTACAGGCGGACGGATATCCTTGAGAAGCGCCGTGCGCTCATGGACGCATGAGCGGCCCATTGCGAGGCGCGACGGTTCAAACGTCCTCGAGTTCAGGAAGCTGAGCGGAACGGCCACGTGATGAGCCCCTCTTGTGCAGGTCAGCCGATTCTTCCCGGCGCGACGATGATCAATGCCCTCATGCCTCCCTCATGCCACGACGAATTGCTCTCGTACTGGAAATCGAGCATGCCCTGTGCCAACATCCCCGCATCCCGTTGGTGATGGTTTTTGAGTCGCAAACCAAAACTATCTCCTTAATTACTCAAGGCCAAAGGGGGAACTTCCATTTCTTGACGCCGAATCCAGGTCGCCGGATCATCCTCTGAAGGCAGCCGAGCGCGAAAGCCTCGCACTGCTCGTCCAATCGGGTGACCCGCCCGGATTATGGTGAGACGCCCGTGAACTGCACGGCTTACCGCGCCTCGATGACGACGAATGCCTGGGCGAGCGGCGTTTCGTCGGTGATGGTCAGGTGGATGAAGCCTTCGGTTCCCGCCGGCAGGATCGCCTTCAGCCGCGCCGCAGCGCCGCCAGTCAGCTGCATGGTCGGCTGGCCCGAGGGCAGGTTGACGACGCCCATGTCGCGCCAGAACACGCCCCGCCTCAAGCCGGTGCCCAGCGCCTTGGCGCACGCCTCCTTCGCCGCGAATTGTTTCGCGTAGGATGCGGCGCGCCCCGCGCGGGCCTCCGAACGCTGCCGCTCGATCTCGGTAAAGCATCGCTCGATGAAGCGATCGCCATACCGCTCGAGCGTCTGCTCGATGCGTCGGACGTCGCAGAGGTCGCTGCCGACGCCGACGATCACCCTCGCCCCTCGACGACCGCCCGCCCGGCGTCCATTGCCGCGCGCATGGCCTTCACGCTCTCCGCGAGGCCGACGAAAATCGCCTCACCGACGAGGAAATGGCCGATGTTGAGCTCCACCACCTGCGGCAGGCTGGCGATCGCGCGCGCCGACTCATAGTCGAGGCCATGGCCTGCGTGGCATTCGAGCCCGAGCGTCGGAGTCTGGGCGGCGGCGACGCGCAAACGACCGAATTCGTAGTCGGCGCGGGCGGCGTCGCCGTGCGCCAGCGCGTCGCACCACGCGCCCGTGTGCAGCTCGACGACCGGCGCCCCGAGGTCGGCGCTCGCCTTCAAGGCCTCGCCCGACGGCTCGATGAACATCGAAACCCGGATCCCGGCGCGGGCGAGCTCGGCCACGAAGGGTTTCAGCGTCCGGAACCCGCCGACGACGTCGAGGCCGCCCTCCGTCGTCCGCTCGGTGCGCTTTTCAGGCACGAGGCAGCAGGCATGCGGACGGACGCGGAGCGCGATGTCGAGCATCGCCTCGGTCGCGGCCATCTCGAAATTGAGCGGCTTCGTGATCGAGGCCTTGAGGCGGCGCATGTCGTCGTCGTGGATGTGGCGGCGGTCCTCGCGCAGATGGGCGGTGATCCCGTCCGCTCCGGTCTCTATGGCGATCAGCGCGGCGCGAACCGGATCGGGCGCCGCTCCGCCGCGGGCGTTGCGAACGGTCGCGACATGGTCGACGTTGACGCCGAGACGAAGCGCGGTCATCGGAAAGCCCTTCTTCAGGCGGCGCCGGCGAGCGCCCGGCTGCCGGGCTTCACCGCCGGCAGCGCCGCCAGCTCCGGCGGCAGCGCGTCGGGAGCATAAGCCGGAATGTCGAGCGTCGCGAGCGCGATCCGGCGCACCCCGATCTGGGCTTTGCCCCCGGAGCGGTCGATCAGGCAGGCCGCGCCGACGATGGTTCCTCTGTGCTCGCTGAGCGCCTCCAGGCACTCGCGCGACGACAGCCCGGTCGTGATGATGTCCTCGACCATCAGCACCCGCTCGCTGGGGGCGATCGAGAAGCCGCGCCTCAGCTTGAACGCCCCGTTCTCGCGCTCGACGAAAATCGCCCTGGCGCCGAGCCAGCGCGCCGTCTCGTAGCCGGGCACGATGCCGCCGACCGCGGGCGAGGCAACGACGTCGACGGGGCCGAACGCTTCGCGCGCCTTCTCGGCCAGCGCCCGGCACAGGCGCTCGGTCCGAGCCGGGTCCTGGAAGACGAACATTTTTTGCAGGAACACCGGCGAGTGGAGGCCGGACGACAGGATGAAATGGCCCTCGAGCAGCGCTCCGGCGGCGCGGAACTCGTCGAGCGCCTCGTCTGCGGTCAAAATTTCGGTCATGCCTCCTCCATAGCAGGCAGACGCTCGCTGCGCCAAGCGGCGTGCCTCCGGCTTCGGAAACAGCTCCTCTATTCTAGCGAACTGTTGCGGACGGAGAGGCGCGGAACGGCGTGGATGTCCGGGACAAGCCTGGACAAGCCCGGCCGGTGACGTTCCTCCGTTTGCCCGAAAGATCGCACCGGTGTTCCCGTTCGGTCCACAAAGAGCCCTGAACAGTGATGCGTTCGATCATCCTGAAGGCATGTGCTCTTGCAAGCTGATTGGCGGGCGCGATTATTTAACCTGATCAATTCGTGAACGAGGCGCGATTCCGCGGCCAGCAAAAAAAACATTGACAAAGATATTTATGTACTTTATACGTTCTATCGTCAGTATTGCGGGCGGGTAGGCCGCAGCCGCTCCGGCTGGCGGAGCTTTTTAACCAACCGGTCGGCGCGACCGCCGGTTAGCCGGGAGCAGGCGCAAAAAGAATTTTTTCTTGCTGAGATCGGCCATAACCCTTTGAAAAGCCCCGAATTGGACGAAGGAATCCAAGAGAATCCAAGAAAATCCAAGTCCGTTTTCTTGGTCCGGCTTGGACTGGCTTGGTTCCGCTTGGAAAAATTTGGGCCGGAGCGCTCGTCCCCGGCGGCGGTGGCCGCTTCTCGGCGGGAGCCGCAAAGGTCGTCGCGGAGACGGATCGGGTCCGGCGAGTTCGCAGAGGGAGGGAGGACAGTTTTCGGAAGAGCTCGGTGTTCTCCTGGATGGCCGGGGCCGCCCGGCATGACGGAAAGACGAAAGGCTGATCTGCGACCAACTGCCGGCAGTTAACGCGATAAGAGTTCAGACATGCTAGCCTCGAGAGCGCCCGTGCGGCCGCCGGAGGACGGCGAGGCGCGCTGGAGGGGAGGGATCGATGAGCGAGCCTTTCGAGACCAAGCGCCTCGGCGCCGAAGCCGACGCGACCGCGCCCGACGGCACGGCGGTGAGGCTGCTGCCCAGGCTTGCCGGAGGAAGCATGGCGCATTTCGAGCTCCCGGCCAGCGCGGTGTCGCACGCCGTGGCGCATCAAACGGTCGAAGAGATCTGGTACGTGCTGTCGGGCAGCGGAATGCTATGGCGGCGCTCGACGGGAGCCGAGCGGTTCGAGTCGATCGGCCCCGGCGTCGCGGTCACGATCCCGCTCGGCGTCGCGTTCCAGTTCCGGGCCGAGGAAGTTGCTCCCCTCGCCTTTCTCGCGGTCACCATGCCGCCGTGGCCCGGCATGGACGAGGCGCTCGCGGTCGAGGGCCCCTGGACGCCGACCGCGCCGGCCGGCCGCTGATCGCCAGCCCTTGCGCCGCGACGAGGCTGCTACTGGCAGCCTGTCGGACTTAAACTCTAAGCCATTGATTGATGGCAGTTGCTTTTTCAGGCCTCGAGAAGAGTTGCGATCACGTCAATATGTTAGCGATCTTAGGCGCCCCGAGTCCGACAGGCTGCTGGCTAACGGGTTAGGGACCAACCTTGCCGTACGGCTTTTGACTTTCGCCCATGGAGGGGACGTCTGACTTCTGACGCTCAGCGTCTTGCGAGGCGCTTTGCGCAGCGCCTTTCGCGGCGGCTTGCGCAGGTTCCGCCTTTTTGTCGATGTTGCTACCGGCCGTGGACTGAGCCTGTCCTTCGCTCATCGGCGCCGCGGTTTGGGCGCGTTCGCCCCTTTGGTCCGGGGTTTGAGCGTCACCAGGAGGCCGATCACGATCCTTCTGCATCTGCTGAGACGAGTTTGGTTGCTTATCCTGAGCGACCGCATATCCGGCTGCGCCAATGGTGAGCGCAGCTGCCGCTGCCGCAAAGATCCATGTCCTTCTCATAATCTTCCTCCTCGTATTCGCCCTCGCCACGAGACAACAACCGGCTCAAATGGAGGTTCCAGCGCGGTCAGCCCGCGTCGGAAGCGGCGTCCGGCGCGATCACGCCCCACGAGCAAGGGCCGGTCCTGGCCGCTGCTCTGTCCTGTTGGGCGGCGCTCGACGGAGCCGAGTATCGAGTTGATCGGCCCCGGCGTCGCGGTTACGATCCCGCTCGGCGTCGCGTTCCAGTTCCGGGCCGACGCGGCTGCGCCGCCGTGGCCCGGCATGGAGGAGGCGCTCGCGGTCAAGGGCCCCTGGACGCCGACCGTTCCGGCCGGCCGCTAAAGCTTACGGGCCTTGCGCCGGCGCAGGGCCGCTGCTAGCCAGGAGGCTCTTATACGAAAAGCGCCGGTTTAGCTCAGTTGGTAGAGCAACGGTTTTGTAAACCGTGGGCCGGGGGTTCGAGTCCCTCAACCGGCACCA
>CAWGKV010000027.1:0-118083 GCA_963823165.1 uncultured Alphaproteobacteria bacterium | reverse complement strand
TTATCCGATCACCCAATCTTCAGCGTCGAAGAGTTCCATCAGATTGATGCTCGGCACCTTGAGCGCGCGACATACACCTGGAATTTTCCGAAGGCTATCAGGGCCGATTTCCTCAGTGATGACTGTCAAGCCATGCACTTCGGCTGTCGCGATCAAGAAGGGATCAGCTGCGAACTTCTCCTTTCCCCGCATAACGAGGCCCGTATAGGTGTTGACGATGTGATCGACGCGGGACTGCACGTCGGCATCCGGCGCCAGGAACATGTCCGTACGATCCTTCAGCCACTCGTGTAGCTCGGGCGAACGCCGGCTGCATTCATCGAGCACCATGACTGACGAAAGCAGGCGCTTCTCTTGGATGAGTGCATCGAACTGCACCCATAATTTCGGAAAGCGATTTGGTTTGTACCGTTCATACCAGGCGGCAATCAGGGCGCTCGTATCTATGCAGTAGATGGTCAAGAGCTACCCTTTAAGGCCGAAGACAGCACGCTCCATCTCCGGAACCAGCTTAACCTGCATGTTGAAATGATTTGCCACGTCGCGCAGCGTCAAGTGGCGGTCGTGGTAGCCCTCAAATACCAATCGCGTGAAGGGGCGGCCGAGTTGGCTGAGCACCTGAAGGTGCGGCGGTGGCCCGCCCGTGCTTTTCTTTTCCGCCAGCGCGTCATATTCGGCGAGAAATGCTGGACGCATCTGTTCATAATAAGCCGGGGTGCTTTTGCCGAGCGTTACTAGACGCTGCAGCATCGCCTCGCGGCTGACGCCGAAGCGCAACGCCAGAGCCTCCAATTCCTCATTGCTCCACGTTTTCAGGCTGCCTTTCTGGCGCACCAGAATTTCACCAAGCAACCAGTCTTTCGGCATGAGTGCCGCGGCTGCGACCGCGTTGCAGAAGCGTTCGACGGCGGGACTAGGTGCATCGTCCTGATCTCCGCCGGGACCACTGACGCCGCTCTGCCGCAAGGCTAGATGGGTGAATTCGTGAAGGAGTGTGAAGATGCGGCCGCCAGTGCGATCCTGCCCATTCACCAGGATCACGGGCAATTCGCGCTCGGCAATCGCCGTTCCGCGCATCTCAGCGAGCGGCAGACGCGGCACCATGAACACCAGCACATCCTTGGCTTCCATCGCCGTGCGCCAAGCCTCGAAGGCGCGCCGTTTCCACTGGCGCTGGTCGGTGTCGGTCACGCCAAGGTAGGCGCGGATTTCCTGCGCGAGAACTTCGACGTCGCGCCCGAGTCCGGCCGTCAGTGTGAAGGGCTGCACCGGCTCGTTGAGTTCGGCGCGCAATTGGAGGGCAAGCTCGCGTCGCTCGCGGGCCTGGCGGATCACGTAAGTTAGGTGCTGGAGAAAAACCGGCCTCCGCGTCCGCGAGACGGCGAAAGTCTTGGATCGGCGCCCATCCAGCCGGCGGGCTCTTGAGATAGAACAGGCTCACAGGGCGCTTATAAACGCTCGCTGCTTTCATCAGCTGATGAAAGGTCAGCTGCGCGTGCTCAGTTTCGCACGCAGCTAGTTTTTCCGCCGCAATGCCGATCTTATGCGCCGCTTCCCCAATTGAAAGGCGCGCGCTTTCCCGTGCCCATACGAGCATCCTCGGATTAATCAGGGCCGGAACGCTTTTCGCCATACCATCAGGCTACCTTGAAACTCGGGGCCGTCATCCAGTCCAGTTTACGATCCACGAGTTAAAAAGTCTCGTGATTGACCGTTAGCGGCTGTCGCAGAAGCGTGTTGTTCCGTCATTGCCTCTCATCGGACCTGCATCAATCCATGTCGAAACGCTCTAGCCAACGACCGGGTTCGCTATTTGACCCTCCCATCGATCGAGGTTTGTCGCATCGCAACCCAAAGGCTCCAAAAGAGACAATTCGGCCAACGGGCGCGATTCCGAGCCCAAGTGGCGCAACGCCCGGGCGGAGCGCGCCGACGAGCAAGCGATCGGGATCGTCCTCGATGCCGGGCCACCGTCTTCGGCAGGTCGGAGGACCGGGGTTGCGTGCAGGACGGGCTCGCGCAGGCTCATGGTGACTTCTCACGGGACTCAACCGGTTTCGTCGCAAAAATGTCAACTTAGCCGCTTGAGGTCGAGGGTCTCGGTGCATTTCTGTGGATCGGGTCCCTTCCCAGCCCGGGCGTCGTCAATTGACCCTCCGGTCAAACCGTGGTTTGTCGCGCCGCAAATCAAAAGCCCCCTGAAGAGACGATTCCGGCCCATGCGTCCCGAACGCTACAACGTGCGCGAATCCGAGGCCAAATGGCGCAAGGCCTGGGAGGAGGCGCAGGTCTTCAAGACGCTGAACGACGATCCGCGGCCCAAATATTACGTGCTCGAGATGTTTCCCTATCCGTCGGGGCGCATCCATATGGGGCACGTGCGCAATTATGCGATGGGCGACGTGGTCGCGCGCTACAGGCGGGCGCGCGGTTTCAACGTGCTGCATCCGATGGGTTGGGATGCGTTCGGCATGCCGGCGGAGAACGCCGCGATGCAGAACGACACCCATCCGGCGACCTGGACCTACGCCAATATCGACACGATGCGGGCGCAACTCATGTCGATGGGGCTGTCGCTCGACTGGTCGCGCGAGATCGCGACTTGCGACCCGAGCTACTACAAGCACCAGCAGAAGCTGTTTCTCGATTTCTTCGCCGCCGGCCTCGTCGCGCGCCGGAAGTCGAAGGTCAACTGGGACCCGGTCGACCAGACGGTCCTCGCCAACGAGCAGGTGATCGACGGGCGCGGCTGGCGCTCGGGCGCGGTCGTCGAGCAGCGCGAGCTCACCCAATGGTTCTTCAAGATCACCGACTATTCCGACGATCTGCTGGCGAGCCTCGAGCGTCTCGACCGCTGGCCGGAAAAGGTGCGCCTGATGCAGCGCAACTGGATCGGACGCTCGGAAGGGCTGATGATCCGCTTCGTGGTCGACCCGGCGACGGAGGGCGCGCTCGCCGGCGAGCCGGGCGTGAGCGAACTCGAAATCTACACGACGCGCCCCGACACCTTGTTCGGCGCGAAATTCATGGCGATCGCGCCCGATCATCCGCTCGCCGCGGCCGCGGCGCGTCATGATCCGAAGCTCGCCGCCTTCATCGAGGAATGCCGCAAGGTCGGCACCTCGGTGGCCGCGATCGAGACGGCGGAGAAGAAGGGCTACGACACCGGGCTAAAAGTCTTTCACCCGTTCGACCAGGACTGGCGCCTGCCGGTCTATGTGGCGAATTTCATTTTGATGGACTACGGCACGGGCGCGATCTTCGGCTGTCCGGCGCACGATCAGCGCGACCTCGATTTCGTCAACGTCTACGGGCTCGGCGCGACGCCGGTCGTCTGCCCGCCCGGGGTCGATCCCGAAACCTTCGCAGTCGACAAGGAGGCGTATGTCGGCGACGGCGTCATGATCAACTCCCGCTTCCTCGACGGGATGACGATCGACGAGGCCAAGGAAGAGGTGGCGCGGCGTCTGGAGGCGGTGACGATCGGCGGCGCTCCGCAGGCCAAAAGGCAGGTCAACTACAAGCTGCGCGACTGGGGCGTCTCCCGCCAGCGGTACTGGGGTTGCCCGATCCCGATGACCCATTGCGAAAGCTGCGGCGTCGTCCCCGTTCCCGAAAAGGATCTGCCGGTCAAACTGCCCGACGACGTGACCTTCGACCAGCCGGGCAATCCGCTCGACCGCCATCCGACCTGGAAGCATGTCGCCTGTCCGCAATGCGGCGGACCGGCGCGGCGCGAGACGGATACGATGGACACGTTCGTCGACTCGTCGTGGTACTTCGTCCGCTTCACCGATCCGGCCAACCGCACGGCGCCCGCCGATCCGGCGATGGCCGATCACTGGCTGGCGGTCGACCAGTACATCGGCGGAATCGAGCACGCGATCCTGCATTTGCTCTACTCGCGCTTCTTCACCAGAGCGATGCGCAAGTGCGGCTGGCTCGATCTCGACGAGCCATTCGCCGGCCTCTTCACCCAGGGCATGGTCGTCCACGAGACCTACCGCGACGCCTCGGGGCAATGGGTCGCGCCGTCCGAGGTCCGTCTCGAGACGGACGCCGAGGGGCGGCGCGCCGTCAGGACCGACAGCGGCGAAGCGGTCGAGATCGGTCCGGTCGAGAAGATGTCCAAGTCGAAGCGCAACACGGTCGACCCCGACGATATCATCGCGACCTACGGCGCCGACACGGCCCGCTGGTTCATGCTTTCTGATTCGCCGCCCGAGCGCGACGTGATCTGGACCGAGGCCGGCGTCCAGGGCGCCTTCAAGCAGACGCAGCGGCTGTGGCGGCTCGTGTGCGAGATCGAGCGCGTCGTCGGCGAGCGTCCGGAGCGCCCCGCCGAGTTCGGCGAGGCCGCCAAAGGAATCCGCCGGATCGCGCACGGCGCGCTCGCCAAGGTCGAGGACGAGATCGAGCGCCTGCGCTTCAACGTCTGCATCGCGACGGTCTACGAATTCGGCAATGCGCTGAGCGCGGCGATCGGCGCGGTCGACGCGGCGCCGGCCGCCGACGATGTTCGCTGGGCCTTCGCCGAGGCGGGCGACATCCTCGTCCATTGTTTCGCGCCGATGATGCCGCATCTCGCGGAGGAATGCTGGGAGGCGCTGGGCCACACGACCTTCGTCGCCCGGAGTCAGTGGCCGGTCGTCGACCGCAGCCTCATCGTTTCGAGCCAGGTGACCTACGTCGCGCAGGTGAACGGCAAGAAGCGCGGCGAGCTCACGATCGGGCGGGACGCCGACGCCAAACAGATCGAAGAGGCCGCGCTCGCGCTCGACGGCGTCGTCCGGGCGATGGATAATAGGCCGGCCCGCAAGGTCATCATTGTTCCCAACAGGATCGTGAATGTCGTGGTCTAGGGCGTTTTGCTGGTCCATATCCCCTCTCCCCGCGGAGCGGGGAGAGGGCCTGGGCGAACCGGTCCTCTCCCCGCGAGCGGGGAGAAGGGGCGCCGCCGCCGGCGCTCTCCTGCTGGCGGCCGCGTTGTCCGGCTGTTTCCAGCCGCTCTACGGCGAGGCGGCCCACCCCGGACTGGTCGCGGACCTGCGCGCGATCGACGTCACGCCGATTCCGAACCGCATCGGGCATTATCTCGTCGAGGACCTGATCGCCGACCTCAACGGAACCGGCGAGACGGCTTCGCCGGCGAAATATCGGCTCGTCGTGACGGTCTCGCTCGGGACGCAGACGCCGACGGTCAATTCCGAGCTCAATGTCGCGTCCTCGGCGACGCTGACCGGCGACGCCACCTACACTTTGGTCAAGGTCGACGGGGGCAAGGAGGTCCTGAAGGGCACGGCGAGCGAGGCGGCGGCCTACGACCGCACGACCCAGCGCTACGCCGATCTGCGCGCGGCGCGGGACGCGGAGATCCGCCTTGCGCGCGTGCTTTCGCAGGTGATCTCGCTTCGCATCGCCACCGCCCTCGCGGCCAAGACCTCCTGAGGGGGCTTGTCCGCTTGCGCTCCTTCTCCCCGCGTGCGGGGAGAAGGTTGGGATGAGGGGCGGAGCGACGGACCAAGGCGGTCAATCGCCATGCTCCCCACCCGAACTCTCCCCGCGAGCGGGGAGAGGAGGCGCCAAATTCAAAATGCTCTAGCTTTTAGGTCAAGCTCCTCTATCTCCTGCCGCGATGCTCCTCTATCTCCTGCAACGGCTGGCGGTTCTCGCGGCGACGCTGGTCGCGGCGTCCGTCATCGTGTTCGCCGTCATGAACATCCTGCCCGGCAACGCCGCCGAGACCATCCTGGGACCGACCGCGACGCCTGAGGCCGTGGCCGCCCTGTCGCACAAGCTCGGCCTCGACCAGCCCGTCGCCGTACGCTACGCCCATTGGATCGGAGGAGCGCTGCGCGGTGATTTCGGCCTCTCGTACGCATACAGCTCTCCGATCGGGCCGCTGATCGCCTCGAGCCTGTCCATCAGCGCGCCCCTGGCGATCATGGCGATGGCGCTCGCGGCCCTGATCGCCTTCGCGGCAGGCGTCTACGCGGCGGACCGGCGCCGCCGCCCCGGCGACGCGATCGTGATGGCGGCGAGCCAGATCGGGCTCGCCGTGCCGAACTTCTGGCTGGCGATCCTGCTGGTGATCGTCTTCGCCGTCACGCTTCGCCTCGCGCCGGCGGGCGGCTTTCCGGGCTGGGCGCAGCCGCTCATGGCGTTGAGGGCGCTGATCCTTCCCGCCGTCGCCCTCGGCGTCGTCCAGGCGGCGATCCTGACCCGGGTGACGCGCTCTGCGGTGCTCGAGGCGCTGAACGAGGATTTCATGCGCACCGCCCGGGCCAAGGGCGTGTCGAGGCGCGCGGCGCTCTGGCGGCACGCCCTACCCAATGCGCTTGTCCCGATCCTGACCATCATGGGCCTGCAGTTCGCCAATCTCATCGCAGGCGCGATCGTGGTGGAGAACGTCTTCGTTCTCCCCGGAATTGGACGTCTGATGCTGCAGTCGATCTCCAATCGCGACACGCTCGTGGTCGAGGACTGCGTGATGCTGACGGCGATGATCGTGATCGGGCTGAATTTCGCGGTCGACGTTGCCTGCGCCGCCATCGACCCGAGGATCAGGAACCCGGTCGCATGAGGTCTGGGCCGCGCCTCGACGTCAGCCTGTGGCTGGGCGCCGTTCTGGTCGCCGCTCTGCTCGCCGCGGCGGCGATCTCTTTCTTCTGGACGCCCTATCCGCCCGCCGCGATCGACATTCCGCACAGGCTGGCGCCGCCGTCGCCGGCGCACTGGTTCGGGACCGACAGCCTCGGGCGCGACGTGGCCTCGCAATTGCTGGCCGGTTCGCGGGTCTCGATCCTGGTCGGAGTCGTGGCGGTCGGCATCGGCCTGGTATTCGGGATCCTGCTCGGCCTGGCGGCGGCGCTCGCCAAGGGCTTGGCGGAGGACGCGATCATGAAGGCCTGCGACTTCGTGTTCGCCTTCCCCGCGCTTCTGTCGGCGATCATGCTGACTTCGACCTACGGACCGGGCGTCGTCAATGCGATCATCGCGATCGGCGTCTACAACGTGCCGGTCATCGCCACGCTGACCCGCGCGACCGCGAACGGCGTGCTCGGGCGGGAATATGCGCTCGCGGCGCGCGCGGCGGGGCGCGGGCCGCTGTCGATCGCCGTCGATCACGTCCTGCCGAACATCGCGCCGGCGCTGATCGTGCAGGCGACGATCCAGTTCGCCATCGCGATCCTGGCCGAGGCGGCGCTGAGCTATCTCGGCCTCGGCGCGCAGCCGCCGCAGGCGTCCTGGGGCAGGATGCTGTCCGAGGCTCAGAACGTGCTCTTTAACGCGCCGATGCTGGCGGTCTATCCCGGCGTCGCGATTGCGCTCAGCGTCCTCGGACTGAACCTTCTCGGCGACGGGCTGCGCGACGCCCTCGACCCGAAATTGAAGGCGCGAGGCTGAAGATGCTGCTCGAGGTCGTGGACCTCGTCGTCGACATCGCGACTGCGCGGGGCGTAGAGCGCGTCGTCAACGGCGCGACGTTTGCGCTCGACGACGGCCAGAGCCTCGGCGTCGTCGGCGAATCCGGCTCCGGCAAGACGATGACCGCCCTGGCGCTGATGGGCCTCGCTCCGGACACAGCCCGGGTCGCCGGCTCGATACGCTTCGAGGGGCGCGAGCTCGTCGGCCTCGGCGAGGAAGCCATGCGCCTCCTGCGCGGGGATCGGATGGCGATGATCTTTCAGGAGCCGATGACCGCTCTCAATCCCCTGCACCGCGTCGGTTGGCAGGTCGCCGAACCGTTGATCCTGCATCGGGGCATGGCGCGATCGGCCGCGTTCGAGCGTGCGGTGAAGCTGCTCGAACATGTTCGGCTCGCCGATCCGTTGCGCGCCGCCCACGCCTATCCGTTCGCGCTGTCGGGCGGCGAGCGGCAGCGGGCGATGATCGCCATGGCGATCGGCTGCTCGCCGCGCCTCGTCATCGCCGACGAGCCGACGACGGCGCTCGACGTCACCGTCCAGGCGAGAATCCTCGAGCTGATCGACGGCCTTCGGGCGGAATCCGGGATGGCGCTCCTGCTCGTCAGCCACGATCTCGCGGTGATCGCCGGCCATTGCGACCGGGTCATCGTCATGTATGCGGGCCTCGTCATGGAAAGCGGGCCGGTGGACGCGATCCTCAGCGACCCGAGGAACCCCTATACGATAGCGCTGCTCGACGCCCGGCCGCAGCCCGGCGCGCGGCGCGGCGCGAGGCTGAAGGCCATCCCGGGCTCCCCGCCGGTTCATCACGAGCTCGGCCCCGGCTGCCCGTTCGCCGGCCGCTGCGCGCTGACGATCGACCTCTGCCGAACGACGCCTCCGCCGGAAATCCTGTTCGGCTCGGAGCGGATCTCGCGCTGTCATCGCGCCCGCGAGTTGGGGCGGAAAGCATGAGCGAACCGCCACTGCTCGAGGTCGTCGATGTCTTCAAGAGCTACCGGTTGCCGCGGCCGGCCCCGTTCGCGCCACATCCGCTTCGACCGGCTCTGTCGGGCGTCGGCTTCTCGGTCTTCGCCGGACGCTCGTTCGGGGTGGTCGGCGAATCGGGGTCCGGCAAATCGACGCTGGGCAGGATCGCGCTGGCGCTCGACAAGCCCGATTCTGGCGACGTGCGCCTCGAGGGGCGCTCGCTGTTCGATCTTTCGCATCGCGAATTGCGGGCCCTTCGCGCGCATATGCAGATGGTCTTTCAGGATCCCTACGGCTCGCTGGATCCGCGCCATCGGGTCGAATGGATCGTGGCGGAGCCGCTGGCGGCGCTCGGGCGGGCGCTGCGCGTCGAACGCCGCGCCCGGGCCGCCGCTGCGCTCGAGGCGGTGGGCTTACGCGCCGCCGATGGGAAAAAGTACCCGCACGAGTTTTCCGGCGGGCAGCGCCAGCGCATCGCAATCGCCCGCGCGCTGATCACCCGGCCGAAGCTGGTCGTCGCCGACGAGCCGGTCTCCGCGCTCGACGTGTCTGTGCAGGCGCAGGCCTTGAACCTGATGAGCGACCTGCAGCGCGACGCGGGCGTGACCTTCGTGCTGATCAGCCACGACCTCGGCGTCGTCGCGCACATTTGCGAGACGACTGCGGTGATGTTTCGCGGGCGCATCGTCGAGATCGGCCCGACCGACGCGCTGTTCATGGCGCCGGCGCACCCTTATACCCGCGAGCTCGTCGATGCGACGCCGCGCCTCGACCGACTGGCTCATGTCCCGACTGGCGCGTCGGCCGATCCAGGCGAGGAGTCTTCGGCCGGCTGCCCTTACGCGGCGCGTTGCGCCTTTGCGGGTCGGCGCTGCAGGGAGGAGGCGCCGCCGCTGCGGCCTGTCGCCGGGGAGACGCGCCGCGCAGCCTGTCACTTCCCGCTGGTCTGATCGGAGCTCGAAGAGGCGACCGTCGCACGACCCGAGGGGCTACAGGAACGCCACTCCGCCGTTCACCGCGATTGTCTGCCCGGTGATGAAACCGTTGCCGATGACCATGACCGTCGCCTGCGCGACCTCTTCCGCCAGACCCATGCGCCCCACGGGGAGGCGCGAGGCGACGCCGGCAGCCTTGAGCGGGGCCGCCATCTCGGTGTCGATCGGGCCCGGCGCCACCGCGTTGACGGTGACGCCGTCCTTCGCCGCGCGCGCCGCATAGCCGCGCGTCAGGCCCTCGAGCCCGGCCTTCGACGCATTGTAGGCGACGCCGATCAATCCCGCGCCCCGCGCCGCCGCGGAAGAGATATTGACGATCCGTCCCCAGCCTCGCGCCCGCATGTCGGGGAGGACGGCTTCGGTGCAGAGGAAGGCCGACTTCAGATTGGCCGCGAGCGTGCGATCGAACGTCTCCTCGCCCGCGTCCTCGAGCGCGATCCCGGCGTTGTTCACCAAGATGTCGATCCGCCCCAGCTCGCGCTTCGCGCGCTCCGCAAGGTCCGAGACATCCGCGGCGACGGAGACATCGGCGCGGACGGCGATCGCGCGCCCGCCAGCCGAGCGGATTTGCTGGACGACGGCGTCGGCCTCTTCCGCGCGCGTTCGGAAATTCACCGCGACGGCGGCGCCGCACTCAGCCAGCGCAAGCGCGATAGCCCTGCCGATGCCGCGCGAGCCGCCGGTGACCAGAGCATTTCGCCCCGAAAGATCGACCCCCACCGCCATGGCTGGACCCTTCCGTCGCGCCGCCGGCCCCGGCGCAGCGTCTAGTCGCCAATCTAGGCGTTACGGCGACCGAATGGCACAAGTGTCGATGACGCCGGAGTGTGGCGCGCCGCGACATAAGGTCAGCATCGCTGACGAGGGCGCCGATTTTTCCGTCCGCCGCTCTTGCGCGGGACAAAATGCGAGACAATCTGATAGGCGTTCGAGGCGACTGCAGCCGATGGCGCGGCGGCTTCGACGACTAGGAGGTCCTTAATGGGCACGGCTGATAATGCGATGGGCGGTTCGTACGGCGCGCGGGAGTTCGGCCCGGGCGAATGGGCCGGCGCACGCTGGCGGCGGCGCGGCGGCTCGCGTTGGACGCCGTTCGAAATCCTCGCCATGGTTCTTGGATTCATCGTCTTTTGGCCGATCGGCCTGGCGATCCTCGGTTACAAGTTCTGGCAGAGCCGCTACGGCGGCCCCGATCTGCAGACGCTGGCGACCGACAAATGGCAGGACGCGCGCACCATGATGTCTTCAAATTCGACTTGGGGTTCTTCGTGGCGGTGCGGCGGGGCGATGCGGAGCGCGAGCCGCTTCTATTCGCCGTCGACCGGCAACGCGGCTTTCGACGAGTGGCGGACGGCCGAGCTCGCCCGGCTCGACGAAGAGCGCCGCAAGCTCGACGACGCGCAGCGCGAGTTCGCTGAATATGTCGACGCGATCCGCCGCGCCAAGGACCGCGAGGAGTTCGAGCGGTTCATGGCCGAGCGCCGCGCCCGGCCGGCCAACGGCGGCTCCGAGGCGCGCTGAGCCTGGTAGACGCGATCGCTGATCGCGTCGGCCGGGGTCAGCGACCCCGGCTACAACGACTGCCAATCCCTTCTCCCCCGGGAGAAGGGATTTTTGCATGCTTGACGATCTTGTCTCGCACAATGGTATGCTCCGGCGCCTTTCTTCAGCCAAGCCCCGGAGCGCCCAATGCGCCGCGCATTCCACCTTCTTCTTTCGGCCGGCGTCGCCCTAATCGCCTCCGCTGGCCTCGCTTCCGCCAAAGACACCCTCACCATCGGCATGGTCCTCGAGCCGCCGGGCCTCGACCCGACGTCTGCGCCGGCCGCCGCGATCGGCTCGGTGACGCACTACAACATCTTCGAGGGGCTGACCAAGATCAACGAGGACTTCTCGGTCACGCCGCTCCTGGCCGAAAAATGGACCTTCTCGCCCGACCTCAAGACGCTGACCTTCACCCTCAAGCCGAACGTCAAGTTCCAGGACGGCGAGCCCTTCTCGTCGAAGGACGTCAAGTTCTCCTTCGAGCGCTTCGCCGCCAAGGACTCGACCAACAAGGACAAGGTTTTCTTCGCCTCGATCGAGTCGATCGAGACGCCCGATCCGATGACGGTCGTGCTCAAGTTCAAGGCGCCGAGTTTCGAGGCGCTGTTTCATCTGGGCATGGAAACCGCCGTCATCCTCGACGAGAAGAGCGCGGCGACCGAGGCGACGAACCCGGTTGGCACGGGCCCGTATAAACTCGCGTCCTGGACCAAGGGAGCCTCGGTCACCCTCGACAAGTGGGACGGCTACCGCGATCCGTCGAAGATCCCGCTGGTCGGCGCGACCTTCCGCTTCATCCCTGATCCGTCGGCCGAGGTCGCCGCGTTGCTCGCCGGCGATGTCGACGACTTTCCGGAGTTCCAGAATGTTCAGGCGCTGGACCAGTTCAAGAGCGACCCGCGCTTCCAGGTGCTTATCGGAGGCACCGAGGGCAAGACGATCCTCGCCATGAACAACAAGAAGAAGCCGCTCGACGAGCTCAAGGTGCGCCAGGCGATCGCCTATGCGATCGACCGCAAGGCGGTCATCGACGGGGCGGAGAACGGCCTCGGCGCGCCGATCGGCAGCCACCTGACGCCGAACGATCCCGGCTATGTCGATCTCACCGGCATGTACCCGTATGACCCGGCCAAGTCGAAGGAGCTCCTGAAAGAGGCGGGCGTCACGACGCCGCTCGACCTCAGCCTCATCCTGCCGCCGCCGGCCTATGCGCGCCAGGGCGGCCAGATCATCGCGGCCGAGCTCGCGCAGGTCGGCATCAACGCCAAGATCCAGGAAGTCCAGTGGGCCCAGTGGCTGTCGGGCGTGTACAAGGACCACAACTACGACCTGACCATCGTCAGCCACGTCGAGCCGCTCGACATCGGCATCTACGCCAATCCGAACTACTACTTCCAGTACGACAGCCCGGCCTTCCAGGCGATCTACGCCAAGGTGACGTCCGCGCCCGATCTCGCGGCGTACAAGGCGGCGATGGGCGAGGCGCAAAGGAGGATCGCCGAGGATTGCGTCAACGCCTTCCTGTTCCAGCTGCCGAGCGTGACGGTGGCGAACGCGAAGCTGCAGGGCCTGTGGAAGAACATGCCGATCTTCGCCATCGACCTGACGGAGATGTCGTGGAAATGAGTGCGGGCCAGAGGAGCGCTTGAGGTGCAGCCCTTCCGTCTGACGGCGCTCGAACTTCTCCGGGCCTACCGGTCGCGCAAACTGTCGCCGGTCGAGGCGATGGCCTCGGTCATCGAGCGGGTGGAGGCGTTCGAGCCGCATATCCGGGCGACTTGGCTGTACGCGCCGGAGCGGGCGCTCGAGGCGGCGCGCGCCTCGGAGGCGCGCTGGATGCGGGACGCGCCGATCGGCCCGCTCGACGGCGTGCCGGCGACCGTCAAGGACAACATCGCGACAATCGGGGACCCGACGCCGGTCGGCACGGCGGCGAGCGACATGATTCCAGCCGAGGCCGACGCGCCGCCCGCCGCGCGGCTCAAGGAAGCCGGCGCGATCATCTTCACCAAGACGACGATGCCGGACTACGGCATGCTGTCGTCGGGCCTGTCGAGCCGTCATCCGCTCGCCAGGAATCCCTGGAAACTCGACCGCAATCCCGGCGGATCCTCGGCGGGCGCGGGCGCGGCGGCGGCGGGGCTCTATGGCCCGCTGCATGTCGGCACCGACATCGGCGGCTCGATCCGCCTGCCGGCCGGCTGGTGCGGGATCGTCGGCCTGAAGCCGAGCGCCGGGCGCGTGCCGATCGATCCGCCCTATATCGGCCGGGTCGCCGGCCCGATGACCCGCAACGCCGCCGACGCCGGCCTGATGATGGCGACGCTCGCGCTGCCGGACATGCGCGACTTTGCGAGCCTGAAGTTCGAGGCGCTCGACTGGGCGATCCGGCCCGCCGACCTCAGGGGCCTCAAGGTCGGCCTCATGCTGGAAGCGGGCTGCGGCGTTCGCCCGGCCGGCGAGGTCGGCGAAGCGGTCGAGCAGGCGGCGCGCGATTTCGAGGCGGCCGGCGCGGCGGTCGAGCCGCTCGCACCCTTCCTGACCCAGGAGATGCTGGACGGCCTCGACCATTTCTGGCGCACCCGGGCGCTGATCGACATCGAGGCGCTCGCTCCGGAGAAGCGCGCCGCGGTCCTGCCCTTCATCCGCGCCTGGGCCGAGTCGGCCGACAGTTTCTCGGGTCAGCACGCGGTGCGCGGCTTCACTCAGATCTTCGCCATGCGCAAGGCGGCGATCGCCGCCACGCAAAGGTTCGACTATGTGCTGTCGCCGACCGCGCCGATGACCGCCTTTCCGGCAGAGTGGGCCTCGCCGAGCCGCGATCCGCTGCACCCGCTTCCGCAAATCGGCTTCACCGTCGCCTTCAACATGTCCGAGCAGCCGGCGGTCTCGGTCAATTGCGGCTTCGACGCGGAGGGCCTGCCGATCGGGCTGCAGATTGTCGGGCGGCGGTTCGACGACGTCGGGGTGCTGTCGGTCGCACGCTCCTACGAGGACATCCGCTCGGCGAAGATGCGGCCGTGGCCGGAGCCGCCGGCCGGGTAGGGGCGCTCGCGCGCGCCGCGACGCCGGTGACCCATTCCTCCGCCCTGGTCCAGCCAAAAATCAAACTCCAGGGAAAGTCCCGACTGCGGAGGGTGGGAGGCGTCCGCTAAGGTCCGCGCCGGGTTCGGTTGGACCGAAAGCGCGCCGCCCGGCGTGCTCGGGCCGGAACCGTCAGTCGAAAAGCTTCGCCGTCTTCGTGAACCAGGCGAGGCGCTCATTTGGGAGGATGCACATGATGAAGGTTGGGATCGGCGCGACCGCGCTGGCGGCCCTGCTGCTTTCCGGGACTGCGCACGCCGAGGACACGATCAAGGTCGGCGTCACGGCGACGCTCGAGGGCACCTACACGATTCTCGGCATCGACGGCATCGCCGGCTTCAACGCCGCGGTGAAGAAATACAACTCGATGGGGGGCGGCAAGAAGCTCGAATTCGTCATCGCCTCGACCGACGCCACGCCCGACTCCGCCGTGCGCGCGGTGCGCAAGCTGATCGAGCAGGACCATGTGCAGATCCTGATCTCTCCGCTCTCCGGCGACGAGGGCATCGCGGTCAAGAACTTCTCAAGGACCCATCCCGAGCTGACCTTCATCAACGCCGCCTCGGGCGCGCAGGAGACCACTTTCCCCGACCCCTCGCCGAACTTCTTCCGTTGGAACCTGGACGGCGCGCAGTGGCAGGTCGGCCTCGGCGACTACGCCTACAACCAGAAGGGCTATCGGAAGATCGCCACCGTCGGCGAGGATTATTCCTTCGTCTACACGCAGGTCATGGGCCTCGTGCTCGACTTCTGCCGCTTCGGCGGGCAGGTGACAAGCCGCCAGTGGGTGCCGCTCGGGACGAAGGACTTCGCCTCGACCATCGCGGCGCTGCCGGACGACGTCGACGCGATCTATCTCGGCCTCGGCGGCGCCGACGCGGTCAACTTCCTCAACCAGTACCAGCAGGCCGGCGGCAAGGCCCACCTGCTCGGCGGCTCGATCATGGTCGACCAGACGGTGCTCTCGGCCAAGGGCGACGCCAAGAAGGCGATGATCGGCACGATCGCCGCCAGCGGCATGGCGGACACCTGGGACGATCCGCGCTGGAAGGCGTTCGTCAAGCTCTATCAGGAGTCCACGCCTGCCGATAAGCGGCTGCCGAGCCCAGGCCTGCTGGCGGCCAATTACTATGACGCCACGATGGCGATGTTCGAGACGCTGAACAAGGTCAACGGCGACCTCAGCGACAACCAGTCGAAGTTCAAGGCGGCGATGGCGTCGCTGACCATCGACGCGCCGAACGGCAAGATCCACCTCGACGAAGACCGCCAGGCGATCGGCACCAACTTCGTCACCGAGGTCGTCGAGGACCCCAGCGGCGCCCTGGTCAGCAAGGTCGTCAAGGTGGTTCCCGACGTCAACCAGACGCTCGGCTACCCGCGGGACGTGTTCGTGAAGATCGGCGGCCCGACCCGCACCAACCCCGAGTGCAAGAAGTACTGAGCCGACGAAACCGGGCCGGATGCGCTTCGCGTCCGGCCCGTTCGAGACGACCGGAGGCGTGTCCGGCTTGCAATCGGTCTCCGGGTGTTGAAATCTATCAACTCATAAGGAGAAAATCGGGAGGACCGACATGAGCCGGGCGATCGCCGCGTTTCACGGCCGGTTTGGCCGGGCGACGCTTTATCAGCTCAATCGCCCGTTCAACGTTCACGCCCATCGCGAGGGGCACCTCATTTTTCACCTTGGAGGCGCCGACGGCCGCGTCGACGTCGACGGCAGAGCGTGCCCGGTGACGAGCGAGTCGGTGGTGGCGGTCAGCCCGTGGGAGCCGCACAACTTCATCCCGAGCGACCTGGAGACCGGCGGGCTGTTCTTCATCTTCTACGTCGACCGCGAATGGTTCGCGCCCGGCGGCGGCGGCGAAAGGCTCTGCTTCGCGACGCCGTTCATCAAGCGCACGCCCCTCCTCGATCGCCAGATCCGCGCCGCGGCGGCGACGCTGTCCGCCGGCGAGCGTCTCGGCGAACTCGACGGCGAACTCAGGGGCCTGATCGACGCCTGTTACGAGGAGTCCTGGCGCCAGACCGATCAGCCGACGGAGCGCCGGGCCCTCGACGGGGTGACCGACTTCCGGGTGCGAAAGTCGATCCGCCTGTTGGAGGAGGCGCCGGTCGCTGACATCGAGCTCGACGCGGTGGCGCGCGAGTCGGGGCTGTCGCGCCCGCACTTCTACAAGCTCTTCCGGACCCAGACGGGCCTGACGCCGAACCTGTTTCTCAACACCCTGCTGATGGAGAGGGCGCTCGACAAGCTTGTGCGCAGCGAGGCGCCGGTGGCGGAGATCGGTTTCGACCTGGGCTTTCCCTCGCAGAGCGGGTTCACGAAGTTCTTCGCGTCGAACGTCGGGATGGCGCCGACGGACTACCGCCGCGCCGCGCATGTCTTGTAGGGCGCGACGCGAATCATACTCACATGCAAGCCGGGCGGCGCCAGGGTTGGTAGAGACACGAAGCGGGAAGCCCGGGTCGCAAGGAAGCGCCTGGAAGGGAGGATCGGGACGCCGATGCGCGGCGAAGCGAGAAGAAGACCGAGCCTGGTCCGGCGCCCGCGGGCCCGGAGAGGGCTGACGCATGAATGAATTCGTTGGTCGTCACCCGGCCTGGTCGCTCGTCATCGTGATCGCCGCCGTCCTCCTCGTCTGGCTCGTCTTCGCGCCCTGGCCGCCGGGCTTCGTCGAGATCTTCGGAACCAAGAAGCTGTTTCTCAACGCCTCGTTCAACGGGATCACCCTCGGAGGCCTCTATTTCCTGGTCGCCAGCGGCTTCACCCTGATCTTCGGCCTCATGCGCAACGTCAATCTGGCGCATGGCTCGATCTATCTGCTCGGCGGCTATTTCGGCTACATGACCTCCGACGCGACGGGCTCATGGCTGCTCAGCTTCGTCGTCGCCTTCATCGTCGCGGCGGCTCTCGGCGTTCTTCTGCAGGTCTTCGTCTTTCGCCGGATGGAGGGGCAGGACCTCCGCCAGACGCTGGTCACGATCGGCATCTCGATCGTTCTCGCCGACCTGATGCTGTGGTGGTTCGGCGGAAACTCCTACCAGATCCAGACGCCGACCTGGCTTCGCGGGCCGGTCGAGCTTCCGTTCATCACCGCGGTCAAGTCGTCGGGCGAGGCGGTCTACCTGACTTACCCGATCGTGCGCCTCGTCATTTTCGCGGCTTCCGTCGTCATCGGGCTCGGGATGTGGCTCGCGCTCAACCGGACCCGCATCGGAATGATCGTGCGCGCCGGGGTCGACGATCGCGACATGCTTTCGGCGATGGGCGTGCCGATCCAGCTCGTGTTCGTCACCGTGTTCGCCTTCGGCGCTGGCCTCGCCGGAATGGCGGGCGTCGTCGGCGGAACCTTCCAGTCCATCTCGCCGGGCGAGGACACGCGCTTTCTTCTCGCCTCCCTGGTCGTCGTCATCGTCGGCGGCATGGGCTCGATCACCGGCGCGGCGCTCGGGGCGGTGATCATCGGACTGGCGGAGCAGATCGGACTGGCCTATTTCCCGACTTACGCCATCGCTCTGACGTTCCTCATCATGGTGCTCGTGCTGGCCGTGCGGCCGCAGGGCCTTCTGGCGAGGGGTTAGGCCGTGGCGCTCGCCGACAGCCGCGCAGAGAGCGCCGGACAGCCGGCCTCCGCCGATTGGATCCAGCGCATCCATCCGGCGGCGGCGCTCGCGGCGGTCGTGCTCCTGATCATGCCGGCGATCGCCAACGGCTTCGTGCTGGTCCAGATCTTCGCCTGGTCGTTCATGCTCGGCACGATCGCGCTGAGCCTCATGTTCCTCGCCGGATACGGCGGCATGGTCAGCCTCGCGCAGATGACGATCGCCGGATTCGCCGGCTACATGGTGGCGATCTTCGGCGTGAACGGCGTGCCCTCCGTCAGCATCGGCCTTCCATGGTGGCTGGCGCTGCCGATCGGTCTCGTCCTGGCGATGGCCTTCGGCGCGGTCGTCGGCGCACTCGCGGTCCGCACCGCGGGCATCTACACGATCATGATCACGCTCGCGATCGCGGCCGCCTTCTTCTATTTCACCAACCAGAACTACGCGATCTTTAACGGCCACACCGGCATCAACGCGATTCCGACTCCCACAATTCCTGGGGGTCGACTGGAAACGCCCGATTCCCTTCTATTATCTGACGCTCGCCGTCGCGGCGCTGTGCTGCGGAGCGTCGGCCTATCTCGCTCGGGCCCCGTTCGGTCTCGCGCTCCAGGGCATTCGCGATAATCCGCGCCGGATGGCGGCGCTCGGCTTCAACGTCAACGCCCATCGGGTCGCGGCTTACGTCTTCGCTTCGCTCCTCGCGGCGCTCGGCGGCGTGCTCCTGGTGTGGAGCAACGGCGAAATCGCGCCGGGAACGGTCAGCGTCTCGCAGGCGATCGACATCCTGGTGATCGCCGTCGTCGGCGGCGTCGGCAATCCGCTCGGACCTTTCATCGGCGCGCTGATCTACGCCGTCCTGAAGACTTTCGCCCTCGACGTCCTGGTGAGCGTCGGCCTCGACGGCAACCGCTTCCGGCTCCTGATCGGCCTCGGCTTCCTCGCCATCGTGTTCTTTTCCCCGGACGGGGTCATCGGCCTCTGGACGCGCTGGCGAAACAGGATTCCTGGGAGGGCCGCCTCGCCCGAGGCGCGGGGCGACGGATATGGATAGCGTCGCGCAGCGCCTGTCGGCGGTCGGGGCCGGAAACGCGCTCGAGCTGCGCGGCGTCACCCGGCTGTTCGGCGCGCTGGCGGCGCTGACCGACGTCACGCTGACCATCCGCCCGGGCGAGCGGCGGGCGGTGCTGGGGTCGAACGGCGCCGGCAAGACGACGCTCTTCAACTGCATCACCGGCGACTTCCTGCCGACCTCGGGCGCCATCCGCTTCTTCGGCGAGGACGTCACCTCGTTCCCGCCTTACGAGCGCATCCGCCGCGGCCTCCGCCGCACCTATCAGATCTCGGCGCTGTTTCCGGGACTGACCGTTCTCGACAACGTCTACCTCGCCTGCTGCGGGGTGTCGCGCGGCCGGTACTCCTTTCTTCGGCCGGGCCGCGCCGACGCCATCGTCCACGCTGCCGAGAACCTGATCCAGGCCGTGCATCTGACCCCGATCAAGTCGAAGCTCGTGGCCGAGCTCGCCTACGGGCAGCAGCGCCAGCTGGAGATCGCCCTGGCGCTCGCCGGAGCGCCTCGGTTCATCCTGTTCGACGAGCCGGCGGCGGGTCTGTCGCCGACCGAGCGCGCCGAGCTGATCGAGATCCTCTCGGCGCTGCCCGCCCACATCGGCTACATCATCATCGAGCACGACATGGACGTCGCGCTGCGCGTCGTCGAGAGCGTGACGATGATGCACAACGGCCGCGTCTTCAAGGAGGGGACGCCGCAGGAAATCGAATCCGATCCGGAGGTGCAGGAGCTTTATCTCGGGGGCGGCCATGGCTGAGCCGCGCCGCGCCGACGCCGACGCCATGCTGCAGGTCAAGGGCCTCAACGTCTACTACGGGCGGTCGCACGCGCTGCAGGGAGTCGACCTCAGGCTCGAGCACGGCGTTCTCTCCGTCGTCGGCCGCAACGGCATGGGCAAGACGACGCTCTGCAAGGCGATCATGGGGCTCGTCTCCGCGTCGAGCGGCTTTATCAAGGTGCGCGGCGAAGACCTCGTCGGCCTTTCGCCGGCGGCGATCGCGCGTCACGGCGTCGGCTATGTGCCGCAAGGACGCAGGCTCTGGCGCTCCCTGACGGTCGACGAGCACCTGCGCATGATCGCCGGGGGGCGGAAGGGCCCGTGGACCGTCGAGCGCGCCTACGACGCCTTCCCGCGGCTGGCGGAGCGCAGGACCAACAGCGGCGGCCAGCTGTCGGGCGGCGAGCAGCAGATGCTTGCGATCGCACGCGCCCTCGTGACCAACCCGCATCTCCTGATCATGGACGAGCCGACGGAAGGGCTGGCGCCGGTCATCGTCGCCCAGGTCGAGGAGATGCTGGTCCGCCTCGGATCGGAAAGCGACATGGCGGTTCTGGTCATCGAGCAGAACATCGGCGTCGCGACCTCGGTGTCCGAGAGCGTGGCGATCATGGTCAACGGGCGGATCAACCGGATCATCGAGTCGCGCCGCCTCGCCGGCGACCGCGAGCTCCAGCAGCGCCTGCTCGGCGTCGGACGCCATTCGGACGCGCCGCCGGAGGCCGAGGCGCCGTCGGCCGACGCGCAGTCGGAGCCGGCGCGCCCGTCGCCTCGCCGTCCCGGCGCGCCGGCGAAAATCTACGTCTCGAATCCCGTCCTGCCGACGCGCTGGTCCCAGCCCGTCCCGAACGCCCGGATCGAAGCCGGCGCGCGCACGGCCTCGGTCGGAGCGAGCCGGACGACGGAGGAGGTTCCGGAGCGGCGGACGCCGACGCTCGTCGCGCATTCGGGGCCGCCGGCGGTCATCGTCGTCGGCACGCTCGACACCAAGGGGCCGGAGATGCGCTTCATCCGCGATCTCATTGCGGCCAGCGGCATCAGGACGCGCCTAGTCGACGTATCGACCAGCGGCAAGCTCGCGACATGCGACGTGACGGCGCAGGAAGTGGCGCTGAACCACGGCCGCGGCGGCGCGGCGGTGTTCGGCCGCGAGCGGGGCGCTTCGGTCGCCGCCATGGCCGAGGCCTTCGAGGCCTGGATTCGCCGCCAAAGCGAGGTCGCCGGCGTGATCAGCGCCGGCGGCTCGGGCGGCGCTTCGATCGTCGCCCCGGGGATGCGCGCGTTGCCGGTCGGCACGCCGAAGATGCTGATCTCCTCGATCGCCTCCGGCGACGTCAGCCGCTACGTCGGACCGAGCGACATCGCGATGATGTATTCGGTCACCGACGTTCAGGGCCTCAACCGCATCTCGCGCCAGGTGCTCGGCAACGGCGCCCAGGCGCTTGTCGGCATGGTCAAGGCGCGCCTCGCCGAGCGCGAGACGGCGGGCCGGATGCGTAGCCCCGCCGGCCCGCCGGCGGTCGGCCTCACGATGTTCGGCGTCACCACGCCCTGCGTTCAGCAGATCGCCAAGGCGCTCGAGCCGGACTGGGAATGCCTCGTCTTCCACGCCACCGGCGTCGGCGGGCGGTCGATGGAGAAGCTCGTCGATTCCGGGCTGCTGACGGCCGTCATCGACGTCACCACGACCGAGGTCGCCGACATGCTGATGGGCGGCGTTCTGGCGGCCGACGACGACCGGTTCGGCTCGGTCATTCGCACCCGCACGCCCTATGTAGCCTCGGTCGGCGCGCTCGACATGGTCAACTTCGGGCCGCCCGAGACCGTGCCGGCGACCTACAAGGGCCGGCGGCTTCATTCTCACAATCCGCAGGTGACGCTGATGCGCACCACCGCGGAGGAGAACGACAGGATGGGCCGCTGGATCGGCGAGCGGCTCAACCGCATGGACGGGCCGGTGCGCTTCTTTCTCCCCGAGCTCGGCGTTTCCGCCCTCGATGCGCCCGGGCAGCCGTTCCACGACGCGGAAGCGGACGCGGCCCTTTTCCGCGCCCTCGAACGGACCGTGCGCCAGACGGTGAACCGCCAGCTCGTCCGGGTCAGGCGCCATATCAACGATCCCGAATTCTCCGCCGCCGTCGTCGCCGCCTTCCGCGCCCTGCACGGGCAGGCAGCCGGCCGCCGCCGCGCCAGGAGGTGACGATGCCGAGGTTCGAACGCAAGGCGATCATGGAGACGTTCCGCGCGATGGCGGCGCGCGGCGAGCCGATCGTCGGCGGCGGCGCTGGCGTCGGGCTTTCCGCCAAGTGCGAGGAGGCGGGCGGGATCGACCTCATCGTCATCTACAATTCCGGGCGGTACCGCATGGCGGGCGCGGCTCGCTCGCGGGTCTCCTCGCCTACGGCGACGCCAACGCCATCGTGGTCGAGATGGCGGGCGAGGTGCTGCCGGTCGTCAAGCGCACCCCCGTCCTGGCGGGGGTCAACGGCACCGACCCGTTCCGCGACATGGACGTCTTTCTCGACGAAATCAAAGGCCTCGGATTCGCCGGGGTGCAGAATTTCCCCACCGTCGGCATCATCGACGGCGTCTTCCGCGCCAATCTCGAAGAGACGGGCATGGGCTACGCGCTGGAGGTCGACATGATCGCCACGGCGCACGCCAAGGACCTGCTGACGACGCCCTACGTGTTCAGCGAGAGCGAGGCGGAGGCGATGGCGCGCGCCGGCGCGGACATCATCGTCTGCCACCTCGGGCTGACCACCGGCGGCGCGATCGGGGCCGGGACGGCGCGGAAGCTCGCCGACTGCCCGCCGCTCGTCGACGCCTGGGCGTCGGCCGCCCTTCGCGTCAGGCCCGACATTCTGGTTCTCGCGCATGGCGGCCCGATCGCCGAACCCGCCGACGCCGACTTCATCATCCGCACCTGCAAGGTCTGCCACGGCTTCTACGGCGCTTCGTCGATGGAGCGGCTGCCGGTGGAGACTGCGCTGACCGAGCAGGTGCGCAAGTTCAAGGCGATCGGGAAGAGGAAGTCGTCTGGCCAATAGAGCGCCGAGCTCGAGATCGGCGCGCAAGGGAGGTTGAGGACATGTCGGGACTCTTGATCGGCACGCTGATCCTTTGGCTGATCGTCGCGATCATTGTGATCGTGGTGGTCGTCTATGTGGTCAACTGGCTCTATCACCGGTCCTCGAAGGAAGTCTCCTTCGTGCGCACCGGCTTCCTCGGCGAGAGGGTGGTGATCGACGGCGGCGCTTTCGTGCTGCCCTTCATCCATGACTACACGCCGGTCAACATGAACGTGCTGCCGATGCAGATCGTGCGCGAAAAAGGCGACGCGCTGATCACCCGCGACCGGATGCGCATCGACATCGAAGCCGACTTCTACGTCCGCGTGCAGGCGACAAGGGAGGCGGTCTCGATCGCCGCCGCCACTCTTGGCCGCCGCACGCTCGAGCCCGAACGGCTGCACGCCCTTCTCTCGGGCAAATTCGTCTCCTCGTTGCGCTCGGTCGCCTCCGAAATGACGATGGAGCAGATGCACGAGCAGCGCGGAGACTATGTCGCGCGGGTCAAGGCGGCCGCCGCCGAGGCGCTGGCGCAGAACGGCCTCGAGCTCGAATCGGTGGCGATAACCGACCTCGACCAGACCGACCTCGAATTCTTCAACCCGTCGAACCGCTTCGATGCGGAGGGCCTGACGCGGCTGATCGAGGACATCGAGGAGCGCCGCAAGCTGCGCAACCACATCGAGCAGGACTTGATGATCAAGATCCGCACCCGCAACCTCGAGGCCGAGCGTCAGGCGCTCGACATCGAACGGGACAGCGAGCACGCCCGCCTCGAGCAGCAGCGGGACATCGAAATGCGGCGCGCTGTCCAGCGGACGGAGGTGGCGAGGGAGCGCGCGCTGCGCGAGACCGAGGCCGAGCAGGCGCAGATTTCGGCCCGCGAAGCGATCGAGAAAGCCCGCATCGCCAATGAACAGGCGATCAGCGAGGCGCGCATCGCCTCCGAGCGCGAAATCCGGCAGAGGGAAATCGAGCGCACCCGGGCGGTCGAGGAAGTCGAGATCGCCGCCCGCGAAGAGATCGAGAAGGCGCGGATTCAGAACCAGCGCGAGGTCGACGCCGCCCGCATCGCCTCGGAGCGCGAGATTCGGCAGAAGGAGATCGAGCGGACCCGCACGATCGAGGAAGCCGAGATCCAGGCGCGCGAGACGGTCGAGAAGGCGCGCATCGCGCAGGAGCGCGCGGTGACCGAGTTGCGCATCGTCAACGAGGAGGAGACGCGCCGGCGCGAGATCGAGCGGACCAGAACCGTCGAGGAGGCGGAGATCGCCGCCCGCGAGGCGACGGAGAAGCTGCGCATAACCCAGATGACGACGATCAACGCCGAGCGGATCGCTTCCGACGAGCGCACCCGGTCGCTGGAGATCCTGCGCGCCCGGACGATCGAGGAGGCCGAGATCGCGGCGGCGAAGGCGATCGAGGCGGCCAAGATCGCGCGCGAGCAGGCGCTGGCCGCTGACCGGATCGCCGCCGAGCAGGCGACGCGGGCGCTCGAGATCGCGCGCAACCAGGCCCTGGATGAGGCCGGCATCAACGCGCGCGAGGCGATCGAGACGACCCGCATCGCGCAGGAAGAGCGCGTCCGCGCGGCGGAAATCGCCCGCAACAGGGCGCTCGAGGGGGCCGACATCGCCGCTCGCGAGGCGATCGAGGCGGCGCGCATCGCCCAGGAGAAGACCATCGCCCTGACCCGCATCGCGAGCCAGCAGGAGACGCAGGATCAGGAAATCGCGCGCCGGCGGACGATTGAGGAGGCGGAGATCGCGGCGCTCGAGGCGACGAGGGCCGCCCGGATCGCGCAGGAGAAGAAGACCGCCGCCGAGTTGATCGCCGCGGACGAGGACACCCGCCGGCGCGAGATCGCGCGCAACGAAGCGCTGGAGAAGGCGGAAATCGACGCGCGGCTGGTCATCGAGTCGGCGCGGATCGGCCAGGACCGGCGCATCCAGAGCGAGCGCATCGAGAGGGACGAGGAGATCCGGGCGCTGGAGATCGCCCGCAACCGGGCGGTCGAGGAAGCCGACATACGGGCCAAGGAAGCCGTCGAGGCGGCGCGGATCGCGCAGGAAAAGGCGCTTGCCGCGGAACGCATTCAATCCGACCAGGCGACTCGCGCGCTCGAGATCGCGCGCAACGAGGCGATCGAGGCGGCCGAGCTCAAGCGCCGCGACGCCGTCGAGCGGCAGCGCATCGACGTCGAACTGGGGCTCGAAAGGGATCGGATCGCCTCGGCCCGGACGCGCGAGGTCATGAGCATCGAGCAGAAGCGAGCGATCGAGATCGCCGAAGAGGACCGGGTCATCGCCCTGTCGTCGAAGCGGACCGAACGCGTCAACGCCGACCAGCAGGTGCGACAGTCCGAGATCGTCGCCAGACAGAATGTCGAGCGCACCGACGTCGTCCGCGAGCAGGCGCTCGAGGTTGCGCGCCTCGAACGGCGCCGGGCGCTCGAGCAGCTCGAGGTGGCGCGCGCCCAGGCGCTGCAGGAGGCGGAGATCGCCTCGCGCGAGGAGATCGAGCGGGCGCGCATCGGATCGGAACGCGGGCTGGATGAAGCGCGGGTCACGCGCGAACGCGATCTGCGGCGTCTCGAAATCGAGCGGGAAAGGGTGGTCGAGTCCGCGCTGATGGACAAGGCGATCACGCTCTACCAGAAGTCGCTGGAGGAATTGGCGGCCCAGGCGGAGGCGGAGATCGCCAAGGCTCGCGCGGCCGAGGCGCAGGAGCGCGTCGCGACGGTGCGCGAAAACGAGATCGCCCGCCGGCGCAAGTCGGTCGAGGTTCTGATCGCCGAGAAGGAGGCCGAGGAGAAGCGGATCGCGGCGGACGCCGAGCGGGTCCGAGCCGCCGTCGAGGCCGAAGCGCAGAGGCTGCTCAACGAGGCGGAGAACGTGCTCAGCGACGCGGCCCGCCATTCGCTGTTCCGGCGGAAACTGCTCGACCGCATCGAGGGCATCGTGCGGGAGAGCGTGCGGCCGATGGAGAAGATCGAGGGCATCCGCATCCTCCAGGTCGATGGCCTGAACGGAGGCGGCGGCGCAAACGGCGGGCGGAGCGCGACGGACGAAGTGATCGACTCCGCGCTGCGCTATCGCGTTCAGGCGCCGCTGATCGATTCGATCCTGGCCGACATCGGCGTCGAAGGCGGCAGTCTGGCGAAAATGCCGGGCCTCATTCGCGAGGCGCGCGACATGCAGGGCATTCGTAAGGATTCCGCGCCGAGGAAGGACGCCGAACCGGCTCTTCCGCCGGCCGTTGCCGCCGTCGCGGTCGCGCCTCCGGTCGCGTCGACCGGCCCGCGGAAGAAGAGCTGAAACCATGGCGCGCGTCTTCGTCTCCAGCGTCGTCAACGCCCGAAGCGACCGGGTCTGGGCTCGCGTCCGCGACTTCAACGGCCTGCCGAACTGGCACCCGGCGATCGGCGAAAGCCGGATCGAAGGGGGAGAGCCGGCGGACAAGATCGGCTGCGTGCGCGACTTCCGCCTGCGCAACGGCGACCGGATCCGCGAGAAGCTGCTCGGCCTCTCCGACTACGACATGTTCTGCACCTACTCGATCCTCGAATTGCAGATGGGGGTCGAGAACTATGTGGCGACCCTGCGGTTGACCCCGGTGACGGACGGCGAGCGCACCTTCGTCGAGTGGACGGCCGAGTTCGACTGCCCGCCGGAGCGCGAGGCGGAGCTGATAGCCAACATCGGCGGCGGAGTGTTCCAGGCGGGCTTCGATGCGCTCAAACGGGCGTTCGGAGGCTGAAGGATGCCGCGCGTCGTCAAGAGCACGATCATCGACGCTCCGACCGATCGCGTCTGGGAGGTGCTGCGCGACTTCAACGGCCACGAGCAATGGCACCCGGCGGTGGCGACGAGCCTCATCGAGCGCGGCCAGAGCGCGGACAGGATCGGCTGCGTGCGCCGGTTCAGGCTGGCGGACGGCTCGGAGCTGCGCGAGCAGCTTCTCGCCTTGTCCGATCTCGAGCAGAGCTTCAGCTATTGCCTGCTCGACACCCCGATTCCCTTGTTCAACTATGTGGCGCATGTCCGCCTTCTGCCGGTGACCGATGGCGACCGCACCTTCTGGCACTGGGAATGCCGATTCACCACCCGCCCCGACGACGAGCGGCGCCTGACGGAAATGGTCGGCGTCGAGATCTATCAGGCAGGGTTCGATGCGGTCCGTCGGCGTTTGCTGGAGGCCGCATGAGAGGAGCGCCGCCGCCATGCCCGTGAGCGTGAGAACCTGCGCGACGCCCGCCGAGGCGGCCGCGGCGCTTTCGTCGGATCGCGGCGCCCGCTACATCGCCGGCGGCACGCTGGTCATGCGGGCCCTGAACGAGGGCGACGTCGGCATCACGACTTTGGTGCGTCTCCCCGACCGCGGGCTCGGGCAGATCCGCGCCAGCGGGGCGCGCATTGCGCTCGGAGCGCAGACAACTCTTGCGCAGATCCTGCGTGAGCGCGAGCTCGCGTTTCTCCATCCCGTCGTACGGTCCATCGGCGGACCGGCGGTGCGCACCATGGGCACGGTCGGCGGCAATCTCTTCGCCCATGCGCCGTTCGGCGACCTCGCCGCGGCCCTGCTTGCGCTCGACGCGGTCGTCTCCCTGCAGAGCGGTTACGGCGCTCGGGAGACGACGCTGGAAGAGTTTTTGGCGACCCGCGATCGCTCCCCGGGAACCCTTGTGCTCGGCCTGTCCTTCGAGCGGCCCGCGGCTCCGGACGCCTTCCGCTACCGCAAGGTCTCCCGGGTGAAGCCGAAGGGCGCCTCTGTCGTCTCCATCGCCGCTCACCTTCCGAACATGGGTGGACGCATCTCCAATGCGCGTATCGCCTATGGCGCCATGGCGCCGACCGCCATCCGGGCAAAGACGGCCGAGCGGGCGCTCGACGGGCGGTCGCTCGACGAGGCCGGCGTCGCGGCGGCGGTCGCGGCGGCGGCGGAAGGAACTTCGCCGGCGACGGACGCCATCGCCAGCGCCTGGTATCGACGCGAGGTCGTCGGCGTGCATCTTCGACGGCTGCTCATCGGACTCGAGGCCTGAAGGCGCGAAAATGGCGAAGACCCCTCTCCAATTCCTGCACAACGGACGCGAAGTCGCGGTGTTCGTCGACGGCGGCGTGAACCTGCTCGTTGCGTTGCGCGACCTGGTCGGCGACCATTCTCCGAAGTACGGCTGCGGGCAGGGCGGTTGCGGCGCCTGCACGGTGCTGATTGACGGCGAACCCGTCCTGTCCTGCGTCACCCTTGCAGAGAGCGTCGCCGGACGATCGATCGAGACCGCCGACGGCCTGAAGAGCGGACCGGACCTGCACCCTCTGCAGACGGCCTTCATGGAGCATTTCGCCGCGCAATGCGGCTATTGCACGCCGGGCATGCTGATGGCCGCGAAGGCGCTTCTCGACCGCAACCCGTCGCCTTCCCGCACTGAAGTCGTCGAGGCGATCTCGGGCAATATCTGCCGCTGCACCGGCTACGAACCGATCATCAACGCAGTGCTCGCCGCAGCCGGGCGCGACGTCCGGCGAGCCTGAAAGGCGGGAACGATGCTTGAACTGCGCAAAGACATCTTCGCCGACGAGCGGGACGACAACCTGAAGGAAGTCGGCAAGCCCACCCAGCGCCAGGACATGCTCGGCCACGTCACCGCGACGTCGACCTTCTTCAACGACCACAAGCTCCAGGGGATGCTGCATCTCAAGGTGCTGCGCAGCCCCCATTCGCACGCGCGCATCCGGCGCATCGACGCGAGCGAGGCCGAGCGCCATCCGGGCGTGCGCCGGATCATCCGCGGCGCCGATGTGCCGCGCAATCTCAACACGCTGCTCAGCCTCATCAACTTCGGCAAGGACGACGAGCCGACGCTCGCCGTCGACAAGGTGCGCTACAAAGGCGAGCCGGTCGTCGCCGTCGTCGCCGACAGCCCCAGGGCGGCGTTCGAAGCGCTGGCGACGATCCGCGTCGACTACGACCCGCTGCCCGCGGTGTTCGACGTCGAGGAGGCGATGAAGCCCGGCGCGCCTGTCGTCAACGAGACCTATCCGCAGAACACGTTCACCTATCACGATCTCTACGACCATCAGAAGCTTCGGTTCGGCGACGTCGAGCGCGGCTTCGCCCAGGCCGATCACATTCTCGAGCAGCGCTACCAGATGTCGCCGATCGAGCATGCACCGACCGAGACGAACGGCTCGATCGCCGCCCCCGACACCAACGGCCGCTACGTCGTCTACACCTCGACCCAGGCGCTGTTCTTCTCGCTCGACACCTGCGCCAAGATCCTGGACGTTCCCTCGAACAAGCTGCATTTCGTCGGCGGCACAGTCGGCGGCGGCTTCGGCGGCAAGGTCGACACGGTCACCGAGCCGCTCGCGATCCTCGGCGCAATGCTGACTGGGCGCCCGGTGCGCTACATGATCTGGCGCGACGAGGAGATGCTTTATTGCGCGCCGCGCGGCGCCGAGCGCATCTGGATCAAGGACGGCGTTTCGCGCGACGGCCGCATTGTCGCGCGCAAGTTCCGCTGCATCTTCGACAGCGGCGCCTATACGCGGCTCTCGAGCTACGCGGTCGTCAAATGCGCCGCGCATCTGCCTGGGCCCTACACCATCCCGAATGTCTACGCCGACGTCTATTGCGTTTTCACCAATCGCGTGCCGGCGACGGCGATGCGCGGCTTCGGCGTGACGGCGGTCGACTTCGCCATCGAATGCCAGATGGACAAGCTCGCCCATCTCGTCGGCATGGACCCGATGGAGTTCCGGATCCTCAACGCTTATCGCGACGGGGACATGAAGGCGCATCGGCGCGAAGCGAAGAACACGGCGCTCATCGAATGCGTCCAGGTCGCCGCCGAGAAGGCGAACTGGCGGATCGGCGAGCAGTTTAAGCGCATGTCGTCACGCCGGGACGGAGGCGGGGCGCGCGGGGCGATTCCCGCCGCCGCTCCGCGCGATGCGGCGCGCCCGACGGCGCAGCAGCGCATGACCTACGACCGGCCCGCGCCGCCGCCGGAACCGCCGCGCGCCCCGCCGCCGCCTCCGCCGCCGCCCGCCGCCACGACCCACGGAGCGGCGCGGTTTTCCTCGGTCTTCGGCAGGAGGCGCTGACAATGGCGAAGCTGCGCGGCCGCGGCATGGCCTCGATCAACTACCCGATCGGCATGAATTTGGGCGGCGACCCGAGCCAGGCGCTCGTCCACTCGAATCCGAGCGGCAAGTTCACCGTCTCGCTCTCCTCGATCGACCTCGGCCAGGGCATGAAGTCGGTGACGCGGCAGATCTGCGCCGAAGCGCTCGGGGTGCCGGTCGAGGACGTCTATGTCGACACCGCCGATTCCGACACCGGCCCCCATTGCATGGGCAGCTTCGCCTCGCGCGGCACGCATCGCGTCGGCAATGCGGTGGCGGCGGCGGCGAAGGAGGCGCGCGCGGTGATGATGGAGGCGGCGGCGGAAGAGCTCGAGGTCAATGTCGCCGATCTCGAGACGGACGGGCGCGGCAACATCCACGTCAGGGGCGCGCCGCATCGGTCGATCTCGACCAAGGACGTCGCGATCGCGGCGCAGTTCAAGCAGGGGCGGACGATCTCCGGCCGCGGGATCTTTCTCGTGCCGCTGTCGTCGGTCGACCCGGAGACGGGCGAGATGTCGCCCGCCACCTGCTACGCCCACGCCTGCCTTGTCGCCGAGGTCGAAGTCGACGACGAGACCGGCGAAGTGGCGATGGTCAGGATGGACAGCGCCTACGAGCTCGGCCGGGCGCTCAATCCGCGCCTCGTCGAGCAGCAACTGGTCGGCGGCGCCTGGATGGGGATCAGCCACGCCCTGTACGAGACGCCGGAGCCCTATTATCCCGACCCGGGCAACGGGCCGCGCGATTTCGTCGAATATCTGATGCCGGGCCCAGGCGACATCTGTCCGCACGACATCGCGGTGCTCGAGCGTCCCGCCGCGGACGGGCCCTACGGCGCCAAGGGGCCGGGGGAGATGTGCGCCAATCCCGTCATGCCCGCGGTCGCCAACGCGATCTTCAACGCGGTCGGCGTGCGCATCGACGAATTGCCGATCACGCCCGAAAAGGTGTTGAGGGCGATCAAAGCGCAGGGCGGCGCGCGGCCGCAGACGCGGCGCTGAGATGAGCTCGCACGCTCCGAACTGCTGGATGTCCTCTTCCTTCCGCCTTGTGGGCGCGCCCGGCCGTTATCCTCCCCTGCGCAGCGGGGGAGGGGGACCACGCGAAGCGTGGTGGAGGGGGCAAGACGCCGCCCCGAAAGCCAAGCCGGTGGCGATCGCCGCCGGCGCGGTCCCCCGATCAGCTGCCCGGCAGGCCCCCTCCACCGGCCTCCGGCCGGTCCCCCTCCCCCGCTGCGCAGGGGAGGAGAAGCGCCGGCGCACTTCGCGCTCACGAGTTCGAGGTATATGAGCCCCTCCCCCCTGACGGGGGAGGGGACGCGAGCGGCGGCGGGCGACGCTGATGGCCGTCAGGGACAGCATCGTCGGCATCGACAGCCCGGAGGCGCTCGAGAAGGCGCTCCGGGCGGCCTATTATCTCGCCGACGAGAGCCTGGCGACGGCCGCCTATCTGGCGCTCGCGCTCGGCAAGCCGCTGCTGCTCGAGGGTTCGCCGGGCGTCGGCAAGACCGAGGCCGCCAAGGCGATCGCCGCGGTGCTGGCGCGCCGCCTCATCCGCCTGCAGTGCTATGAGGGGATCGACGCGTCGGCCGCGCTCTACGAATGGAACTATCCGCGGCAGATGCTGGCGATCCGCCAGGCGGGCGAGCAGAGCATCGACATCTACGGCGAGCCGTTCCTGATCGAACGGCCGATGCTGGCGGCGCTCAGAAACCCGGACGCGTCCGTGCTGCTGATCGACGAGATCGACCGCTCCGATCAGGAATTCGAGGCCTTTCTGCTCGAGTTCCTGTCCGATTTCCAGATCTCGATCCCGGAGCGCGGCACGCTGCGCGCGACCGACCGGCCGGTGGTGATCCTGACCTCCAACCGCACCCGAGACCTGCACGAGGCCCTGCGGCGGCGCTGCGTCTACCATTGGATCGACTACCCGAGCCCGGAGCGCGAAGCGCGAATTGTCATGATGCGCGCTTCCAGCGTCGCCGAGCAGACGGCGCGCTCCGTCGTCGCCGCCGTCGGCAGGCTCAGGCGCGAACCTCTGAGCAAGGCGCCGGGGATCGCCGAGGCGGTCGACTGGGCCGAGGCGGCGACGCTTCTCGCCCGCGGCGGGGCGCGCTGGCCGGACGCCTTCAAACGGTCGATCGGCGTCGCGCTCAAGGACGAGGAAGACCTCGCCTTTGTCCGCGGCCGCCTCGACACGATCATCGCAGAGGCCGCCGCATGAGCGACGCCGACGCCATGCCCCGCGCCGCGCGGCCTTTTCTCGACTTCGTCGCGCGCCTGCGCGCGAACGGCTTTGCGATCGCGCCGGAGCAGACGACGGCGTTTCTCGCGGCGATCTCGCTTCTGGGCCCGCGCGATCCCGAGGACATCCGGCAGGCCGGGCTCGCGACCCTGGCGCCGCCGCCCGAGCGGCATGGGGCGTACAATCTCATCTTCCGCATCTGCTTCCTCGGCGAAGACGCGCCCTCGCTCGCGGACGGGGACGACGAGGAGACCGTGCGCGTCCAGGACGATCGCCGCGGCGACGACGAGCCCCCCGAGGCGAACGAGGTCAACGAGACGGGTGAAGCGGCGACGCGCGCCGAGGCGCTCGTCCAACGCCGGTTCGGCCCGCAAGGCCAGGCCGAAGCCCTTCGCCGGCTCGGACGGGAGGCGGGGCGCAGGCTGCCGCGCCGGCTGAGCTACCGGCGAATGCGCGCGCGGCGCGGCGCGGTCGTCGATCTGCGCCGCACCTTGCGCGACGCGGCGCGCAACGACGGCGAAGTGATCCGCCTGTCGAGACTCAGGCGGCGACTTCGGCCGCGCAAGCTCCTCCTCCTCATCGACGTCTCCGGCTCGATGAAGACCCGCACCGAGGAGAACCTCCGCCTCGCGCACGCGCTCGCGCAGGCGGCGCCGCGGATCGAGGTCTTCACCTTCGGCACGCGGCTCACGCGGGTGACCCGGCCGATGAGGCTCAAGCGCCGCGAGCAGGCGCTCGCGGCGGCGGCCGGGATCGTGAGCGATTTCGACGGCGGCACGCGCATCGGCGACGCCTTGCAGGCCTTCCTCGCGGTTCCGCGCTTCGCCGGCTACGCGCGCGGCGCCGCGACCCTCATCGTCTCGGACGGCCTCGAGCGCGGCGACCCGCTCGCGCTCTCCGACGCCGTGGCAAAACTTTCGCGGCGCGCCTGGCGCCTGAGCTGGCTGACGCCGCTCGCGCGGGGGCGCAACTTCAAGCCGCAGACCGAGGCGCTGGTCGCCGCGTCCCGGTTCGTCGACGACATGGTCGACGGCGGCTCAACGGCGGCGATCGTCGATCACGTTCTGACTTTGGCGCTGAAGAGGGCGGCATGATTCCGATCGTCGACGGGCACCACCACATCTGGCGCCAGGCCGACCTGCCATGGCTCGTCGGCCCGATGCAGCCGCGCATTTTCGGCCCCTACGAGCCGATCCGGCGCGACTATCCGATCGACGAATACCGGTCCGACATCGCGGGCTCGAACGTCGTCAAGTCGGTCTATGTCCAGACGAACTGGCCGCGCGAACGCTTCGAGGACGAGGCCGCCTGGGTGCAGAGGACGGCCGGTGAAACGGGCTGGCCGCACGCGATCGTCGCCTACGCCGACTTCTCCGTCCCCGACGTGCGGCCGCAGCTCGACCGCCTCAGGCGCTATCCGCTGGTGCGCGGCGTTCGCATGCAGCTCCACTGGCACGAAAACCCGCTCTACCGCTTCGCGGCTCGGGCCGACCTCGCCGCGGACCCGACGATCCGCCGCAACGTCGACAGTCTCGCCGATTACGGCTGGAGCTTCGATCTCCAGGTCTTCGCCAGGCAGATGGCCGACGCGGCCGATCTCGCCGAGGCCTGCCCGAAGGTGACCTTCGTGCTGCAGCACGCAGGCATGCTCGAGGATCTTTCGCGCGAGGGGAAGGCGGAATGGCGCGCCGGCATGGTGCGTCTCGCGGCCTCGCCGAACGTCGTCTCCAAGCTCTCGGGGCTCGGCACCTTCCTGCATCGAAACGATCCGCGCCATATCGCCGAGGTTCTGCGCGAGACGGTCGGAATCTTCGGCGCGGATCGCTGCCTGTTCGGGTCGAACTTTCCGGTCGAAAAGCTTTGGACCTCATATGGCGCGCTCGTCGACGCCTACCGCGAGGCGGCGCGCCCGCTGTCGGAGCGGGAGCAGCGGGCGATCCTGCACGACACCGCCATGAGGGTCTACCGCATCGGGGCCTAAAGCATGATGCTATTGGGCGGGGCCGCGCAAAGTCCCTTCTTCCCGCTCGCGGGGAGAAGGTTAGGGTGAGGGGCGGGAGCACCGCACGACGCAAAAAGGGAGGGAACGAGGTGCCGCTGGAAATCAAGATCGTCGATTATGGCGACATCGAGCTCGAATCGAGCTTCCTCGTGCTCGGGCGCGATTGCGGGCGGACGCGGCGGGTGCCGACACTGGGATTCCTGATCCTGGGCGGGACCTATCCGGTCCTGGTCGACACTGGATATCGCTCGAACCAGATCATGGAGACGCTCGGCATGCGCGGGCTCCAGTACCACGAGAACATGATCGAGAACCAGCTCGCTCGGCACGGGGTGCGGATGGGCGACGTGCGTTTCGTGGCCCATACGCATCTGCACATCGACCATGCGGGCAAAGACGACCTGTTCCCGATGAACACGACCGCGGTCATCAACCGGCGCGAGCTCGAGTTTTCCGTCTCCGGCATTATGCATCCGCAATATCCGGCGCCGGACATCAAGCACCTCGTCGACCGCCTGCACACCAAGGGCGCGCTGCGCCTTCTCGACCTCGAGATCAGCGGGCCGGTCGAGCTGATCCCGGGGGTCTATTGCGAGGCGGCCGGAGCGCACACCGAAGGCTCGATGAACGTCCACGTGCACACCGCCGAGGGGCTCGCCACCATTTGCGGCGACGTCATCTACGACTTCAACGATCAGATCGTCGAACCCTTCCGCCAGATCCACGACTGGGAGCCGCAGACGACCGGCAACCACGCCTTGTCCAAGCGGGCAGAGAAAGGCGCGATCAAGAAGCTGCTCAGCACCGCGCGCTTCCTGCTGCCGGTGCACGACCGCCCGGCGAGGATCGAGGGCGGCGCAGTCGTCGCGCGGCTCGGCGAGGCTGTTCCCGGGCCGACCGTGCAGACCGTGCCCAAGCGCAACTGGTTCCCGATGTAATTTTGAGGGGATCGCCGACCATGACCCATGCGACGCTGCGTCCGGAATTCGAAGACCTGATCGACCCTTATGCTCCGGTCGGCCAGGCCGGGACCGGATTTACCTTCACCGAGGGGCCGATCTGGCATCCGATCGATCACTATCTCCTTTTTTCCGACATGCCCGCCGACGTGCGCCGCAGCTGGGATGAGCGGCGCGGCGTCGCCGAGGTCAGGCGGCCGTCGAACAAATGCAACGGCATGACCTACGACGCCGACCTCAATCTGATCGTCTGCGAACACGCCACGTCGTCGCTCGTCCGCGAGCGGCCCGACGGGCGGCGCGAGACGCTCGCGTCGCATTTCGACCGCCAGGAGCTGAACAGCCCCAATGACGTCTGCGTGCGCTCCGACGGTTCGATCTATTTCTCCGATCCCTGGTACGGGAGGATGCCGGTCTATGGCGTCGAGCGGCCGCGGCAGCTCGGCTTCCAGGGCGTCTACCGCGTGCCGCCGGGCGGCGGCCAGCCGCAGCTCCTCGTCGACCGCCATCTCTTCGACCAGCCGAACGGCCTCTGCTTCTCGCCGGACGAATCGCTCATCTACGTCAACGACACGGTGCAGACGCTGATCCGCGTCTTCGACATCTCGCGGGACGGGTCGCTGTCGAACGGCCGCATCTTCGCCTCGGGCATCCGCTCGTCGCTCGAGGCGGGCGTGCCGGACGGAATGAAATGCGACCAGCGGGGCAACGTGTGGGTGACGGCGCCGGGCGGCGTATGGGTGTACGCGCCGTCGGGCGACCTCCTCGGAAAGGTGCGCGTTCCGGAACTCGTCGCCAACCTCGCCTGGGGCGGGCCGGACTTCCACACCCTATTCCTGACCGCGACGCATTCGCTCTACCGGGTGACGACCAAGGTCGGGCCGCGGCGCGAGCCGTACATGTCGGCCTCGGGCGCGAGCCGGTCCGCTTCGTCCGCTGGCGCGGCGCCCCCGGCGTCTTCCGGGGCCGCGCCGATCAACACGGACCTCAGGCTCGATCCCCGCCGCTGCGCGCTCATCATCCAGGATCTGCAAAACGACGTGATCAGCGAGGGCGGCGCCTTCGCGGCGTCGGGCTCTCCGGCTCACGCCCGGTCGCAGAACGTCGTCGAGAACGTGCGCCGACTCGCCTCCGCGGCGCGCGCCCGGGGCGTCCCGGTCATTCACGTGTGGTTCGTCGTCGAGCCCGGCGCGCCCGGAATGACCATGAACGCGCCGCTGTTCGAGGGCGTGGTCGACAACAAGGCGATGGTTCGCGGAACCTGGGGCTCAGCGCCGGTCGGCGGGCTCGAGCCGCAGGCCGGGGACTACGTCGTGGAGAAGATGCGCATGAGCGCCTGGGAGGGGACGCGGCTCGAGACGATCCTCAAGGGGACGGGGCGCGACATGATCATCGTCACCGGCGCCTGGACCAACATGTCGATCGAGCACACCGCGCGCACCGGCGCCGACAAGGGCTATTTCATGATCGTCCCGGAGGATTGTTGCTCGACGATGAACGCGGAATGGCACAGCGCCTCGATCAATTTCGCCCTGCAGAACGTCTCGGTCGTGACCAGCGCGGACGCCGCGATCCGGGCTCTCGGGTGAGCGAGGACCGATAAAGGCGGATCCGGTGCCGAAACTGTTCCATCTCAAATGCTCGCCACGAAGGGACGCCGCGTCCTCGGCGGGCGCCGATGCGTTCGTCGCGCGCTTCCAGAAGGCGCGCCCGGACTGGGACGTCGACGTGATGGACATCTGGCGGGAGAATCTGCCCGAATTCGTGGGCCCTTCGCTCGAGGCCAAATATGCGATTCTGGACGGGCGCCCCTTCGATGCCGAGGAGCGCGACGCCTTCGCGGTCATCGAGCGGATGATGGTCAGATTGTCGGTCGCCGAACGAGTGCTGATCTCGACGCCGATGTGGAACTTCAGCATCCCCTACAAGCTGAAGCACTGGATCGATCTGGTCAGCCAGCCGGGCCTCACGTTCCGTTTCGACCCGGCGATCGGCTACATCCCGCTGCTCAAAGACCGTCCGACGCTGGTGATCCTCGCCTGCGGCAGCGACTTCGTCACCGGCATGAACCGCGGGCGCGTCGACATGGCGAGCCCCTATCTGCGCGAGGCGCTCCGCTTCATCGGCATCCGCGACACGCGCTTTGTCCTGATTGGGCCGACGACCGGTCCAAAGGAGCCGATTGCGGCGGCGCGCGAGCGCGCGCGCCAGCGCCTGGTCGAGATGGCGACGACGTTCTGACCGAGCGGGCGGGCTCACCCGCTCGCTCGAGGCGTTGAAAGAGTAATTTGTCATTCGCGGCCGCGGTCATTCTTGGGAAGCGGCAGCACTGCAACTGAACGAGGTTTCAGATGGCGATCACAGTCGTCCCAGGATCGGCTCAGCTGCCGGTGACGAAAAGGCCTGTGCTCAACATCGCCAAGGATGACGACAATACCAACATGACGTTCACATGCAAGGAGCTCATCGGCGAGAAGCTGGTCTTTATCGAGGTCGAGCGTCCGATAGAAATGAGAGGCCGATGCACGATCACCGGGGATCCCGGCGACAACCCGGCAGGTTGGACCCTTGGACTGATTCAGTTGCAGTGGATCGAGACCAACTGGGCGTATTATCAAGGCCAGAATGACACCGACGGCAGCTGCTTCGTGCAACGGGGTCGCCCGCCGGCGAGGCCCGCGCAGGGCTGCCGCGATACGCGCGCGGTCGGCGGAATTCTATTTGATAATAATCCGGGCCACGATCGCACCGTGGCGAAGGCGGGGGCGCCGTTTCCGATCCATATGACCTCGACGTTTTCCGACGCTCCCTTTGATTCCTATCCCCTGACCCGCCGCAATTCCCGGAGGGGCAAAATCAATTTCTTGCGCGAGGTCCAATTGGAGTTTCACTTCTGCACGATCCTCGCCCTCATGGATCCCGATCCCGCCCTCCAAGTCCTCGCACTGTTGGATCTCGAGAAAGCTTTCCGGTACCTGAAGCATGTGTTTTGGAATGTCCATTGGCAGGCGAAGTTTCTTCCTACGAATTTTGCCAATATCGCCGCTGCTTGGACGATCACCCGCACCGGAGGCGCTCTTGGTAACGCCGTTAACATTAGTCCGACTTTCGACGGACGACCGACCGATCCTCGCTTTGCCGGGATCAAGACCGCCCTGTTTGCGCCGAATTGCCTTAAGGCCGCGGATGCCGCGCGGGCCGCGGCGAACGCGAGCGAAAGCCTGAAGTGGGAATAGTGATCTTGCGCGCGCCCTGACGAGCCAATCCGCCACCTTGCGGCTCGTGGCCTCGGTGGAGCCCCGAAAGGACAGAGTTAGGGACGAGATCGACATTGATCCGGTGCAGGTCGCGCCGGCGGGGAGGGCGAACGATGAATGATTGGCCGAGGACTTATCCAACCGACCGCGGGCAGACGAACTCGAGCTATTCCTTGCACGGGACGCGGCCCGCCCCGACGAGCTATGCCGCCGGCTCGAACGAGACGCGCGGCGCGGACCTCATCGCCGAATATCTGGTCAAGGAGAAGGTGCCCTATATCCTCGGCTACGCCGGTCACGGGGCGATCGGCCTTCTCGACGGGATCTACAAGCAGACCGATCACATCCGCCACATCTCGCCGCGGATCGAGCAGGCGGCCGGCTTCATGGCGGACGTCTATTTCCGACTCACCGGGCGCCCGCTCGCCGTCTACGCCTCGACCGGTCCCGGTCCGATGAACCTGATGATTTCGGTGGCGAACGCCTACTACGACTGCTCGGCCTTCTTCGTCATCACCGGCAACGTCCCAACCACGCAGTTCGATTCCGGCGCGCTGCAGGACGACTACCGCTATCACGGCGACATGTCGTCGATGTTCACGCCGATCGTCAAGAAATCGTGGCGCATCCGCAAGGTCGAGGACCTGGTCAAGGCGTTGCCGGACGCCTTCACGCTGATGCGCACCGGGCGGCCGGGGCCCGTCCATTTCGACATGCCGTACGATCTCTACATGAGGACCGCGCCGGTTTCGACGCCGGACCCGAACGCCCACGGACAGCCGCTGAACTGGCGCACCACCGTCGCCGACGAGACCGTCGAGAAGGCGCTGAGCCTCCTCGTCGGCGCGCAAAGGCCGCTGATCCTCGCCGGAGGAGGGGTGCGGGTCGCCGCCGCCTATGACGAGCTTCGCGCCTTCGCGGAGCAACTGGACGTGCCGGTCTATACGTCGTTCATGGGCAAGGGCGCGCTGCCGGCGGATCACCGCCTCAACCTGGGCGTCGCCGGGGTGTGGGGCGAATATCCGGCCACGGAAGCCGCGCGCAACGCCGACGTCATCCTCGCCGTCGGCGCCCGCTTCAACGACCTCCACACCGGGTCGTGGATCAAAGGCTACGTGTACAACATCCCGCCGACCCGCCTGATCCAGGTCGACATCGACCCGGAGGAGATCGGGCGCAATTATCCGGTCGAGATGGGCATGGTCGGCGACGCCAAGGCCTTCCTCGCCCAGGCGACCAGGATCGCCCGCGCCAAAGGCCTGCGCCTCGGCTATGGCAGCGCCTGGCAGAAGGAGATCGAGGGCTGGCGGGCCGACTGGCGCAATTTCTGCGAGCCGTTCGAACGGTCGAGCGAGGTTCCGATCGAGCCGCGCCGCATGATGGCGGAGATGAACAGGATATCGCCTCCCGATACGGTGATGGTTGACGACGTCGGCAATTGCCAGGTCTGGTCGGAGCAGTATTGGAAGCCGAAGATTCCCGGCACGCATCTGACGGCGGGCGGCTTCGCGGCCATGGGCTTCGGCGTCGCCGGGGTCCTCGGCGCGAGGCTCGCGCGGCCGAATTCGCCCTGCGTCACGCTGTGCGGCGACGGCGGCTTCACTATGATGCCGCATGTCGTCGCGACGGCGGTCGAATACGATCTTCCTGCCGTCTGGGTGCTGCAGAACAACTATGCGATCGGCACGATCCGGGACCTGCAGCGCGCCTACCACGACGGCCGGGAGATCGGCACGAGCTTCGTCAACGAACGGACGGGCAAGCTGTGGAATCCGGACTTCGCCAAAATGACGGAGGCGATGGGCGGCCGCGGCATCCGCGTCGACCATCCCGACCAGTTCGGCGACGTCTATCGCGCGGCGATCCGGTCGAGCGTTCCGACCGTGATCGATGTCGTGATCAACCGCGACACGGGCATTCCCATCACCGGCACCTGGCAGATGCCGCCGATCCCGGAAGTGCAGCCGACCTTCGGTAAACGCAAGGTGCGGTGATCGCAAAACGCTGCCCTCGCCATGCTAGGGCTTGATGGCGGGGATCGCGCGGAGAAAGGCCAGGGTGAGGGGCTACGCCGGACTGAGGAGGTCCGCGCCCTGAGGGAGGCGCTCACGCCCGCCGCATCAGTCGCAGACGTAGACCACTTGCTTGCGCCAGCCCGAGCGCGTCTGGTAGCGGACGGTCCGATAGCAGCTGTCGGTGCTGTAAGTCCCGTCACCATAGGAACGGCCGTAGGCGTAACCGGCAGCGGCGCCAGCGGCGGCCGCGCTGTAGTAGCCATATCTGCCCCTACCGCCGTAGCCGTAGCCGGACCGGGAATAGGAACCCGCGGCGCCAGCGCTATAGCTGCGGCTGCTATAGCTGTTGTTGCTGTTGAATGTGCTCCGGCCGCTCAAGCGAGCGCCTCCCGAAGGCGCCGCGCAAGCCGCCGCCGCCGTTACCGACCGCAGCGCGGGCGCCGAGAGCGCCGCCGGGAGGCCCGGCATGGGAAACGCCGCCGGGAAGGCCGGCACGGGGAAAGCCGCCACCGGGAAGGCCGCCAGGAGGAGGGCCGCCGATCCCGGGGGGAGGGCCGCCGATCCCGGGAGGAGGGCCTCCAGGAGGAGGACCGGCCATCGCCGGGGGAGGCGGCGGCATTTGCGCGAATGCCGAGGCCGAAAGGACGAAGCTACCGACGGCGGCGACGGTCGCCAGAACGAGGATGGGTCTACTCAACACCATGGGCTCCTTTGCAGTTAATTTCGCCAGTTTGTGCCCATGGTTCGGGTCGGTCTATTGTGCGCTCGCATTGCCGCTACTGTCTTGGCGGATGAGAACTATGGACCTTGGTGTGCGGTAGCGACCCAGTATTGTAGTGGTCCTTGAGTTGTTTTCGCGCCGTTTGCGTACATCGTGACTTAACGGAGCGGTCTATGGCGCGGATCGGCGGGTTTTTCTTCCGGAATAGCGGTGATCCTGAATCGGCGCGCAGGCGCTCTCCGAGCCTGCCGGTATTGACCGGGGATGCTAGATCGGCGAAATTTGGCCGCTGATGCATTGCGCTGCGGGCCGCTAAGAAGTCCGCGTGGGGGTGAAATGCCAGGTCCGATCGCACTCGTACTCGCAGCGGGGGTGCTGCTCGCGCCGGCCCCGTTTGCTGTAGCGCAGTTCCTGCCGACCAATTCTTCGCATGGGCTGGCGGCGATCGGCGCGAGCAATGAGATGGCGGTCGATGATTTCGCCCAGGATTTCGATCCCTTTGACGTCTTCAGCAGCCGCCCGGCGATGACGCTCGCGGTCAACGGCCGCGTCGTGGCGACCGACGGCGAACCCGCCTCTGCTACCGCGCGCGAATGGAACTGGACCCTGCTGCTGCTCGGCTGCGCGGGACTTGTGATGACGAACCTGCCGCGCCGTCTGGGCCGTCGCGCCGTGATTTTCCCGTAGGTCTGGCGCGCGAAGAGCCAAATTGAGGCCGCCCGCGGCGGAGTGTTTCGATTCCGCCTTTGCAGGGGAGGGGGAACGAACGCGGCGGCGGTGACGTTGCGGACGCGGGCGGCGCTTCGGGCCGCCCGGGGAACCTGCATGGCGTCCATTCCGTTCGCGCTCGACGCGCTGAATTTCCTTTCGGCCGACGTCCGAAATCTGTTCGGTCCCTTCATCAACGTCTATCTCGTCACCGGCCGGCACTGGACCCAGACCGACGTCGGGCTCGTCTTGACCGGAAGCGGGCTCCTCGGGATCGCGCTGCAGACGCCAATCGGCGCGGCGATCGACGTCACCCGCGCCAAGCGCGGGGTCATCGTTGCGACCATGGCGGCGATGACCATCGCCGCCCTGATCATCTTCGCCAAGCCGACCTTCTGGTGGATGGCGGCGGCGACGAGCATCCTGTCGCTGGCCGGCGACGCCTTCGTTCCGGCCGTGGCGGCGCTGACTCTCGGCCTCGTCACAAGGGACGTGCTCGCCCGGCGGCTCGGTCGCAATTCGGCCTTCGACCACGGCGGAAACATCGCGATCGCGCTTGTCGCCGGAGGGGTCGGCTATCTCTTCTCCCAGAGAGCAGTCTTTCTGCTGGTGCCCTTCTTCGCGGCGCTGACCTCGGCAGCCGTGCTGGCGATTCCGGCCTCCGCTATCGACCACGACCGGGCGCGCGACCTCGGGAAGGAGGGCCAGGACGGCGCGGCGCAGGACTACGGCGTCCTCTTTCGCACCAAACCCCTCATGGTCTTCGCCGCCTGCGCGCTCCTGTGGAATTTCGCCAACGCGCCGCTGCTTCCGCTGGTCGGGCAGAAGCTCGCGTTTCAGTTTCCGCGCGAGGCGACGGCGATGCTGTCCTTCTGCATGGTCGCCGCGCAGGGGGTGATGGTCCCGATCGCCATTCTTGTCGGCCGCAACGCGGACAGACTTGGCCGCCGCCCGATCTTTCTCATCGCCTTCACCGTGCTGCCGATCCGCTCGGCGCTCTACGTCGTTTCCAACAACGCCTTCTGGCTGATGAGCGTGCAGCTTCTGGACGGCGTCGGGGCGGGCGTCTATGAAGCGCTGACTCCGCTGTTGATCGCCGACATCATGCGCGGCACCGGACGGTACAATCTGGCGCAGGGCGCGATCGCCACCACCCAGGGAGTCGGCGCGGCGATCAGCGGGTTGGCGGCAGGGTTAGTGACAGACCATTTCGGCTATTCGGTCTCGTTCCTGTTTCTCGCCTCCGCCGCGGCGATCGGCTGGGCCGTGTTCCTTCTGTTCATGCCCGAGACGCGCGACGCCGAAGCGGGCGCCGGCGAAGCCGGGGCCGCGGCGCAGTGAATTCCGCCAGCATCGCCGCGCTCGCCATCCTCGTTCTGACTTATGTCGGCGTCGCCGCCGGCGGCGTCCCAGGTCTTCGCCTCGACCGGGCGGGCGTCGCCTTCCTCGGCGGTGCGGCGATGATCGCGCTCGGCCCGTTGAGCCTCGACGAGTCGTTCGGCGCGATCGACTTCAACACCATCGCGCTCCTGGTCGGCATGATGATTGTGGTCGCGCATCTGAAGGTTTCGGGCGCCTTCCGCGCGCTGGGTTCGCTCGCGATCGAGCACGCCCATGCGCCATTCGTCCTCCTCGTCACGGTGACGATCCTCGCCGGCGTCCTGTCGGCCTTTCTGGTCAACGACGCCATCTGTCTCGTGATGACGCCGATCGTCATGCAGGTCGTGCGTGCGCTCGGGCGAAACCCCGTGCCCTACCTCGTCGCGACCGCAACTGCCTCGAATTGCGGCAGCGTCGCGACCATCACAGGCAATCCGCAGAACATGGTGATCGGGGCGACGTCGAAGATCCCTTACCCGGCCTTCGCCGCGGCGCTGTCGCCGGTCGCCGCCTTCGGACTCGTCGCGGTCGTCGTGGTCGTCTTTTTCGCGTTCCGCAAGGAGTTCGCCAAGGATGGGACGATCAGCCCGCACCTGATGCGCGGCCGCATGCACGGCGGTCAGGTCGTGAAGGCGAGCGTCGTCTGCGCCGGCCTCGCGATCGCCTTCTTCGCCGGCGTGCCGCCGGCGGAAGCGGCGGTCGTCGGCGGAGCGATCCTTCTCTTCACCCGCCAGATCAAGCCGATGCGGATCTACCGGGAGATCGACGGGCCGCTGCTTCTCCTGTTCGCCGGCCTCTTCATCGTCGTCGCTGGGGCCGAGCGGGCGATCCTGACGCCGGAGCGCGTCGCGATGGCGAAGAGTTTCGGCCTCGACGTTCCCTGGCGCCTGTCGCTTTTCACTGCGGTTCTGTCGAATCTCGTCAGCAACGTGCCGGCGGTGCTGATCCTCAGGCCCTTCATCCCGAGCCTCGGCGATCCCCAGCGCGCCTGGCTCGTCGTCGCGATGGCTTCGACCTTGGCCGGCAACCTCACCCTCATCGGCTCCGTCGCCAACCTGATCGTCGCGGAACGGGCGCGGACGGAGGGCGCCCCGATCAGCTTCTGGGCCTATTTCAAGGTCGGCCTGCCGCTGACGCTGCTGACCCTCGCGGCCGGGACGGCCTGGCTGACGTGGCGCTGAGACCGCGCCGCCGTCCGGCCGAGCTCTGTCTGGCTGTTTGATTTGACGAGGACGCCGTCAGAGGTCGGCCAAGGCGACGCCGCCCGTTCCGTAGATCATGGACCGGCCGAGAGGTAACCTGCCCGGGCCCGCGCCGGTCTGATCCAGTCGATGTGGCGGGCTACCGGTGCGTGTTGTTCGGCGACCCGCCAAGCTCGAGCGGCGCATTGTCCTGCGGCGAGGGAAGCGGGGCCGCGACGACGGCCGGGGCCTTGGGCCTGGCCCGCTTCTTGGGCTGCGGCGGCGGGCTCACCTCCGGCGATTGAAGCTGGTCGGGTGCGGTCGCCGCGTCGGGATTGTCCGCGTCCGACGTCGAGGCGTCGACTTGCGGCGCATCGCGGATCACCGTCGTTCCGCCTTTGCAGCCGTTGAGCCAGACGTCGTAGATCGGATGCTCGACTCCGTGGAGGCCGGGGCTGTCGGCGAACATCCAGCCGGAAAAGATGCGCTTCTCCTGCTTGTTCTCGTCGATCTCGTCGACCTGGGCGAAGGCGTCCGTCTGCGGCTGCTCGGTCAGTGGCCGCGAGTAGCAGACCCGCGGCGTGATCTGCAGGGTGCCGAACTGGACCGTCTCGTTGATCGCCACCTCGAAGGTGATGATTCGCCCGGTGATCTTGTCGAGGCCGTTGAACACGGCCGTCGGGTTGCTGATCTTGTCCGCCTTCGCCGGGCAGGCAAGCCCGAGCGCGCAGGCCGTCAGCGCCAAGGAGAGACTGGCCCGCCGGCTCGGGGGGACGCGGAGCGAACCGTTTCCGAGCGCGACCAAAATGTTCAGAAAACGCATGCGGGCCGATCTGCCGGCGAAGCGCGGCTAAATGAAGGCGTCAGGGGCCCGGGCTCCAGGCTTCGTAGTCGCCGGAGTTCGCCTGCCGGTGGGGATGCGGCAGCAGGATCGACCCCTTCGGTCGGATCGCCGCCGGGGTCCCGGTCGGATTCGGAATGTGGGGCAGCTCCCAGGGGTGCGGCGCATAGCTTTCTTCGCTCGGCGGCGTGTCGACCGTTTGGTGCAGCCAGCCGTTCCAGCCGGGCGGCGTCATCGACGCCTCGGAAGTCCCGTTGTAGATGACCCAGCGGCGCTCGAAGCCGAGCGCCGGATCGATCTTGCCGCCGCGCGTTCGGTAATAGGCGTTGCCGAACTCGTCGTGCCCGACCAGCTCGCCGTGGAGACGGGTATGGAACAGGGTGCCGAGGGTCGCCCCGTTCCACCAGGTGAAGAACCGCAGAAGAAACTGCTTCATCTGTCGAAGGCCGCTGTCGTCCTGAACCCCGCGCCCGCAGGTCCGGGGACTTATGGCGACGCTCGCCGCGCCTGTCCAGCCGAACTTCGCGGCAAAGCGGCCTCCGGCCTCTTGCGCGGTAGCGCCGACTCGGACGATGCTGTCAATCGCACGCAGCGTTAACGTTGCATTATACATTGTTGTCCACAATATCTTGTGTCAAGGCGCTGGCTCGTAGCAAGCTGTTGACGCCTTCGTCACAAAGTCGTAGTCTTCGAGTTGTTCGGGAAAGGCGGGCGCCAGCCTGCTCGAGGATGCGGCTTTCGGGTCCAAAAGCCGAAAGCCAAGTCCCGCCGAACGCGGCAAAGAGATTCAGGAAGAGCTAGGTGGGCGGCCGAGGGCGCGCGGAAATGCGCGCTCATCGCCCCCGCTCCGGGCTCAATCCGACGCTTGGCCGGGCCTGCGGGGGCAGGTCGCCGTGGCGAGAAACGAGGGCGAAGAATGAGAATCGAGCGACATTACACGCAAACGGGCGCGTCCCCCTATGACCGGATCGCCTTCGCGGCGACCAAGAGCGAGATCCGCAATCCGGACGGGTCGGTCGTCTTCTCGCTGGACGATATCGAGGTTCCGTCCGCCTGGAGTCAGGTCGCAGCCGACGTGCTGGCGCAGAAATATTTCCGCAAGGCGGGCGTGCCGGCGCGCCTGAAGCGGGTCGAGGAGAACGCCGTGCCCTCCTTCCTCTGGCGGTCGGTCGCCGACGAGGAGGCGCTCGAGCATCTTCCCAAGGCCGACCGCTACGGCTCTGAAACCTCGGCTAAACAGGTGTTCGACCGGCTCGCCGGGGCCTGGGCCTATTGGGGCTGGAAGGCCGGCTATTTCGACGCAGAGGAGGACGCGCGCGCCTATTACGACGAGATGCGCTTCATGCTCGCCCGCCAGATCGCGGCGCCGAATTCGCCGCAATGGTTCAACACCGGCCTGCATTGGGCCTATGGCGTCGACGGGCCGAGCCAGGGCCATTATTACGTCGACTTCGAGACCGGAAAGCTCGTCAAGTCGAAGTCGGCCTACGAGCATCCGCAGCCGCACGCCTGTTTCATCCAGTCGGTCGCCGACGACCTCGTCAACGAGGGCGGCATCATGGACCTTTGGGTGCGGGAAGCGCGCCTGTTCAAATATGGCTCCGGCACCGGCTCCAATTTCTCCGCCTTGCGCGGGGAGAACGAGAAGCTTTCGGGCGGCGGCCGCTCCTCGGGCCTCATGTCGTTTTTGAAGATCGGCGACCGGGCGGCGGGCGCGATCAAGTCGGGCGGCACGACCCGCCGGGCGGCGAAAATGGTCGTCGTCGACGTCGACCACCCCGACATCGAGGCCTATATCGACTGGAAGGTGAAGGAGGAGCAGAAGGTCGCCGCGCTCGCCGCCGGCTCGAAGCTCGTCAAGCGCCATCTCAAGGCGATCCTGAAAGCCTGCGTCAATTGCGAGGGCTCGGGCGACGACTGCTTCAACGTCGAGAAGAACCCGGCCTTGAAGCGCGAGGTGAAGGCGGCACGCAAAAACGACGTGCCGGACGGCATCGTCAGCCGGATCATCCAGTACGCCCGCCAGGGCTATACGAGCCTCGCGTTCGACACCTACGACACCGACTGGGAGTCGGAGGCCTATCTCACCGTCTCGGGCCAGAACTCGAACAATTCGGTGCGCGTCACCGACGCCTTTTTGCACGCGGTCGAGACCGACGGCGACTGGACGCTGACCCGCCGTCTCGACGGCAAACCGGCCAAAAGCTTGAAGGCGCGCGACCTTTGGGAGAAGGTCGGCTACGCCGCCTGGGCCTCGGCCGACCCCGGCGTCCAGTACCACACGACCATCAACGACTGGCACACCTGTCCGGAATCGGGGCCGATCCGCGCCTCGAACCCGTGCTCGGAATACATGTTCCTCGATGACACGGCGTGCAATCTGGCGTCGCTGAACCTCCTGCAGTTTCTCAACCCAGAGACTAAAGCCTTTGACATCGTTGCCTATGAGCACGCCGTGAGGCTGTGGACGCTGACGCTCGAAATCTCGGTGGCGATGGCGCAGTTCCCCTCGAAGGAGATCGCCCGCCTCTCTTACGACTTCCGCACGCTCGGCCTCGGCTACGCCAATATCGGCGGCCTCTTGATGTCCTGCGGCATCCCTTACGACAGCGACGAGGGGCGGGCGATTTGCGGCGCGCTCTCCGCCGTCATGACCGGCCGCGCCTACGCGACCTCGGCCGAGGTCGCCGGCAAGAGCGGACCCTTCCCCGGCTTTAAGCCGAATGCGGAGGCGATGCTGCGGGTCATCCGCAACCACAAGCGCGCCGCCGACGGCGAGGTTTCCGGCTACGAGAGCCTGTCGGTCGCGCCGACCCCGCTCGACCATGCTTCCGTCGCCAAGGCCGGGCCCGCCTTCGCCCATTTGAGCGACGCGGCGCGGGGCGCGTGGAGCGCTGCGCTGGCGCTCGGCGAGAAGCACGGGTTTCGCAACGCGCAGGTCTCCGTCGTCGCCCCGACCGGCACGATCGGCCTCGTCATGGACTGCGACACGACCGGCATCGAGCCCGACTTCGCCCTGGTCAAGTTCAAGAAGCTCGCCGGCGGCGGCTATTTCAAGATCATCAACCGCGCCGTGCCGGACGCGCTCAGGGCGCTCGGATACAGCGAGAAGGCCGTGGAAGACATCGTCGCCTACGCCGTCGGCCGGGCGACCCTCGCCCATGCGCCGGGGATCAACCACTCCGCCTTGCGCGCCAAAGGGTTGCCCGAGGCTGCGATCGACAAGGCCGAGGCGGCCTTGCGCGGCGCCTTCGACATTCGCTTCGTCTTCAACAAGTGGACGCTCGGCGCCGAGACGCTCAGCGGCGCGCTGAAGATTTCTGCCGAACGCTACGAAGCGCCGGGCTTCGATCTTCTCGCGGCGCTCGGCTTCTCCAGGGCGGAGATCGAGGCCGCCAACATTTTCGCCTGCGGCGCCATGACCTTGGAGGGAGCGCCTCATCTTAAAGTGGAGCATTATCCGGTGTTCGACTGCGCCAGTCCGTGCGGCCGCACCGGCAAGCGCTATCTCTCGGTCGAGAGCCACATCCGCATGATGGCGGCGGCGCAGCCGTTCATCACCGGCGCGATCTCGAAGACCATCAACATGCCGAACGACGCCACGGTGGAGGACTGCAAGGACGCCTACATGCTGAGCTGGCGCCTCGGCCTCAAGGCGAACGCGCTCTATCGCGACGGCTCGAAACTGTCGCAGCCCCTGAACGCGCAATTGGTCGAGAGCGACGACGAGGAAGAGGAGGCGCTCGAGACTCTGATCGCCGCCAACGCCCCGGCGCGGGCGATGCAGATCGCGGAAAAAATCGTCGAGCGGGTGATCGAGCGGGTCGAGCGCACCCGCGAGCGCGAAAAGCTGCCGGACCGCCGCAAGGGTTATACCCAGAAGGCGGTGGTCGGGGGGCACAAGGTCTATCTCCGCACCGGCGAGTACCAGGACGGCCGCCTCGGCGAAATCTTCATCGACATGCACAAGGAGGGCGCGGCCTTCCGGAGCCTCATGAACAATTTCGCCATCGCGATCTCGCTCGGCCTGCAATATGGCGTGCCGCTGGAAGAATATGTCGAGGCCTTCACCTTCACCCGCTTCGAGCCGGCGGGCTTCGTCCAGGGCAACGACGCGATCAAGAACGCGACCTCCATCCTCGACTACATTTTCCGCGAGCTCGCCATCTCCTATCTCGGCCGCAACGACCTTGCCCATGTCGCGCCGGAGGAGATCGGCGCCACCGTGCTCGGCGGCGGCGTCGGCCAGGACAAGGCGCCCTCGGGCGGCCCGGGGGCGGCCGCGGTCATCTCCAACGGCCTCGTGCGCGGAAGACCCAGCGACAAGCTGATGCTGGTGCGTGGCACGACCGGGCGGCGAAGCGCCGGTCGTCAGGGCTTCCGGCGGGGCGGGGACCGCGGGCTACGTCCAGGGCGCGACGGCGCTGAAGGGCGGCCTTGGCCGAGCCCGCGCCGCTGAAGATCGGAGGCGCGGAGGTGGCCCCCGCGGCGGAAACGGTCGCCGAGAAGCGGGCCGAGGCGCGGATGAAGGGCTATGTCGGCGAAGCCTGCCCGGAATGCGGCAATTTCACCATGGTGCGCAACGGGACGTGCCTGAAGTGCGACACGTGCGGGAGCACGACGGGGTGCAGTTGAGCCGGCGCATGCCCTTCGTGCGTCATGGCCGGGCTTGTCCCGGCCATCCACGCCGTTGCATGGCTTCGGCCCTGATAGGTTGGCCACCAGCGCCCAAAATTGCGACCCGCTCTGAAGCATGACCGCGTGGATGGCCGGGACAAGCCCGGCCATGACGTTGTAAACTGATGACTGAATATCGTCATCAAGGGCTGCGATGCGCGGAGGCTGGGTCTACATCATGACCAACCGCCCGAACGGCATCCTCTACACCGGCGTCACGTCCGACATCGGCCGCCGCGCCTATGAGCACCGCGCGGGCCTGGTGAAAGGCTTCACCAAGCGCTACGGCCTCAAACGCCTCGTCTACATGGAGTTCTACGAAACGATTACCGCGGCCATCCAGCGCGAGTCGAACATGAAGCATTGGCCGCGGGCTTGGAAAGCCCAACTGATCGTGAACTCTAATCCGGGTTGGCTGGACTTGTTTGAGACATTGAACCAATAATGAGTTTGGCCAGCGGCGCCCTCCACGTCATGGCCGGGCTCGTCCCGGCCATCCACGCGGTGGTCGCGGGCCAGATGCGGTGAGGTCGCACCAAGCCGCCGAACGGCATTCTCTTTCCCTCTGAAATCAGCCATCGCGCCTGGTGGGTTTCACGGTACAATATTGGTGGACCGACGCCGCTTGGTTGTTGGAAATTGAGGGCAGCGGCGGCTGAACCGCGTGGATGGCCGGGACAAGCCCGGCCATGACGGTGTAAAGTAGTTCGGTAGGTGCGTACCCAAATGACCATCTCGGCCAAAGCAGTTAGGTTCGACGACGACTCGATGTGGGTCGACCTGTCGGACGGTCGCACGATCGGCGTTCCCTACGCTTGGTTTCCACGCCTCCTTAACGCGACACAAAAGCAGCGCGAACGTGTCGAGATCGGACGCATCGGGCTGCATTGGGAAGAGTTGGACGAGGATATCAGCGTCGCCGGATTGCTGGCCGGGCGAGGGGATCGGACGCGCTGGGGGAGACGGGAGAGAAAACGGGCCGAAGAGGCGGCTTCGCAGGCCTCAGGCGCTGGGCCGCGTAGCGCGTAAATGTTGAGGGACTTGGGGATTCAATTAGCTGTCACCGTAATTCGCAGTTCCGGCGACAAGCTGATGCTGGTGCAGGGCGCGACGGGAGGCGAAGCGCCGGCCGTCAGGGTTTCCGGCGGGGCGGCGACCGCGGGCTACGTCCACGGCGCGACGGCGCTGAAGGGGGATTTGGCCGAGCCCGCGCCGCTGAAGGTCGGCGGCGCGGAGGTGGCCCCCGCGGCGGAAACCGTCGCCGAAAAGCGGGCCGAGGCGCGGATGAAGGGCTATGTCGGCGAAGCCTGCCCGGAATGCGGCAATTTCACCATGGTGCGCAACGGCACGTGCCTCAAGTGCGACACGTGCGGGAGCACGACGGGGTGCAGTTGACTCGACACATGCCCTCCGTGCGTCATGGGCGGGCTCGTCCCGGCCATCCACGCCGCCGCACCGCTTCGGCCGTGACAGGTGGGCCGCCAGAGCCAGAAATCCCGACCCGGATTGAAGCATGACCGCGTGGATGGCCGGGACGAGCCCGGCCATGACGGCGTGATAGAATATCGTCATCGAGGACGCCGATGCGAGGAGGCTGGGTCTACATCATGACCAACCGCCCGAACGGCATCCTTTATACCGGCGTCACCTCCGACATCGGCCGCCGCGCCTACGAGCATCGCGAAGGCCTGGTGAAAGGCTTCACCAAGCGCTACGGCCTCAAGCGCCTCGTCTACATGGAATTCTACGAGTTCATCACCGCCGCCATCCAACGCGAGTCGAACATGAAGCATTGGCCGCGCGCTTGGAAAGCCCAACTGATCGTGAACTCCAATCCCGGCTGGCTGGACTTGTTTGACATGTTGAACCAATAATGACTTTGGCCAGCGGCGGCGCCCTCCACGTCATGGCCGGGCTCGTCCCGGCCATCCACGCAGTGGTCGCGGGCCAGATGCGGTGAGGTCGCATCAAGCCGACGAACGGCATTCTCTGCCCCTCTGAAATCAGCCATCGCGCCTAAGGACGCCTCCATAAATAACTGCTACGACGAGTTCGGTTGGTTTCTGGGCCTGATGGAGTAGTTCCATTCGGGATGAAAGTCTTCTCCAGTCAGGTTGAGAGCAGCCATCTCCGCGTCACTGACTTTGACGCCTTTTTCGTAGGTGCGATGGTCGAGCGCGCATTCGACCTTCAGGCCGGCTCGGGTCGTCGTGGCGCCGATCAGTTCGACGACGGCGAGGCGATCGCTCAGCGGACGACCCCGCCAGTTCTGGGTGATATGGCAGAATAGGCGGTGCTCGATCTTGTTCCATTTGGACGTCCCGGGCGGGTAGTGGCGGACGTGGATCGCGAGCCGGGTCTCGTCGGCAAACTTCTGCAACTCGACCTTCCATAGCCGCACACGCGCGCCATTCGAGCCGCCGCAGTCGGCCGTGATCGTGAGCTCGTCCGCCTCGCGATAGCGTTGTCGCCCCATGCGCTCGAGCCAAAGGCGGATCGAGGCGACCGCGAATTCGGCCGTGTCGGCGGTGATCCCGACGCTCACCCAGCCTTCGTTGGCGGTCACGTCGTAGACGCCGTAAGGCGCGACCTTGCCGAGCGTCTTGTCCTCGAAGTCGTGCACCTTCACGCGCAACGGATCGCCCTTGGGCCGGTAGTCCGTGCCCCCATTCTTGAAATTGCCGACCAGCTCCTTCTTTTTCGTGTCGACCGAGACCACCGGCTGCCCGCGCCTTTGGGCCGACATGACCGTCGCATTGATGTACTCGAACTGCGCGTCCCGGTCCGGGTGTCTCGACCCCTCATCCGCTTTGCGATTGCCCTGGCGGGAGAAGCCGAGCTTCAACAACTCGCCGCGCACCGTCTCCGGACAGACCCGGTGGCCCATCGCCGTCAGCGCCGAGGCCAGTTTCGTCAGGCTCTTCGACACCCAGACCAGCGGACGCATCGGATCGCCGAGCGTCACCGGCTCGACCAGACGACGCAGCTGTTGCCGCATCTGCGGATCCTTGTCGCCGATCGCCCGCCGGCCGCCACCCATGCGCCGGATGCGTCCCGCCGGCAGCGGCTCGCCGTCCAGATCGTCCTCGCCGCGGTTTAGCGTGGACCGCGCAAGCCCAGTAATCTTTGAGACCAACGCCAAACCGCCTCGGCCCGCGCCGCGGACCTCAGCCGCAGCGAACAACCGCCGGCCCCGCTCATCCAGCTTCGAGCCTACCGCTTCCCACCGAAGCCGAATTGCCGCCGCGTCGATCATCCAAATCATCTACAACCCGACGCGAAACCAAGGAATCCCCCTCCTCAGCGTCGATTCACTTATTGGCTGAAGTCTCCTAAGGTCCCGTGCCTTGGGTTTCACGGTACATTATTGGTGGACCGACGCCGCTTGATTGTTGGAAATTGAGGGCAGCGGCGGCTGAACCACGTGGATGGCCGGGACAAGCCCGGCCATGACGTGTATAGTAGTTCGGTAGGTGCGTACCCAAATGACCATCTCGGCCAAAGCAGTTAGGTTCGACGACGACTCGATGTGGGTCGACCTGTCGGACGGTCGCACGATCGGCGTTCCCTACGCTTGGTTTCCACGCCTCCTTAACGCGACACAAAAGCAGCGCGAACGTGTCGAGATCGGACGCATCGGGCTGCATTGGGAAGAGTTGGACGAGGATATCAGCGTCGCCGGATTGCTGGCCGGGCGAGGGGATCGGACGCGCTGGGGGAGACGGGAGAGAAAACGGGCCGAAGAGGCGGCTTCGCAGGCCTCAGGCGCTGGGCCGCGTAGCGCGTAAATGTTGAGGGACTTGGGGATTCAATTAGCTGTCACCGTAATTCGCAGTTCCGGCGACAAGCTGATGCTGGTGCAGGGCGCGACGGGAGGCGAAGCGCCGGCCGTCAGGGCCTCAGAAGCGGTCGCCGAGAAGCGGGCGGAGGCGCGGATGAAGGGCTATGTCGGCGAGGCCTGCCCGGAATGTGGCAACTTCACCATGGTGCGCAACGGGACGTGCCTGAAGTGCGACACGTGCGGGAGCACGACGGGGTGTTCGTAAGGGGGAAACCGTCCGGACAGGCCCGCTATAATACAAGGCTAGCGGTGGTCAGGGGTCGACGATGAAGTGTCACTTCCGGAAAGCGTTCTTTGCGTTCCCGACGAAGCCAGCCGAACTATTCGATACAATTTCAGCCGCCATGAGTGCACCTGAGGACGCCTGGGACAAAATATCGATCAGGCCCTGGCCACAAGTCGACATTTTTGGTGCCGCTCTGGGTGATGAAATTAGAAGAGAAATTGCTGCCGCTGATTTGCTGGTGTGCGACATTACTTTCGCAAACTGCAATGTGTATTATGAGATCGGTTACGCACTTGGCGTCGGTAAACCGATCGCGCCCGTAGCCAATACGTCATTTGTTGATGTTAAAAGGAAAATACAGGAGGACGGCATTTTTGACGGAATTGGATACAAATCCTATGATAACAGCGGACAATTGGCCAATATACTTAACCACTTACCTGAACATACCCTAATTGATCTCTACTCAAAGCCGATAAATTTTCAGCAACCGCTGTACATAATTGACACCCTGAGAAAGACGGATTTCCGTAATGCAATTGTGTCTGCAATAAAGGCTTCTAAGATATTTTACAGGAGCTTCGATCCCGTCGAAGTTGCCCGATTCTCAACAATACCAATTCTAGTTGACGCAACCTCTTCGGCAGGAGTTATAGTTCCACTGCTTGCTCCACACACGGATGATTCGGAACGACATAACTTACGAGCGGCGTTATTGTCTGGGATTGGGCATGGGCTCAGGCGACCTACTTTGCTGATACAAAGAGAATTCAGTTTCGTCCCAGCTGATTATAAAGATTTAGTCGTCTCAATTTCCAACGAGAAAGATATCGAAACAAGAGTTGTAGCCTTCGCGAAGGATGCAGTGATTGACGCGCAGTCGATACCGACCACTCCGAGGTCAAGACTAAAATCGAACGCATTACAAACGCTTAGTCTCGGCTCCTCTGCTGCAGAGAATGAATTTCGGACGCTGGAATTATATTTTGTCGAAACTGCAGAGTATTTGAGAACAATCCGTGGAGAAGCGCGAATAGTCGCTGGTCGCAAAGGATCAGGAAAGACCGCGATTTTCTTCCGGGTGAGAGACAATTTTCGAACCTTGCATGAGTTTATCGTAACTGATCTTAAGCCGGAATCTCATCAGCTTAGCCTTTTTCGACAGGAGTTGTTAAAAGCGTCAGACGTCGGGTTATTTGACCACACTCTTTCTGCCTTTTGGTATTTTGTCCTACTATCTGAAATTTTGCTTACCATTCGACAGCAATACGAATATCGATCGAAACGGGATTCGAATGCGTTACAGGATGTGATGGCGATCAATAAAGCACTTGAACAATTTGCTATATACGAGAAAGGCGACTTCACATCGCGTATTAATAGGCTGGGAGGGATTATCGTCGAAGAACTCAAGGCGCTAAAGGCGAGAAACCTGACCTTGACTCCTGAGCGCTTAACCAACGTGGTCTTTCGAGATGGGATAACCAAGATAAGGGAGCTAATTGATCTATACACGGCGAATACCTCGACCGTCGTCCTGCTCTTTGACAATATTGACAAGGGCTGGCAGTCTCAGGGTGTGGATCAATTCGACGTGAGAACTCGTAAGATTACTGATAGAGACTCTTGATAAAATTGGGGAGAGATTTTGGTGCGCGGCAGATTGAGTTCGTTTCCGTGGTATTCCTGCGGAACGATATTCACGAATTGTTGGTCGATCAGACTCCGGATCGGGGTAAGGCAGGGCAAATCCGGATTGATTGGGCAGACCGAGCGAAATTGCGCCAAGTGATATTCCGCCGCCTAGCCGTTTCCGCTACCAGTCTAAACGAAAGCTTTGATAAACTGTGGGCGCGATTTTTTACGAGAACCGTCGGGGTTCAGGATTTGTTTGAGTATTTTGTGGACCATTGTCTAATGAGGCCGCGCTGGCTCCTCGCTGTTCGGAGTGGGTGAAGCGGAAACGGTGGGACCAGGGAGCTGAGCGAAGATCGGTTGAGCTGGGATTTCGCTGACGCCTGCTGGGCGTGAGCGCGGAGCGGAAGAGAATGACGTCAGTTCGCGATTTGCCCAGGAACGCCGCTAACTTGAGCACATTCCGGCAAGGCGGCCGGACGACCTCCCAGGATCGAGACAGATGTCGGCGTCGTGGCCTCGCAGCCGCGCAGTCGGACGGTTTCGGCGTCATCCGTACCCACTCGAAATAGCGAGGAGCCGGCCGCGCTTTCTAATAAACATTATCGAATCCGCGATATCCAATGCAATAAATCGTGGCCATAACATCGTTGATGAGAGCGACTGTATTGACGCTGTTCGCCAGCATTCACTCTATCTGATTAGTGATTTTGGTTATGAGATTAGAGACGTTTCCGGGTTTCCGCATGACATATTGTATTCACTTGTTGGAGCGTCAAGAATAATCACAAAAGACGAGGCTTTCGCTAAATTTAGACGACTCAGCATCGGAGAAAATGATCTTGAACGACTATTTTATCTGATGCTGTGGTATGGGGTGTTTGGAGTCGCTATTGGAACGGGCGACAGCAGGTTTATTTATGACTACGACTATGATTTTAGGCGGTTAGACGCTGAATAAGGAACGCCGGAGGTGACGTGCTGTATGTAATTAATAGTGGGCTGCATGTGGCGATGGCTCACTAGATGCTTGAAATGGTGTTTCCTTAGACCGCTATAATCAAACAGGCCTCTGGTCGCGCTCCCGCAGCCACGATAACTTTTACTATCAAGCCCGTATATATCCGCAAGCTTGTGCGGTTCATCGACGCCGTGAAAGACGCGAATGCGTGAACCTGAATACGCTGTCCTGATCGAGCCGCTGTCGGAGGAAGATGGCGGCGGGTTTTTGGCGACGGCCCCCGATCTTCCCGGGTGCATGTCGGACGGCGAAACGCGGGAGGCGGCTGCGCGCAATGTCGAGGACGCCATCGCCGCATGGCTCGAAGAGGCGAAAGCGCTCGGCCGCGCTATCCCTCAGCCGAATCCCGCCCTGCGCATCACCTCAGACCATCGGCTCTCATCAGGGCGCGTGGAAGAGCCAACGGCGTGGATGGCTGAGCCGTCGCTCGCCCCTTTTCACTGCGCAGGAGTTGCAGTATATACCTAAGATAATATCCGACTATCTACTTTGGATATAGAATGCCGCTCTATGTGAAAGATCCAGAGGTTGACCGTATGGCGGAACGCCTGGCTTCGCTGCGCCGCGTGAGCAAGACAGAGGTCGTGCGGCAAGCGCTTCAGCATGAACTGGAACGCGAAGAGACCAAGCCGTCTCTCGTGGAGAAAGGGGTTGCCTTCGTCCAGGCGCTGAAGGCTCGGTCGCAACCGTCGGCGGCCTGCGCGGCCGACAAGGCTTTCATCGACAGTCTCTATGATAGGTCCTGATGTTCGTTGACGCTTCCGCCCTGACGGCGATGCTGACCGATGAGGCGGATGCCCGCGAGCTTCTGGCCCGCGCGCAGAACTACCCGCTCCGGTTCACGTCGCCTCTCACCGTGTGGGAGACGGTCATCGCGGTCGCGCGGGTCCTGGGGATTGAGGTGCGGAACGCAGCCTCGGCGGTCGAGGACTTTCTGGTCCTGACCGAGATCGAAGTGCGTCTCGTGCCGGCCGAAGTCCGGCGCCTCGCAATCGAGGCTTTCGACCGGTTCGGAAAGGGGCGGCATCCGGCGGCTCGAATTTCGGGGACTGCTTCGCCTATGCATGCGCGCGCTTTGCGGGTGCGCCGTTGCTCTACAAAGGCGACGATTTCCCGCAGACCGACATTGAAACGGCTTGATCGATAAAATCCCAATCTCCGGCTCCTCCCTTCTTCGGGCCAGTTCACGCACAAGACCAAGAAAGGCCGGGTCACCGTGCCCGGTAAACTCAGCGCCGATTTGCGTTCGGGCACGGTGAAGAGCATTTTGCGGCAGGGCGGCCTCGAGGCTTGACCCCATGCGTTACGCTGTCGTGATCGAGAAAGGCGAGCGGAATTTCTCGGCCTATGTGCCGGACTTACCAGGCTGCGTGTCGGTCGGGGACACGCTCGAAGAGGTGAAGGCGGAGATCCGCGAGGCGATTGAATTTCATCTCGAGGGGATGCGAGAGGATGGTTTGCCGATCCCGCAGCCGTCGGGCTCCGCGGAGTACGTCGAGGTTGGCGAGCAAGTCGCGTGCGGAGACGCCTTCGCCGGCTTCAACGACCGGCGTAGAAGCCGCTGGTCTGCGCGTATTTGGTGGGATCATACGGGTTGTAGTTGGGATAAATCTGGCTGAGGGATGCCTGTGCGGCGGGATTGATCGTCTGATTGGCGTTGCAGCCGGCGAGCGCGAACGCCGCGACCGCGAGGACGCACAAGCACGTGGCCGCTTTCCAACTTGTTGGAGACGAACCGTCGCATGATTGTTTAGTCGACACGCAGGAGCAGGCCATCAGATTCTCCTTCTTTGGCCGCGCTTTGCCCGCGCGCGTGGTCTTGCCAGCAGATCGGCGCCTTGCGCTGCGACGCCGCCATAATATAGCGGAGATTCCGAATTGCTGGATCCCGGATAGCGCGCCAAATCCCGACTTGGGCGGCGCTACGCATGGTCCCGGTCGGCGTGCGTTTTGCAGGGCGGGTTCGCCGCCTCTTCGAAAAAAAGCCATTGGTGGATGTAATCGCCGCCAAATGCTAGAATTGTAGACGAAACGAGGTCGACATGTCCCTCAGCATCGAGAATCCCGAGGCGCACACGCTTGCGGAGCGCGTGGCGAAGCTTACCGGGGAGACTTTGACCGAGGCGGTTACTACGGCGCTTCGCGAGAGGTTGGCGCGCATCGAGGACGTAAGGGCGATTGACGAAGAACGGTATCGAAAGCTGAAAGATCTCGTCAAAGACACTCGCCGGCTTTGGCGGGAGCCGTACCTCTCTGTCGACCACGGCGACCTGCTTTACGATGAGCGAGGCCTGCCCAAGTGATCATCGATTTCATCGGCTATCGTGGCGGTCCTCAAGGAAGAGCCCGAGGCCGCCGAGTTTCTGCTCGCGTTCGCCTCCGGGGCTCAGCAGAAGCGCATCTCAGCCGCCAATTACCTGGAGGCTGCGATCGTGGTTGATGCCAATCGGAACCCGCTTTTGTCGCACCGCTTCGACGATCTTATCCAAGCGGCCGGCCTCGTCGTGGAAGCCGTCACGCGGGAGCAGGCTGAGATCGCGCGGGCCGCCTATCGCGATTTCGGCAAGGCAGCGGACATTCGGCAAGCCTGAACTTCGGCGATTGCTTCGCCTATGCGCTTGCCAAGGCCAAGGGTGAACCGCCGCTCTTCAAAGGCGACGTTTTTTCAAAGACGGACATCGCGGCGGCGTGGCAGCGCGAATTGGAGCATCAGGGATTACCGTGACAGCATACGTCGCAGTTCGTCGAGACGGAGCGCGAAGGCCGGCCGAGCGAAGTGCGGCGAAAGGAGCTCGGACGCCGCGAGGTCGCGCGCTTCTCGGTATCCGTTCTCGGAAGGCTCTCGAAACACGCGCGTCGTCAGTTTGACCGCGTCGATGACCCAGAGCTCGCGGACGCCGAATGCGGCATAGAGCGCCGCCTTGGACCTCATGTCGTAGCCGCGCGAGGAAACGGCGATCTCGACCACCAGCAGCACATCGGCCGCGCTCAACTGGTCCAAAGGGGTTCCGAGCGGGTAGATGACGAAGTCCGGTTCGACAAAAGTGTCCTCGCTGAGCCGAAAGGTGGTTTCTTGTATCAGGTCGATGTCGTCCGGAATTCGCCGCATCCAACGGCGGTTTTGACGACCTCATGGCGATTCCCCTTCGGCGACATTGGAACGAGCTCTCCCCCGATCAACTCGACGCGCTCGTGCTCTTTCATCACCCCAGCGGCGACCATGGCCTCGACTTCGGCGACCGTGAACCGACGCCGTGGCAAGCCCTCTGCGGCCCTCGTGACGCGGGCGACGGAAGTCATGGCTCCGCTCTCCTTCCCGGCCTGAGCATAGCAGGCTTGGCCGATGGCGTCGCCGGCTGCTGCGACGCCATCAAAACCGCGCGAACTGTTTTGAGCCCCTCCAATTTGTGCGACCTACTGACGCATGTTCAGCAGGCCGTTATTCACCGTCAATTCAGCTTGGCAAGCGTACAAGAAAAAAATGAAAGGCTAGGGGGAATGGCTTACCTCTCGGAGGATATGCAAATGACAAGCAAGTTTGCCGCGATCGGCCTCGGCGCGCTCATCGCCCTCGCCCCGCTCGCCACCCTGGCTCAGACCGCTCCCACCGCTTCCGCGACGACTGAGGCGAAGCCCGTGGCCGCCCCAGCGGGATCGCATAAGAGCCAAATGCGCCACATGGGGAACATGAGCAAGCAGCACGCAAGGGCTGGGGCCCATCACATGCACAAGATGGGGACCGCCGCGAGCGCCCCCAAGCCGTGATCTTCGCGCAACCTTCAACGGCAGGCGCACGGCCTCATTAGGCGCAACCCAAAACCTGATCCCGGCTGGGCCGTCCCCGCCGGGTTTTTTGCGCCATAGCTGCAGTTCACCCGCGACCTGGGATCGGCTGCACAACGAAGAGCGCCGCGCCTGTTGCGCAAATCACGAAATTGGAAGGGCCACGATGTGCGCGTCCGACTGACGCCGTCGATCAATTTCCCCCTGTCGGGCGCCGTCAACCAGATCTTGCCGCCTTGAACGAATTCCTTCACCGTCAATGTGGGGCAGTCGTCCAAGTTGAGGTCGCTCTTTGCGGCCGCCCGCCGCCAATCAATTGAAAAGAAATATTGGCTGAAACATAAAAAGAACAAAATATGGTGTCCTAATGGCGCCTCGCTGGAATCCATGCGCGGTAAGACCAATTCACTGTTCTTTCACAAGGAAATTTCGAAGATCTGGGCTGCATTCAGAGCGGCCATCGCCCGCTAGACCAATCTCGGGGCACGCTGGCGCGCAAGGCATTGAAAAGGCGGGATACACGCACCGAAGTTGCTTCCGCTGGGGTTCCTTTTCTTTCCCCTGGCGTTCCCCTTGTTTCCGCCTGAGTTCCCCTTCATTCCCCTGGGGTGTCTCTTCCTTCCGTATGGCGCTGCAGGATGAAAGCGTTCGCGCCCGCAACCACTCGCGACCCCACGGCGCCGTCTGTCATCGCCTCTCCGCATTTTTCTACATCTCGCGCCCTAATTCGAACCTGTTTCAACGGCATTGCAGGCGATCGGGAATGAGCGTCCGCATCGCAGGCGGTTAGCCGTTCCAAGCGCCGTCGACGACCCGCCCGACCACGCTTTTCCCTAAAGGCGCGTGTCAGAGTTTCGGCCATGACGGCAACCCAAGGAAATGGCGCGCTCGCGACGGCGCGCGATTGGGCGCGGGCCCTCGCGTCCTACCGAAGGCCGTCCGCGACGCGCGGCTTCGTCGAACTCGTGGTCACCGTCCTGCCCTACGTCGCGGCGTGGGCGGCGATGCTGATCGCCGCACACAACGGCCAGCTCTGGCTGTCTTTCGCCATGGCGCCGATCGCGGCGGCGCTGCTTGCCCGCCTCTTCATGATTTAGCACGATTGCGGGCACGGCGGGCTCTTCCCCGCCAAGCCCGCCAACGATTGGGTCGGCCGGGCGATCGGCGTCGTCACCATGACGCCCTACGACCATTGGCGGCGGCTTCACGCGATCCATCACGCAACCTCCGGCAATCTCGCCCGGCGCGGCATCGGCGACATCAAAACGCTGACGGTCCGCGAGTATTTTGCCCGGCGATGGCGCGACCGGCTCTGCTACCGCCTCTACCGCCATCCGCTGGTGATGTTCGGCCTGGGGCCGCTCTATGTCTTCCTCATCGAGAACCGCCTGCCGTTCGGCTTCATGCGGAAAGGCGCGATGCCATGGCTCAGCACCATGACCACCAACGCCGGCATCCTCGTCGCCGCCGGCCTCCTGATCTGGCTCGTCGGGCTCACGTGCTTCATCGTCGTCTCACTGCCGGTCATCGCGATCGGCGGCGCCGTCGCCGTGTGGTTTTTCTACGTGCAGCATCAATTCGACGGAACGACGTGGGATCCGGCGGCCGACTGGAGCCAGCCCGAGGCGGCGCTGCACGGCAGTTCATATTACGACTTGCCGGCGCCGCTTCCATGGCTCTCGGGCAACATCGGCGTGCATCACGTGCATCACCTGTCGAGCGGCATTCCGTTCTACCGTCTTTCCGACGTGTTGAGGGACCATCCCGAGCTCCGGGAGGTCGGCCGGCTCAGCCTCAGGGGCAGTTTCGCTTGCGTCCGGCTCACCCTTTGGGACGAGGAGAAGCGGCACATGGTGTCGTTCGGCGAGGCGCGAGCGTCGCGGCCGGCGATCTACGCCTCCTCAGCAACCGCCAGATGCAGCCGACGAAAGGTTAGCGCCAGCAACGGATAGCGAAGCGATCGAGTTTCCCCTCGAAGGGCGGGAGGAGGATGGCTTGCCGAAGCGGTCGAGCATTACGGAACATGTCGAGGTAGGGGAGCAGTCCGCGTAAGCCGCCGTTTGACCCCAATGGCCTGAAAGGCAAAATTGTCTGACCATAAAGTTGAGCGTACAATGCTGCTTGGCTCCTCGCCTGCATTTCCTGGTTGCCCTCTGTGTCCACCGCGCTGAAAAGAATGTCGTCCGACGAGTTCCTTCTCTGGGCGGAAGGCAAGGAGGGGCGTTGGGAGTTGCATGATGGACTCCCGGTCATGATGTCTCCGGAGCGGCTGGCTCATGGGCGAACGAAGGCTCGCACGATGTCGGCCCTGGAAAACGCCGTCAGGCTGGCGAACTTGCCCTGCGAAGTCTTCGCCGATGGCGTATCCGTCAAGGTCGACGCCGGAGCAATTTTTGAACCCGACGCGTCTGTTTTTTGCGGGCCGCGGCGACCAGACGACGCGATCGTCCTCGTCGACCCCATCGTCGTTGTCGAAGTTTTGTCGCCGAACACCGCAGCGATCGACCACGGCCCTAAGCTCAGCGGCTATTTTTCTTTGCCGAGCGTCGAACACTACCTCATTCTCGACCCCGAGCGCCGGGTGGCGATCCATCACAAGCGGGGACGGGGCGACGCGATCGAGACGAGAGTGCTTGCAAGCGGTGCAGCCAAACTCGATCCGCCCGGGTTTGAAGTGTCGATCGAGGCGCTCTTCCCTTCTGCGTACGCCTGAACCGCCGCGGTCGGCGACGATGCGGTTGGCAGGAGAGGGCGCGGATCGAAAGGGCTTGAAATGACCGTTTCAACCACGGCGGTTTCGGTTTGACGACGGTTCCATGTGGGTGGGCTGTTGGAGGACGCACCCCTCCGGGCTTCTATACTGGCGTGACGTCGGACATCGGAAGCAACGAGGAGACAGCCTATTGCCGTTCGGATGGCGCCTTCTGAGCTCAGTCTGCCTCGGGGTCCTGACCGCGCTTACGAGTGCGGGGCTGTCGTCTCTCGCGGCGGGACAGGCCAGCGTTCCGGCCTGGCTCGACGCCCATGCGGGCGAGGGCGAGGGGCAGATCGCGCCCGTCGTGCTCATGAGAGCCCGCGAACTCTATCAGCGGAAGCGAAGCGACGGCGCTGTCCGCAATCCCTGCTACTTCGCCATGGATGCGACGCGGCCGCATGACCTCGGCGGCAACCGATTGGGGCGCCGGTTTTACGTCATCTGCGAAGCCGACGGCACGTTTCGCGCGATCTCCGCGGGCCACGGCGGCGGTCGGGACCTCGACGGGGTCGCTGATTTCTCCAACGGGCGGCGGTGCGTGAAGAATTTCGGCAATGCGATGGATTCCGACCTGACGGCGGGGGGGGCGTATGTGACGGGCGAGACTGCAGCCTCCTTCAAGGGATATTACCGCGCCTCGGCCGGAGGAGAGGCGGTTTTCATGCGCGCGTTCCTGAAGTTCGACGGTGAAGGCGAGACCGCAAACGCCAGAGAGCGCGCCATCGGCGGACATGCGGCGGTCCTGCTCAGGGGCGTCTGCCGACGAAAGGACCCGGAAAGCCCGCACGCCGACCAGGAAGGCTACGTTCCATTCGGAAAGCTCGTGAATTACGCGGCCGGGCGCAGCGACGGCTGCACCAGCTGGTCGCCTTCGGATGCTGTGGCCATCATCGCGATGGTGAAGGACGATCCGACCACGCTGTACATCTATCCGGAGTCCCGCGACATCGACGCCGTCGCGCAAGCGGTCGAGGCCGGGCGGTCGCCGTCGCGCGCCGGACTGTATTGGAACGCCGCGTGCCTCAAAGACATCGGCGCGCCAAGATTCTGGCGGAAGGAAACGCTCGAGCCGATCCTTACGCGATATCGCGCGGCGCATCCCGCTCCGCCGCCGCAGCCCGCCCCAATTTGCAGGGAGAGTATCCTATAGCCGGCCGGCCTGAAGGATTGACTCCCTGCGTTGCGCTGTCGTTATCGAGAAGCGAGCGCGCCTCGGCATACATCCCGGATTTGCCGGCTGTCCTTGTCGAGGCGGCGGGACCAGATCGTCACCGTCGTTCTTGAAGACACCCTCCGTTCGAATTGGCTGGGCAGGTAATCGGAAAGGTTTCCTCCTCCGTTTGGGGCAGGCCGGAACGATCAGCAGGCTGGCGGGTTGACCTTCGTTACCGGGGGATGGGTCGATGGCTCGCGAGCCTGAACGATGCGAGGAAAATGCGCGCGGCGACCCGCTTCGCCAACAGCAATTGCTCGATCTCAGGAAGAGAGTTGATGAGGTGAAGCGCCGCCATGCCATGCCGCTCGACAGCCATCTCGGCGAGCCGGATTGGGAAGAACGAGCCTCGGACGGGCGCTTCGATCTGCCCGATGAGGAGGACGAATAGTTTGGGGTTGGCGTCGTGGACCTCCTTCGCGTTCTCATCCTTGAAGACGAGCCGTTGATTTCGATGAATTTCGAGGGCATCGTGGAGGCGACGGTCCAGTCCGTCGTCGTCGTAAAGGCTTCGGTCGCCGAAGGCGAAAAAGTCATCGGGCAGCCTTTTGATTTCGTCCTTCTGGACGTCGATCTGACCAATGGCGCGACGCACGGGATCGCACGGACCTTGATAGAGAGGCAAATCCCGTTTTCGTTCGTTTCGGGCTCCCGGCGAATGGACTTGCCGGCCGAACTGCGTGGCATGCCTTTTATCGAGAAACCGTATCGGCCCGACGAGATCGTCAGCGCGGTTTTGTCGGCGCAGGAGAAAAAGAGGGAACGGTAAAGACCCATCGGCTTCAGGAACTCTTCAGCGCGGACCGCTAATGACAATCGGAGCCCGATAGGCGTTCGGTCTCACCAAATCGGCCATGGTTGCCACGCGATCCGGCGACGGCCGCCCCCTTCCCGGTCTTTTTAGTTTGCCACCGGCGTTGCCGGCCCGCTGGGCATGAAACGACGGTCAAGCGCCGCATGACCGGCAGTCAGGGCAATCGACTGAAGTTTCGCGTGACAAGCGGTCGAAAAGCTGAATTTGTCGGGATCCTCTGATTCGCTTGGAGGATGGGTTGATGACGGAAGGGGACGCGGCTGCCGGGGCGGTGAAGGAGACGACTGTTTTCCTGTCGCATTTCGGGGACTTGCCGGACTACCGGCAGAAGGGGAAGGTCGCCTATCCGCTCGACGAGGTGCTGCTGGTGATGCTGGCGGCGGCGATGGCGGGGGCGGAGACGGTGGCCGACATCGCGCGCTTCGGCCGGGCCAAGCTGGCGTTCCTGCGGCGCTTTCGACCCTTCGCCAACGGCACGCCCTCGCATGATCAGTTGGGCATCATCCTCGCCAAGCTCGACCCGGTCGCGTTCCAGCGCTGTTTTGTGGCGTGGGCGGCGGGGCTGACGAAGACGTCGGCCGAGGTGATCGCCATCGATGGCAAAACGGTCCGGCGCTCCTACCAGAAGAAGGGGGGCGAAGAGCCCATTCATGTCGTCTCGGCCTTCGCCGCGCGCCAGCGCATGGTGCTCGGGCAGACCAGGGTCGGCGACAAGTCCAACGAGATCGTCGCCATTCCCGCCCTGCTCGAGCTGCTGGCCATCGAGGGCGCGGTGGTGACCATCGACGCCATGGGCTGCCAGCGCGGAATTGCTCAGAATATCATCGACAAGAAGGCCGATTATATCCTCGCGCTGAAGGGGAACCAGGGCACGCTGCGCGACGATGTCGAGCTGTTCGCCGGCGAGCAAAAAGCGGTCGCGTTCAAGAATTCGTCGGTCAGCCAGGACACGACCGTCGACGGCGACCACGGCCGCATCGAGACCCGGACGATCACCGTTTTCCACGACATCGGATGGCTGCAGGACAACCACCAGTGGCCGGGCCTGAAGTCGGTCGTCATGGTCGAGAGCGAACGGGAAACCGATGGCAAGGTCGAAACCGAGACGCGTTTCTACATCACCTCGCTCGCCCTGCTCGCCAACGCCCTGGGACCGATGATCCGCAGTCACTGGATGATCGAAAACGGCCTCCACTGGGTGCTCGACATGATCTTCCGCGACGACGAATGCCGCGTGCGAACCGACAACGCTCCCTTCAACCTCGCCATCATCAAGCACATCACCCTCAACGTGCTCAGAACCGGCAAAAGCAAGGATTCGCTGCGCATGCGCCGCAAAGTCGCGGCATGGGACGAAAACGCCCTCGCCGCCTTCATCGCCGCATGACCCGTTCAGTCGATTCCCCTGGACCGGCAGTCAGTTTCCCCCTAGTTGGCCATCTGACTGCGTCGACCCCCTGGAATGAAACGCGTGCTACGCTGCTGAGCGTCGTCGGCGCAGAGGTCGGTTACTGTTTGGTGCCTTGAGCTCGTTTTCTAGTTGGACCGGGGACTTCGGAGCACCCCCTAGTGCAGCCACCGGCCGCAAGGCCGCGGAGCGCGCCCCCTAGAGTTCTCTAGACCAGAAGTCCCATGCCGACGACGCACTGTTTGCGGAGGTGAGGCATGGAAGTGCTCTATCCAAAATGCGCCGGACTGGACGTCCACAAAAAGACGGTCGTCGCCTGCGTTCGGATTCAGCAGGGTGCGGCGGTCGAGCAGGAAGCGCGGACGTTCGACACCACGACGTCCGGCTTGCTGGCCCTCTCGGCGTGGCTTTCGGACAAGGGATGCACGCTCGCGGCCATGGAAGCCACCGGCGTCTATTGGAAACCGGTCTGGCATATCCTCGCGGACGGCGAGTTCGAGCTGCTGCTGGCCAACGCCGCGCATGTGAAGAACGTGCCCGGCCGCAAGACCGACGTGAACGATGCGACCTGGCTCTCCGACCTGGCCGCCCACGGCCTGATCCGCGGCAGCTTCGTTCCGGATCGCCCGACCCAGGAGCTGCGGTCCCTGCTTCGCACCCGCAAGCAGCTGGTTCGCGAGCGCTCGTCCCATACCCAGCGGCTGCAGAAGACGCTGGAGGACGCCAACATCAAACTCGATTCCGTCATCTCCGACATCCTTGGCGTCAGCGGTCGGCGCATGATCGAGGCGATAATCGCCGGCCAGACCGACCCGGCCGTCTTGGCCGGCTTGGCCGACCGGCGGATCAAGGCAACGAAAGAAGAGCTTCGCGAGGCCCTGCGAGGCCGGCCGACGCGTCACCATCGCTTCCTGCTTCAACTCCATCTCGATCAGGTCGACGCCCTCGACCGGGCGATCGCCCGGATCGACCAGGAGGTGGAGGCCGATCTCAACTCCTTTCGCGAGGCCACCCAAATCGTAAGGACCATCCCGGGCTTCGACGACCGCAGCGCCCAAAGCGTTCTTTCCGAGATCGGAATCGATATGAGCCGCTACCCTTCGGACGGCCATCTCCTCTCCTGGGCCTGCATGTGCCCGCGCAACGACGAGAGCGCCGGCAAGAGAAGATCCACCCGAATGCGCAAGGGCTCACGCTGGTTGAAAGCAACGCTCTTCCCGTGCGCCTGGGCGGCCGTTAGAACCAAGGGCAGCTACTTCCAGGCCCAGTTCCACCGAATCAAGGCCCGCCGAGGCGCCAAGAAAGCCATCGGCGCCGTCGCCGCCTCCCTCCTGCGCACCATCTACCACATGCTCAAGGACGGAACGTTGTACCAGGACCTCGGCGCCGATCACTTCGACCGCCGACACAAGACCGCCTCAACTCGCCGCCTTGTCCAGCGCCTCCAGAACCTCGGCTTTGCCGTTCAGCTCACCCCCGCTCCCGCATGACCCGAGTCTAGTTTCCCCCTAGCGACCACCTTAGCGACCACCGCACCCAGTCGACGAGGCTCGGCGTTCAGGTCGTATGGACAAGCCGAGGGCGGGCGGGTTCGTTCAACTCGTGCCGCAGCCGCATCAACTGCTCGGCAAAAGGGATGAAGAGCTGAAGATAGACATAGGTCTGATCCCGCGAGGGTGGAGGTCCGCCCGACGGTTGCCCGGACTCCCTCTTAGTGACACGAAGGAGCGACTGCATAACGTTTAAATTGTTATCCAATTCTTCCGTCGCCGCTTTCGGCAAAAGACCGAGAACCGGCTTGATCGCCTCCTGGAACCGTGAGATTTTTGCCCGAATATTCAACCCGTCGCCGATTCGGGAAAAATAGTTCCCATAAACCTGGCTGCTCTTGGCGACATTCAACAATCTCAGAAATTCCACTTCCGCCGCAAGACTGAGCAGAACGCAGGTCGACAGCAGGCAGTCCATGTAAAAGGCGGCGACCGCCTCCCTGACATAGACGACGGCGTCGGGAGAAATGTCGACCGCTTCGGAACGCAGGGCTTTCATGAACCCCGCCTTGTTGTGAAAACGATCGGGACCTTGTTGGAGAGCGGCCTCGCCAAAGCGCGTGAGCCTGAGCCATGGCCAGCCTGGGTTTGACGCGTCCACGCCGAGGGTCACAATGCCCTGGCGGAACAGGTCCCATACGATTTCGAGAACCAGCTCCGCGTCGTTCGGGTGCAATTGAGTTGCCGAGCTGTGCGCAAAATACTGTTGTCCTCGCGAGGAACTGTCCCGCTTGTAAAGTGAAAGGGCGGCATGCTCCAAGAGCTTGTCGAATTTGTCCACGCCGTTGCTGCCATAGTCCAGCATGACGTTTATGACGACGTCGCGGATCTCTTCGTAACTGTGCTCTTGTTGATTCCAGTGCATTTTGCTCTCTCGCCCATGAGCGTCAATTCGATTCGCCTAACCTCATCGGTGGCCTTGCCGGCAGGCTCAGAGGTCAACCTTTTGCCAAGCTTTTTTCCGAGTTTCCGGCGCTGTAAGCGGCCGGCGCACCCAGGGCCGACGGCTGGATCTTTTGCGGAGCAACATAACCGGTGTTATCGTGTCCTATCCGCCTCGCCTTCAGGAGGAGGTCGATAATCCTTTGAAAATATTCTGCTCGATGCCAAAGATGGCCGAATTTGGTTGTTTCGCGCGAGCGCTGACGCTCGCCGTCCTCTTTGCCTCCGTCCCTCCGTCCGGCGCGAGCCCGGCGCAAAACCCGGCCACGACCGTCGACCTCAAGCCGGGTCAGGAGGTGACCTTTCCGGTCGCGATCGAAGACGGGCGAGTCACTTTGGGGCCCGCGCGCGTCTCGAAGCCCGGGGCGGCGCAGCCCAAGGAAGGCGAAATCACCGTGAGCATGGTCAAGCGCGGGCTCTCGCCCTACGCCGAGCTCAGCGCGACCGAGAAGACCTCCGAGCCCGTCGACTTCGTGGCGACCGGTCTGATCGGCGACATCAAGATCGACGAGGTCGTGCTCTGCGGGCAGGTCGAAGCGCCCGCCACCAACCGGATCGCCTCCGGCTCGTGGCGAGTTTCGCTGAACCGGTTCTCGGTCCGCGACAGCGGGCGGGACTGCCGCCAATGAGACGCGAAGGAGTTCTTGCGATGCCGAAGGTCACCTACCACATCATCGAGCACGACGGCGGCTGGGCCTACCGCGTCGGCGACGCCATCTCGGAGACTTTTTCGAGCCACGATCTCGCTCGCAAGGCCGCCGAGCAGGCGGCGGCGGAGCAGCGGGTCGGCGGGGAGACGACCGACATCTCCTATGAGGATTTGCAGGGCCGCTGGCACGTCGAGACGGCGAAGGGCGGCGATCGCCCCGACACCGACGTAGAGGAAAAGTGAAGCGCGCAAATACCGTTGCGCGCCCGCTTTCGTCCTTGCTTCGGGCTGAATTTCCTGCTAGCCACACCGCCTTTGCTCCGGCCCGAATTGGCCGGAGCGTCGAACCTTGGGCGTTCGCCGTCGGCCATTGCGCCGGCCCGCCGCGAGGCGGAGACAAGGTACGCGAAGTTCTCGCGAGCCTTTCCGACCGGCGGGCGCCTGATCGTCAACTCGAACCCAAACCGCCGGCGCGGCCCGCTTGTTAGCGGGCGTTTCAGGAGAACCAATGTCGCAAACTCAAACCTCTGCGCCCACGCGCGAGGATTTCGCCGCGCTTCTCAACGAGACTTACGGGGACGACGAGGCCTTCGAGGGCTCGGTCGTCAAGGGCCGGGTCGTCGCCATCGAAAAGGACATGGCCGTCATCGACGTCGGCCTGAAGACGGAGGGCCGCGTCGCCCTCAAGGAATTCACCAACCACGGCCGCGATCCCGCGCCGGGAGTCGGCGACGAGGTCGAGGTCTACCTCGAGCGCATCGAGAATGCGCTCGGCGAGGCCGTGATCTCGCGCGACAAGGCGCGGCGCGAAGAGAGCTGGGTCAAGCTCGAGCAGGCCTTCGAGAAGGGCGAAAAGGTCGAAGGCGTCATCTTCAACCAGGTCAAGGGCGGCTTCACCGTCGACCTCGACGGCGCCGTCGCCTTCCTGCCGCGCAGCCAGGTCGACATCCGCCCGGTGCGCGACGTCGCGCCGCTGATGAATGTGCCGCAGCCGTTCCAGATCCTCAAGATGGACCGCCGGCGCGGTAACATCGTGGTTTCCCGCCGCACCGTGCTCGAGGAGAGCCGGGCCGAGCAGCGCCACGAAATCGTCGCCAACCTCGCGGAAGGCCAGGTGATCGAGGGCACGGTCAAGAATCTCACTGACTACGGCGCTTTCGTCGACCTCGGCGGCATCGACGGCTTGCTGCATGTCACCGACATCGCGTGGCGCCGGGTCAACCACCCGAGCGAGGTGCTGACCATCGGCCAGCAGGTCAAGGTCCGCATTATCAAGATCAATCACGAGACCCACCGCATCTCGCTCGGCATGAAGCAGCTGCAGGAAGACCCGTGGTCGAACATCGAGCAGCGCTATCATGTCGGCCAGAAACTCAAGGGGCGGGTGACAAACATCGCCGACTACGGCGCGTTCGTGGAGCTCGAGCCGGGGATCGAGGGCCTCATCCACGTCTCGGAAATGTCGTGGACCAAGAAGAACGTCCATCCCGGCAAGATCGTCTCGACGAGCCAGGAGGTCGAGGTCCAGGTGCTGGAGGTCGACGCCTCGAAGCGCCGCATCTCGCTCGGTCTCAAACAGACCCTGCAGAACCCGTGGGAGGCCTTCGCGGAGAGGCATCCCGTCGGCTCGACAGTCGAGGGCGAGGTCAAGAACAAGACCGAGTTCGGCCTCTTCATTGGCCTCGACGGCGATGTGGACGGCATGGTCCATCTCTCAGATCTCGACTGGACGCGCCCGGGCGAGCAGGCGATCGAGGACTACAAGAAGGGCGACAAGGTCCGCGCCAAGGTGCTCGACGTCGACATCGAGAAGGAGCGCATCGCGATCGGCGTCAAGCAACTCGCCAGCGACCCGTTCGCCGCCAAGAAGGTCGGCGAGGAGGGCGGCGAGGGCGAGCTGCGCAAGGGCTCGGTCGTGACCTGCGAGGTGCTCGAGGTCAAGGACGGCGGCATCGAGGTCAAGATCGCCGGCACGGATCTGACCACCTTCATCAAGCGCAACGAGCTTGCCCGCGACCGCGGCGACCAGCGCCCCGAGCGCTTTTCGGTCGGGGAGAAGGTCGACGCGCGGATCATCCAGTTCGACCGCCGCGCCCGCAAGATCGCCGTCTCCATAAAGGCGCTGGAAGTCGCCGAGGAGAAGGAGGCGATCGCGCAATACGGCTCGGCCGACTCCGGCGCTTCGCTCGGCGACATTCTTGGCGCCGCCCTCAAGGCGCGCGACCAGAAGAAGTAAAGATCGCCACCTGGCGCATCCGACGAAGCCCGCGCGGAGCGATCCGCGCGGGCTTTTTGCTGACCAGGTATCGTTGGTCCAAGTCTGCCAACGCCATACCGCGAGCGGGCGGAACGTCCTGGAACGCAGCGGGAAGGCAGCCCGTCGCCCGGGGAAGGAAACCGCACGCCCGGGGGAAGCCAAAGGAACGCCCGGGGAAGCAAAAGGAACGCCAGGGGAAACCTGATCCGTTCACCATTCTCGTTTTTTCAATGACTTACACCAGATGTGGAGACCGCAGAGTTTGCAGACAAGATTATTGGGGGCCCAAGTCCGCCAGGACCACACTCCCGGCGCGATTTGAACCTTTTCAAGCCTTTGCGGCGCCATTTCCCGGCGAGCCCTCGTTGCCCCAGACCTTCCGACTGCAAAGCCGGGGGTCAAAGCGCCGCGGCTCAAACGGGAGCGCTCGCGGCCCGGACGCCGCCACCCACGGGCCCCTGTCCGCGGCGGGCGTCGCGCGCTGCGCCCACATCAATCGTTGGCAGACGGCGGTAGGCTGAACCGCTTCGATGGAACTAAACACTCGGTCTTCTCCTTTTGGGCCGCCTAAGAAACTTGGCGACGCCGGCGTTGGCCGCGCTCGCGATCCCCGGTCGAAACAACCGGAGGGAATAAACAAGCCTCCCGGCGCGCGACGCTTGGCCCACCGTGCATTCGCGGCCCGCGCCCGGGCCGCAATCTCTGCTGCCTCGGAATACATTAGCACAAATTCATCCTGCCTCAAAGAGTTTGTTCTTTATACGTTCTATGACGGCGCAAAGAGTTAGTGATTTCAGACTATTATCATGACGCTGGTCGGGCGACTGCCGTAGCAAGGGGTCTTTCATGGGCGGCGGCTCGGCGCGGAGCTCGTGGCGATGCATTGCTTGGCGGCAAAAGCGCTGAGCGATGAAGTCGCTCCGGGTCCAAGAGTAATGACGACGAGCCTGCGAACTGCCTCGCTGTAACCCGGGATTTGAGCGACAAGTCGCCTGTCTATCCGTCTCCGGTCCAGACCACGCAGGTCCCCAGGCCTTCCTGGCGCCCGCGCCTCAGCTCGTCACCTGCTCTCCCCGCCCGTAAACCAACAGCATCAGGATGATGACCCCGCCATAGATGACTTGCCGCCCGGCCTCCGGCATTTCCATGATCGAGAGCACGCTATTGAGCAGGACGATCAGGATAACGCCGACGAGCGTGCCGAGGTAGCGGCCGCGGCCGCCGAGGATATTGGTGCCGCCGATGACGACGGCGGCGATGGCGGGCAAAAGATAGGCGTCGCCCATGCCCTGATAGGCCTTCTGCGAATATCCGGCGAGCAAAACGCCGGCGAGGCCGGCGGTGAGGCCGCATAGCGCAAAGCAGGCGACCGTGACGCCCTTCGTGTTGATGCCCGCCAGATAGGCAGCCGCCTCCTTGTTGCCGATGGCGTAGATCGATCGGCCGAACACGGTTCGCTGCAGCATGACCGCGACGATCGCCGAGACCGTAAGCCAGACAAACAACGCGTTGGGAATGCCGAGGAAGCGCCCGGACGCAAGCGAGCGCATGAGGTCCGTTGCTCCGGTCTGAGGAGCGAATCCTCCGGTATGGGCGACCATCAGGCCGCGCATGACGGCGTTGACCCCGAGGGTGAAGATCATCGAGGGAACTCGCAGGTAAGCGACGCCAAGCCCGTTGACGACGCCGACCGCCAGCCCGACCGTGAGACCGATCGGGATCGCCCAGGGTCCGCCGACCGCCGTCGCCATCATCGCCGAGGCGGTCAAGGTCCAAGGGATCGACAGGTCGATCTGCGAGATCAAGATGACGACCATCGTCCCTGCCGCCACAATGCCGAGAAAGGCGCCGATCTGCAGCTGCTGCAACAGGTAGGTCGGAGACAACAGCGGCGCGCTTCCGAAACGCTGCCAGGTGTAGACGGTGCCGGCGCAGAGGATCGCCACGATAAACAGGGCCGCGATCAAGATCGGCCGGTCGTCGCGCGACGGCCTGAGGATCGCGGAGCGCGCCGTCATCGGAAGAGCTCCAGCGTGTTCTTGACCCGCAAGACACGCAGCGCCCCGATGCTCACCGCGACAAGCAGGATGATCCCCTCGAACAGCGGCTGCAGCAGCGGCGCGATGTCGAACACCCGAAAGAAGTAGGAGATCACCCTCAGGATCAACGCCCCGAAAACAGAGCCTATGGCTCCGCCGGCGCCGCCGAGGAGGGACGTGCCGCCGATCACGACCGCGGCGATCGAGTTCAGCGTATAGGCGCCCGCCTGGGGGATGTCCGCGTTGCCCGAAGAGGTTTGGATGGCGAGGAAGAGTCCGCCGCAGGCGGCGAAGAACCCGCCGAGCGTAAACGCGGCGATGCGGGCCCGGTTGACGGCAAGGCCGGACATGTAAGCCGCGCCTTCCGCGGAGCCGATCGCGTAAACGGTCCGGCCGGTGACAGTCCGGCTGAAGGGGACCCAGACCAGAAGCACGATGAGCACGAGAAGAACGAAGGGCGTGGGAATGCCGGCGAAGGGCGCGAACCACCATGCCGCGCCGTCGTTGAAGATATGGACGGTCGACGCGAAGTCGCCGAGCGAATTGGTCAGCGCCCAGTTGAGATCCTCGTCGATCTTGCCGCCCGGCTGCGGCCGCAGGAACAGCGCAACGCCGATATAGATCGCGCCGGTGGCGAGCGTCGCGATGATCGGCTGGATCCGCCCGTATACGACGACGACGCCATTGACCAGCCCGGCGAGCAGGCCGATCGCGAGACAAACCAGCATGCCGCCGACGATGCCGATTGCGCCTCCCGGCCATGCGCCGAGTCCGACGCGCCATCCGGCGAAATCGAGCGCGAGCTGCGTTCCGCCTGCGCCGCCGGTGAGGAGATAGCTCGCGAAACAGCCGACCATGGTCATCTGGGCGCCGACGGAGAGGTCGAGCCCGGCGGCCAGAACGGGCACGGTCTGGGCCATGGCCACCAGCGCCAGCGTGAAAGCCTCGTCGCTGTTCTGAACGAGCACCGCGGAGGAAAAGCCCTTCGGATGGGCAAGGTGATAGAGAAGATAGATCACGCAGAAGAGCACGACTGGGGTCAGGAACGCGAAGTTCTGCCGTATCCGGATCGCGAGATCGCTAGACATGGGCCGACTCGCGATCCGGCTCTTCACTGCGCCTCGCCCCTGTCGCGCGGGCGGCGTCGATATTCAGCGAGCTCGCCACGATGTTGGTTTCGGTCAGGTCCGCCCCGGCGAGCTCACGCACGATTCGGCCGTCGTACATGATGGCGACGCGGTCGCAGCAGCCGATCAGTTCGTCGTAGTCGGTTGAGTAGAAGAGAATCGCAGCGCCCTGATCGGCGAGCTCGCGCATGAGCCGGTAAAGCTCGTGCTTCGTGCCGACGTCGATGCCGCGGGTGGGGTCGTTGAGCAGGATCACGCTGGGCCCGATCATCAGCCATTTGGCGATAACGACCTTCTGCTGGTTTCCGCCGGACAAAGTCGACACAGGGTCCGAGGCCGCCCCCAGTTTGATCCGGAGGCGCTTTATCCCCGCCTCGACCGCGTCCGCCTCCTTGCCCGCGTCAATGAAAGGCCCGAAGGACAAGTCGCGCAGTGAAGCGATCGTCAGGTTGTCCGCGACCGCCATCGGCAGCATCAGTCCTTCCGTCTTGCGGTCCTCCGGAACGAGCGCAATCCCGATCTCGCGCGACTTGGCCCGCGCCGGAGATCCGGCCCGGACGGCGCGCCCCTTGACCGTTATCGCGCCGCTCACGCCCCGAAGAACGCCGAACAGGGCAAGCAGCAACGTCTTCTGGCCTTGGCCGTCGAGCCCGCCGAGGCCGACGATTTCGCCGGCGCGGACCTCCAACGATATGCCCGCGAGCCGGTTCTCCCATCCGAGATTGTCCACTTTCAGGGCGGGCCCGCCCGGGGCGCGATTGGGCTTCGGCGGATATTGCGCGGCGATGTCGCGGCCGATCATCAACTGCACGATCTCCGCCGTCGATCGCGCGCCCTTGTCGAAAGTCTCGATGTGGCGGCCGTTGCGAAAGACGGACGCCCGGTCGGCCAGCGCCTCGACCTCGTGCATGCGGTGCGTGATGTAAAGGATGGCGAGGTTCTCGGATTTCAGCCGCGCCAGGAGGGCGTAGACCTTGTCGACGTCCGCGCTGGTCAGCGCCGAGGTCGCTTCGTCGAGAATCAGCAGCTTTGGATTTTGGCCGAGAGCTTTGGCGATCTCGACCATCTGGCGCCGCGACAGCGGCAGATCGCGCACCCGGATGATGGGATTGACGTCCTCGCAGCCGACTTCGGCGAGCAGTTCCTCCGCCCGGCGACGCTGGGCGCGGGCGTCGATCAGACCGAAGCGCCGCGGCGGCGCGGCGATCGAAATGTTGTCCGCCACCGAGAGGTCCGGCATCAACGAGAGTTCCTGAAAGATGCAGACCACGCCCGCGGCCGTCGCCGCCGAGGGATTGGCGAAGCGTCTTTCCGCGCCATCGAGGCGGATCGCGCCGGAATCGGGTTGGACGACGCCGGCGACGATCTTGATCAAGGTCGATTTGCCGGCGCCATTCTCGCCGAGCACCGCGTGAATTCTGCCGCGCCCGCAACTGAAGTCGACGTTGTCGAGCGCCCGCACGCCGCCGTAGCGCTTGGAAACCTGGGTGAGGGTCAGGAAGTCGGCTTCCGGCGCGTCCGCCATGGCGGGTCTCGACAAACTGGGCAACAAGCGCCGACACGGCGACCGGTGCGCGGCCCGGAATTGTCCCGGGCCGCGGGGTTCTCGTCGCTTTCAGGCGATCACTGGCTGTTTTTCTCGCTCTGAGCCATGATGTCCGGCGCGGTGAAGGTGATTCCGCAGGGGAGGAACTGGTTCGGCGCAAAGAAGTTCGCCTTGAGGTCGGGCCAGTAGTTCTCGCCGGCTTTCAGCGTCTTGTAGTCTGCGACCGGGATCGGGATCGAGATGAGCTGCGGCATGACATTGCCCTGGAGCGCGGAAATCGCCGCCTTCATCGAAATCGCCACCAACGCGGGCGACTGCCCATAAGACATGCCTTTGAGGCCATCTTTGTAATGCTCGGCGATCTGCTTGCGGAACTCGTTCTCACCCTCTCCCGCAAACGGCACGAAGGGATGCTTCGCGTCGATCAACGCCTGCACCGTTCCATCGTCGCCGCCCTGGCTGAAGATGCCGTCAAAATGCCCGTGCACCGCAAGCGCGTCTGCGGTCACCTTCTGCGACGTTCCGGTGTCCCAGTTGCCGACGACCTCGGTGATATTGAACTTGTTCGGCGGCGCCTCCATCACTTCGCGGAAGCCGAGATGCCGATCGCGATCGACGGAGTTCCCCGGCAGGCCGCGCACTTCGAGAATGTCGCCGGAGGTCTTGCCCATTTCCTTGAGCAGGAACTTGGCCGACATGCGGCCCATTTCCTTCTGGTCCTCGTTGACCATCATCACCTTGTCGGTGTCGAGAATATTGTCGAACGGAACGATGACGACGTTGTTCTTGTCGGCAAGGCGGATGATCCGGTCGAAGCCGTCAGGCGCGACGGCGATGGTGACGATCGCGTCGTAGCCCTGATTGATGAAGTCCTCCATCGCGCCGAGTTGCGCGGCCACGTCTGTTCCGGTCGAGACGACCTTGAACTCCTTGATGTTCTCCTTGAGTCCCGGCAACTCGGCGGCAGCCTTGGCGGTCTTGACCATCTGAATGCGCCAGGTGTTGCCGACGAAGCCGTTGACCAGCGCGATCCGGTAGGGGCCGGGCTTCTTCTCCCACTGGAAGAACTTCGTCTTTTCCGACCAGGGCTTGAAGCACTCAGTGTCAGCGCCGGGGCCGGAGACGACCTTCGGACCGGCCCAGGCGGCCGACGAGAGCAGCAAGCCGGAAAGCGTCAAAGCGAATATGCGAGCTGTGGCCTTCATTGCGACGTCCCTCCCTCTTTAACGTCCGTTCGCATGCCGATCGGACGCTCGCGCGTGGGTTGTTCCAGCGCGGATTTGGCTAGCATGCCAGAGCGTGTCTATGTCGGCAAGGCGGCGAAGCTGCGTCGAAGAGGTGAATTGCGAGGCAGCCGACTGGACGCAAGAGGCGGCGCCCGCGCGACGGGCGGGACCTCGGGGAGGTTTCGCCGCATGGGATCCTCCTGGCGGCGACGGTCGGCGCGCCGCACACGGCTCCGCGAGGAATCCTCGGCCGGTCTTCTGGCGCCTCAGACGAGCAAGGCCGCCTGGCGATCCCGCAGAGCCGTATCGATGCTCCTCAGACCGGCCTGGATTTCCGCCGATTTCTCGATCATCCAGGCGCCATCCCTTTGGTCGAGCATCGCCCTCAGCATCTCGGCGCGCGCCGCGAGCTCCATATCGCGGTCGCGCAGATGCTGGAGGGTCGCCGCCTCGTGGCGATAGCGCTGCGTCATCCGATCGTTTTCTGGGGCGGGCTGGGCGCGAATTCGCCCTTCGAGCGATCCGATCTCTTTCGACAGCCGCTCCAGCATCGCCGCGCCCGCGACGGCGCCGGCGTCAGGCCGCGGTTTCTCGCGCGTCGGCTCCGGAAGACGCTCGCGGCGGTAGGCGCTTTCCGCAGTCTCGACGGAATCTCGCGCCGAGCCGAGCAGCCACCCGACTTTGGCGCGAATCGTCAGGTCGTCCGTCCGCAGCTGGTTTTCGAGCCGATAGAAATTGTAGCCCCAGCCGTAGAACAAATTGACGGCGATCTTTTCGAGTTCGTCGAGGTCGTAAAAGTCGGTGTCCGACATGGCGTCACTTCGTCAGCCCGGTTTCCGCGCCGACGGGGTAGAAGCCGACAGGCGGCTGCCCGCCGATCTGAAACGGCATGCCTACAGCCGCGTTGGGAGCGGACACGAGACCCTTCTCGGCCATCTTCAACGCCAGATAATAGCGCACGGCCTCGATCGGCGTCAGTCCGAGCGCCTGCAACGAGAGCAGCTCGCGCATGCGCTCGTCCTTGGGGAGGATGAGAACCTTGAGGTCGTTCAGCATGATGCCATAGACCTTCAGGAAATCGGTCAGATGCGCTTTGACGCTCTCCCGGAGGTCGCTGATGTGCGCGTTGATGTTCTCGAGTTTGGTGACCTGGACGACCTGATTGATCGCCTGTTCGATCGCCGGCCCGGCGTAATCCGCGAGCTCGCGGGTGTCGATGAATTGGCCGGTGAACGGCATATGGGTGATCAGGTCGAGCGCAGCTTCCTTGGTGTCGACATGGACATAATAGTCGACCTGATAGGCCACTTCCGCCATCTCGGCGCTGGTGGCGACGCCCTTGTTGCTGACGAGCAGTTTGGAGCGGTTGATATAGATCACTTCGTAGACCCAGGGCGAGGCGCCGCCGAAAAATCCCTGAACAATCGAGCCGACCAGCGGCTTGTCGGGCGTGACCAAAGCGTATTGACCGGTCTCATAGACGTTCAGGACCGCGCCCCGCGACTTCAGAACGCAGAAGTGATTGCTTTCAACGGTCAATAGCGAACCCGAGACGATGCTTTCGTCGATGATCCTGGCCGCGATGTTGGTGATTCCGAGCATGTCGGTCCCATCTCGGAGCAGCGACGTGATGACTTGACGCGCGATGGCCATGGCGGTTTCTCGATTCAGTGAGGGCGCTCAATTGTGAGAACAGGGGCGTTAACAGTTCATGTCGCGGCTGATGTGTTCTTCATGTTCAAATTTTCAACGCCAAGGACACGAACATTGGACGAGAGTCGAAAAACCAGTCGCGCGCTCTCGACGATCAGTCCAGCATGTGGCTGACCATCCCGTCGGCCAGCTTGGGTTCGAACCAGGTCGATTTCGGCGGCATGATCGCGCCGGCGTCGGCGACCGCCATGAGATCGCGCATCTGCGTCGGATAGAGCGCGAACGCGACGGCCATCGCGCCGGAGGAAACGAGCCGCTCGAGCTCGCTTAAGCCCCGGCCGCCGCCGACGAAGTCGATGCGCTTGTCGCGTCGTTGGTCGGTGATCCCGAAAACGGGCTCGATCACGTTCTTGGCCAGCAGGGTGACCGGCAGGCGCGCGACCGGGTCGCTGCTTTGCGCGGCCTCGGCCACGATCTCGGGCTTGAGCGCGAGACGATACCAGCGTCCGCCGAGGAACATGCCGACTTCGTCCGCGCGGGCGGGAGCCGCGGGCCCGTCGCTCGGCGCGACTGCGTAACGGCGTCCGATATCCCGCAAAACCTGTTCGGGAGTTTTTCCGTTCAGATCGCGCAGCACGCGGTTGTAGTCGAGGATCGTCATCTCGTGCTGCGGCAACAGCACTGCAAGGAAATAGCCGTCCTTTTCGCCGCGCGCATGCGCCACGCGCAAAGCTGCGGCCGATCGATGATGGCCGTCGGCGATATAGAGCGCGGGAAGGGCGTCGACGGAGGAGGTCAGCGCCGCGATCGTCGCCTCGTCGTCGATCACCCAGAGCTGGTGCCGGACGCCGTCGTCGGCGGTGACGTCGACCGCCGGTTTTTCCGCGGCGGCGCGCGCCAGCAGGGCGTCGATTTCGGACGCCGCCGCATAGGCCAGCATGACCGGGCCGGTCTGCGCGTCGACCGCCTCGATCTGGCGCACGCGGTCGTCCTCCTTCGCCGGAGTCGTCAGCTCATGCTTGCGAATGCGGTTCTCGGCATAGGCGGCAAGCGACGCGACCGCCGCGAAGCCGGTCTCGACGCGGTCGCGCCAGGTCAGCCGGTAAGCATAATAGCAGGGCTTGTCGTCGCGCACGAGCACCCCGGCTTCGATCATCCGCCGGAGATTCCCGGCGGCCTTGGCGTAGACCGCGGAGTCATGAGCATCGACCGCCGGATCGAGATCGATCTCGGCCTTGGAGACATGCAGAAAGCTCCACGGCTTGCCCTTTGCGCGATCGCGCGCTTCAGCGCTGGAAAGCACGTCGTAGGGCGGCGCCAGAACGTCTGCCGCGCGTCCTGGCGCCGGCCTCAACGCGCGAAAGGGTTTGATCAGGGTCAATGGGGCCTCGGGCGAGGATTGAACGGAGTTTCGCCGATGGAGGCGAACGCGGCGCAACTCATGCGCCGGCATGTGCTCTGTGGCAAGTCGGCCATCGGCGGTCAGCGGTCAGTGATCAAAACGGTTCCTCTCCGATTGCTGTTCGCCGGTCACCGACCACCGCGCTCGGCCATCCGCCCCCGCAAATCCTCGATGAGCCAGCGTCCGGCGCGGCCCATCTCGTGGCCGCGAACCTGGACGACATGGGCGAGGAACTGGAAGGAGCTGAACTCGGCGAGCTTGAGCTCCTTCAGCCGGCCCTCCGCGATCGCCCCTCGGACGAGATGGGCGGGCATCCTGCACCAGCCGAAGCCGGCCAGCAGAAATTCGAGTCGGGTCGACAGGTCGGCGAACCGCCAGACGTGATGGCTGACGATGCCGCCGCTGAAATTCTGGGTCAGCGGCGTCCGGTCGGTCAGAACGAGCTGGACATGCGGCTCGAGGGTCTCGCGGGCGATCGGCTCCGGCTCCTTCGCCAGCGGGTGGTCCATGCCGACGACGGCGATGACGTCGATCGCGGCGAGAAAATCGGCCACGAGGTCGCCGACGGCTCCGGCCGGGGGCGTCGGATAGATCGCGAACTGCGCCACGCCGTCGCGCAGACGCTGCTCCGAGCCGCCGAGGCTCTCGGTGAAGATGGAGACCGGCACGGCCGGAAATTCGTCGCGCAGCGCCTTCAGGCTGGCGATCAGCGGCTCGTGCGGAAAGATGGCGTCCACCGCGAAGACCAGTTCCGGCTCCACCTGGACCGCCATGCACGCCGCGCGTCTCTTCAGCGCCACCGCGTCGGCGACGAGCCGACGCGCGTCCTTGGCGAGCGCGGCGCCGGCCGGGGTCAGCCGCGGCGTCTTGCCCGAACGGTCGAACAGGGCGACGCCGAGATTGCCCTCGAGCGCCGCGACTGACTGGCTCACTGCCGACTGCACCCGGCCGAGTTTCCGCGCCGCAGCAGAAAAGCTTCCTTCGTCGACGGCGGTGACGAAAATTCGCATCTGGTCGAGCGTCAAGGCGTCGATCATCGCCGAACCTATCTCGTAGGCCGATAGAACTCATCATAATTTAGCCGGTTGTGCTGATGCATGCAAATGGCCATGTTGCACCGCAGTGCAAGGAGAGATCCCATGACCGTGGTCAAGAATGCTCGCGGGGCCGGCGTCGGCGCGGCCGCCCAGGCCCAGATTTTTACCGAGGCGCGCACCCACAACGCCTTCCTCGATAATGCCGTCCCCGATCAGTTGCTGGTGGAGGCGCTCGACCTCGCCAAGATGGGGCCGACCTCGGCGAACCAGTCGCCGATGCGGGTCGTCTTCCTCCGGTCGCAAGAGGCCAAGGAGCGGCTGCGTCCGGCGCTGTCGCCGGGCAACGTCGAAAAAACCATGGCCGCGCCGGTCGTCGCCGTCACGGGCTACGACCTGAAATTCTACGAGCACTTGCCGTTTCTTTTCCCGCACGCCGACGCAAAAAGCTGGTTCTCGGGCAATCCGGAATTCGCCGCCCGCGCCGCCTTCCAGAATGGCACGCTCCAGGTCGGCTATCTGATCCTCGCGTTGCGCGCCGTCGGCCTCGACGCGGGCCCGATGACTGGCTTCGACCCCGCCGAGGTCGAGGCGGAGTTTTTTCCTGAAGGGACGATCAAGGCCAATGTCGTCATCAACATCGGCTACGGCGACGATTCAAAACTCTTCCCGCGCAGCCCGCGCTTCGCCTTCGACCAGATCGCGAAGATCGTCTGACCTGAGCGCGGTCAGCGCCCGCGCCTACTGTGGCCGTGCGCGCCGAGCGCGGCATGGGCGCGGTCGGCGCCCGCGCCTACAGCCGAGCATGGGCGCGGTCAGCGCCCGCGCCTACAGCCGAGCAGGGGCGCGGTCAGCGCCCGCGCCTACAACGACACAAGGAGCATTGAAATGAGTTCGACAACCATTCCCAGCGGCCGTTCCGGCGTGACCGTGATTCCGCAGACTTTTGCGTCGGCGTTGCAGTCGGTGCTGCGCATCGTGACCGGCCTTCTGTTTCTCGAGCACGGCACCGGCAAGCTGCTGGGCTTCCCGCACGGCCTGCCGTTCATCGACAAGATGCCGACGGGGCTTCTCTATTTCACCGGCACGATCGAGCTGGTCGGGGGCCTGCTGATCGTGCTCGGCCTGTTCACCCGCCCGGTCGCCTTCGTGCTCTCCGGCTTCATGGCCGTCGCCTATTTCATGGCCCATGTCCCGATGAGCTTCTTCCCGGCGATCAACATGGGCGAGCCGGCGGTGCTGTTCTGCTTCGTCTTCCTCTACCTCGCGGCTGCGGGCCCGGGGCCGTGGGCGATCGACAAGAACTGACCGTCCGCAGCCACGGCCTTTCTCGAGTCCAACGCCAAGCTCTTGTTTCGAAGGCCTAGTCCGCCCGGCGGCTGACTCGGATACCAGCGTCCATTGCGGCCATACGCCCTCGCCATCGCCCCGGCTGGCGTGGGCCGTCCAACCCGCGATGCGGCGGTTTGACCCAGCGCAAAGCGCCCCGGCGCTGCAGCCTGTAGATATAGGCTGGAGCCGCGAGGATCATGGAGACCGAATTGCGCGGGGCAGGGCAGCTGAGCGTTGTCCGGGGCGCCGGCTTGCCGGTGACGGCCCCGCAGCCGAAGGCGACCGAGAAGCAGGGATGGGCGCGCCGCATCGCGGGCGCGATCGCGACGATCGTCGTCCTCGGGCTCATGCTGGCCGGCTGGCGCGCCTGGTTCGCGCCGCCCCGGGTGGCGGTCGTCCATCCCTCGCGCGGAGCGGCCATCGAGGCGGTCTATGCGACCGGCGTCATCGAGGCGATCGATTACGCCCGCTTCGGGGCGACGGTCGCCGGCCGGCTGGCTGAGCTTCGGGTCGACGAAGGCGACGCCGTGCGCAAGGGCGACGTCGTCGCGCGTCTCGATGACAGCCAGCCGCGCGCCCGGCTTCAGGACGCGAAGGCTCGCCTGACCATGGCCGAGGCGGACATCGCCCGCGACCAGACCCTCATGAACCGCGGGGTTCTGGCGGTGCAGACGCTCGAGCGCGCCCAGCAGGAGCGCGACCAGGCCGCCGCCGCGGTCGACCTCTTCGCGCGGCAGCTCGAAGATTACACCGTTCTTTCGCCGCTCGCCGGAACTGTGATGAAGCGCGACGTCCAGCTCGGCGAGACGGTCGCGGCGAACGCGGTGATGTTCGAAATTTCCTCGACCGCGCGCAAACGCATCGCCGCCGACGTCGACGAACGCGACATCGCCGGCGTCAGGCTCGGCGCCTCCCTGGCGGCTCGCGCCGACGGCTTTCCCGACGAGGCGTTCGAGGCGAAAGTGACCAACATCCGGCGGCAGGGCGACACGAGCTCGCGCACCTTCCGCGTCGAAGCGGATCTGCCGGCGGACACGAAGCTGATGATCGGCATGACGGTCGACGTCGACGTGGTCGTCAGCGAGAAGCCGGACGCGCTCCTCCTGCCGGTGGGCGCAGTCGCGCACGGACCCTCGCTGGGCGGCCGGCCGGGCGCGCCGTTCGTCTTCGTGGTCGAAGACGGCCGCGCGAGGCGCGTCGATGTCACGACCGGGGCGGTCGGCGCGGCCAAGGTCGAGATCGTCGCAGGATTGAAGGACGGCGACAGCGTCGTCGTCGACCCGGCCGAGCGGGTCGGGGACGGGCAGGCCGTCCGGGTTTCGCCATGACGCCGCTGCCGCTCTCCATCGCCTTCGCCCATCTCTGGGCGCGCAAGCGCCAGACCGGCGTGTCGATCGGCGGGGTCATGCTCGGGGTCGCCATCTTCATCGGCATCGGCGGGATGATGAACGGCTTTCACCACTATTTTCTCTCTCAGCTCGTCGACACCAATCCGCACATTGTCATGACCGACGAGATCCGCCACGCGGCGCCGCAGCCCCTGACGATGCTCCATCCCGAGGGCGCGGTCGAGATTGGCCGCGTGCTGCCTCGGGACCCGGTCCGTGGCATCGCCGGCGCCGCTGCGATCGTCGGCGCGCTCAACGCGATGGACGGGGTGGCGGCGGCGCCCTCGCTCGTCGGCCAGCTCATCTTGCGCCACGCCGGACGCGACTATTCCGTGACCGGCATCGGCGTCGACGCCCCACGCGAAGTGCGTGTTACCGACATCATCCACGACATGGTCGAGGGGAGCTTCGAGGCGCTCGCCTCGAATCCCAACGGCCTGCTCATCGGTCGGCAACTGGCGGACAAGATGGGCGTGGGTCTCGGCGACAGCGTCACCGCCGTGACGACCGCGGGCACGCAAACCACGCTCAAGATCGTCGGAATTTTCCACACCGGCATCGACGCCCAAGACCAATACTGGGGAATCATGCCGCTCGCCCGGCAGCAGGCGATGCAGGACCGGCCCCGGGTGGTCAACGAGATCCACGTCCGTCTCGCCGACATCTCGCGCTCGATTCCGCTCGCAGAGGCGATCGAGCGGCGCTGGGGGTTCAAGAGCGCGCCCTGGGAGGAAACCTACGCCCGCGTGCTGGATGTGTTCGCGCTGCAGGACAAGATCATGTTTCTGACGACCGCGTCGATCCTGGTGGTCGCCGGCTTCGGCATCTTCAACGTCATTTCGACCATCGTGCTGGAGAAGGCGCGCGACATCGCGATCATGCGCTCGATCGGCATGCCAGGCGCCAGCGTCGTGACGATCTTCGTCATCGAGGGGATCATCGTCGGGGTCGCCGGGATGATTCTCGGCTGGCTGGCCGGCTGGGGGCTCGGCGCGCTCCTACATATGGTGCCGGCGCCGACCGGCCATGCCGGCGACAGGATGCCGGTCAGGCTGACGCTCCTCTTGTTCGAGACCGCCAGCGTCATCGCGCTCCTCTCGGCGGTCGGGGCGGCATGGTTGCCGGCGCGAAAGGCCGCCCGCGCCGATCCGCTGTCGATCATCCGCGGGGCCGCATGAGCGCCGCGCTCGAAGCCCGCGCGCTCACCAAAATCCTGCCGGGGCCGCAGCCGACGACCCTCGTCGCCGACGTCGACGCGAGCTTCGAGGCGCAGAGCTTCACCGTCGTCACCGGCCCGTCCGGGTCTGGCAAATCGTCGCTTCTGTATCTGCTGGGGCTGCTCGACCCGCCGACCTCCGGCGACGTTCTGGTCAACGGCGGGTCGACGCGGAACGTGGGAAACGAGGCGCGCGCCCGGATGCGGCTCGAGCGCTTCGGCTTCGTCTTTCAGTTCCATTTCCTGCTGCCGGAACTCCGCGTGATCGACAACGTCATGCTGCCGATGCGCCAGCTCGGGCGCCTCGGGGCGGCCGCGATGCGCTCGCGGGCGGACGATCTACTCGCCTCGCTCGGCGTCGAATCCGAAGCGCTGAAGGTCCCCGGCGAGCTGTCGGGCGGGCAGCGCCAGCGGGCGGCGATCGCCCGGGCGCTCGCCAACGATCCGCAATTCGTGCTCGCCGACGAGCCGACCGGCGCGCTCGATTCGAAAAATGGCGCAGCCGTGTTCTCGATCTTCCGCCGTCTCGCGGACGAGGGCCGCACGGTCATCGTCGTCACTCACGACGAGACGCTGGCGAGGACGGCGGAGCGGACGATCCACATCGTCGACGGGCGGCTGGCGGGGTAGACGCTCGCGGAGCGCGGAGGTCCAAATAGCGACCCAGGGCAGGGTTAGACGATGCGCCGGACAGCCGGGATCGCCAGCAGCGCTCCGGCGGCCAAGAAGCACAGGAAGCAGGCGGCCGTACCGGCGAGCGCGAACTTGACGAGCGCCGGCGCGGCGAGGGCGCGCATGGCCAGCGAGACGCCGACCAGGATCGGCGGGTGGATGATGTAGATGAGATAGGCCCGTCGCGCCAACTTCTGCCAAGCCGGGCTCAGGGCGACGAAATGGCGCTGGAAGAAAACGAGCAGGCTCAGGATGACGCCCCACGCGAACAGAGGCTCCCAGAACGCATAGAAGACGGGGCTCCAGCGGTCAGCGAGGATCACGACAGCATACGCCACGGCGGCTGCCAGGGAGACCCATCGCCAGGTCAAGAGCTGCTTCGTCGGCACGTTTTCGAGCCAGCGCCCCTTGGCCCCCAAGCAGCCGGCGGCGAACAGGACGACGTAGCTGGCGAAATAGCCGAACTGGAGCCCAAGAACATCCGCGCCGGGGGGCCAGCGCAAGCGCAGCAGAACTGCTGCGGCGCCGGTCGCCAATGCGGACACCGCCAAGGATTGCGTTGGAAGGAAAAGGCCGCGCCTTTTCCAGCCGCGCCGGACCGATCGCAGCGCGCAGCGCCACGTAGAGCGGCGGAGAAGATCAACAGCGCCTCGACGAACCACATCGGCCCGGGAATGATCATGGCGTGGCTCGCGATCCAGCCGAGCACAGCGAAGAAAGGATGGCCCTTCACGGTCTCCGCCATCGCCGCCGTGATCGGGCCGATCACGAGGATGAAGACGAGAAGCGGCGCGCCGAGCCGCAGAAGCCGCTCGTTCAGGAAATTCTTCGCCCCGTGACGCGCGATCGACTCGGGCGTGAGCGAACCGGCGATCAAGAAGAACAGGCCCATGAAAAAGGCCTGATTGTAGCTGCAGAAGAGCACGAGAAGAAACGTGGAGAGCGTGCGGCTCGGCTCGATCTCCCGGTAGAACCATCCACCCACGGCGCCGTAGGTTATCGCCGCGTGGTGAAAGACGACGAGCAGGGTCAGGCTCGCGCGCAGAGCGTCGATTCCGGCGTTGCGGCTCACGGCCTGAAGGGGAGGTTTTACGAACGCGTTCATCGAAACTCTCGCGTATGGCCCCTCACTTTGCATGCGCGGCGAGGAAGGCTTCGGTTCGCGCTTGCGCGTCCTGCGTCGCCTTTTCGTCGTAGACCGTGTGATGACCCAAGTGGTCGCTCACTCCGGGAAGGGCGAAACTGTTGGTTGCGCCGCGTAAGACCACCACTTCGAGATTGGGTTTGTCTTTTATGGCCGTGCAAAGGCCAGGCGGGCTCCAGTCATCCTTTTCACCGATCAACACGAGGGTCGGAACGGGAAAATCGGCGCCCCAGCCGCACCAGGGCCAATAACTGACGACGCCGGCGAACGTCAGGGGACGATTGGCGGCAGCGTGCGAGTCGGTCGCGAGGATGGCCGAGTTCCCCGCGTGGCCATAGCCGAGCAGGAAAACCCGCTTTGGGTCGATATCCGGCAACTTCGCGAGGGCGTTCAATGCCGCATAGGCGTCTTCGGCGCCGCGCAAGGCAAACCAATGATACCAATGAGCATCCGAACTCGACGTATCCGCCTGGTCGCATACGCCGTTGGCTTGGCCGCGCGCCGTATAGGGATCGACGATCAGGGTCGCAAATCCTTTGGCCGGGAGGCGTTCGACCAAGGTTTTTTGCACTGCGCGCTCATCCCCAGAAGCGAAGCTGCCGCAGAAGCCCAGATAAATGACGGCAGGGAAAGGACCGGCGCCCTGGGGCCTGAAAAGCGCGCCCGCAATAGCCTTCGTGTCAGGATCGTCCACCGGGATGTCGATGACATTCGTGTATCCCCCGCCCATCCTCGGCGGCCCCTCGGGCAGCCCCTTGCGCAGCCCGTCCACGATGCGCTTATCCTCGCTTTCCCACTTCGCATTGTCAGGGTGTGGCAGCGCAAGGTAGTCCTGCACGGTGAAGCCGGGCTTTAGTCTTTGGAGCTCCGCAGCGGCGGCGCGCGCTTCCGCCGGGCGTCCTAGCCAGCTATTGGCCGCGGTGAGCTCGATGTAAGGGAACAACAGCGAGGAATTGGACGCGACCGACCTTTGGCACGAATTGATAGCCTTTTCCCACTGGGCCAGATGCGCGTAGGCATCGCACATGTACCATTCCCATACATTTCGCGCAGGAGAACCCGGATCGAGACGCAGCGCCTGTTCAACGGGTTTGATGGCCTCCTCCGCGCGCCCCAACATCACCAGTGTGTGGCTCTTTTCAGCATAAGCGTTCGCGAAGTTCCGATCGATCGCAATGGCCGCGTCCAACTGCGCGAGCGTGGCCTCGTATTGTCCTCTCCCCGATGAAACCTGGGCCTTGATATAGAGCGCACTCTTACCGGGCTGCGATGCGAGGACGCGATCCGCAGCTTGCTCGGCGTCGCGAAGAACTTTCGTCCAATCGCCGACCTGGAAGGCGTAAAGATTGATGAGTTGGGTCTGCGCTTTGCCAATCAAGGCTTGCGGGAGATCCGGGTCCAGACCCAACGCCTGGTCAAAATAGCCGATCGCTTCGTTGACGTTCCCGGGGCTTATGCTCTTGAAAAGCGTCGTCCATCCGCGCATCGTTAGATCGACCGCGTCGGGGTTCGTTGGCCGCTCCCGAATCGCCCGCAGATTTTCCGCCTGAAGGAGCTGTACGCCCAGAGCGTTGGCGATGCGCGCCACCGCCTCGACCTGCCATTCGCCGAGCTTGCCGCGTTCGCCCTCGAAACGGTCGGCCCAGACATGCGCGCCGGTTTCGGTCGAGATCAGTTGGACGTTGACCGTGATCGTCTCGCCGATCCGCCGCACGCTGCCTTCGACGGCGTAGCGCACGCCGAGTTCGCGCCCGATCTCCTTGGCGTCGACCGCCTTGCCCTTGTAGGTCAATGCGGTGGTGTGGGCGATGACGAAACTGTCGGGGAGATTCGAGAGGTCGGTGGTCAGGTCGTCGCTCAGGCCGTCGGCGAAATAGTCCTGTTCCGGGTCGACGCTCAAGTTTGCGAACGGCAGAACGACGATTGACAGGCGCGGCGCGTTGGCGAGCCTATCCTGCGTTGAGGCGACAGGCGGCGAAGGGGGAGGCGACGGCGCGAAGACGCGCGGCCCGAACCACCCGGCCGCGATCAGGACGGCGAGGAACGCCACGGCGATCGCCGCCCATTGCAACGCGCTCAGACGCAGCCTCGAGGCGGGCGTCGCCGCCTGCCTCTCGGCAGCTCCGCCCTCGGCGGCCCTCAGCATGTATGCGCGCACCGGCCGCTCGATGTTCTTGAGGCTTTTCTCCCCAAGGTCGACAAAGGTTACGTGCAGCTTGTCGCGAACCTGCTCGTAGGCCGCCGCGGAAAGACAGACGCCGCCCGGCTCGCAAATTGCCTCGAGCCGCGCCGCGACGTTGACCCCGTCGCCCATCAGGTCGCCGTCTCTCTCCTCGACGACGTCGCCCAAGTGGATGCCGACGCGAGCCTCGATACGCTTGTCGGCGGGCAGGCCGGCGTTGCGCTCAGCCAAGCCGCTACGCACTTCCATGGCGCAGCGCACGGCCTCGACCACGCTGCGAAATTCGACGAACGCGCCGTCCCCGGTCCGCTTGATGACCCGCCCGTTGTGGATCGCGATCGTCGGGTCGATGAGGTCGCTGCGCAAAGTTCGCAGCCGCGCCAGCGTGAGTTCCTCGTCAACGCCCGTCAGCCGGCTGTAGCCGACGATGTCGGCGACGAGAATCGCCGCGAGCTTTCCTCGTCTCGCTCATAAGGCCCTTTTGCCGCTCTATGCGTCAGACACCGAGGCCAATCCGATCTGAATGGGTCACCTTAGTCGCTCCCTTCGGCGGAGATCGTGATTTAGATCAAATCGTCGGCCGATTGGGCCTCCTGGACAAGCCGCGCTCTTATCGGTCGGACGGAAAGTGCTTTGTGGCGCCTATACGAGCAATCGCACAATTATGAAACGTAATGCCAAATGCATCACGATTTCGCGCCAGCCGCGCCGCGAATTCCCCAAACTTATACGGTTGGATACTTGGACACAACTTGCATCCCATCGATCCGGAGGAAATTTCATGAGCAGCGGACTCACCCGGCGCGGTTTGCTCGGCCTCGGCGCCACGGGGATCGTCGGCCTCGGCCTCGCAAGCGCCTCGCCCATGGGCGCCTTGGCCGCCGAGCAAGGCAAGAAGTTCAAGATCGCCCTGTCGAACTCCTACATCGGCAACAAGTGGCGCATCGAGATGGAGAACGTGTGGAAGGCCGCCCTCGACATGGAGCCGTACAAGACCGAGGTGGAAGGCTCCTGGTTCAATTCGGGCAACGACGTCAGCAAGCAGTCGCAGCAGATTTCCGACCTGATCGCCCGCAAGGTCGACGCCATCGTCGTCGACGCTGCGTCGCCGACCGGCTTGAACGGCATTCTCACTCAGGCGAGCGAGCGCGGCATTCTCGTCGTGTCGTTCGACAACATCGTCACTGCGCCCTCGGCGCTCAAGGTCAACACCGACCAGGTGGCGTTCGGCCGGCAGCTGGCCGAGTGGCTCGCCAAGAAGCTCGACGGCAAGGGCAACGTCATCATGGTGACTGGCGTCGCCGGCACTTCCGTCGACGAGGACCGCAACAAGGGCGCCGACGAAGTCTGGGCGAAAAATCCCGGCATCAAGGTCGTCAATCGCTATACCGGCATGTGGGACTCGGCGACGGCCGAGCGCAACACCGCCTCGATCCTGCCGTCGCTGCCGAAGATCGACGGGATCTGGTGCCAGGGCGGGACGGACGGCGTGCTCAAGGCGTTCATCGCCGCCAACCGGCCATTGCCGCCGACCGCAGGCGAAGCGGAAAACGGCTTCCGCAAGTTCATGATCGGCTACATGGGACACAAGGTGGACGGCATCTCGATCGGCCAGCCGCCGTTCCTGTCGGTGATCTCGCTCGAGCTCGCGCGGCGCATCCTCAACAAGAGCTATCCGAAGAAGGACGTCACCATCCCCTTCCCCTATGTCACCAACGAGACGGTCAAGGTCGGCGAGACCGTATTCCCGGACCTTCCCGACAGCTTCTTCGACGACTTCACCGACAGCGGACCCCATCCGGTCCTGACGCTATGCGCCGACGCGGCGACAGAGGGCAAGCCTTGCCAGGGGAGGCTCGACGTCAATCTCCCCTCCGCGACGACATGAGGCCGACGGCGAAAGCGCAAGGCGAACCGGCGTCGACCGCAGTTGAGGGATCGAGGCTTTCCAAGTCGTTCGGCGGGGTTCGGGCGCTGGACGGCGCGTCCTTGTCGGCCGTCCGGGGAGAAGTGCATGCCCTCGTCGGCGAAAACGGCGCCGGCAAGAGCACGCTGATCAAGCTGCTGGGAGGGCGGCTGCGCCCGGACGAGGGGGAAATCCGGGTCCGGGGCGAGGCGGTCCAGATGAACGGCCCCGAGCGGGCGCATGCGCTCGGGGTGTGGACTGTCTTCCAGGAGCTCACGCTTCTGCCGTGGATGACGGTGGCGGAGAACCTGCTCATCCGCCGCGAGCCGCGCGGGCGCCTCGGCCTCATCGACCGCAACCGGATGGCCCGGCAGGCCGACGCGGTCCTCGCTGGGCTCGGGGTGCGAGACATCGACCCGCGCGCGCTCGTCGAGGACCTTTCGCTCGCCAAGCGCCAGATCGTCGAGATCGTGCGGGTCATCGCCCAGAAGCCCGAAACGGTGCTTCTCGACGAGCCGACGTCGTCGCTCGGCGACAGCGAGGTCGAATGGCTGTTCGGCCTCGTCCGCGATCTGCGGGGTCAGAACAGGTGCGTCATCTTCACGTCGCACCGCTGGAACGAGATCACCCATATCGCCGACCGGATCACGATCTTCCGCAACGGCAAGGATCTCGGCACGTTCACCGAAATCGAGGAAGGCGAGGCGGTGAGCCTGATGACCGGCCAGAAGGTGGAGGCGCATTACCCGAAGCCGCCGGCGCTCGCGCAAGACCGCCCGATGCTCGAGGCGCGCGGGTTGACGGGGCCCGGCCTCGCCGGTGTTTCGCTGACGTTGCACGCCCGCGAGATCCTCGGCGTCGGAGGGCTCGCCGGACACGGCCACCGCGAACTGTTCTTTTCACTGTTCGGCGCGGCGCCGAGGACTGGCGGCGAGATCGTGGTCGCGGGAAAGCGGGCGCGGATGAAGAGCCCGCGCGACGCCGCGCGCCTTGGCCTGGCGCTCGTTCCCGAGGATCGCAAGACCGAGGGGCTGCTGCTGCCGATGTCGGTCGGGGTGAACCTGACGCTCGCCATCCTGACGAAAATATCGGCGATGGGGGTCATGCTCGGCGGACGGGAACGGCGTCTCGCCAGCCAGATGATCGACGCATTGAAGATCCGGACGCCGGACCTGAGCAATCCTGTCGGGAGGCTCAGCGGCGGCAACCAGCAGAAGGTGTTGCTCGCGCGGTGGCTGCTCGCCGACTCGCGCATCATCCTCCTCTACGACGTCACGCGCGGGGTGGACGTCGCCACCAAGCACGAGATCTATGAGCTGATGTTGCGCCTCGCGGGCGAGGGGCGCGCCGTACTCTTCTACTCGAGCGACGCCGAAGAGCTGGCGCATCTTTGCCACCGCGTCCTGGTGATGCGCGAGGGCCGGATCGCCGCAGAGCTGAAGGCGCCGGGCATCACCGCCGAACAGATCGTTTCAGCCGCAGTCAGAGAAGCGCACGGTGTCGTCTGAGAACCTGTTTCAAAAGCCCACCGTCCTCGTCCTGAGGCGCCCCGAAGGGGCCTCGAAGGACGATCCCGCGGACATGGGCGGCGCCGTCGGCCTCCTATGGAGCACCCTTCGAGGCTCTTTGCTTGCGCAAAGGGCTCCTCAGGATGAGGTCCATGACTTTTGAGACAAACACTGACGCAATAATCGCGTCCCGCCGGTCCTCGACGCTCACCCATTTCGTCGGCCAGAACGTCGGTCTGGTTCTCGCGCTCGCCATGCTCGCAATGGCGATCATCGTCTATTGCGCCGTCTACTGGGCCGAGCAGACGACGCTGCCGGGCAATTTCGAGATCACGTCCACCGTCAACAACACCATGCCGCTCGTGCTCGCCGGGGTGGGGCAGGGGTTCGTCGTCGTCGCGCGCGCCCTCGATCTCTCGGTCGGCGGGGTGATGGATCTATCCAACGCGCTGGCCGCCGTCCACATCCGCGATGGCGTCGCCGGCATGGTCGGCTGGAGTCTCTTGATCCTCATGATCGGCGCCGCCTGCGGCCTCGTCAACGGACTGCTCGTCGGCGTCGGACGGCTTCAGCCGATCCTGGTCACCCTGGCGACGCTGGCAATCTATCAGGGGCTCGCGATCCGCGTCCTGCCTCAGCCGGGCGGCGCGATCCCGCCTGTCTACACCGCGGTGCTCGTCAATCCCAACCAGCCCTACGCGCTCCTCTATGTGCTGCTCGTCGCGTTCATCTGGTACGCCTTCCGGCGAAGCTCGATCGGCGTCTCCATATTCGCGCTCGGCAACGACGAGATGGCGGCGCGCGCCAACGGCGTCGATACGGTTCGGGCGCGCGTGACCGCCTTCGTGTTGAGCGGGGTCATGTCGGCGGCCGCCGGTCTCTTTCTCGTCGCCACCGCCACCGCCGGAGACGCGACGACCGGCGACGGCTACACGCTGACTTCGATCGTCGCCGTGGTCCTCGGCGGCATGAACCTGTTCGGCGGGCGCGGCAGCGGCGTCGGGGTCATCGCCGGCGCCTTCGTCACCACGATGATCGTCAACATCCTGTTCTTTTCGAACATCGATCCGCTCTACCAATCGTTCTACGAGGGGCTCTTCCTGGTCATCGCCGTCGTCGCCGGCGGGCTGATCGGCCGTCTCCTGAGGCTGCGGCGACGATGACTGTCCTCGAACAGCTCGGCCTGACCAAGGACCGCCGCAGGATCGTCTACGCCTATCTGGCGGCGATTCTCCTGTTCGTCATCGGCGACATCGTGCATCCGGGCTTCGCCCGACCCGCCAGCATCACCGCCATCTTGACCGTCGCCTCCTTCGTCGGGCTGGTCGCCGCGGGACAGACTTTCGTCGTCTTGATCGGCGGCATCGACCTGTCGGTCCCCTGGGTCTTGAACGGCGCGGCGATCCTTCTCGTCACCAGCTCGCTCGGACAGGACAGCCGGTCGCTCTATGCGCTCTTCCTGACGCTCGGCATGGGGGCCGCCGCGGGTCTGGTCAACGGCTTCGTCATCGCCTTCCTCGGAGTCCCCGCGGTGGTGATGACCCTCGCGATGGACGGCATCATGGAAGGGCTGACGCTGGGCCTCAGCGGCGGCATGACCTGCTCGGCCTGCGCCTCCTATGCGCCGCCGGTTGTCCAGGACGCGGTGCACGGCGGCGTCTTTGGCGTCCCCGCCGCCGTCATCCTGTGGGTCGGCGTCATCGCAATCGTGTCGTTCATCCTCAGTCTTACGACCTTCGGCCGCAAGACCTACGCGATCGGCAACAACCCGCTGGCAAGCTTTCTGGCCGGCGTCAATGTCCGCCTCGTCACGATGCTGCTCTACGTTCTCAGCGGATTTTTCGCCGCCCTCGCGGGCGTGCTGCTGGTCGGCTTCGGCGGCCAGGCGTCGCTCGGTATGGGGACCCCGTATCTTTTCCAGTCGATCGCGGCCGTCGTCATCGGCGGCGTCTACATGCTGGGGGGCCGCGGCCATTACCTCGGAGCGGCGGCGGGCGCGGTCACGCTGGTGGCGCTGGTGAGCGTCCTTCTCGCGATGAACATGCCCGACTACGGGCGCAACATCATCTACGGGATCGTCATCCTCGTTCTGCTCCTCCTCTACGGCCGCGAGGAGAAGGAGGAGTGAGGCCCGCCTTCGAGCTTTCCTTGCGTCCAGCCAGCTGTGGGACGGGGGCGAAGCCGGCCGAAGTCGTCGCGCCGCAGGGAGATCGCGGAAATCGGGACCTATTGCGCGGGCGGTGAGGGCCAGTCCTGGGACGAGCCAGGTGTGTGCGCGACTCCGGCACCGGATGAGGGCGGGCGGCCGATCGGGATGGCGCCGACACAACAAGATCGAGTTGGGATGCGGGCGCCCGTATCCCAGGACTGATCTTGAGGCCCCATTGCCCGCAGCGTCCGCCGGTGTCAACGTTTGAATTTCGGTTCGGGCTGATAGCGACCGTTGGCCGAACGGCAGCGAACGGGCCGACAGCCGAAGGCGGCGCACAAGGAGGCAACGGACGAAGTCGCGTCGACAGCGGGTTAAATAAGAGCGCTGCCGACTCGTTCAGGGCCAGCGCGACGGACCGCCGCAGGATCGTCTACGCCTATCTGGCGGCTGTTCGTCGTCGGCGACATCGTGCATCCGGGGTGCCCGCGAGCGTCGCGGCGATCTTGACCGTCGCCTCGTTCGTCGGGCTGGTCGCGGCCGGACAGACCTTCTTCGTTCTCATTCAGGCAGGGGGAGCACCTAAGCTTCCGGATGAAGTTCCGTCAGGCCGCGGCTCGCTTCTTCGTGCGCTTTGCCGGCTTGGGGGGCGGAATTAGGACATCGGCCGGCACACGGAAGCGCGCTCGCAACCGCCGCGTTTCTGGGCCTGGTACATGGGCTCGATAAGTCGATGGTCCGATAGTTGACAGCGGTTCGGTTGGGGTAACCGGCTGGATCGGAGCCTCGTGACAAAGGTGGCCTTGGGCAGCTGCGTGATCTTGCGAAGCCGCAACATGTGTGAAGCCTGAGCAGGCCTCGAAAGTTTTAATGCGGATGCCGACCCGCCGCAGGGGACGGGGTAGGTAGCACGATCTGGGAAGTCATCGACAGATGCACCCGGCTCGGAGCGGCGATCGCTCTCCGCCAGTCGGAAGGCGTGACCATATGCCCCATCGCGATCCGGGCAAGGGAATGGCAATCTTCCGCGGCCGATCGATGCGGCGCCAAGGTGCTATAGGTCATCCTGTCGTTTTGCTGCATTGCAACATGGAGACTCAATGCTACTGCAGTCACTTCAGGAAGGTTCGGTGATGAGTTCGGCGCCCACGCGCTGCGCCAAGTCGGCGCGAAAGACTATCCCGATCACGGCCAGGGCCACGAGCGCCAGTGACAAACAGGCTTCAGTGGGCGCCGACGCGCCGGTTTTCCTGCCGGCGCCGGCGCCGGGGGCCACCGAGTCCGAGACCGTCTCGACTCAGGCGTCAGCACGAACCCGACTGGCTTATGGGCTTCTGAAGGCGTCGATGAACGAGGCGGCGACGTCCATCGGGTTCGCTACCGGATGGTGGGCGATCCACGCACACACGATCGAATCCGTTCACGCCAGCGCGCTTGCGGCGGTCCAACTCGTGGAAGCGCTTAACCGGGCCGAAAGGCTGAAGGAAGTGGCGGCGGCGCAGTTCACGTACAGCAGGCGACAGCGTGACGCCGTAGACCGTCAGATCGTCGAGTTTCTGGCGGCGGCGCGCAACATGATCTCCGTCCTCACAGAGCCTCCGTCCGACTCGATGGTCGACTGCTCGAAGGCCGGCAAGTGTCCGTCGGCCCCGTGCAACCCGCAGAGCGTCGTCGAGCGTCTGAGGACGCTGACGCAGCGGCAGAGGCGGGTGCTCGAACTGATGGCCGACGGCCTTCCGAACAAACTCATCGCGCACGAACTGGGCCTCTGCGAAACGACCGTCAAAGCCCACGTCAGCGAGATCCTTCGCAAGCTCTGCGTATATAACCGCGCCCGGGCGATCGTTCTCCTGGCGAACATCGACTTGACGTCCATCTTTTTGCCCGACACGTCCATCCTTTTGCCCGTCGCCGACTCGAAACTAGGCGGGTGACGAGCCGGCAGCTCGGTCACGTTCGGTTGAAGCGGAAGTCAGTCTCCAGCAGCTTGGTCCCGAAGGCTCGCGAACGCCGCCAGCGCCCGGGCGCGGGCGGCGGTGTGATCGACGATCGGTTTTGGAGAGGTCTTCCCAAGCACGATTCCGGCGCGCGCCAGCGCCTCATCCGGCGCTTGCCACGGCGCGAGGATGTAAGGGGCCTCGAGCCGCGCGAGCTCGGGGATCCAGCGGCGGACATAGGCGCCGTCGGGGTCGAACTTTTCCGCCTGCACGACCGGATTGAAGATGCGGAAATAGGGCGCTGCGTCGACGCCGCATCCGGCGACCCATTGCCAGTTCTGCGGATTGCTGGCGGGGTCGGCGTCGCAAAGCGTGTCCCAGAACCATTCCTCGCCGCGCCGCCAGTCGACCAGAAGGTGCTTCGTCAGGAAGGACGCCGCGATCATGCGCGCGCGGTTGGGCAGGAAGCCGGTGCGCCAAAGCTGGCGCATGCCTGCGTCGACGACCGGATATCCGGTTTCGCCGCGAGTCCAGGCGCGAAAGCCGGCGGAATCGTCGCGGTAGGGAAAATGCTCGAACTCCCGCCGCAACGGGCGCCGCGCCATGTCGGGATGGGCGGTGAGCAGGGCCGCCGCGTAGTCGCGCCACGCGAGCTCGGAGAGATATTTCTGCGACCGCTCGGCCTGGCCCGCGTCGGTGGCCGTCGCCTTTTCCGCCACCGCGGCCGCGCGGCGGACAGAGATCTCGCCGAAACGCAGATGGGCGGAGAGCCGGGAGGTCGAGTCTTCCGCCAGCAGGTCGCGCTCCCGAGCATACGACGCCAGTCGCTCGCCGGCGAACCGCGCGAGCGCCGCGAGGCCGCCCGCTTCGCCCGGCGCTTCGCCGAGCGCGAGCTCGGTCGACCAGTCGGGCGCGGTCGGCGTCAGACGCAGCGCTTCGACGGCCGCGCGCTCGGGGGCGCCCTTGGGCCAAGGCGCGGCCTCGAGGCGGGCAAGGGCGGGAAGCGGGGCGGAAAGCTCGCCGAGCGCCTGCCAGCGTCTCCGGAAGGCCGAAAAGGTCGCAGCCGGCGCGCCGTCCTTCGCAGCGAGCTCCCACGGCTCGCGCATCAGTCGGCCGTTGAAGCTTACAGCCCCGGCGCCGCGCTCGCGCAGCGCCGCCTTCACCCCGGCGTCGAGCGTCCTTGCTGCGCCTTCGTAGCGACGCGTCCAGAGCACGCGAGCGGCGCCGGCTGCGCTGGCGACGGCGAGGATTGTTTGGTCCGCCTGACCTAGAAGGACGTCGAGCCGTGCGCCGCGCTCCCTGAGGCGCTTCTCCATCTCGGCCAGCGACTGCGCCAGGCGCCATTTGGCCGCGCCGCCAAGCGGGCGCCCGTTTCGGGCGTCCTCGTCGTGGACATAGACGAAGAGCGCCGGCCGGCCGGCCGTAGCGGCAATCGCCGGTTGGTCGTCGAGGCGAAAATCATCGCGAAGCCAAACGATGTCGACGCTCATTGGGCAGCCTCCGAGTGCGGAGCGACGTCGATCCGAGTCGAAAAACGCAAGCAAGAGAGATTTGGATGGGCGTCAAGGAAACCCGCAGCGACGTGCGAACGTTATTGGTGTCGGCTGGGAGAACGGGAGCAATCTCCATGTCCAGCAAGCTTACCGCCGCCCTCGCGGCCGGCGCCGCGTGCCTCGCCCTCTGCGCCGGCTCGGCCGCCGCCGCAACCTCGGGCCAGACGCCGAAGAGCGTCTATTTCATCTTCACCGGCTACGCCTATCCCTATTTCGCGCCCATGGCCGAGGCGGTCAAACAGGCGGCGAGCCACTATCCCGACATGTCGATCAAGATCGTCAACGCCAACAATTCGGCCTCCGACGAAATCGCCGACATCAACGAAGCCGTCGCCGCCGGCGCCAAGGGGATCATCCTCAACACGATTCAGGAATCGGTGACCGCGACGGCGGAAAAGGCGATGAAGGCAGGCGTTCCGATCGTCACCGTCGACCGGGACGTGAGCAACCCGGCGGCGCGCGTGGCCTTCATCGGCGACAACGACGAGACGCTCGGCCGCGAGGAGACTCAATACGGGATCGATACGCTCGCCAAGATGAATCTGCAGAAGCCCTGGCATGTTGTCGTGCTCCAGGGCACGCTCGGGGCCAGCGTCTCCATCGGCAGGTTGAAAGGCGCGATGGATGTCCTGCAGCCGCTGGTCGACAAGAAGGAGGCCGAAATCGTCCTCAACCAGTCGGCCGATTTCGCCACCGACAAGGCGCAGGCGATGATGTCCGCCGAGCTCGCCAAGACGACCGACATCCAGCTCGTGGTCTGCGGCAACGACGCGATGGCGCTCGGCGTCATCAATGCGCTGAAGACGCATGGGATCAAGCCGGGCGAAAAGACCCTTGTCGCCGGCGCCGACGCCCAACCGGAAAGCCTGGACGCAATCAAGGCCGGCACGCAGCTCGACACCGTGACCCATTCGCCGTTCGTCGAGGCCTATTGGGCGGTGGAAGCGATGCAGAACGCGCTCGAGAACAAGACGAAGCCGCCGGAAGCGAAGTTCCCGCACGGCGACGTCATCATCCCGATGACGCTGGTCGACAAGGCGAACGTCGGCATGGTCTCCGCCTGGGGAACGCCGGTCGAGATCGAGCCGCTCCCTTATGGCTCGTCGCAGAGCTTCAGGGTCACGGCCGCCAAGTGACGGGCGCGGCGAACATCATGGCGGCGGCCGCAGGCGAGGGCGGCCGATCCCCCCTTCTCTCCGTCCGCGACGTGGTGAAGACTTTTGGACCGGTTCGCGCAGTAGACGGCGTGAGCCTCGACTTCTATCCGCAAGAGGTGGTCGGGATCATCGGCGACAACGGAGCGGGCAAGTCGACTTTCCTTTCGCTGCTCACCGGATTCCATCACCCGGACTCCGGCCGTTTCGTCTACCGCGGCCGCGAGGTTCGCGTCCGCTCGCCCCGCACGGCCAGAAACGAGCTCAAGATCGAGATGATCTACCAGCGGCTCGAGCTCGCGCCGGACCTCAAGGTCTGGGAGAACCTGTTCCTCGGCGAGGAATTGCGGCGCATGCGGGTTTGGTCGGCGCGCGGGCAGATGCGCCGCCGCGCAGACGCTGTTCTCCGGCAGTTGAACACCAAAGTCCGGCCGGACGATCTGGTGGGAGAGTTGTCGGGCGGTGAGCAGCAGGCGGTCGCGATCGGGCGGGCGATCCTGTTCGAGCGCGAGATCATCATCATGGACGAGCCGACGGCGGCGATATCGGTGCAGAAGGTCGGCGACGTGCTCGCACTGATCGGCCGGTTGCGCGAGGCGGGCAAGACCGTCCTTCTCGTCAGCCATCGGCTTGAAGACCTGCTGCAGGTTTGCGACCGCATCGTCGTTTTCCGGCAGGGGAAGGTTCGGACGATCCTCGACAACCGAAATGTCACCGTCGCGGACCTCATCCACGCGATGTTCTGAAGGACCTTCCCGCTCGCCCCGCTTGCGGTCGCTTGAGGGGACAGGGCCGGGCGGCTACTCTAATGGAGGCGTGCGCCTCATCATCTCCGGGCGGCGGCGTAGCCCCTCATCCGGCCCTTCGGGCCACCTTTCTCCCCGCAAGCGGGGAGAAAGGAGCGTCCAGGCCGGCTATTTTGCCGACGCAAGCCGGGCCTGCAGTCCGGCGAGCACGAGAATCACCGCGACGAAGATATATTCGTACAAAGCCGGCAGCCCGATCAGGACGATGATGTCGTTGATGACGCCGATGACGAGGACGCCGAGCGCCGCGCCGACGATCGTTCCGCGTCCTCCGCTGAAAGGGATTCCGCCGAGGATCACCCCGGCGATCGCCTGCAGCGAGTTGCCGGCGCCGGTCAGCGGGTAGATCGAATCCTGCCAGGCGGTGATCATGATTCCGGCGAGCGCCGCCATCAGGCCGGACGTCGCCAGCGCGAGAACCTTGACGCCGTTCGTCCGCACGCCGACCGCGCGCGCCGCGTTCTCATTCGATCCGGTCGCCCGGATCCAAGCGCCGAGCGGCGTGAACGATACGACGACCTGGGCGAGGACCACGACGACGAATGCGACGATGATCAGAACCGGGACGCCGCCGATCGTCCCGGCGATCCCCGAAAAGCCGAAGGGGCGCGACGGGCTGACGGCGTCGGGGCTGATGTAGTTGCCGCCGTTGAACAGCAAAGCCACGCCGCGGAAGCCCCAGTAGGAGGCGAGCGTGACGAGGAAGGAGGGGATGCCGCCGCGGGCGACGAGGAGTCCGGCGAGAGCGCCGACCGCGGCGCCCGCCGCCAACGTTATCGCGACCGCGGCCGCAGAGGGGAGGTCGTTGAAGACGGTCAGCCAGGCGATGAACATGCCCGACGCCGCCATCACGCTCTCGACGCCGAGATCGATCATGCCGACGAGGATGACGACCCCCTCGCCGACGGCGATGACGATCAGGAAACTCGAGCTCGTCAGCAACGCGAGCAGGTTGTTCACAGTCAGGAAGGACGGGGCGAGGGCCGAGGCGACCGCGCAGATGACGATGAGAAAGGCGACTGGCCGCCGCACGCTGCCCGGCGGGCCCGCGAGCGGGCCGGCATATCTGCGCCAGGGACCGACGTTCATGCGGTCGTTCGCGAATGCCGCGCCGGTCAGCCGGGCGGCGTATTCGAGGCGTGCGGCTGAGCCTCCATCGCCGGACCTGGACCGCCCTCGCGAGGGCTTGGCCTCGGCCCGAGGGCGACGCCGACGCCCTTGTCTACGAACTGGAGCGTATAACACTTCTTGTAGTCGGTGTCCGGCCTCACGAGCCCGACCTTCACCATCTGGTCGAAAAAGTCCTTGACCCGGGCATCGGTCATCGCGCCGATGCCGAGCCGCAACGCATCGCCCGAATCGACGATGCCGTAATCCTTGAGCTTGGCGACCGAGTAGGCGATCTGACCATCGGTCATGCCGGGATTGTCCCGTTTGATCGCCGCATTGGCTTTGGAATTGTCGCCGTAGAGATAGTGATACCATCCGATCGCCGAAGCGTCGACGAAGCGCTGCACGAGGTCAGGCTTCTTCTGCACGGTGTCGCGGCGCGCTACGATGAGGGAGGAGTAGGTGGAATATCCGTAGTCGGCGAGCAGGAAGACATTGGGCTTGAAGTGGCCCTGCTGCTCGACCGCGTAAGGCTCCGACGTCAGATAGCCTTCCTGGATCGAGCGTTTGTCGATGATGAACGGCGCCGAATTGAAGTCGTACGGCTTGACGACCGAACCCTTGAACCCCCACCGCTTCTCCATCCACGCGTAGAAGGAGTACAGGCCGCCGGCGCTTACGAAAGCCGGCGAGGCGTTCGGAAGCTCGGTCCACTTGTCCAGGCCGACGCCCGGGTGTGACATGAAGATCTGGGGGTCCTTCTGGAAATCCGCCGCCACCACGACAAGCGGGACGTGGCGTTCCTCGGAAAGGAAGTTCCCCAGCAGGTCCCCGCCGTTAAAGAAGTCGATCTTGCCGGTGAGCAGGAGCAGGCCGCCGTTCGATTCCGGACTCGCCGGCTGGATCGTGACGTCCAGCCCGTATTTGGCGTAGGTGCCGTCGACGGCCGCCTGATAATAGCCGCCCACCTCCGGGTCGGCCAGCCAGTTGAGGCCGAACGTGACCTTGTCGAGCGCAAGGGCGGGGCCGGAGGAGGCTATGAGGGCCGCAAGCCCGACGATAAGGGCGACGAGTGCCAAAGGTCATCCTCCACGCCGAGCGACAACCCCACCAAACGCTGTTGACCCCGAACCTGTTCCCGCTCGAGCTGCTTGGAATGGCGGATCGGCAGGACGTGGTCACAAGCCTTGTCGGGTTTCTGAGGCCGCATTGCGGGCGCCGGCCGCTGTGATAAAGGAAATGTCGTTGCAAGCGCCGGTCCAAGGCGTGGGCGGGAGGAAGAGCGATTGGTCCTCGGGGAGAAGGCGGAATCCGGGGTCGTCGCCGCGGCGGCGTGGAGCGAGAACGCCACCGTCGCGGCTTCGGAGATCGCGCGTCAGCTCGCGCCTTACGACCTGTCCGGGCTGATGGTCTTCATCTCGCCCGACTACGACGTCCCGACCTTCGCCTCCGAGATCGCACGGCGGTTCGGCGTGACCCCCGTGGTCGGTTGCACGACGGCGGGTGAAATCACTCCCGAAGGGTGGAGCGAAGGCGCGGTCGTCGCGATCGGGTTCCTGAGACGGCATTTCGCCTTCCTCGCCCGTCCGATCGTCGATCTCTCCAACTTTCACGTGGAGGCGGGGCGCGAGCTGACCAAGCAGCTGCGCGCGGATCTCGGCGCGCTTCGGCCGGGGTTTCGCGGCGAGGGACTGTTCGGGATCCTGCTCGTCGACGGCATGTGCCGGCGCGAGGAGGCGGTCGTCTCGGCGCTGCAGGTGGCGCTCGACGACGTTCCGATCATCGGCGGCTCGGCCGGCGACGGCCTCAGGTTCGAGCGGACCTTCGTCATTCACGCCGGTCGGGCGCTGACCGATGCGGCCGTGCTGACGCTCGTGGCGACCGACCTCCCGTTCAGAACCTTCCGCAACGACGATTACGAACCGACGCCGATCAAGATGGTGGTGACCGAGGCCGACACGGAGAACCGCATCGTCAGGGAGCTCAACGCCGAGCCGGCCGCCCAGGAATACGCCCGCGTCTGCGGCATCCTCGACACGACCCTCGACGCCTTCTCCTTCGCCTCGCATCCGGTGCTGGTCAGCGTCGGCGGCGAGCATTTCGTCCGCTCCATTCAGAGGGTCAATCCGGACGGATCTCTGAGCTTCTTCTGCGCGATCGACGAGGGTCTGGTGTTCACCGCCGCGCGGCGTCTGGACCCGATGCAGAGCCTCGCCAGACTGTTCGAGCGCATCGAGGGCGAACTGGGAGAAGTCGATCTTTATCTCGGCTTCGACTGCGTGCTCAGGCGCCTCGCCGCAGAACGCGAGCAGGCGGCGCAGCCGATGTCGAACCTTTATCGCGTCAAGCGGGTCGTCGGCTTCAACACCTACGGTGAGCAATACACCTCGATGCACGTCAACCAGACCTTCACCGGCGTCGCGATCGGGCGAAGGCGGCCCGACGCGCCGTGACGCAGGCGCGAGCCGAGGCGGAGGAGCTGCGGCGCCAGATCGCCAAGCTCGAGAAGATCAACGCCAAGCTCATCTCGCGCGTGGAGCGCTCCTACGATCAGAGCCCGAGCGCCTACGCGCTGTTCGAGACCGCCATCGCCCTCGACAATCAGGTTCGCCGCCGCACCCAGGAATTGCAGCAGGCGCTGCGGTCGGTCGAGCAGGCGAACAAGGACCTCTTGCGGGCGAAGGAGCAGGCGGAGGCGGCCAATCTCCTCAAATCCTCCGTCCTCACCTCGATCAGCCACGACCTCTTGCAGCCCTTGAACGCGGCGCGGCTCGCGCTGTCGGCGCTCGGCGGCTTCGACATGGGCCGAGAGCCCGCCGGCCTCGTCGATCAGGCGGACCGAAGTCTGGCGACGCTCGAGGATCTCCTGCGCACGCTTCTCGACCTGTCGAAGCTCGACGCCGGGGTGATGACGCCGGACCTCAGGGCCTTTCCGATCGACGATCTCGTCGGCTCTCTCGTCAAGCAGCAGGCGCAGGACGCGGTGAAGCGCGGCCTGAAGTTGAGGCGTTTCCGCTCGGGCCGCATGGTGTGGTCGGACCCGCTCCTCCTGCAGCGCGTCGTTCAGAACCTGATCGCCAACGGCCTGCGTTACACCCGTCGTGGCGGCGTGCTGGTCGGAGGCCGCGCCCGGGGCGGCCGGTGGATCGTCGAGGTCTGGGACACGGGCCCTGGCATCCCGGACGAGCGGCGCGACGCGATCTTTCAGGAGTTCCAGAGGGGCGAAGCGGGCGAGCAGGGCGGGCAGGGCTTCGGCCTCGGCCTCGCCATCGTGCGGCGTCTGGCGCTGGCGCTCGAGCACCCGATCGACCTCAGATCGAGGGTCGGCAAGGGGTCGATGTTCTCGGTTTCGCTGCCGCTCGCCGAACCGCGGGAAGCCGAGGCGGCCGCGGCGCAAGTCCAGCCCTCGGCAGCGGCGCAGAGCGCGCTGCGCAACGCGCGCGTGCTCGTCATCGAGAACGACGCGGCGGTCCTGACCGCCATGGCGTCGCTGCTCGTCCGGTGGGGCTGCGACGTCGCCATCGCGCCTTCAGGCGACGAGGCGGCGGAGCTTGCACGCGCCCGGCCGCCTCAGGCGATCATCGCCGATCTGCATCTCGACCATTGCGAGCGCGGCTCGCAGGCGGTGGCGAAAGTCCGCCGCGCCGTCGGCGCCGCGACCCCCGCCATGCTGGTGACCGCGGACCATTCCGACACCGCCGCGCACGAAGCGGAGGCGGCCGAGATGACGCTGCTGAGAAAGCCCGTCCGTCCTGCCGAACTGCGCTCGCTCCTCTCTTTTCTGCTGTCGGAGCCGGCGGAGTAGCGATTTGTCATCCCTCCTTCTGCGGCGGACTTAGGCGTCCACTGAACGGCGCGCATCCCGGCGCGCGACAATGGCGCGAGGGCGGCGTGGCTCTCAGCCGGATGACGCGGCCCCGCTTCCGGGCGCTCTTCCCCCGTTCCGGGTTCAAGCCGAAGGGGGCGAGGGTCGTCCGGTTGCGCGCGGCGGCGGTTTTGTGCGACCCCTCCGGCAAGGAGCGTCCACGCGCAGGAGCAGGAATGGCGGTTTTGGAGACTGAAGAAGAAGCGAACCGTCAGGCCGGGGTCGGGGCCATCCATTCCTGGACGAAGCGCATTCTCGGCTCGATCGGCGGCCTCGTGCTGGCGACCGGAGTGCTGGGGACGGCGATCAGCACCTATTTCCAGGAACGCAGTTGGACCTACCAGAAGCGGGCGGACAAGATCGACAAGGACGCGGCTGGGGCGATGGCCGCTCTCGACAGTCTGAACAAGATCGTCGACGAGAAATTCCTTTCGACTTATGCGCTGGACGACGCGATCAAAAACAGGGTCGAGGGCGACAAGCTCAACGACGCGGTCAAACGCTTCGACACGGCCGACAGGCTCTGGGAGCAGCAGCATCAGGCTTTGGCCTCGACGTTGGAGATCGTCATCGATTCGCAGTTCGGGGTCGACGATCTCGGAGCCGCGGCCAAGGCGAAGGCGGTCGATTGCAAGCATTACACGCTGGAAGGTTTGCAGCCGTCCGGCGGCGAACAGCTGCCCGTCCGCGCTTTGCTCGAAATTGCTTACGCGTGCGAGACGAAGCTGAAGCAGAGCATCGAGAGCGAGTTGCACGCCCGTGACGCCAACGGCGGCGTTTGGCCGGCGGCCACCGTCGCGCCCGACCCCGGCCGGCGGATGCTTGGACACGTGTGGCGGGTCAACAACGTGCTGCAATGCATGATGGTGCAGCGCGCCGTCGAGATCCGCAACCAGCCGCTTCAGACGTCGATCCTGCCGTTCGACCAGTCTTCGATCGCGGTGCCCTACGGCGTCTCGGACAGCGACCGCGCTCGCGAGCAGAGATGCGTCGAACCGTACCGCGGCGATCCAGCCTTCGGCGCCGTCTCCGTCCAGGCGAAGTGAACGTGCTCTTCGTCGCGGCAGGCTCGTAGCCGCGCTCGCTGAGCGGGGCAGGTGCGCGCCGGCGCTCAAGCGGGCGACGGGAGTGACCGCCTGCGCCTACAGACGCCGAGCGCCCCCGCAGATCTAAAGGCGATACTCTCGGAAGGGTATCGGAAGACGCTTGGCAGGGACGCGGTTTTTTTCCTAACGGCGCTGACTTGGAATTGCCGGATCTGGACAGCCCGCCCGTAATACGTATAGTATACGTATAGGAGCGAGAGCCCATGACCAAAAAGCTGACAATCACGGTTGATGACGAGGTTTACGCGGGCTTGCACAGCGTCATAGGACGGCGGCGGATAAGCCGGTTCCTGAATGACCTGGCGCGTCCGCATGTGACCAAGCGCGAACTGGCGGAAGCCTACCGCGCCATGGCCGCCGACGAGGAGCGCGAACGCGAGGCGGCGGAATGGGTTGAAAATCTGACCGGGGATATCGCCGATGATCCAAGCCCCGGATAGGTTGCCGCAGCCGCAGCGCGGGGAGGTTTGGTGGGTTGCTTTCGATCCGTCGATAGGCGGGGAAATCGGCAAGACCCGGCCCGCCGTCATCATCAGCAATGACCCGGCGAACCGTGAATTAAACCGCGTTCAGGTCGTGCCGCTCACCAGCAATGTCGGACGCCTGTACCCGTCAGAAGCCTATGTCACCCTGCAAAACGAGCAGCGGAAGGCTATGGCCGACCAGCTTTCCACGGTCAGCAAGCTGCGCCTGAAAGAGAAAATCGGACGATTGAGCCGCGAGGATATTGCCGCCATCGAACGCGCCATCTGTCTGCAGCTGGCGCTTTGACACTGTTGCAAATAGCCAAGCCCCAATGATTTCAAGCTTTGCATGGGTCGAATCCAACGCTCAAAAGGGTTCCGCCGGCAGCACATGATGAGCCGCTCGAACGCCGCCGCCGGAAGGAACAAAGCCGGAGGGCGCCCTGTTGGTCGGGTTGCTGCCTCTTGCAGCGACGGAGACTCCGTCATGACCGACTCGGACGACGCCAGAGACACCGTTCACGACATCTTCGCGAAAGGGCTTCGCAATGCCCACGCCATGGAGGCTCAGGCGAAACAGCTTCTCGAGCGGCAAATCGAGCGCCTCGATGACTACCCCGAGCTGAGGGACCGAATGCAGCGTCACCTCGCCGAGACCGAGGGCCAGCAGACGCGGCTCGAGCAGATTCTGCGCTCGATGAGCGAGCCGACATCGACCATCAAGGACGCCGCGATGTCCCTGTTCGGCAACTTGGCGGCCGCCGCCCACATGCCGGCGAGCGACGAGGTGCTCAAGAATTCCTTCGCCAGTTTCGCCTTCGAGAACTATGAAACCGCCGCCTATAAGTCGCTCATCGAAGTGGCGCAGCTCGCCGGCGCGACCGAAGCCGTCGGGCTTCTCGGCCAGTCCTGCGAGGAGGAGGAGGCGATGGCCGGTTGGCTCAACGCCCATCTCGACAGCGTGACGCGGCAATATGTCTCGCGGGCGACGGGCGCGGCGGACGCCGCAACGGCCTTGCGAGCCTGAGCTCTTTCAGAACGGCTTAGCCGTCCTTCCTAGGCTTTTTGGAGGCTCGACTCTTTTCGCGCCTCCTTGGACCCTGGCGTGCGTCGGAAAAATATTGATCGAGCCAACTAGGTGCCCAGCGGTAATTGTGATTCGTTCCGTGAAGAAAACGTAACCGCAGATCTGAAGCATATTGACTGATGTATGTAAACAACAGTCGACAACACTTTGGCGATATTGTCGTCAGCTATCCTAAGATGACCCAAAAATCATCATCCAGCGTGCATCTATTCAGCAGCAGCTGGATCGACCGATACGGGGGAGGCGTTGGCTTCGGCCTGTTCGTAGCCGCAGACGCCACAGGCGACGGCGCGAAAGGCGTGTCTGTAACACAACCAGGAGCATGCGACATGAAAGCCAAACTTCTCGGTGTCATTGCCATCGCTTTGCTTCCCTCGTTTGCTCTCGCTCAAGCCGGCGGCGTGGAGCCGGCGGCGTTGGCGGAACGGGCGCCACGGGGGGAACGGGCGCCTTGGGGACCAACGGGTCTTCGGCGACGAATGGCGTGAACGGCTCGTCCGCAATGGGCGACACCAATGGCGCCACCGCCAACGGGAGCAATCGGACAGGAACCGGAATCGGAACTGGCCAGAACGGCGCCAACGGAAAGCCTTGATTCAGGAGACGCTCGCCGTTTCGGCGAGGCGTTCGTCAAGGGGCCAATCCCAATGGCGTGGCTTACCCTCTCCCGCCAGCGTCCGCCAACGGGAGAGGGGACTCTTACGCGTCGGCGAAGTTGCAGGCGCCCCCGCAGCACATGCCGGTCGAGCAGGCGCCGTAGTCGGCGTCCGGTCCGCCGCCGGCGTCGCCGCCCTTGTTGGGAGAGGCGATCAGGGAAAGCTGCTGCTCGAGGTTCGCGCTCTCGCACGACCGGCACGTCGGCGTCTCGCCGGACATCACCAGCGTCTGGAACTCCTCGCCACAAGAACGGCAGCGATAGGCGAAAATCGGCATCCTCGGGTCTCCAAGTTATATTCTATTTGGTGAATATGTTGTCGCATGGCTTGGCGTCAAGTCCGGCGAGCGAGAAAAATCGGGCGTCCTTTCGGACACCTGAGGACGACGGATGTTTCGAAACGGCATCAGACGAACTTGATGACCGAGCCCGCGCCGGTGTTCGTCGGCGCGAACGAGAAATCGCTCTGCGTGTAGGGCCCGCCGGCGAAGTTGAGCACCGCGGTGTGCGAGCCGTCCGTCAGCGTCCACGAGCAGGAGTCCGCGCCCGTTTGCGTGTAGAGGAAGGTCGTCGCGGCCTCGGCGAAGTTCCTCGCGAGCACAGTGTCGCCCTTAGTGGAGAAGTCGTCGATCGTTGCATTGAACGAGGAGGCCTGGTCGAGGCTCAGCTGGTCGACGCCGCTGAAGGCCACGGTCTCGCCGCTCGAAACGCCGGCGCCGAACTCCAAGGTCGAGCGGTTGGAGAGGTCGAAATCCCCGGCGCCGCTGATTGGCGCGGCGATCTTGGCGACGTCGTCGCTCAGATCGACCGAGCCGTCGTTCGTGAACGCGCCGGCAGAGCGCAAAGTCGCGTTGACTTTGGCGTGCTGGGCTCCGAAAAGCTCGATCGTGCCGGTGTTGTCTATGCTGGTCGCCACAAGCGTGCTGCTCCTCGACTGCGCGCCGCCAAAGAAGCCGACTTGCAGAGTCCCGGAGTTCGTCAACGTCCCGCCGATCGTCAGCGTGGACCCGCCGTCGCCCAAATATGCGTCGAGCAGGACAGTGCCGCTGTTGGTCAAGCCGCCGGACGTCGCCACCAATGCGCCGTCGTCGAGTATGAGCCCGCCCGCCACCGTGTTGAGGCCGTTGAGCGCGCTGTTGGTGCTCGTGTCTGACGCGTCGGCCATGACTGCGTGGGAACCATTCAAGCTCAGAAGTGCCGTCGCCGGCGATCGCGGCGATTTGGCCGCTGTCGAACTCGACGAGCGCGTTGTGGTAAAGAGAGATGTCGCCGTGGAGAGTTCCGACGCCGCCGAAGCCTGCGGCCGAGCTCGACGTCGAGGGTTGTCTGTCCAGTATCGCCAGCGATATCGATCGAGCCTGTCACCGTCAATGCGCCCGACGTTTTCACCGCCGCGCCGTTGTAGAGCCCAAGAGATGCCCGCCACGACGCTGAGGCCCTTGAGCGCGCTGTTTGAGCCCGTATCGGAGGCGTCGGCGAAAAATGCGTTGGGACCGTTCAAACTCAGGGCGCTGTCGGCGGCGATGGTGGCGATCTGGCCGCTCTTGAACTCGATGAGCGCGTCGTCGGAGAGACTGACATCGCCATAAAGCACGCCGGCGGCGCCGAAGCCCGCAGCGGAGCCGACGTCGAGGGTCGCCTCGGCGGTCGACGAGCCGTAAAGATAGATGGTCCCGTAGGCTGTTCCCTGGAGGTTGGCGAGGTTGCGGGCATAGACCGTCGACGCGGCGGAGAGCGTGAGATCGCCGGGGCCGATCTGAAGTGTCCCGTCATTCGTTAACTTCCCGCCGATCGTTAGCGACGACCCGCCGTCTCCGCTCGACGAATCAAGGCCGAGCGAGCCGACGTTGGTTACGCCGCCCGTGACCGAGCTCGCGCCTGCGTCAAGGAAGGTGAGGGCTGCATTAACACTGGAGATCTTGAGCGTGCCGACGGTTCCAAAACTCGCCGTGACCTCGGGATTCCCCGTGCTGATGACGACGTCGCTCGAGGGGTCCGGCAGGCCGAGACTCCAGTCGCTCGGCGTATCCCAGTTGGCTGTGGCGTCATATGTCCAAGTGTCCGTCGCCATGGCGCCCTCCAGCCGCTGTGTTCGAGGTCAAGTCAATAGGCGGGTGACGCGGGTGACCACATGCGAGCGCTGCCCGAAGCGGATAGGGCGAGACCTTCCCGTCGGATCGGCGACGCTCAAGATCATGGGGACATTCCTTCAACAGCTAACGGAAGACGGACGGCACTTCTGCAAAGGCCGCAGCCGAAACCGGGCTTCTTTTGCCCCGGGCATTAACGCTGTAAACGCGATAATAATGCTTCCCTGCGCCGGGCGTATCCGTACAGCTCGTGATCTTGCCCTCGCAGGCAGGAAGAAGGAGATCGTCCCGCAGCAAGCCGTATGAGTACGCCTCAGGGTAACCCAGCGGCGTGACCGACGACCAGGAAACCGTGACGGTCGCCGATTGGCAGATGTCCGTCGCTAGGTCTTGATTGCACCACGCCGCAATATCCGGGGGAATGTCGGTCGGAAGCAACAGAGGCGGCAACGGCGTTTGCGAGAAATCGAATTCAGCTCGCAAGTCGCCAAGTGTGACAGTGTTTCCATGGATATCTTTCGCAGTCGCGAGAGAGTCCCTCAGGTCTGGCCGATTGTCGGGGTTGCCCAACGCGGTGGGGTCCAAGCGGACTCCGGAGAGAAAAGTGTCCTCGATGAATTTTGCATAGGAATCGAAACTCAAGACGCTGTGGTCGACCAGCCCTTTCCGCGCCCAGGCGCTGATCATCAGTCCGGGCACGCGCAATCCGTAGCCCATTGGGGCGCCGCCGACGTAGTCGACGATCGGCGGCGCAACATGATCATAAAATCCCCCCCACTCGTCCCAGGTAATAAAGATCGCCGTGTCGGCCCAATAGGGCGACTCCATGATCTCGTTAACCAGTCCAGTCACGTAATTCATGCCCCGCGTAACTCCCGCGGTCGGATGTTCGCTGTACTCGTCTGACGGCACGATCCAGGACACCGCAGGCAACTGATGATTTGCCACGTCCAAAAAAAATTGCTCCGTACTTGGCACGTGCTGCGCTAAGTAACTCGCCCCCTTCTGCTTCACATAGGCGTACAAAGGCGTAGGGTTCCAGTCAGAACCTACTTGAGGCCGCTGCTGCACTGGCGGACAAATCATCTCATCCGATTCGCAATCAGGCTCAGTTCCTTCTCCAAGATAATATTTCCAACTCAAGTTATATTGGTCAAAAAGTTGAAATAAAGTTATCCATGGTAACGTGTTCACCTTAAGATCAAGGCCTAGATTTGAATAGCAAGTCATTGCCTGGCTTTCATCGGTACATTTCGCGCTCCATTCGCTGGTCAGGTCGAGATGTTCCGTCATTGACCAACTGCGCTCTCCTGAGAACATCGCGTCTTGCAGAATGAAGTTTTTCGCATAGAGCCAATAATTAGGAATTTCTGTGTCTGTGTGATAACCCATAACGCCGTATCGCGCCATCGACGCCAGTAGGGGATAGCATTGATTGCGTGGAAATTTGGGCGGGACTTCCGAGCACAATTTCAGAAATCCCTTTTGCACTGACAATTCTGCGGCGACGAAACCATCCATTTTGGCTGTCGTAACCCCATCGTCAAGATCGTACGTCGCCGAATTGGCCTCATGCGCGCCGCCGCCGTTGGCGTCGCGTTTATCATGGAAAGGCTTCACGCATCCGCGGCCGGGGTTGCTAAGATCGATCGGCACACAAACGCCAGGCGGAATGCCGTTCGCCCCTGGAAACGTGCCGAAATAGTGATCGAATGACCGATTTTCTTGCATGATAATGATCACATGCTTGATCGGAGAGGCCGAGTTGGCAGCGCTCGCCGCTTCAGCGGATAGCGCGAAACCGGCGACCGCGACCGCGAGGCGGACATTTTTCACGAAAGCCGAAAAAAAGGGCCTGCCCGGTCCAAAGTGTGATCTTGACCCGCATGGCGCCACGGACGTCAACTCCTTCACTGCCCCTCCGGCTTTTGGCGACGTCAAGGACGGCGCCGAATGCGCTTGCTAACGCCGAACATGACAATCTTTACCTGACAGTCGTCTTCATTCAAGGGACTCGGCGACCGCCGCCTTCAGCATTCGTCGAGTCGGCCGAGGCGTAGTCGGCGACGGTTATGCGAAGATGCGCATTGCGCCGAGCCAGGCGATTCCTGCAGCCGGTCGAATTGGCCGCGATTTTCGCGGCCCGCCTCGCCGGGATTTGTCTTGCCTTTCGCGACGGCCCGCGGAAGGTGCAGGCGAGCCCATGACGATTCCGACCGGCGCCCCCCGCCTTGTGGCCCAGAATTCCGACCCGCGCCTGACGCTGCGCGGGGAGGCGCGGTTCTGGCGCATCGCATTCGCCCTGTTCCTCGGCGGCTTCGGCACCTTCGCGCTGCTTTATTGCGTCCAGCCGTTGTTGCCGGCCTTCGCTCGGGGCTTCTCGATCTCGCCCGCCGCCGCGAGCCTGTCGCTCTCGGCGGCGACGGGGGTGCTGTCGGTCGCGATGTTCGGGGCGGGGGCGCTGTCCGACGCCGTTGGGCGCAAGACCGTGATGGCCGCTTCGCTCGCCGCCGCTGCCGCGGCGACCGCCGCCATCGCCTTCGCTCCGAGCTGGCCGACGCTGATCGCGCTGCGAGCGCTGACCGGCCTCGCGCTCTCCGGCGTTCCGGCTGTCGCCATGGCCTATCTCGCCGAAGAGATGGAGCGGTCCGCGATCGGCCTCGCCATGGGCCTCTATATCGCAGGCAGCACCCTCGGCGGCATGGGCGGGCGGCTGTCCGTCGCGGGAATCGCCGACTTCGCCGGCTGGCGCGCCGGGGTGGGCGCGATCGGCGCCTTTTCGCTCCTCTGCTCGGTCCTGTTCGCCTTGTCCTTGCCGCCGCAGCGCGCGGCCGCCCCGAAGGCGCATGCGCTCGCCGTCTGGCCCGCGATCCGCCTGCATCTCGGCGACCCCGGCCTGCGCGGCCTCTACGCGCTCGGCTTTCTGGTGATGGGGGCCTTCGTCACCACTTATAATTACATCGGCTTTCGCCTCGAGGCGGCGCCGTTCTCGCTGAGCCAGGCCTCGATCGGCCTCGTGTTCGTCATCTATCTCGTCGGCGTGGTCGCGGCGCCGGCGTTCGGCGAACTCGCCGGGCGTTTCGGCCGGCGGCGGGTGATCGGCCCGGCGATCGTCCTGATGCCGTTCGGCGCGCTCGCGACTCTGTCGGACCATCTGTGGCTGACCATCTTCGGCGTCGGCCTGGTGACCGCGGGGTTCTTCGGCGGGCACTCGATCGCCTCGAGCTGGATCGGTCTCAGGGCGGAGAAGGCGCAAGCCCAGGCGAGCGCGCTCTATCTCTTTTTCTACTATCTCGGCTCGAGCGTGGCCGGCACGCTCGGCGGGCTCGTGATTCCGCGGGCCGGTTGGCCGGGCGTCGTCGCTTTCGTCGGCGCGCTCGCCCTGCTCGCGCTCCTCGTCGCGCTGCGGCTTTCGCGCGTGCCGCCGCCGGCGCACCTGAGGACATAGGGGCGCCCGGATGGAATGGCGCGACGAAGGTGTCGTCATCGGCGTTCGCAGGCACGGCGAGCATTCGGCGATCGTCGAGGCGATGACCCGGTCGCACGGCCGCCACTTCGGCCTTGTGCGGGGCGGACGTTCGGCGCGGCTCGGCGCGGCGCTGCAGCCCGGCAATTCGCTTGGCCTCGTGTGGCGCGCCCGTCTCGACGAGCATCTCGGCGCCTTCGCGGTCGAGCCTCTTGCGTCGAGGGCCGGGCGGCTGATGGGGAGCGCGATGGCGCTCGCCGGAATCAACTATCTCGGCGCGCTCATGCGGCTCCTGCCGGAGCGCGACCCGCACGAGGCGGTCTATGAGGCGCTGACCGTGGTCGCCGACCGGCTCGACGATTCCGCGGTCGCGCCGGCGCTCGTGGCGCTGTTCGAGGCGCAGGTTCTCGCCGAATGCGGCTTCCGGCTCGACCTTTCCCGCTGCGCCGCGACCGGCGTGAGCGAGAGCCTCGCCTATGTGTCGCCGCGCTCCGGTCGGGCGGTCAGCCTCGAAGCGGGCGGGCCGTGGCGCGACCGCCTCCTGCCGCTGCCAGCATTCCTGCGCGACGGCGCCCGGCCGGAGGCGCCGCCGAGCGCCGAGGAGGTGGCCGACGGATTCCGCACCACCGGCTTCTTCCTGCAGCGCGACGTCTTCGCCGCCCGGGGCGAGCCGCTGCCCGACTCCCGCCGCGCCTTTCTGGCGGCGGCGGCCAAGGCGGCCGGCGGATGATTTCGCCGCTCATAAAACAATTTAATTATGTATAAAACGCGCGCTCGCGCCTCCGAGAGGGGCGACCCTAAACGGGGGTGTAAGTCCCTGATATTTCGAGGGCGTGACCCTAAAATGGCGCTAAAGGGCGGCGATAGCGTTTTTGACCTCTTCCGGGGCAGCCGCTGCCGCTGCCGCCTCGCCCTTCAGCCGCGGCGTGTGGAGGCTCCCCGTCAAATCCCCGCGTACCATTCGTAGCCGCGGTCCTCCCAGAAGCCGCCGCGCCCGCCGCCAAGGCCGGCGAAGCTGTCGATCGCCTCGATGCGCATGACATATTTCGCCATCTTGTAGCCGAGCTGGCGCTCGACCCTGAGGCGCAGCGGCGCGCCGTGCTCGACCTTGAGCGGCGCATAGTTCATCTCGTAGGCGAGGATGGTCTGCGGGTGATAGGCGTCCACGAGATCGATCGACTCGTAATAGCGGCCATTGGCGCCGGCCATCTCGTCCAGCGTGTCGGCGCAGAAGAAGGCGATATAGCGGGCCTCCGGCTTGAGGCCCGCGGCGGCGAGCAGCGCGGACAGTTGCGTCCCCTTCCACTGGCCGATGCAGCTCCAGCCTTCGACGCAGTCGTGACGGGTGATCTGCGAGCGCGCCGGCAGCGCGCGCAGCTCCTGAAGCGAGAGCTTCATCGGCCGCTCGACGAGGCCGCCGACGTCGAGCCTCCAGTCGGCGAACCCGTTTTGGCGAAGGGCGACATAGCCCGGGTCGTCGGGATCGATCGAGCCGTTCGGCTTGAAGTTCCGCGAGATCGCGCCTGGCGGATATTCGGGCGCGAGCGCGAGGCGCGGCGCGAGCAGGGCGCGCTGCGCGGCCTCGGTGAGGATTTCGGCCTTGTCGAGCACTTTCATCACGGCGGGCGAGCGCGAGTCGAGGCTGCATCCGGCCATCGGCAGCAGGCCGCCCGCCGCCAGGCCGCGCAAGATCGTTCGGCGGCTGATCAGAAGGCTCACGGGGTTTCCTCCGGAATGCGATAGCGGCCGGTGATCATTGAGCGCAGGTTGTTGAAGACGCCGGAGAGCAGCACCATCAGGAGATGCACGGCGACAAAGGCGACGAGCGCGGCCGCCAGGACGAAATGAATTGTTCGCGCCGACTGGCGTCCGTGGAAGAGCGGGACGAGCCAGGGAAAGGCGGCGTCCATCGCCGGCGACATCGTCAGCCCCGCCAGCACGAGCACCGGAAAGGCGACCACGACGCCGAGATAGGCGAGTTTCTGCAGCACGTTGTAGCGGAGCGCCTCGTCCCCCTTGGGAAAGCGCAGGCGCGCGTGGTCGAGGATCGCGCGAGGGATCGCCTTGAGATCGGCCCTGCTCGGCACGAGATCGCTGAGATGGCGGCCGATCAGGAGGTTGGCGACATAGATGAGCCCGTTGATGACGAGCAGCCAGGCGAAGAAGAAGTGCCAGCGACGTCCCATGGCGAGATCCTGCTCGGCTGGCAGAGTCGCCCAGGATGGAAACCCGCGTTCCTCCATTTCGCCGTCGGGCCCCCGGGAGGCGCCGAGGAACCCGGTGGTGTCGAACGCGTGACCGAAGATGGTCGTAACGCCGCTGACCGGGTCGCCATTGGCGTCTTCTTTCGCCGAAAACGACAGGAAGGGGTGATCGAACTGAGTTCGCCTGGCCCCAGCTCAGCGCCGGACGCGCGTTGAAGATCTGCAGTCCGCTCATCAGGAGCATGAGAAAGCAGAGCGCATTGACCCAGTGGCAGACTCGCACCAGAGCCGAGTGGCGGACGACGACGCGGGGTAAGGCGAGCGGCCGCGCCGCGGATCTAGAGGGAATGGAAACCATTGCAAAGACCCATTGGGACCGGCGTTCCTCGAGATACGGGCGCGGTGGAGGGAAAGTTACAAGAAATATCAGGCTAGGTAGGCATTGGCGGTTTTTTTGGGGCGCGCTGTAACCCGCGCATTTCCGAGCCGCCCCAAATGGAACGCCGGCTCGCGCATCGACGTTGTTCCTGGCGACAGGACGGGAGGATCTCTTGGGGCAGATCGGGCAGGGGGATGGGGCAGGCGGGGTTTTCGATCCCACGACATCGAGCGCGTCAGAACAGGCGCGGGGCGCCGGCGTTTGGACGCGCGGCGCCGAGGGCTATCTCCCGTCGTCTGGCGCTCGTGAGGTCCGCCCGGCAGTCGGCGTCGACGAAACAGGATCTGACCTGAACAGGCTGCTGGCCGTGCTCGTCGCGCTCATGCTGGCCTGCGGCGTAGCCGCCGGAGTCACTGTCAATCTCGCTCCAGCTTACGCAGACGACAGCGGCGGCTATTAGCGCCGAACCAGAGTTGCTGCTGCAGCAAAGCCAGGTAATATTGGCTGCTTCCCCCTGTCGATTTTGCCAGGCGCGGCTGAAACTCCGCGCGGGGCGTCCCCGTAACGGCTTGGTTCCGATCGACGCGCCCATGGCGACGATCGGCTTCGAACCGACACGGAGAACGCCAGGTTTTCGCTTCTCGCGGCGGCGCTCGCCGCGAGCGTCGCCTTCGCCGCTCCGGCCTATGCGGAGATGACCAAGATGGTCGGCCGCGCGCCGATGTATCCGACCCCACGCTCGCCGCCTTGCGGCGAAGCCTGAGGCGATGGCGCGCGGGCGCGATCGCCGCTTCCTCGATCACGCGCCGCTCGCGGTCGGTTTCGCTGCGCGCCAATTAACGCGCCAAGCGGCCCAGCGCGAATATGTCGCGATCCTGTCCTATGAGTTGTGGATCATCGACGCCAGGCTCGGCGCACCAC
>CAWGKV010000026.1:0-38359 GCA_963823165.1 uncultured Alphaproteobacteria bacterium | reverse complement strand
CAACATGTTTCAGCTAGCTCGAAGCGCGGCTTCGGATATGTGAACTCCGCAGGGCTTATGGGAGCGCGGATCGAGCAACTCATCAATCGCGCCGGCGCCCATAGCGATATCTGCCCCCTTACAGCCCGGACATGAACCCGATCGACAAGGCTTCTATCGGCGCAAGCCCGCGGGAGCGGACCGTCGCCTGCCTGGATCAGGGCGCTCGCAGCCTTCGCCGACATCTCCGGCAAATCCACAAATTCCTTTGCCGCCTGCGGCTATGATCCAACTTGATCGGACTCTGGTCTAATTGGCGCACATCCGCCGTCGAGGTCATGCAGGCCCCGAGCACGTCGGGACTGGCCCCGAAGGGCGCCGACTTGATCCGAAGCGCACGAATAAGCTCTCACGCCGTTTCTCGTTTTCGGCGCAGATCGGCTCTCCCCGACACCAGGCCCAGGCCAGGAGCGGCGCTCCTGACCTGAGCGATCGCTCCGGACTCGCCGGCGCCAACTCAAGACCCAGTCCGAAGAGCGCCAGCCTATGTGGCGATCGTGAGTTGGTTGTCGACCTTTGTGACGCCCGGCGCACGCCACGCGGCTTGCTCGGCCTCTTCACGCTCCGCCCAGGACCGAACGCTGCCGGTGAGCTTCACCTCGCCGCCCGTCGCTTCGACATTGATGCGTTGGGCGTCGATCTCCGCATTGCGGCGAAAGGCTTCCTCAATCTTGGTCTTTATTTCGGAAGGCGTGACGCGCGGCTTCAGCGTGATGAGATTGACGACGCCCTTGATCCCCCTTACGCGCCGAACGGCGTCCTCGGCGCGCGTCTTTTGATAGTTCCACTCGGCGGAGCCCTCGAGCGTCACCCATCCGTCGTTGACCACCACCTTCATGTTCTGTGACGAATACGGCAGCTCGGTATGGAGAGCGGCCACCGCATCGCGGGCGATCTCAGGGTCCGGGCGCTCACTGCCCGTCGGCAGGCGCACTTCGAGGTCGTTGGCGACCCCGGTCACGCCGGAGACGCGTTTCACGTCGCTCTCAGCCTGCCATTTGTGCGTATAGCTGCGCACAAAACCGGTCAGGGTGACCACGCCGTTCTTGACCGCGACGGCGATGTCCGTCGCTTCGATGTCCGGATCCCATTTCAGCTCGGCCTCGACGTCGCGTTTAATGTCGGTATCGGATCTCATCGGATTCTCCCAAGATCTGTGTCTCGACCCGCGCGCGGGGGGGGAGGGGAATCCCGCGGGCGCGGCCGAACGAAGGCTAATCGCCGCTGCGCCTCGGCGCCTTGACGATCGTCAGGATTCCTCGATCTTTGGGCGAGCAGGCGGCATTGGCGACAAGGAGGGCGATCGCGGCGCTCCGACGCCTCGACTCGGACCATCTCCCGAGCCCGACGTCACGCAGGCGAAGCAATTCTCGGTTCAGTGATTGTAGAGGAACACCGGCAGCTTCTGCAGAGCTGCGCGACTCGCGCCGGGCAGCACGATGTTGCCTGAAGGATCATCGAGTTTGAGGCTGCGGAAAGGGACGGCGACCAGTTCGCCGTCGAGCCCGACGAAGTCGCCGACAGCCAGAACGACGAAGACCGGTCCATTGTCCCGTCCGAAGATGAAATCGTTGATTTGACCAATGATCTCGCCCTTGTCATTGACGACGGATTTGAGCTCGAGCGCGCTGGCGCGGTAGCCTTTTGCAACCTCCCTGACGTCGGGCGCGACGAGGGAGACTTCCTGCGTCGATGCGCGAGAGGGCGTCAACGCGAAGAGTATGACCGCCAGGACGAGGACCGAATTGCAGTATAAAGTTGTGGTCCTCATGAATATGCTTCCTGTGGTGGCTATTTGAGCTGACGACCGTCAAAAGTCCCCGGCCCTAATACGTCGCGTACGATATCGGCGCGTAGGATGTCGCTCAAAGGCTTGTCGAGTGTAATTTCGTGCACGCGAACCGCCTCAGCGCCCCCCCATCACGCATAATCTGTTCCACGCCGCTTTCTGCTTCCTCCGACCTCACCCGAACCCAAGGGACGAGACCACCCCATGATCATCGTCTCGACAAGCTTCGCCCGATAGCGCCGACCGACTCGACCTGATTGGGCGAGCGCAGACAAACCCTGCTAAACGCCGCTAAGCCGCAGCACCCTGATGATCGTCAGGATTCTCGATTTTTCGCGGGCGAGAGCCGGCGCGGCGCGTCAGTGCGGCGTGCGACGGTCGCTCTTCCACTGGGCCAGGAGCACCTCATGAAGCAAGCCAAAGCCTTGCATTGTTTGGGCGTAATCCCCCCGCTCCGACGCGAAGTTATGCGCCATTTGAAGGAGTTCGGGATTTGCAGCTTCAAGATTGTTGATCGCCTCTCGGCTGAATTCCTCGTCCCCGATTCGATCCATGCGCGCGACGATCGCGTCGCGTGTCGCGGAGGAAACTCGAGGCAGCGGGCTAAGGGCGCGGGATTCGAGCGGAGCGAGGGCCTGCGCCGCCAGTATTCGATAAAACATTCCGAACGCCGTAAGGAGCCTCTCGCTGTCCTTACCTTCGCGCGCCCTTTTGATCGCCATGTCCAGAAGTTCCGGGTTATGTCGATCAAGATCCCTCCGGATGTCAACCATGCAGACTTCAGGCCCCAAATCGTCGAATTCGCGGCAAATTCGTTCCCTCGTGGGTTCCGTCACGCAAGGCAGCACGCTCATCACTTCTCTCCTCCTCCGCCGCACGATATCGATTGAGCGACACATTGAACCGCCCTCGGGTCTTCAAGCCGTTGGTCATTCCGCAGCTCTTGGCCTCGCAATCCGGCGCCTCTTCGGGTTCGTCGTCGCGTCTCCCGGTTGCACGCCAGTCCATCTCCGGGCATTCTGGTCAACCGTGAATTGTGTGGAGAATGGCGTCCCGGAAGGGAATCGAACCCCTGACCCCAGGTTTAGGAAACCTGTGCTCTATCCTGCTGAGCTACCGGGACCAAATGCGCTCTCTTGGGCTCGAGGGCGGGCAGGAGACAAGCCCTCGCGGCGGGAAGGGCCATAGCATGGATTTCGGCTCCGCGCACTGGTCTCGCGAACGGCGGCGCTTCGCCGAGCGACCTGGTATATGGCTCGCTCTCATCGGGGCGGCGCTCGGTTTCGCTTCCCCCGCCTTCGGCGGCGGCTGCGGCTCGGCGGCCGGGACCGTGCAGGTCGTCGCCGTCGACGATTGGCTCGACATTACTCTCGCCGACGGCAAACTCGTCAGGCTCGGCGGACTGGACTTGCCCGAACCGGAACGCGGCGATCCGGCGACCGCGATGGCGGCCCGCGACTTCCTCGCCCATCGCTTTGTCGGCCGCGGAGCGGAACTCGATCTTTTGGCAAATGGAACAGACCGGTGGGAACGCACGCTGGCCGACCTGTCGTCCCCCGAAGCTTCTGGCGACTCGGCCGACACGGCCGCCTCCGCCCTGCTGAGGGCGGGCTATGCGCGCGTCAGGCCCGAGTTCGAGACGCGCAGTTGCGCCGCTGCGCGACTTGCCCTCGAAGACCAAGCTCGGCGCGCAGGCATTGGAATCTGGCGCGATCCGGAATATGCCGTCATCCCGTCATTCGAAACGGCGGTGCTCCACCGGCGCGATGGACAATTCGTCGTGATCCAAGGACGCGTGCGCAGGGTTGGCTTCGGCCGCTCGCGCCTTTATCTTGATCTCGTCCCCCACGACGGTCCGACGATCGTCATCGCGCGCAAGCTGGAGAAGGCGTTCGCGGACGCAGGCCGTCCCGTAGAAGCGCTCGCTGGGCAGACCATTCGGGCGCGTGGCGTCCTCGATGACCGGTTTGGTCCGAGACTCGAGGTCGGCGAGCCCGCGATGATCGAAGTTTTGCGTCGCTCCGACGCGCAGGGAGTTGACAAGCCGCGTCCATGAGCGAGGGCGTCGTTGAAGACATGAAGCCGCCGGCAGGCGGAGCGGCGATCCGGCGGCGCGTCCTCGTCCTCGCCACCGGCGCTCTCAGTCTGGCCGTGGCCGCCTGCGCGTCGATCGACGCCCCGCCCGCTCCCGCGAGCGTGGCGCCGACCGCGGCCGGGCAACCCACAAGCGCCCCACCCAGCCCGGAACGCAAGCGGTTGATCCAGGCATTCGGCGGCGAATACCATGCGCCCACGGTGGATAACTACCTCAACGGCGTCCTTCTCAAGCTGGCGCCGGCGTCGAGCGGCTCCGCTCAGCCCTACCGCGTCACCTTGCTGAATTCGCCGATCGTCAACGCATTCGCCCTCCCTTCGGGGGACATCTTCGTCACCCGTGGGCTTCTTGCGCTGGCCGACGATACGTCCGAGATCGCCGCGGTGATGGCGCACGAGATCGCGCATGTCACCGCCCGACATGCCGCGCAGCGGGCGGAATTCGAGAAGACCGCCGCGCTGTTCACGCGGGTCAACGCCCAGGTGCTGCAGCATGCCCAGGCCGACGACGAGGCCCAGGCGCGTTCGAAGCTGTCGATCGCCAGCTTCTCCCGTCAGCAGGAATTCGAAGCCGACCAGATCGGCATCAAAGACCTTGGCAGAGCCGGCTACGACCCCTATGCGGCCGCGCGGTTCCTCACCACGCTCGGCGAATGGAGCGCCCTCAGGGCTTCGATCTCGGGAGCGGGATCGGCCGACCGGCCGGACATGATGGCGACCCACCCGTCGACGCCCGAGCGCGTCGCAGAGGCCCAAGCAGAAGCACGCCAGATTGAGCCGCCAGGCGTCGGAGCGGTTGGCCGGGACGCTTATCTCGCGGCGATCGACGGCCTCGCCTTCGGCGACGATCCCTCTCAGGGGGTCGTTCGCGGAACCACGTTCATTCACCCGAAGCTCGGCTTCGCCTTCGAGGCTCCGGAAGGGTTCACCCTCGACAACCAGCCGGCCGCGCTCATCGGAGTTGGCGAAGCCGGATCCCAGGCGCTTCGCCTCGATAGCGTCGCCGCCTCCGATTCGACGCCCGTCACGAGCGCGATCGCGTCCGGCTGGATCGACGGCCTCAAGACGACTGACGTCGAATTGATGCAGATCGGCGGCCTCGAGGGTGCGACGGCGGTCGCAAAGGGCGAACAGTGGAGCTTCCGCCTCGGCGCGGTCCGGCTCAACAACCGGATCTATCGGCTGATCTTCGCCGCCCATAGCCTGTCTCCAGCCGTAGACGAGCGCTTCCGCGCTTCGATTTAATCGTTCCGCCTCATTAACGCACGGGATTCCGCGCTGGCGGCGGCGCAGTCGATCAAGGCGGTCGCCGCGGGAAGCGTCGATACGCCCGAGACGATGGCGGCGCGGATGGCGTTCCTGCCGCAAGCGCTGGACCAGTTCCTGATCCTGAACGGCGTCGAGCGGGGGGTTCCGCTCGTCCCCGGGCGCGCTTACAAGATCGTGGCCCGGTGAGCTCGGGTCGAGAAACCGGTGCTGGAAGGCAGCGCCTCCCCGCGAGGATCGTGGTCGCGACCCATAACGCGGGAAAGCTGCGCGAAATTCGCCAACTTTTCGCCCCCTTCGGCGTCGCCCCCGTTGGGGCGGCGGAATTGGGGCTGGTCGAGCCTGAGGAGACCGGCCTCACATTCCGCGACAACGCAGAGCTTAAGGCCACCGCGGCCGCGCGCCTTTCGCGCCAACCGGCGCTGGCCGACGATTCCGGACTTTGCGTCGAGGCGCTTGGCGACGCCCCCGGCGTCTACTCCGCGCGATGGGCGGGCGAAGGCAAAGATTTCTCTGGCGCGATGCGACGTATCGAGGAGGAGCTGATCGCGGCCCATGCGCCGAAGCCATGGCGGGCGCATTTCATCAGCGTCCTGGCGCTCGCTTGGCCGGAGGGCCATGTCGACGCGTTCGAGGGCCGCGTGGACGGCGAGCTCGTCTTTCCCCCGCGGGGAACGGCCGGCTTCGGCTACGACCCCATCTTCTTGCCCCATGGCCACGCTCGCACCTTCGGCGAAATGACCGCCGGTGAGAAGCACGGTCTGCCGCCGGACGGGTCGCTTGCCCTGTCGCACCGGGCGAGGGCGTTCCAGAAGTTCGCCCACGCTTGGCTGTGAGCGCCGCGGGCCAGACCGCCGGCGCCTGCACTTTCGCCTTCGCCCCTAAGGAGAATCTGTCGGAGCAAGGCTGTCGGTCCCATGCCCGTCAGGCGGCATCCAGAATCGAAGGATCTGCGCCCCCGCGCCGACCAACGCTGCCCTGCTCAACCGCAACGAGTCCGACGTTCGTCATGAATGGCATTCAGATCTCGCCAAGAAACTGTGGTAAAACGTACCCGAGCGCACCCAGGCAGCTGGATCAAACTGGACCCAGTTTTGCCGGCGTTAACCATCTGCGCGGCATGTAGGAGGGGCTGTTTGGAATCCGTCTCGAGTTCGATCGGGGGCCAAATCAGTTGGAGCCATCTTTTCCTGGTCCGAAGACGGCCCGCCCAACAGGCCGGAATTGTCTTTTAACTTGCAGATTGGCGTCACCATGTCCGCACAACCTTCATTTGCCGCTCGAGACGTATTGCCAACTTCCCCCTCCGATGGCGGGCCGACCCGGCAACCGACGATTGGGCCAGTCCGGATCCCGCCGGCCGCCTCGCCAGCGGATCAGCCCTCTGGAGCCGAGCGTCGTCGCTACGAGCGAATCCCCCTCTCGCTGCAAGGGCGTTACATGCTCGAGGACGGAAAAGAGTTTCCTTGCCAAACGCTCGATGTCTCCCCGATCGGAATCGGCATCCAGGGATTTGTGGCCGGCGGAATTGGGGATCGCGTCGTCGCCTATTTTGACGGGCTGGGACGGATCGAAGGCAAGATCGTCCGGCGCGCGCATACGTGGTTCGCCATCGATATCAGTGCGACGCCGCGCAAGCTGGAAAGGCTCGCGGATATGATCAGCCGCATGGTCGGGAATGAAACCAGCAGCGGGTAGGCCTCAGCCTGCGGCGCTCGAATCAGAAGAGGCCGCCGGAGCCGGCGGCCTCCATGCTGATGGCCGAGGAGAATGGTCGAAATCAGCTCTTGTCGGCTGCGCGACGCGCCGCGTCCTTGACGTCCCCCACAGCCTGATGCGCGGCTCCTTTGGCCTTGTCGGTCTTGCCCTCGGCCTGCATCTCCTTGTCGCCGGTCACCTTGCCGGCCGCGTCCTTCACGGCGCCCTTCGCCTTGTCGGCGGCGCCTCTCACATGCTCTTTATCCACGATCAATCTCCTCTGATTGTGGCGTCGGAAGAAACGACTGTCGGCAAGGAAGGTTCCAATCTCGAGATTCCTCGTTCCCCCCGTCGGCTGAGGAGGGTGGGTGGCCCTCTCCGGTCAGTTTTCACCGCGCCTTAGCCGTAGGGGCGAAATCAGGACTTCGAGGGGCCAGAGCGGTCAGGTCTACATCTATCGTAGACCGTCGTTATCGTAGACCGTCGTGGTTATGCTCCCGCACTTCGAGAGGGCTGCCGGACGAGCTCGCCCGCGAGGGCCTTTCCGATCAGAGCCCGGGTCTCGTCGAGGCCGTACAGCGCGATGAAGGAGCCGAGGCGCGGCCCTCGCTCCTCGCCGAGCAGGATGGCGTAGACCATGTTGAAGAAGTTGTTCGAAACCCCGGGTCGCTCCGGGGTTGCGCCCTTCGCATGTAGATCCTGGTATCGAGGTATCGCCCGCGCGATGTCGTAGAGGGCGTGCTGGATCTCTTCCGCCGTCGCGTTCGCCGACATTCCCGCTAGCCTGGCGGAAACCTGAAGCAGCGCGTCCCGCTCCACCTCGTCGGCTTCCCGGTAGCGTTTCTTCGGTGCGACGAAATCGCGGAAATAGGCGACGGCGTAGCGAACTAGGCTGTCCAGGCGCGGGTGGTTCTCCGGCGAGGCCGAAGGCGCGTACCGGCGCAAGAATCCCCACAAGACCGCCGGATTGTCGCTATTCGCCACCGTCGCCAGGTTGAGCAGCATGGCGAAGGAGACGCTGGCCTGGGTATCTCCATCGTGAATGAGCGTTTCCGGCGCCGGCGGGGCTCCGGAATGGACGTGCCAGACCGGGTTGCCGAGACGCTCCTTCCATTCCTGCCGGGGGTAGGACTCGAGGAATCCGAGATAGTCGTCGACGGTGCGGGGAATGACGTCGAAATAAAGCCGCTTCGCTGCCGTCGGCTTCTGGAACATGAACAGCGACAGGCTTTCCTGGCTGGCGTAGGTCAGCCATTGCTCAATCGTCAGACCGTTGCCCTTCGACTTCGAGATTTTTTGCCCGTTTTCATCCAGGAAGAGTTCGTAGTTGAACCCGGCCGGCGGCTCTGCGCCGAGAATACGGGCGATGCGCGACGAGAGCTTCACGGAATTGATCAGGTCCTTGCCGGCCATTTCGTAATCGACGCCGAGCGCGTACCAGCGCATCGCCCAATCGGGCTTCCACTGCAGCTTGCACTTGCCCCCGGTCACCGGCGTTTCAAACGTCTCGCCGCTTTCAGGGTCCCGCCAGCGGATGGTGCCGGCCTTCGCGTCGTGCCCAAGGACCGGGGTCTGCATGACGATGCCAGTCACCGGATGAATGGGAAGGAACGGCGAATAGGTCGCCGAGCGCTCTGCTCTAAGCGAGGGCAGCATGATCGCCTGCACCTCGTCGAAGCGTTCGAGCATGCGCAGGAGCGCCGCGTCGAACCGGCCCGACGCGTACGCCTCGGTCGAGGACATGAATTCGTAGTCGAAGCCGAACTGGTCGAGAAACTGCCGCAGGCGAGCATTGTTGTGCGCAGCGAAGCTGTCGTATTTGCCGAACGGGTCGGGCACTTTCGTCAGGGGCTTGCCGAGATGGGGCGCAACCAGCTCGCGGTTCGGGATGTTGTCCGGCGTCTTGCGCAGCCCGTCCATGTCGTCGGAGAAGGCGATCAGTCTCGTCTTGACGCTGTCGCCGGTCAGCGTGCGGAAGGCGTTGCGCACCATGGTCGTGCGGGCCACCTCGCCGAATGTTCCGATGTGCGGCAGGCCGGACGGCCCGTAGCCTGTCTCGAAGATCACTTCGGCCTTCTTCGAGCGCTCGAGACGCTCGATCACCTTGCGCGCCTCTTCGAACGGCCAAGCCTTGGACACATTCGCGGCCTCGCGAAGGGAGTGCGACAACATCTTTCCTGTTTCTCTTATGCCCGCGGGGGCTTACCCAAAGGACGCGCGGAAGCCCGTGCACCCTAGAGGCCCAAAACCGCAAGTCAATTGCTTCCCTCGTCTGTGGGAGACTCCCCCTGCAATGCGCCGGCGCCCTTTTTCAGCCGGAAGCTTGGCTTCGAGCCGCGCCCCGGGACGTCCCATGCAACGAAGCGGGATTGCCGCAAGTTTCAGTATGGGGCATTGTCCGTTCGACCGGCAGCCATTCGGCGAGCATCGGAATCAATTTGGACACTTTAGCCAAAACGGGGCGGGGACGAACGACGGGACGACGATCATGAAAGTATCGGACGCGCTTCAATCCAACCGGCAGGTTCTCGCGACCTGCATACCCGAAGAATCCATCGTCGCGTTCGCCGGGCGGCTGACGTCGCTCAACATCGGCGCCATGCCGGTCGTGGACGCGCATGGAGCGCTGGTCGGCATCATCTCGGAGCGTGACATCGTGCGCGCCTTCGTCAAGGAAGGCGCTCGGCTCGTCGAGCGACGGGTTCGCGATTTCATGTCGCGCGACGTCGTCACCTGCGGCCCCGAAACGACCATGAGCAACGCCGAGAAGCTCATGAACAAGCACCGGATCCGCCACCTGCCGGTTGTCGACGGTGCGAAAGTCGTCGGCATGATTTCGATCCGGGACGTCATGGTGTGGCGGCTGCAGGACTCGCGCCACGAGGTCGACGTGCTCCGCGAGGCGATGATTGCGACCCGTCACCACCTCTGAGTCCAGGCGCAAAGGCGGTCAGGGTCACTTGTTCTCATTCATGAGATCGTCGACCGGTCATTTGATGCGGATCGCCGTCCTGGCGCTCTGCTGCCTGGTCGTGGCCGCGCCGAGTTCGCGCGCTGAAGACACGGGAGGCTTTCCCGGATTCCTGCAGCATCTCTTCGGAATCGCGCCGAAACCACAACCTGCGCCGCATGCCACGGCGCCGTATTCCGTTCGGCGGGCGCCGCAAAAGAAGCACCAGGACTATGTCTCGCCTTCGGCGACCCGTGCGTCGCGATGGTCGGGAGGTAAAGTCGAGCAGACGTCTTTCGTCATGGTGCTCGGCGACAGCCTCGCCACATCGGCTGCCCAGGGCCTGACCGATGCTTTCGCCAACAGACCGGACGTGGCGATCGCAGACGTCGCGCGCGATCAGTCCGGCCTTACCCGGATCGACTACTACGACTGGCCCAAGGCCGCCCGCGACCTCGTTGCGGGCAAACAGAAGATCGACGTCGCGGTCGTCATGCTCGGCGTCAACGACGCGCAGCCGCTGAAAGACGGCGACACGACGCTGGAGCCCCTCAGCGACCAATGGAAGGCCCACTACGCCCAGCGGGTCGAGGACCTGATCGCGCCGTTCCGGGGCGCGCACATCCCGGTGCTCTGGGTGGGCCTGCCGTCGATGCCCGATGAACGTTTCAACGCCCAGGCTCTGGCGCTGAACGAAATTTACCGGGAGCACGTGGAGAAGGCCGGCGGCACATACATCGACATCTGGGACGGTTTCGTCGACCAGAACGGACAGTACAGCGCCTTCGGGCCGAACGTGGACGGACAGAGCGAAAGACTGCGCTCCGGCGTCTATTTCACCAAAGCCGGGTCGCGCAAGCTCGCGCAATATCTCGAAGCGGACATTCGGCGCGCCATCGACAAGGGGAAGCCCCAGAACGACATCAGCGCCCTCCCGCCGGACATCGAGCAGCAAGCCGAGGATATAAATGTGGAAATACGCCGCGAGATGGGGGTGGACAAGTCTCTCGCGAATGACCCGCTCGCCCTTCCCAAACTGGAGGCCGGCCCCATTCTGTCGCTGACGGCTCGGCCAAAGGCGACGAGCGCTGCGCTGGTGGACGCGTCGAGCGCCAACGCCGGCGAGAGACCGGGCCTTCCGGTCGAACCCCGGCCCGGCCGCGCCGACGACTTCGCCTGGCCCGCGCGGCAGTAGCGCGGCGCTGCTCAAAATCGGGGCGATGAACTATCCAGAAGCTGTCCGTTGAAGCCGCTTCAGTTTGCCGAAGTCCATCGCCTGAGGCCGCGTTTCGAGCGGCTGAAAGATGTGTTCCTATTTTCCGAAAGATGACGCGCTACACGACCAAATTTTTCCCAAGCCAGACCAAATCTTTCCCAGCCAAACAGCAATAAAACCAAGGAAAACGGCTTGGACTCCTTTGGATTTCCTTGGATTTCCTTGGATTTCCTCGTTCGATTTCTAGCTTTTTCAAAGGGTTACGGGCGACGCCGAGCGAAAATAACTTTTGCCGACTGGACGAACGTGATTTCTTCTGTTCAACCGAACACCGTCTCCGCGAAGCCTAAGGCCACGATGCATCTCGTGTCTGCGTCCGCCTCCTATGCCGGCCTCGCCTGCCATGGGCCGTCAAGGCGCGACGACAAGACAAACTTAACACGGAGTTCCCGAAATAGCATGAACAAAAAAAGAACAATCGAGCCGCGGGACGCTCGAAAGCACTGGCGGCCCCTGAGGACGGTTCCAAGCCGCGGGACATTCCGCCAAAGCCCGGGAGCACCGGAGCAAAGCCGGGGATAGCCGAATCCAAGCAAAAGTCTTCCACGAATTGGCTGTTCTCAAGGGTTTAATCGGGAATCCAAATTCTTTTGAAACTCCCAAGCTGTGAAGTTCGGCGACCCCCTCGCCCGCGAAGCGGGAGAGGAGATACGCCACGGCTTGGGAGTTACATTCTTTTCGCCTCCGCTTGGTCCCCCGCCTGTTCGCCGATGGCGCCCGCCGGCAGCCAAGCCGCTTCCGTGCCTGCTGAAAACCGCTGCCGCTACATTCCGCCCAAGCGCGGTCGGGCTGCAGATTGCCGGGAGATTCGAAGGCGCCTCCATGCCAACCTCGCTTTCCATCCCGACGCCGCGGTTCGTTCAACCCCCTTATGCCATCAGGTTACCGAACACGTCAAGAACAAATAGGGGCTATTCGAGGGCAATCGGGCGAAGGCGATCTCCTGCCCCTTGTGGGGGAGAATTAAGGAGGGGGGTCGCGCCAGACCTCGGGAGCTGTTCATCGACGCCCTTTGCGGGAAGCGCCGCGCGACCCCCACCCCTGCCCGCCCCCGCCATAGGGCGTCCGAAAGGACGCCCGTCTCTCGACGGGCTATGGGGGGCTGGAGTGCCCCCAACCATCTGAATCTTCGCTTCGCCCGATTGCCATGAGGGGGGTGTTCTGGGCTTAGTGTCGGCCTGGAAACCGACGCCGCTAGTCTTCGGCTTGCAGGAAATCCGTTCGGTAGACCCTCGGGTTTTTCGACACCCGCCGCCGGCTGCGGCCGTGATCCGTCTTCGCCCAGTAGTGTGGGCGCGCGGCCAGATCGAGGATCGCCACCCAGGCGGCGAGCGAAACGAGGACGTAATAGGCCGGCGCCAGCGCAAAATCCTTCGCCGTCAGATCGAGTCGCCGCAATTTTGCGGCGACGCCGGCCGGGACGGCCAAAGTCCAGATTCCGGCCAATGCGAGACTGTAGACATAGACGTCCATCGCCTCGCGCCAGGCCGAAGCGACGCCGCCTCCGGCCTCGATTGCGCGCACGAGCACGTCCACGGCGAATGCTGGCCAGAACAGCGCGCTGAGCACGGAGCCAAAGATCAGGACCGTCACGGAAAGGCCGCGAAGCCTGCCGAGGGAGGCGAAAAGGCGCACAGGCTGACGGGAATGGACGATCGCCGCCTGCAACCAGCCCTTCTGCCACCGGACCCGCTGGCGGAACCAATTGACCAACTCGTGAGGCGCCTCCTCCGACGTATCCGAATTCAAGCTGGCGACCCTGCAGCCCGAACGCGCCAAGCGGATGCCGAGGTCGGCGTCCTCGGCGACGTTCCATTCGTCCCAGCCCCCCGCCGCGACGAGGCTGGCGACCCGGAAGTGATTGGACGTTCCGCCGAGTGCGATCGGCAACTCCAGCGCGCAGAGGCCCGGATTAATGAGATCGAACAGGACCGCGTACTCTGCCGCAAACAGCTTCGACAACCACGAATTGTCGGCGTTTCTGATCGTGAGCCGGGCCTGGAGGCAGTCCACGCCGCGGTCGGCCGCAAAACGCGACGCGGCAAGCCTCAGTTGGCCGGGCGAGGGCGCATCCTCCGCGTCATAGACGACGATCAGTTTCCCCCGCGCCGTGGCCAGCGCGATGTTGAGCGCGCGCGGCTTGGTGGCAGGCTCGCCTGGAGGCGCGACCACGAGTTCGTAGCGCCCCGGCAACCGCATCCCGAGAATTTTCGATAGAGTCTCGTTGTCCCGTCGTTCGACGACGAGCTTTATTTCGAGCTTGCTCTTCGGATAATCCATTGCGTCGAGCGCCCGGACGAGGTCCTCCATGACGTCGGCCTCGCGATAGACAGGGACAATGACCGTATATACCGGCAGCTCGTCGTCGGAGAGCATTCTCGGGCGAACCTCATCGTCGCCCGCGACGGCGGCCGCGGATCGCAACAGGATCGAGGCCGAGAAAAAGAGCCAGAGCGCCAGAGACGCGATGCCGGCCAACAGGTGCATGTTTGCAGCGCCGAGCGCGACGGCGAGGACAGCGGCGAGTCCAGCGACGGCGATCTGGACGCCGCTCATGCCGCGTCGGGCCGAAAGGCTGTCGGGAAGGCGACCGAGCGCGTCTGCGAGCACTGCGTCTCCTTGCCGCATCCGAACGAGCGCGGCAAACCGCTGGGGGGAAGCGACCGCAAAACTCTCCGGACTCAGCCCGCCAGCAGCCCGCATCTCTATCAGCCGCGGAACGAATTGCGCCCGCGGCGCGATGACGGCCCGGGGTCCGGCCTCCGCGGCAAGAGGAGCGACGCCGCATCTGAGGCCTTTCACGGCGTCGAAATGCGCGGCGAAGGGAGGTTCGCCGATATAGTAGGCGCAGCCCAAATGTCGCGCCAAAGCATGATAATAATGCTCTTCGGTGACGATCCCTTCGGCGAGAAGCGCCTCCAACGGCTCGACGTCTCCAGTCTCGGCCGCGACAGCGCGCAACAGAAGATCCGGCGAGACGCCATGGCGCACAAGGAATTCGAGTTCGGGGGGAAGATGGCGGGCGGCGGCGCGGGCGGGCCCGCTCTGGCGATGCGGCGGGGTAGAGGCCCGGGCTTGGAACCGCCCGGGCGTCGAGATAGATGGGGCGCCAAACCCTTGTGAGGCGTCAGCCATGGCTCCCCTTCCGCTTAGCCTGACAGGACGATCGGGGTCTCCATTGGACACGATATTTTCTGTGCTGTCATGGTAAACATTGGCGTTAGAGCGATTGTTTTTTGCGTCGCCATGGTCGTGCTGCTTGCCTTCCCGAGCGGAGGAACGGTCGGCGCGGCGAGCGACGCGGTTGAGGCGCCGAGCTTCGCAGATCCAGACCTGCGTCTCGACAAGCCGGACCTTACGGGCATCCGAGCGATCCGCTTTCTCACCAGCGACGACTATCCGCCGCTCGACTTCGCCCTGAGCGACGGAACCTTGACCGGATTCAACGTCGAGATCGCGCGCGCGGTCTGCGCCGAGCTGCAGATTGCCTGCACGATCCAGGCCCGTCGCTGGGATACGCTGATCGACTCGCTGGTGACCGGAAAGGGCGACGCCGTCGTCGCTTCAATCGCCGCGACGCCCGAGAACCGGGCTCGAATCGACTTCTCGCAGCCCTATTATCAGACCCCGGCCCGCTTCGTCGTCCGCAAAGACGCCGCTCCGTCCGCCGCCTCCACGGGCGGGCTCAGAGGAAAGACCGTCGGCGTCGTCTCCGGATCGGCGCACGAGGCCTATATCAAAGCGTTTTTCCCGGGCGCGAAGCCAAAAGCCTATCCGAGCCTATCGGCGCTGGAGACGGCTTTGAGCGGGGGCGAAATCGGCGTCGCCTTCGCCGACGGCCTGACGATGGCGGTTTGGCTGAACAGCGGGCAATCGGCGGATTGCTGCGCCTTCTTCGGCGGCCCCTACTGCGAAAGCCTCTATTTCGGCGAGGGCGTCGGAATCGCGGTGCGGACCGACGACAACGACCTCCGGCGCGCCCTGAACTGGGCCCTGGCCCGCCTTTACTCGAAGGGGATTTATTCGGAGCTCTACCTCAAATATTTTCCGATCGGATTTTACTGATCCGATGACTGACTTCTCTCCGCAGAGCAGCCAAGGGAGTGTTCGCGGAGCGACCCACGGCAGGCGTCCGGCAGACCCGACGGAACATTCACGACCATGAGATTGGCGGCGCGCCCAGTTGCGCCTCGATCCTCTTTCTTCGCATTGACAATGAGGCCCGGCCGTGATTTGCGAAGGGCTGCTGCGCCGCGCCTCATCCGCCCGGCGCCGGAACCCGTGTCGATGCCCCATCTCGCCAAGACTACGACCAAGACATTTGGCTCCGCCAAGGGCGGGACGAACGGCTGATCGCGCCTTCCGCTCCGGCTCCTCCCCCGGCGGGGCGCCGGGGTCGAGGCCCAATGCGGGGCGTCACCGGGGAGGCCAGGAGCCAGAAGGAAGCTTTTTAAATGTCAGGCTATAAGGTCGCGATCGCCGGGGCCACCGGCAATGTCGGCCGCGAGATGCTCGCCATCCTCGCCGAGCGCCGCTTTCCGGTGTCCGAGGTGGTTGCGCTCGCCTCGTCCCGCTCGATCGGCAAGGAGGTGTCGTTCGGCGACCGGACGCTGAAGTGCAAGGCGCTCGAGCATTATGACTTTTCCGACACCGACTTCTGCCTCATGTCGGCGGGCGGGACCGTGTCGAAGGAGGTTTCGCCCAGGATCGGGGCCAAGGGCTGCGTCGTGATCGACAATTCGTCGGCATGGCGGATGGACCCGGACGTGCCGCTCATCGTGCCTGAGGTCAACGCCGACGCGGCCAGGGGCTTCGTCGGCAAGTACATCATCGCCAATCCCAACTGCTCGACCGCCCAGCTCGTCGTGGCGCTGAAGCCGCTGCACGACCGCGCCGTCATCAAGCGGGTGGTGGTCGCCACCTATCAGTCGGTGTCGGGCGCGGGGAAGGAGGCGATGGACGAGCTCTTCGCGCAGACCCGGGCGGTGTTCGTCTCCGACCCGGTCGAACCCAAGAAGTTCCCGAAGCGCATCGCGTTCAACGTCATCCCCCAGATCGACGTCTTCATGGACGACGGCTCGACCAAGGAAGAGTGGAAGATGGTGGCCGAGACGAAGAAGATCCTCGACCCGAAGATCAAGCTGACCGCGACCTGCGTGCGCGTGCCGGTGTTCATCGGCCATTCCGAGGCGATCAACATCGAATTCGAGAAGCCGATCAGCGCCGAGGAGGCGCGCCGCATTCTGCGCGAGGCGCCGGGCTGCCTCGTCGTCGATCGCCGGGAGCCCGGCGGATACGTCACCCCGCACGAGGCGGCCGGCGAGGACGCGACCTATATCAGCCGCATCCGCGATGACCCGACGGTCGAGAACGGCCTCAACCTCTGGTGCGTCTCCGACAACCTCAGGAAGGGCGCGGCGCTGAACGCGGTGCAGATCGCGGAAGTGTTGGCCAACCGTCGCTGGCTGAAGCCCAAAGCCAAGGCGGCGTGAAGCCGGTCGACATATGAAGATAGCGTGAAGATAGCGGGAAGCGGCCGCGACAGCCGCGTGAAACTTGCTATGGTCGCAATCCGCGGATATGCGCGTCCGCCGTGAACCCCCGTTCGGCAATCCATGACGACTGAGTCCGATATCCGCCTGCTCACCTCCCCGCGCATCTTCCTCGTCGGCATGGCGGCGTTCCTGGCGCTGGTCGGCTTCGTCGTCCTCATTCTCTACAAGCAGATCGCGCTCGCTTTCTCCGCCAATCCGGGCCTCAACGGGCTCATCCTGGGCATACTGGCGATCGGCTCGCTGTTCGCCTTCCGTCAGGTCTTCCGGCTCTTCCGCGAGATCCGCTGGGTCAACTCGCTGACCGGGGCGGCGGCCGGGCGGACGATCACCCAGCCGCTCCTGCTCGCGCCGATGGCGGCCATGCTCAACGCCGGCGCCGGCGCGCGCGGCCTTTCGACGCTCACGACCCGCGCCATCCTCGATTCGATCGCCACCCGCCTCGACGAGGGCCGGGAGCTAAGCCGCTACCTGATCGGCCTCCTGATCTTCCTCGGCCTCCTCGGCACTTTTTGGGGCCTGCTCGAGACCGTGCATTCGATCAGCGGCGTCATCGACAGCATGAAGACCGGCGCCGACACTTCCCGGATGTTCGACGATCTGAAGTCGGGCCTCTCGATGCCGATCGCCGGTATGAGCGTGTCGTTCACCTCGTCGCTGTTCGGCCTTGCGAGCTCGCTGGTTCTCGGCTTTCTCGACCTCCAGGCGGGGCAGGCGCAGAACCGTTTCTATTCCGAATTCGAGGAGTTTCTGGCCGGCCACGTGCAGACGACGCCGCCTGTCGTCGAGCCGGCGGTCCCGGCGGAGGCCGTCGTCCAGCCGATGATCGAGCACCAGCGCAACGCCGCCGCGATCGCCACCCTGGCCGAAGGCATCCAGGCGCTGGTCGGCCACATGCGGACCGAGCAGCAGCAGATCCGCAACTGGGTCGATGTGCAGGCCCAGCAGCAGGAGGACATCGGCAAGCTCCTGCGCCGCCTGCTGGAAGAGCTGACAGAGCGGTGACGCTGTCCCTTCTCCCTGCGCTTGCGGGGAGAAGATGGGCCATGGGGGGCGTCGAGAGACGCCCGTCTGTCGCCTCCGACCCTCTCCCCGCAGGCGGGGAGAGCGGAGAGCAAGAGGAGTTCTGGATGCCGCTGTCGCGCAGCCGGCGCTATGAGCCGGTCAACTATTGGCCGGGCTTCGTCGACGCCCTGTCGACCATGCTGCTCGTCATCATCTTTCTCCTCTCCGTGTTCATGCTGGCGCAGTTCTTCCTGTCGCGCGAGGTGACCGGCAAGGACGAGGCGCTCGCCAAGCTCAACCGGCAGATCGAGGAGCTGACCAACCTGCTCGCGCTCGAGCGCACGCAAAAAAGCACCGACGAAACCAAGATCGCGACCCTGACCGCGACGCTCGATTCGGCCCAGATCGAAGCAAACCGTCTCAAGGACCAGGCCGCCCAGGGCGCGACCGCGGCCGCGGTCGCCGGGCAGGCCACCGCCGCGGTGAACGCGCTCGACGAACAGAAGACCATCTCCGCCCGCGCGCTCGCCGAGGTCGACGTGCTCAACCAGCAGATCTCCGCTCTGCGCAAGCAGCTCGCCGCGCTCGAGGACGCGCTCAACGCATCCGAGGCGGCGAACAGGGAGTCGCAATCGAAGATCTCCGACCTTGGCCAACGCCTCAACGTCGCGCTCGCCCAGAAGGTGCAGGAGCTCAACCGGTACCGGTCCGACTTCTTCGGCCGGCTGCGCCAGATTCTCGGCTCCCGCCCGGACATCAAGGTGGTCGGCGACCGGTTCGTGTTCCAATCCTCGGTGCTGTTCGACGAAGGCAAAGCCGACATCAGTCCCCAGGGCAAGCAGTCGCTCGACACATTGGCGGCCGCCGTGCTCGACCTCGAACGCGAGATCCCGCCTGACATCCCATGGATCCTGAGGGTCGATGGACACACCGACACCCGTCCTGTGACCGGCAACGGGCAGTTCAAGTCGAACTGGGAGCTGTCGGCCGCGCGCGCCGTCGCGGTGGTGCAATACCTCATCTCCAAAGGAGTCGAGCCCGATCGGCTCGCCGCCGCCGGTTTCGGCCAGTTCCAGCCGATCGACCAGGGGACCGACGACGCGTCGCTCGCCCGCAACCGGCGCATCGAATTGAAGCTGACGGAGCGGTGAGCGTCTCGACCTCGGCGTTGCGCGACTTCCACGAAGCCGACTTGCCCCTCCTCATCGACCTCTGGGTCGCGGCCTGGAGCGAGACCGGCTTTGCGATCGACTTCGAGGCGCGCCGGACCTGGATCGATCAGCGCCTTCGCGCCCATCGCTCCGAGGGCGGAGCGATCGTCGTCGGACTCGACCCGGCCGGCCGGCCGGCGGGCTTCGTCAGTTTGGATACGGCGAACGGCTACCTCGACCAGCTCTGCATCGCGCCGGACGAGCATGGCTCGGGCCTGGCCTCGGCTCTCCTCGACGTGGCCAAACGCCGCTCCTCCGGCGTCGTGGAACTCGACGTCAACGAAGCGAACGGGCGCGCCAGGCGCTTCTATGAGCGCGAGGGCTTTCTCCCGGTGACGCGCGGGTTGAGCGCCCAGTCGGGGTTGCCGACGCTCAGGATGCGCTGGACGCGAGGCGGTTGAAGGCGCTCCTCGCGGTTGCCATCGCACGCGTTCCCCGCTAGGCCATGCCCGGCGCAAGAGCCGACATGCCGCGCCAGAGCGGCGAGAAACGCCGCCCGTCCAGGGAGAATTCGAACATGCGCAACATCCTCATTCTGTCGCTCTCGGGGGTCGCCCTAGCGGCGCTCGCGACGCCGGTCCTGGCCCAGGACATCACCATCGCGGTCGCCGGACCGATGACCGGCCCCGTCGCCTCGATCGGCGACCAGATGAAGCGCGGCGCGGAAGCGGCGGCCCAGGCGATCAACGACGCCGGCGGAGTCGACGGCAAAAAAATCAAGATCGTGGTCGAGGACGACGCCTGCGATCCGAAACAAGCGGTCGCGGTCGCCAACCTCATCGTCGGCCAGCAGATCAAGTTCGTCGACGGACATGCGTGCTCGGGGTCGTCGATCCCCGCCTCCGAGGTCTACGCCGAGAACAACATCCTGATGATGAGCCCGGCCTCGTCGAATCCGGTGCTGACCGAAAAGGGCCATCCGAACGTTCTGCGCCTCTACGGGCGCGACGACGCGCAGGGCGCCTTCATCGCGTCCTTCATCGTCGACAAGTACAAGGACAAGAAGATCGCCATCCTGCACGACAAGTCGGCCTACGGCAAAGGCGTCGCCAGCGTGGTGAAGGACAAGCTGAACGCCGCCGGGGTCAAGGAGGTCCTGTTCGAGGGCATCAACCCGGGCGAGAAGGATTACAGCGCCATTGTCACCAAGCTGAAGCAGGCCGGCGCGGACGTGGTCTATTTCGGCGGTTATCACCCCGAAGCGGGGCTCATTATCCGCCAGGCGGCAGACCAGGGCTACAAGCCCCAGCTGATTTCCCCCGACAGCCTCGCGACTTCGGAGTTCTGGCAGATATCGGGCCCGGCGGGGGAGGGCGTGCTCTTCACCTTCCCGACCGATCCGCGTCGGTCGCCCGCCGCAGCAAAAGCGCTCGAGCAGTTCAAGGCGCAGGGCTTCAATCCGGAAGGCTTCACGCTGTTCAGCTACGCCGTCGTCGAGGCGATCGCCGACGGGATCAAGATGGCGCATTCCGACGATCCGAAGGCCGTCGCCAAGGCGCTGGAGAACGGTCAGCCGGTCGAGACCGTGATGGGGCCGGTCAAGTTCGACTCCAAGGGCGACATCAAGGACCCGAGATACGACATCAACGTCTGGAAAGAGGGCAAGTACGCCCCGATCGCGCAGTAGCAATCAGCGCGGCCTTCGCCGCTCGCGACGCGGGCGCCGGTGGATTGCCCGGCGGCGCCCGTCGGAGTTGAGACGCCGTTTGGCGCACGGCCAGGGCGCTGTTGGGAGGCGCCGCCAACCGCTAGCACGTATATGGGTAGGTGGAGTTTCTCCACTGATAATACGGGTTCACCACACAAGCGTCGTATCCGCCGACGTAGCCGCGGTGGCCGTGAAAGCCGCCGTTCCACGCGCTGCGTGAATGAAAACCGCCGCCGCCATGGAACCCGCCCATGCCTCCGCCGCCATGGAACCCGCCCATGCCTCCGCCGCCGCCATGGAACGCGCCCATGCCACCGCCGCCGCCCCTGGCGAGGACGGGGGAAGTACCTAGAGAAACAATCATCGCGACCGCAGCAAACGACGCGGTGACGGCGTTCAGAGTTGAATTGCGCATGGAAGATTCCTTTTCGAAGAACCGTTCAAGAAGTTTCGAAAAGGAGATGGCGTCGGAGTCCAGGTTTGCCAGGCCGACGAAAGGATTGATCGTCTATACCTAGGTGTGGGCGATACAGACAGCGCCGAAGGGAATTCCTCTCCCTGAGGGTTTATATTAGGCCGAGTAGGCGGATTCCATCGAGTATGGCGTGATCAATCGGGATTTCCTTAAATTCGTGGACGACCGCGAAAAGGCTCACAACACGAACCGGAGCGGACAATGCGGTTCACCAGCCGTCGTGTTTTTCTGGGCGCTCTCGCAGCGGCTGCGGCGCCCGTGTTCGGCCGTGCGGCTTCGTCGCAGGATGGCATGAAGCTGGCGGGCGACCGTCTCACGTCGATCGAGGCTCGCGCCGGCGGCCGGCTCGGCGTCGCGGTGATCGACGTGGGGAGGGGACTCACGTTGGCGCATCGGGCCGAGGAGCGCTTTCCGATGTGCAGCACGTTCAAGCTTCTCGCATCCGCCGCCGTGCTGAAGCTGGCCGACGAAGGAAAGGAGAGCCTCGAGCGGACACTTCCCTATGGGCCCTCCGACCTCCTCGAATACGCGCCGGTGACGAAAGAGCGTGTCGCCGACGGCGGCATGCGGCTCGGCGACCTCTGCGCCGCAGCGATCGACTGGAGCGACAACACCGCCGCCAATCTGATCCTGTCCGTCATCGGCGGGCCGGGCGGGTTCACCCGCTTCGCCCGCTCGCTCGGCGACGAGAAAACCCGGCTCGACCGAAACGAGCCGAGCCTCAATACGGCCATTCCCGGCGACCCGCGCGACACGACCACGCCGCTCGCCATGGCGCGTGACATTCAGGCCGTGCTGCTCGGAGACATTCTGTCCGAGCCGTCGCGCAAACAGATCGAGGCCTGGCTCATCGCCGACAAGGTCGGCGACAAACGGCTGCGCGCCGGTCTGCCGCCGACATGGGTCGTCGGCGACAAGACCGGCAGCGGCGACCACGGCACGGCCAATACGATTGGAATCATCCGCCCGCCCGGCCGCGCGCCGCTCCTTGCGGCCGTCTACCACACGGAGTCCGACGCTTCGATGGACGCCCGCAACGCGGTCCACAAAGAGGTCGGCGAGATCATCGCGGCGACGTTTTGAAAGCTTCCTCTCACCCCGGCCCTCTCGCGAGCCGGCGAGCCAAACCTCACCGGGTAGCGCGCTCTCTGACTTCGTGCTTCTTCATGTCGCGTTGGCGCCCTTTGTGATTACAAAGCTTTTCCCGCCAAGGGCGCGAAGAGCGCGAAATTCTCTTTGGTCAGGTGACGGCGCAGGGTGAGGGCTTACGTCCGGGCGACCACGACCTCGAGGTTCCCCGCCGCGGCCGCCGCCTCCATCGCCTCGCGCAGCGCCGTGAGCGGAAAGACCTTTGGCCGGATCGCGGCGAGGTCGAGCAGGCCCGCGCGGACCAATTCGACGAGTCGCCGGTAGGCGCTCGCCGGATACATGAACTGACCGAGAATTTCCCAGTTGTTGAGCATGACCTGGGTGTAGGGAATCGGCAGGTCGACGGTCATGCTGCCCATCAGCACAAGACGCCCGCCGCGCCTGAGACTCGCCAGCGCCGCCAGCGTCGAGCGCGGATCGGCGGCGTTGCCGACCATGTCGAAGGCGATCTGCGCGCCGCCGCCCGCCGCTTCGCGGATCGCTTTCGCGTCGGCCGTGACATCTCCGCCGAGTGCGACCGTCGCGACGCGCGCGCCCGCGGCTTCGGCGACCGTCGCGAGGGCGTCCCGGTCACGCCCAGCCGCAACAATTCTGCCTGCTCCCATGGCGACGCCGAGCAGGACCGCCGCCGTCCCGTAGGCGCCGGTCGCCCCGTTGACGACGAGGGTCTCGCCGGCCGCCAGCCGGCCGCGCAATAGCCCGCCGTAGGGCACGATGAACCGGCTGAGCGCTGCAAGCCGGGCCGCGTCAACTCCGTCCAGGCCTTCGAGGGGCGTCACCGCCTCGACCGGCGCCAGCGCATATTCGGCGAGCGTCCCGTCCGGCCAGTCCTCGAGCATCGCGGCTGCGCCGGCCCCTGCGGTGAGGCCGATGAGAACCTGCGCCGGTTCGTCGACGTTCTCGCGCGCGACGAAATGCGAGGAGACGACGACACGCTGGCCCGGCCTGAGATTCCAGACGTCGCGGCCCGCCGCCTCGATGATCCCGATGGCGTTCGTGCCGATGGTGAAGGGTTTCGCCGGCGGATTGTAGAAGGGAAGTTTCCCTTCGACGTAAGCCTTGAGATACGACATCAGCGCCGACGCCTCGACCCTGACCAGCACGCTGCCGGGCCGCGGCTCGGGGACAGGGACGTCCTCGAGCGCAAGCCGACCGCCGAGTTTTTCCAGACGCCAGGCTTTCACGTGAGATCCTCGCGAGACGCCGAAATCATAACAAGGCGGGCGGCCTCCTGTCGCCAGTTTTTCACCAAGGTTTTCCCCGGTCGACCGCTGCGATGGGCCTCGCTCAAAGGGAGGTACATTATGGCGTCGCCCGAGACGATCATTGATGCGAAGAAGAGGTGTTCTTTCGTTGGCTCCCAAGCAGGCTGGAGCGCGGCCGCCTCCACCGCCCTTCGGACGGTCCCCCTCCCCCGCAAGCACCCACAAGCGGGGGAGGATAGTGCGGCGCCGGCAAAGGGGCGCCCCCAGGCGCATTCCGTCTCGACTAATGCTTTGTCAGTGCCTAATGGGCGTCGGCGAAAGCGCGGCTCAAGGCTTCGATCATCGAATTGCCGACCGGCAATGACGGCGATAGTGAGCACGGCGCGACCCGCACGGCTAGGCGCCGCTTCGAGAACTGCGATGAGCGCGAAGAAAAAGCTCAACATCGGCATGGTCGGTTGCGGCTTCATGGGCCGCACCCACTCCAACGCCTTCGCCAACGCCAATCGGTTTTTCGAGCTGGACTACCAGCCCGTCCTCAAGGCGATTTGCGCCCGCAACCCGACGGTCGCCGAAGGTTTTGCGGCAAACTGGGGCTACGATGCCTTCGAGACCGACTGGCGCGATCTGGTCTCCCGCGAGGACGTCGACCTCATCGATGTCGCCAGCCCCAACGACACGCATGCCGAGATCGCGATCGCCGCCGCGCAAGCGGGCAAGATGGTGATGTGCGAGAAGCCGCTCGGCCGAAACGCCGCCGAGGCCGGCAAGATCGTTGCGGCGGTCGAGGCCGCCGCGGTCCCGAACATGGTCTGGTACAATTATCGCCGGGTTCCCGCGGTCGCCCTCGCCAAGCAGCTGGTCGATGAAGGAAGGCTGGGGCGCGTCTTCCACTATCGCGCCAAGTTCCTGCAGGATTGGACGATCTCGCCCGATCTTCCGCAGGGCGGGACCGGCTTGTGGCGGCTCGACGCGAGCGTCGCGGGCAGCGGCGTCACCGGCGATCTGCTCGCCCATTGCATCGACACGGCGATGTGGCTGAACGGGCCAATCGACAGGGTCACGGCCATGGCCGAGACTTTCATCACGGAGCGCAGTCACGCCCTCACCGGCAGGAAAGAGAAGGTGACGATCGACGACGCCGCCGCCTTCCTCGCCCGGTTCGCCAACGGCTCGCTCGCAACCTTCGAGGCGACGCGCTATGCGCGGGGCCACAAGGCGCTCTATACGCTCGAAATCAATGGCGCGAACGCGTCGATCATGTGGGATCTTCACGACCTGCACCGGCTGCAATTTTTCGACCACGCGACGAGGGCCGGCTGCGCGGCTGGCGCTCGCTGCACGTCACTGGCGACGACCATCCTTACATGAAGCACTGGTGGGCGCCGGGTCTGCAGATCGGTTATGAGCACACTTTCATTCATCAGGCCGCCGACTTCCTGGAGGGCTTGGCGAGCGGCAGGGCGGCGAGTCCCAGCTTCCGCGAAGCGCTGGCGACCGACCTGGTCACGGAGGCGGTTCTGCGATCCGCGCAGTCGGGCGAGTGGGAGCACGTTCAACGGTGAGCCCCACATGGGCGTAGCCCGCCGATGACGGGCATCCTCGCGGGGACCCGCCGGATGGCGACAAAAGGGCCGGCGCGAGGCCGGCCTGGAGCTTCTGCGACCTTTTGTGATCAGGATCAGCTTCCGCCGCCGACGCAGGTGTCGACGTTCTTCGGCGTGCATACGTCGAGCCCGGTGTAGGTCGGGTCCGTCGGCGGCGCTTTGCCCTCTTTCATGTCCTTGAGGAAATACATGACCTTGTAGCCCATGTCGAACGGCCGCTGGCCGACATTTCCGGTCGCCAGACCTTCCCTCAGATCGTCGAGTTGCATCGGCAGGGTGTCGGCCACGGCGATCGCGATCTTGCCGCTGGCGATTCTGTCCTTGTACTTGCCCATCGAGTTCTTGTACGCGTCGGTCAGGAACTCGCCGAAGCCGCCGGTCGGCACGAACGCGTCGAGGTCCGGATATTTGTTCAGCATGTCCTGCTCCTGCTGCATCGAGAGCGGGAAGTCGTCATTGGTGTAGAGCGGGCAGCCGGCGACCTCTGTCCAGCCATTCTGGCCGGTGAGCCTCTCGCCCGGCGACTCGGCGCTCTTCTTGCCGGCGAGCGTGTCGCGGATCCCCTGCATGCGCTCGTTGTGGTTGGCCGCCGCCGCGCCGCCCGACTGGATGCAGATCGTGCCGCCCTTGGGCTTGACCGCCATGACGAGCTTGGCGAGGTTGACCCCGATGTCGTAATTGTGGGTGCCGATATAGGCGGCCCGCAAACCCTTGTCCTGCGGCAGAAGGTCGGAGTCCCAGGTCAGCACCGGGATGTGCGCCGCGGCAGCGCCCTTCAGCGCATTGGCCATCGCCGGCGCATTAGCCGGAGAGACCGCGATGCCGTCGACCTTCTTGGTGATCAGGTCGGCGACGATTTGCGCTTCCTCGTCGCCGCCGCCGTGCTCTCCCGGGCCGATGTAGAGGCACTTGATGGCGCCCTTGAGCTCCTTCTCGGCCTTCTTGCAGCCGGCGAGCGCCTGGTCGTAGAAGGGATTGTTGGTGCTCTTGGGCACGAGCGCGAATGTATAGGGTTCGGCGGCGCGGGTGGCGGCCGACGCCGAAATCAGCGCGCCTGCGGCGACGGCGCCGGTCAGTACAAGCTTCAACATGCGTGTTTCTTCCCTGTTTGACGCGAGCCAAGAGGGGTCGCTCGCGCCTAGCTCCTCGGACTTTTCCGAGATCGACCGCCGCGACGGCGCCGGCCGATTCGAGTCGGCGCCGGCCATCGGCAGCGAGTTGCGGTTACGAAACGAGCGCCTCGCCGATGCAGGCGTGCTAGGCGCTCGTCTCTCGGCCCATAAGCTTGGCGCCGCCGACGCTCGTCTGCGCCGCGGCCTCATGGGCCAGGCGAAGAGAAGCCGACGTGTGGTTGGCCCCTTCTTCCTTGAGCAGTCGGCGTCGGCTCAGCTGCCGCCGCCGACGCAGGTCGCGGCGGTCTTCGGCGTGCAGATGTCGAGGCCGGTATAGGTCGGATCCGTCGGCGCCGGCTTGCCCTCTTTCATGTCCTTAAGGAAATACATCACCTTGTAGCCCATGTCGAACGGCCGCTGCCCGACGTTGCCGGTCGCGAGCCCTTCCTTCAGTTCATCGATCTGCATCGGCAAAGTGTCGGCGACGGCGATCGCGATCTTGCCGCTGGCGATCTTGTCCTTGAACTTGCCCATCGAGTTCTTGTAGGCGTCGGCCAAAAACTCGCCAAAACCGCCGGTCGGCACGAAGGCATCGAGGTCGGGATATTTGTTGAGGATGTCCTGCTCCTGCTGCATCGCCACGGGGAAGTCGTCGTTGGTGTAGAGCGGGCAGCCGGCGACCTCGGTCCAGCCGTTCTGGCCGGTGAGGCGGTCGCCCGGCGACTCGGCGCTCTTCTTGCCCGAAAGCGTGTCGCGAATGCCTTGCATGCGCTCGTTGTGGTTGGCGGCCGCCGCGCCGCCGGACTGGATGCAGATCGTTCCGCCCTTAGGCTTGACCGACATGACCATCTTGGCGAGGTTGACGCCGATGTCGTAATTGTGCGTGCCGATGTAGGCGGCACGCAGCCCCTTGTCCTGCGGCAGAAGGTCGGAGTCCCAGGTCAGCACCGGGATGTGCGCCGCAGCGGCGCCCTTCAGCGCGTTGGCCATCGCCGGCGCGTTGGCCGGAGACACGGCGATGCCGTCGACCTTTTTGGTGATCAGGTCGGCGACGATCTGCGCTTCCTCATCGCCGCCTCCATGCTCGCCCGGCCCGATATAGAGGCACTTGACGGCGCCCTTGAGCTCCTTCTCCGCCTTCTTGCAGCCGGCCAGCGCCTGATCGAAGAACGGATTGTTGGTGTTCTTCGGAACGAGCGCGAACGTATAGGGCTCGGCGGCGCGGGCGGCGGCGGACACCGAGATCAGCGCGCCCACGGCGACCGCGCCCGTCAGTACAAGCTTCAGCATATAGTCCTCCCTGCGTTTTACGCGGGCGCCCTTAAGGGTCACTCCCGCCTGGCTCCTCGGACCTTCCCGAGATAGACCGCCGCGATGAGGAAGAGGCCGACGAACGTGCCCTGCCAGTTCGAATCGACCCCGGCCATCAGCAGCGAATTGCGGATGACGAAGATGAGCGCCGCGCCGATGAAGGCGCCGTAGGCGCTCGCTTCTCCGCCCATGAGGTTGGCGCCGCCGATGACGGCGGCGGAGATCGCCAAGAGTTCATAGGACTGGCCGAGCGCGTTGATCGCCGAGCCTTCCCATCCCACCGCCAGGATCGCGGCGAAGGACGCCGCCAGCCCTGAGACGACATAGACCTCGATCTTGATGCGATTGACCGCAACGCCGGTCAACAGCGCCGCCTGCTCGTTGCCGCCGATCGCGAACACGTGGCGGCCCCAGCTTGTCATCTTGTAGACGAGTCCGAACACGGCGGTCAGCACGATCAGAAAGAGAAGCGGATAGCTCAGTTGGAAATTCGGACCCAGGTTCAGCGCGCCGCCGCCGAGCGACTTGAACGCCGGCCCCCCGGGCCCGAAGTTGTAGAGCATGCGGTTGCCGGAAAGCACCACCGCGGCCGAGCGCGCGATCGCCAGCATGCCGAGCGTGGTCACGAACGGCGAGATGCCGGCGTAGGCGATGATGAGCCCGTTGACCAGCCCGGTGAGCGCGCCTGCGCCGAGCCCGACCGCGACCGCCGCCCAGGCGGGGTAGTGCGCCTCGAGAGTGAGGCCGCTCGCGACCGCCGTCAGCCCCATGATCGAGCCGACCGAGAGATCGATGCCGCCGGTGGCGATGACGGCCGTCATGCCGAGCGCCATGATGCCGATGAACGAGAAGTTGCGCGTGGTGTTGTAGAAGTTCTCCGAGGTCGCGAACGAGGCCGGCTCGAGCCAGCTCATCACGAGGCAGATGACGATCAGCGCGACCGTGACCCAGAACGCCTGCGCGCCGATGATGCGCTGCCACAGCGTGTGCTGCTGGACGCCGAGCACGGATTCGATCGAGACGTTGGCCTGCGGCGGCGGCTTGGCGGCTTCGGTCGACATGGGGGCTCCTCAGGCGGCGTGGATTGCGCCGGTGATCAGGCCGGTCACTTCCTCGGGCGTCGTCGCCTTGATCGCCTTGTCGGCGACCTTGCGGCCGCGACGCATCACCATCACCCGATCCGAGACGGCGAACACGTCCGGCATGCGGTGGCTGATGAGGATGATCGCCATGCCGGAATCCTTCAGGCGCCTGATGAGATCGAGGACCTCCGCCACCTGCCTGACAGAGATCGCGGCGGTCGGCTCGTCCATCAGCACGATGCGCGCCTTGGAGAGGCGGGTGCGCGCGATGGCGACCGCCTGCCGCTGCCCGCCCGACATCTGGCGCACGAGATCGCGCGGGCGCGTCTCCGATTTGAGCTCGGTGAACAGGGCGCCCGCGTGGCGCGCCATCGCCTTGTGGTCGAGCAGGCGAAAGGGGCCGACGCGGCGCTTGACCTCGCGCCCGAGGAACACGTTGGCGGCGGCCGAGAGATTGTTGCAGAGCGCGAGGTCCTGATAGACGACCTCGATCCCCTTTTCCCGCGCCTCGACCGGGCGGTGGAAGCGCACGTGCTCACCGGCCAGGCGGATTTCGCCGTGCGTCGGCGGGAAATTGCCGGCGATGACCTTGACCAGGGTGGACTTGCCGGCGCCATTGTCGCCCATGAGGCCGAGGACCTGGCCCTCCTCCAGCGTCAGGTCGACCTCGTTGAGCGCGTGAATCGCGCCGAAGTGTTTCGACACCGAGCGCAATTCGAGTATCGGCGGCACGCATCCTCCCTACGCATCGACCCTCCCGCCACGCGAACGGTTTCGCCCGTCCGTCTCGTCTCTGGCATGCCAGCATTGAACAGATCGAAGCGGCGCGCAAGAGGGAACCCTGGCGGAAGTCATGTCTCGCCCGGCGTTTCCGCAAAGACGCGCGTGACGTGGCCCATCTTGCGGTCGGGCCTGATTTCGAGCTTGCCGTAGAGATGCAGGCAGAGGTCGGGCTGGGCCAGGATGTCGCGCCATTCCTCGGCGTCCTCGCCGATGAGATTGTGCATCTCGACCCGGCCGCGGCGGGTGGGCGCGCCGAGCGGCCAGCCGGCGATGGCGCGCACATGCTGCTCGAACTGCGAGGTCTGGGCCCCGTCGAGCGTCCAATGGCCGGAATTGTGCACCCGCGGCGCAATCTCGTTGACGACCAAGCCCTCGCGTCCCTGCTTGTCGCGGACCACGAACAGTTCAACGGCCAGCACCCCGACATATTCCAGCGCCTCGAGGATCGTCGTCGCGATCCGCTTGGCCTCGAGCGCCGTCTCGACGCCGACGCGGGCAGGCGCTCGGCTCCTCGCCAGAATATGCCGCTCGTGCTCGTTCTCGCTGAGGTCATAGGCGACGACGTCCCCTTCTAGGCTTCGCGCCGCGACAACGGAGATCTCGCGCTCGAAAGCGACGAAGCCTTCCAGGATCATCGGCGCGCCGCCCAGCGCCCGGTGGACCGCCGAAACATTGGAGCCCTCGCGGATCAGCGACTGGCCCTTGCCGTCGTAGCCGAAGCGCCGCGTCTTGAGGATCGCCGGCCGGCCGAGCTCGGCGACCGCGCGGGCGAGAGCGCCGGCGTCCTCGACCCCGACGAACGGCGCCGTCCTGAGGCGTAGATCGCGCAGAAAAGTCTTTTCGATCAGCCGGTCCTGGGTGAGCGTCAGCGCCCGCGCGCCGGGCCGGACAGGCAGGCGCTCGGCCAGGAACTCGACGGTCTCAGTCGGCACGTTCTCGAACTCGTAGGTGACGATGTCGACGGCCTCGGCGAAGCGCTTGAGGGCTTCCTCGTCATCGAAGGCGGCGACGGTGCGCGCGGCCGCCGCGTCGTACGCCGGCGCCGCCGACTCCGGAGCAAAAACGTGGGTGCGCAGTCCGACCTTCAGCGCGGCGATCGCCAGCATGCGGCCGAGCTGGCCTCCGCCGAGAATCCCGATCGTCGCCCCGGGGCCCAGGATCATCGCTCCTCCCCTGCCTCGGACCGCTTGCCTTCCGGCCGCTCCGCGACGCCCGCCGCGCGCTCGGCGCGCCAGGCCTCGAGCCGGGCTGCGAGCCCTGCGTCCGACAGCGCCAGCACGGCGCAGGCGAGAAGGGCCGCATTGACCGCCCCGGCTTCGCCGATCGCCAGCGTCCCGACCGGCACTCCCGCCGGCATCTGCACGATCGACAGAAGGCTGTCCTGTCCCGAGAGCGCCCGGGACGGGACCGGCACGCCGAACACCGGCAGCGTGGTGAAGGCCGCCGTCATGCCCGGCAGATGCGCCGCGCCGCCGGCCCCGGCGATGACGACCTTGAAACCCTCCGCCCGGGCCCCTTTGGCGAAGGCCACCATCCGGTCGGGAGTGCGATGGGCCGAGACGATCCGTGCGTCGTAGCCGACACCGAGCGCTTCGAGCGTTTCGGCGGCGCGGCGCATGACCACCCAGTCCGACTGGCTGCCCATGATGATTGCGACGGGTTTCGGGGCGCCGCTCACGAGCCCGAGCCGAGGCGCGATTCGAGGAAATCCATGGGAAACGCGATTAAAGGAAGGTTTTGGGGCGCGCAAGCGCAGCGGGCGTGAGGCGCCGCGCGCCGTCGCCGTGGTTCGCGCGGACGAGCGGCCCCAGGCTTGCGCAAATGGGTGGCGCCTTGCGCTTGCGCCCCGCATTGGGCGAGAACGTCGTTTCAGGGCAGATCGAATTTGGCTAACCCATGAAGCTCACTGACGCAGAAGCGCCAGCGTCCCGGCCCGACACGCCGGTGCCGGGCTCGCTCGCCGACCCGGCGGCGCTGCGATTCTGGACCGCCGTCGTCCTGACGGGCGGGGCGGCGGGGCTAGGCGGGGCGGCGCTGACCGCACTCCTCGAACAGGTCCAATTCCTCGCCTGGGGCGTTTATGAACCGTCGGCGCTGGGGGATGCGGCCGCACGTTTCGGCCCCCGCTATCATGTGGTCGTGCTGCTCTCGGCGGGCCTGCTCACGAGCGCCGGACAATGGCTCCTGACGCGCCTCTCGTCGGGGGGCAGCATCGAGACCATGGCGGCGATCTGGTTTCACGCCGGGCGCATGCCGACGTTTCGAACGCTGGGCAGCGCCGTGCTGTCGATCGTCATCGTCGGCATGGGGGCGGCGCTCGGGCGCGAAGGGGCACCGAAGCACGCCGGCGCGGCGTTCGGCAACGTTTTTTCGAGCTGGCGAAGGCTGTCGGACGAGCAGCGCCAGCTGATGGTGGCGATCGGCGCCGGGGCGGGCATGGCCGCGGTCTACAGCGTGCCCCTCGGCGGCGCCCTGTTTGCGCTCGAGGTGTTGCGCGGAGCGCCGTCGCTCAGGCTGGTCCTGCCGGCGCTCGCCGCCTCGACCATCGCGACCGAGGTCGCGACCGTCTTCATCCCCAACGCGCCGATCTATGCGACGCCGGCCTATGCCGTCACGCCCCAGACCTTCCTGTTCGCGTTCCTCGCAGCGCCGATCATCGGCGTCTGGGCGGTCGCCTTCGTCCGTCTGATCGCCTGGGCGGACCGGGCTCGCCCCTCGGGCTGGCGCCGGTTCGTCGCGCCGCCGGCCGTCTTTCTCGGGCTCGGACTCGTCTCGATCCCTTTTCCGCAAGTGCTGGGCAATGGGCAGGATGTCGCGCAAGTCCTTTTCCGGCAGCCGATGGCGCCTCTGGCGCTCCTCCTGCTCCTGCCGATCCGGCCGCTCTGCACCATCGGACTGGTCGCGAGCGGCTCGCCGGGCGGACTGTTCACGCCCTCGCTCGCCGCCGGGGCGCTCATGGGCAGCGCGCTCGGCTCGCTCTGGCTCCTGTTCGTTCCGCAAGGCGACATCGGCCTGTTCGCGCTGCTCGGCGCGGGCGCGATGGTCGCGGCGACGACGCAAGGGCCTGTCTCCACGCTGGTCATGATGATGGAGCTGACCGGGCAGGCGCGCCTCTTCGCCCTGCCGATGCTGGTCATCATCATCGTGGCGACGCTGACCGCTCGCAGTATCGAGATGCGCTCGATCTACGAAGCGCGCCTTTCCGACGAGGAGGTGGCCGAGAGGCTGAGGCTACGTGACGCGGGAGGCGCAGGTCCTCGCGACGCGAGGCCACCGAAGGAATAGGCGCTCCGCCTGCCAAGCAGCGGGCGGGCCGCTATCCTCCCCCCCGCTTCGCGGGGGAGCTAAGCGCCGCTGCCTTCCCTTCTGCGAAGCGCTTGCCGGAAGGCCAGAGATGTTCAGCCGGAAACCCTCACCCCTTCTCCACCCACTCGTCGCCGATCTTCTCATAGACCCTTTTCACCGCCGCCCAGGCGATGCGGAAGGCCGCTTCCTCCTGCCGCGGGTCGTGCGCATGGGCGGCGTAGGCGTGGTTAAACGCCTCGCGAAAAATCGTCTGGGCGTGCTCGGGCAGATGGGAGCGGACGGTAGGCGGCAGATCGGCGTTGACCTCGTAAGGCATTGCACTGCCTACCCTTCACGCGATAATGTCGGGCGTCAGCTGGTCCTCGAGCATGACGAGCTTGTCGCGCAGCATCAGCTTGCGTTTTTTCAGCCGCTGCAACTGCAGGCGATCGGCGGCCTGTCCGGCGTCGCTCAGCGCCGCGATCGCCGCGTCCAGGTCGCGGTGCTCCTCGCGCAGTCTCTCGATCTGGGCGAGGAGGGCGGCGCGCTGCTCCTGCGTGAGATCTTCATCCATCTTGTCACCACGCGTTGCGCATTCTGGCGCCCCCGGCCGCGCCCGCGAAGGCGCTCGACTATGGGCGCGACTTTCGAGGGACGCAAGCGCATGCAGGGCGAGCTTGACGCCCGGCGGAAGGATAACGAGGAAGCAGGGCCTGGAACAATGGAAACTTTTGCGAGGGCGGCGCAATAATTTGAACGGGAGTGCGCCATTTTGGCGCTTGCGCGAGCCACGAGATGTGTCACAATTTCGTCGTTGTGGTCCAGACGGAGCGGTCCCATGTCGATTGACTCGCATCTCAATGAGCTGGTGCGCCGTCATCAGGCGATTGAGGAAGCGATTCTCGCCGAAGAAAGTCATCCGGCGGCAGACGACATCAAGGTACACGAACTCAAGCGAAAGAAGCTGCATCTGAAGGACGAGATCGAGCGGTTGAAGCAGAAGGTGGAGCCGGCCGCGACGCACTAGCGGCGCGCTTCCATGTCACCCCCGCGAAGGCGGGGGTCCAGGAGCGTCGGGGCCGCCAGATAGTTCCCCTCCCTGGGCTTGGACCCGGGGATCGCGGGGATGGCAGGTTGAAGCACCGAGGGCGAGACGCCATTCCTCGGAAGTCGAGGGATCCCGCTCCTCCCGGGCCCGCACCCGGCCCAGTTCGGCGAGATCCTCGCGCGCCAGCAATTGCGCCAGCGCCCAGACGGCTGCGCCGCGCACAAGCGGCTCTTCGTCCTCGAGGCGCTCGGCGGCGACCGCAGCAAGCGCCGCGTCGCGTGAATTCCCGATCGCGGTCAACACGTTGCGCAGAAAGCGCGCCCGACCGAGGCGCTTGACCGGGCTTGAGGCGAACCGCGCGCGAAACGCGGCGTCGTCGAGACGCGCCAGTTCGGCAAGCGGCGGCGCGTTCAAGTCCTCGCGCGCCGCGAGTTTGGCCTCGCGCCCTGCGCGCGCGAACTTGTTCCACGGGCAGACCGCCAGACAATCGTCGCAGCCGTACACGCGGTTGCCGATCAGGCTTCGCAGTTCGCGCGGGATAGGGCCTTTGTGTTCGATGGTGAGATACGAGACGCAGCGCCTCGCGTCGAGCCGGTAGGGAGCGGGGAACGCGTTCGTCGGGCAAATGTCCAGACAGGCCTGGCAGGTCCCGCAATGGTCGGCCTCCGGCTCGTCCGCAGGGAGGTCGAGATCGGTCAGGATCGCGCCCAGGAACAGCCACGAGCCGAACTCGCGCGACACGAGATTGGTGTGCTTGCCCTGCCAGCCGATTCCGGCGCGCGCGGCGAGCGGCTTTTCCATCAGCGGCGCGGTGTCGACGAACACCTTGACAGCGATACGCTCGGGGCGCGCCGAGGCGACGAGGAACGCCGCCAGCTCCTTTAGCCTGCCCTTGGCGACGGTGTGGTAATCGCGGCCGCGGGCATAGACCGAGATCGCGCCGGCCGACTTCAGGGCGAGCGTCGACAGGGGATCGCCGGCCGGCCCGTAGTTGAGGCCGAGCATGACGAGGGTTTTTGCTTCGGGCATCAGCGTACGCGGGTCCGCCCGCCGCTCAAAAGTTTCCGCCATCCAGGCCATGTCGCCGTGGGCGCCCTCGGCGAGCCAGGCAGCGAGCCGTTCGCGCGCCCGCGGAGCGGGCTCGGCCGAGGCGACGCGGCAGGCGTCGAAACCGAGCGCGCGCGCCTTGCCCTTCAGCGAGGCTAGAAGTCGAGGTCGGCGTAGGTCCGGCTCGGCGCGGTCCCCGGCAGGCGGTCGCCCAGAAGGGGACGGAAGGAGGGGCGCGACTTCACCCGCGCGTACCAGATCCTGGCGGTCTCGTTCTCGTCCCACTGCACGTCGCCCAGATAGTCGAGGCAGGAAAGATGGGCCGCCGCGGCGAGGTCGGCGTAAGTCAGCCGGTCGCCGGCCAGCCAGTTGCGCGCCCCGATCAGGTGGCCGATGTAGCGCAGATGATAGCGCAGATTGGAGCGCGCCGCACGCACGGCGTGCATGTCCGGGCCGCCGCCGCCGAGTTCGACGCTCATGAAGCGCTTGTAAATCTTCTCCCGGACGAGCCAGCAGCTCGCTTCGTTGAAAAACTTGACGTTGAACCAGGCGACCAGCCGCCGCGCCTCCGCCCGCCCGGCCGGATCGTCGGGCAGAAGCCGGCGGTCGCCGAGGCCGAGGCCGCGGGTCTCGTCGAGATATTCAGCGATGACCTCCGCGCCCGCAAGCGCGGGGCCGTGGTCGTCGATCGCCACCGGCGTCGCGGCTTCCGCGGCCATGAGCAGAAATTCGCGCCTCCGCTCCCAGGCCCGTTCCTCGATCAGCTTCGGCTCGATCCCCATTTCGCCGAGCGCAAGGCGAACGAAGCGCGAATGCGGGCAAAAGGCGTGATGATAGAGCGTGATCATGACGACGCCGGAGACGGGGGTTTCGAGCGCCCCCACCCGGAGCGCCGCTCGTCGCCTTTTCAATGCGTTGGGGTTGGTTAAGCCGCGGTTAACCGAGGCTGGGCGCGAACGGGGCCGATGTAGGCTCAGCCGAGAATTTCCCGCGACTCGATGCGCCAGACCTCGGCCGCGTTCATCCTCGCCCAGGCGGCGTCGAGCGAGTCGTTGGCGTCGATCGCCCGGCAGGCGTCCTCGACGACGAACGTGGCAAAACCGGCCTGGCGCGCGTCGAGGGCGGAAAAGGCGACGCAATAGTCGGTCGCGAGCCCGCAGCAGAAGACGCGCCTGACGCGGCGCGCGTGAAGCAGCGCCGCAAGCCCGGTCGTCGTCCTGCCGTCCGCCTCGACGAAGGCCGAATAGGAATCGATGCCCGAGCGCATGCCCTTGCGCAGGATGAGGAAGGCGTTGTCTGTCTCGAGCGCCGGATGGAGCGCCGCGCCGCCGGTCCCCTGGATGCAGTGATCGGGCCACAGGGTCTGGTCGCCGTAATTGAGCCGCTTCTTCGCGAAGGGCTCGGCGGCGTGGGTCGAGGCGAACGAGGCGTGGCCGGGCGGATGCCAGTCCTGGGTCACGACGACATGGGCGAAACAGCGGATCAGCGCGTTCACGGCGGGAACGATGGCATCCCCCTCATCGACCGCCAGCGTCCCTCCGGGCATGAAATCGGCCTGCAGGTCGATCGCCAGCAGGACGTCGTTGTCGTCAATCGTGATCGCCGACGGCACGAGAGCGGCCTCCCTTGAAGCGCATGAGCGCGCGCCAGCGGTCCTGCTCGAATGCGAGAACGACGCCGAGCGCGAAGACGAGCGGCAGAATGAGGTAGAGGAGCCGGAATACGAGCAGCGCCGCCACGACATTGGCCTGCGGCGCGTCCGGCATGCCTTCGAGGAACGCGATCTCCAGCACCCCGAGCCCGCCAGGCGCATGGCTGACCAGTGCGAGAGAGAAGGAGGCGAGAAAGACGCCGAGCACCGCCAGAAAGCCGGGATTGGCCGCGGCCGGCAGGGCGAAGAAAATGATGCCCGCCGCGCCAACCAGTTCGAGCGGGCCGGCCAGCAATTGCCGGGCCGCGACAGGCGGCCGCGGATAGACGAGTTCGAAGCCGGCGAGCCTGAAGGGGCGAAAGTGCAGCAGCGAACCGATCACATAGAGGAAAGGCGCCGCAATCAGGACGACCCCCGCCGCCTCGCCGAGCCACAGCGGCGCGCCGGGGAGACGCTCGACCAGCTCGGGGCGCACGAGCAGCAGGAGGCCGCCGAGCGTCGCCACCCCGAGGGCGAAGGTGAACGAGCAGAAAGCGACCAGGACGCCGACTTCGCCGACGCTGAGCCCCTTGGTGGAATAGGCCCGGTAGCGGATGACAGCCCCCGACAGGACCGAGGCGCCGACGTTGTGGGCGATGGCGTAAGCGGTGAACGAGACGAGGCCGACGAAGCGCCAGCTGAGACGCCGGCCGAGATGGCGGAGCGCAATCTGGTCGTACCAGGCGAGCGCCGTATAGGCGAGGGAGGTGGACACCATCGCCTCGAGCCAGCGGACGAGCGATATCGAGGCGATGGCATTCCACAGGCTGGCGAGCGAAAGGCCGCGCAGCTCCTTGAACAGAAGCCAGGACGACACCGCCACCGCGGCGAGGCCGATGACGGGCCACGCGACGTCCTGAACGCGCTTCATACTCCGCGATGCTTTCGGTCCGCTGTTGACGGCATCCATATGAGCGCCCTGTCCGGCGGCATTCCCTGCCCGAGCATGGCGGCGAACACAAGGCTTAGGCTCTGGCCGCGGACCAGACGACAAGGTTGGAGCGCCGCGATCGCGCGATGCTTCCCCCTCGCGCTCCGGCTGACATGCAGCGCTGATCGGACAGGAAAGCGGCGCCGGCGGCAAACGGACGCGGCGCCGCCTCTTGGAGCAGACAAGCTCCGAAAATCAGCCGCTGTCCGCGAAGCAGGGTTAGCGGCGGCGCGGTATTTCACTTCTTTCCGAGGATAAAAGACGTAGCGCGGCCAACAGGCCTTCGCCAAGAAATTTCCACAATCGTTGCGAGCGCTTTTAAGGAGGATCGTTAGCGCATGCGCAACGGGCCCACAGGAGGAGCGCCGCCTGAACGCGCAACAAACGCGGCCTCCGCGCGGACGCCCGTCGCGGCGCCGGAAGGCTGGGGAACGCGAACCGCCACCGTTCCCGCTCGGAGAACAGGGAACTCGAACGGAGAGAACAGGAAAATTCGCGCGGAGAGCAACGAACTGTTGCATCAGAAACAGGGAACCATTTCGCGCTTATCGGACGCCTGACGCGCTGCCCTAAGCCAGCCCAGTTGGAGGCTAGGTGTCCGTCGGAAATCTGCGACGCGCTTGCCGACTCTCGAGACAGCCGCCATTCTGCCGACCTTGAAAACGCGAAGCGAATCATGCCGGATTCCACACGCCTCTCCGCCGGGACGCAGGACTATGTCGGCGACCCTCGCAATGACTCGGTCCTGATCAGTGTCAACGGAGCGCTGACGCCGCGCGACGAAGCCAAGGTGTCGGTGTTCGATTCTGGCTTCGTGCTCGGCGACGGAGTGTGGGAGGGCCTGCGTCTCGTCGACGGCCGGATCGCGTTCCTGTCCCGTCATCTCGACCGCCTGTGGGACGGAGCGAAGATGTTGAAAATCGACATCGGCCTGAACCGCGAGGCCCTGAAGGCCCGCCTGTTCGAGGTCATCGAGGCCAACGGCATGATGGACGGCGTGCATATCCGCCTCATGGTCACCCGCGGCGTGAAGCGCTCGCCCTATCAGGACCCGCGCCTGACGGTCGGCGCCGCGACCGTCGTCATCATTCCGGAGTGGAAGCAGC
>CAWGKV010000025.1:0-119660 GCA_963823165.1 uncultured Alphaproteobacteria bacterium | reverse complement strand
TAGTCGTAAAAGCCCTTGCCGTTCTTGCGGCCGAAGCGCGCCTTCCTTGACCACCATCGCCTCGATCAGCTTCTTCCTGCTGCCGGATCGACCGCGGCCGGCGCCGAGGTCCTTTTTCGTCGCCTGAAGGATCTTCCAGGCGAGGTCGATCGCCCGTCTCGTCGGTGAGCGCCAGCGGCCCGACCGGCATGCCGGCCATCTTGGCGGCGTTCTCGATCATCGCCGGCGGCACGCCCTCCATCACCATCGCGTGCGCCTCGACCATGTATTTGCATGACGCAGCGGTTGACGTAGAAGCCGCGGCAGTCGTTGACGACGATCGGCGTCTTCTTGATCGCGCGGACGAAATCCATCGCCGTCGCCGAGCGCCTTCGCATTCGTCTTCTCGCCCATGATGATCTCGGTCAGCATCATCTTCTCGACCGGCGAGAAGAAATGCACGCCGATGAAATTCTCGGGCTTCAGCGAGGTCTCGGCGAGCGAGGTGATCGGCAGAGTGGAGGTGTTGCTGGCGAAGACGACGTCGGGGCCGAGCACGGCCTGCGCCTTCTTCGTCGCCTCGGCCTTGACCGCGCGATCCTCGAACACCGCCTCGACGACGAGGTCGCAGCCCTCGAGCGCCGCATAGTCGGCGGTCGCCGTGATGCGGGCGAGCAGCGCCTCCTTGTCGGCCGCCTTGGCGCGGCCCTTGGCGATCTGCGCGCTCATCACCTTGTCGGAATAGGCCTTGCCCTTGTCGGCCGAATTCCTGGTCGCGGTCGATCAGCACGACGTCGAGCCCGGCGTTGGCCGAGACATAGGCGATGCCGGCGCCCATGAAGCCGGCGCCGAGCACGCCGATCTTCTTGAGGTTCGTCGGCGGAACGCCGGCCGGGCGGCGCGCGCCCTTGTTGAGCTCGCCCATCGACAGGAAGAGCGAGCGGATCATCGCCTGGGCTTCCTTCGACAACAGGATGTTGGCGAAATGCTTGCTCTCGACGGCGAGCGCGAGGTCCATCGGCAGCTGCAGGCCTTCGAACACGCTCGTCAGGATCGCCTTGGCGGCGGGATAATTGTCGTAGGTCTCGCGGCGATAGATCGCGTTGGCCGGCGGCCAGATCATCATGCCCGGGGCCGAGAACACCTTGCCCGAGGGCAGCTTGAACTTCGGATCGTCCCACGGCGCCTTGGCGTTCGGATTGGCCTTCACCCAGGCCTTGGCGAGCGCGACGATCTGATCGGCCGGCGCGACCTCGTGCACGAGGCCCATCTTCTTCGCCGCGGCCGGGCGGAGCTGGTCGCCCTTGAACAGCATCTGCAAAGCGTCCGGCGTCGGCATCAGCCGCGCGACGCGCTGCGTGCCGCCGCCGCCCGGGAAAGAGCCCGACCTTGATCTCCGGCAGGCCGACGCGCGCCTTGTCCGTGTCGGCGACGATCCGATAATGGCAGGCGAGCGCGAGCTCGAAGCCGCCGCCCATGCAGACGCCGTTGATCGCCGCGGCGACCGGCTTGCCGCAGGTCTCGAGCCGCCGGAAGATCAGCGACAACTGGCGTTCGTCCGGTCGACGAAGGCGCGCATCGCCGCCTCCTTGCCCTCGGCCTTGGCGCGGCGGGCGAATTCGTCGCCCGCGGTCTTGAGCATGGTCAGGTCGGCGCCGCCGGCGAAGCCGTCCTTGCCGGAGGTGACGACCGCGCCCTTGATCGCGGCGTCGGTCGCGATCTTGTCGACGATCTTGCCCATCTCGGCGATGACTTCGCGATTGATGACGTTCATCGAGCGGCCGGGCATGTCCCAGGTGACGAGCGCAATGCCGTCGGCGTCGGTCTCGAAACGAAAGTTGGTCAGGTTCATGATGAGGTCTCCGTGCTCAGCGGTCAGACGCGTTCGATGATCGTGGCGGTGCCCATGCCGCCGCCGATGCAGAGGGTGATCAGCGCGGTGCTCTTGCCGGTGCGCTCGAGCTCGTCGAGCGCCGTGCCGAGGATCATCGCGCCGGTCGCGCCGAGCGGGTGGCCCATGGCGATCGCGCCGCCGTTGACGTTGACCTTGTTCGGGTCGACCTCGAAGGCCTGGCAGAAGCGCAGCACGACCGCGGCGAAGGCCTCGTTGACCTCGAAGAGATCGATGTCGCCGATGGTCATGCCGGAGCGCGCCAGCACCTTCTTCGTCACGTCGACCGGGCCGGTCAGCATGATGGCGGGCTCCGAGCCGATGTTGGCGAAGGCGCGGATTTTTGCGCGCCTCTTCAAGCCCGCTTTCTCGCCCGCCTCGCGCGATCCGATCAGGACGGCGGCCGCCCCGTCGACGATGCCCGACGAATTGCCGGCGTGGTGGACGTGGATGATGCGCTCGACGTCGGGGTGGGCCTGGATCGCCACCGCGTCGAAACCGCCCTGTTCGCCTGGGATGACGAACGAGGGTTTCAGCGAGGCGAGCGACTGCATGTCGGTCGACGGCCGCATGTGCTCGTCGCGCTCGATGAGCGGCAGGCCGTTGACGTCGCGGACGGGGGCGATCGAATTCTTGAACCGCCCGCCCGCCCAGGCCGCCGCGGCGCGTTTCTGCGATTCGACCGCATAGGCGTCGACGTCGTCGCGCGAGAAGCCGTACTTGGTCGCGATCAGATCGGCCGACACGCCCTGCGGCATGAAATAGGCCGGGATCGCCAGCGAAGGATCGGCCGGCCAGGCGCCGCCCGAGGCGCCGATGCCGACCCGGCTCATCGACTCGACGCCGCCGCCGATCGTCATGTCGTGCTGGCCGCTCATCACCTGCGAGGCGGCGAAATTGACCGAGTCGAGGCCGGAAGCGCAGAAGCGGTTGATCTGCACGCCGGGCACCGTGTCGCCGAAGCCCGCGGCGAGCGCCCCCATCCGGGCGATGTCGCCGCCCGCTTCGCCGACCGGGTCGACGCAGCCCATCACCACGTCGTCGACCTGATGCGGATCGAGATGGTTGCGCTCCTTGATCGCCTTCAGAGCGGTCGCCGCCAAATGAAGCGTCGAGGCGGTGTGCAGCGCGCCGTCCGGCTTGCCGCGGCCGCGCGGCGTCCGCACGTGATCGAAAATGAAGGCGTCGGTCATGGTTTCTCCTTGCGGCGCATTATCCGCGATTGGCTGTCACGAATTGTGATCCGGATGTTGGCGGGAGCCGACGGCCGCGCCTGCCAGAAAGGCGGCGATGTCGCGCTCGGGCAGCGAAGCAACCGAGTTGAGCCACGGCAGCTTCGACTCGGCGCCGTATTGCATTTCGGGCGCAACGGCGGACGGCCGGTCCAGGCTGCCGAGACTCACCGAGATGCGGTCGCGGTCGAGGACGCGATAGGTCAGCAGCGTGCCGCAATCGCCGCAAAATCCGCGCTCGGCGATCGCCGAACTGGCGAAGATTTTAGGCGCGCCGCGCGTCCACATGAGCTCGCCGAGACGCACGCCGGCTAAGGCCATGAACGGTCCGCCGCTCGCCTTCTGGCACATGCGGCAGTGACAGATGCTCGCGCCGGTGGGCTCCGCGTCCAGGCGATAGCGGACTGCGCCACACTGGCAACCGCCGGTCAAGCGGTCGTGCGCCTCGACTGAATTCATCAGCGCCTCCCCATACTCCTTTGTCACCCCCGCGAAAGCGGGGGTCCAGAAGCCGCTGCGCTGAAGCTGGATCCCCGCTTTCGCGGGGATGACAGTTCCTGCTGACGGCGGACAAATCTCATCCATCGGAGCGGACGACGCGCGTCAGAACGCCTCCGCCGGAAGCGCCATCACGCCCGCCGCGCCCGCTGAAAGGCGTGCCAGATGCGCTCCCGTTTCGGGCAGCATACGCTCGTTGAAGAACCTGGCGAGGGTCAATTTCGCGTCGAGCGCCGGATTGCTGTCGCCCTTCGCCTGCCGGGCGAGCACGGCTTTGATCATTCGCGCCCACATGTAGCCGAGCGCCGTCAGGCCGAACAGGTGCATGTAGTCGTTCGACGCCGCGCCGGCGTTGTCGGGGTCGGCCTTGCCGTTCTTCGACAGCCATAGGCTGGCCTGCTGCAGGTGGCCGAGCGCGCTTTGCAATCCGCCGAGATAGGGCGCGAGCGCCGAATCCCCCTTCGCGGCGGCGAGGAATTGCGAGACCTCGCCGAAGAAAGCCATCACAGCGCGGCCGCCGTCTTTCGGCAGCTTGCGACCGACCAGATCGAGCGCCTGTATACCGTTTGCGCCTTCGTAGATCATGGCGATGCGCGCGTCGCGGACGAACTGCTCCATGCCCCATTCGGCAATATAGCCGTGGCCGCCGAGCACCTGCTGCGCCTTCACCGCGTTGGCGAAGCCGAGGTCGGTGAACACGCCCTTCATGACCGGCGTCATCAGCCCGAGCCGGTCGTCGGCCGCCTGGCGCGCCTTGGCGTCGGGCGACAGGCGCGACTCGTCCTGCGTGAGCGCGATCCAGACCAGGAGCGCGCGCGCGGCTTCGTTGAAGGCGCGGATCTCGAGCAGCATGCGGCGCACGTCCGGGTGGACGAGCAAAATGTCGGCAGGCTTGTCCGGCTCGACCGGGCCCGTCAGCGAGCGGCCCTGGCGGCGATCCTTCGCATAGGCCGCGGCGTTCTGATAGGCGACCTCGGAAATCGCCAGCCCCTGGACGGCGACGCCGAGGCGCGCGCCGTTCATCATCACGAACATGGCGGGCAGGCCGCGATGCTCCTCGCCGACCAGCCACCCCTTGGCGCCGTCGTAGTTCATGACAGCGGTCGAATTGCCGTGGATGCCCATCTTGTGCTCGATCGAGCCGCAGACGACGCCGTTGCGCTCGCCCGGCGCGCCGGCGGCGTCGGGCAAAAACTTCGGCACGAGAAAGAGCGAGATGCCCTTCACTCCCGCCGGCGCGCCCTCGATCCGGGCGAGCACCAGGTGGACGATGTTGTCGGCGAGGTCGTGCTCGCCGGCCGAAATGAAGATTTTTTGGCCGGTGATGGCGTAGGACCCGTCCGGCTGCGGGACCGCCTTGGTCTTGATGAGCCCGAGATCGGTGCCGCAATGCGGCTCGGTCAGGTTCATCGTGCCGGTCCATTCGCCGGTGGTCATCTTCGGCAGGAAGCGCGCCTTCAGCTCATCATTGGCGTGCGTTATCATCGCCGCCACCGCGCCGTTGGTCAGGCCAGGGTACATCGAGAAGGCGAGGTTGGCGGAATATTCGTATTCGCTGAACAGCACGGCGAGGAAAGCCGGCAGACCCTGTCCGCCGAACTTCGGGTCGCCGGCGAGGCCGACCCAGCCGCCCTCGACCAAGGCCTTGTACGCTTCCCTGAAACCCTTCGGCGTCGCGACGCTGCCGTCCTCGCGGCGCCTGCAGCCCTCAATATCGCCGCTGAGGTTGAGCGGCTGGATGACTTCCTCGACGAATTTCGCGCCTTCGGTCAGCACCGCCTCGACGATGTCGATCGGCGCATCGGAGAAGCCGGGGGCGTTGGCGTATTTCCGGTAGTCGAAAACCTCGTTCAGGAGGAAGAGTGTGTCGCCCACCGGGGCCTTGTAAATCGGCATGCTGCTCCTCGGCCCATCCATGGAAATGCGATTCGCGCGACGACCAGCCAAGGCGGGAGCGCGCAAGACGGTTTATATATGAACTATCAGGTCGTGCTTTGCAAGCGCAAACTGCACGCGGCCCCGGAGAGGGGGGCCGGGGCGAGGGGGACCAAAACCATTCAGCCGAAGGGCAGGCGCGGTTCAATCGATCCGCGCTGTGCGGAATCAAGGCCGTCGCATACTTCAGCGTTGGCAAGCGCGGGGCGAACTCTGGCGTTCCGGACCCATCAGCCTCTGGCGCCCTCAAGCGATGAGGGCCCGGAGGCCCCTATCCCTGCTCGGTCTCGCGCCCCGACAAGCCGCGGCAAAACAAGCTGCCGCCAAGAGGCTGAGGCGGCTTTCACGCTCCGCCGCCTTTCGCATGCGGCGTGCCTATGTACGGGAACTCCTTTAGGATGTCGGTGTGCGCCTTCAGGCCTGTGGGCGGACACTCGTTTTTCGTCAGGAAGGCGATGCGGTAATTGATCACGTCGTCGGTGAAGACCCGGCCGTTGGGATAGGTGGCCGGCTTCGACGGATCGAAACTCAGCACGTCGGGAAGCGTGCGCTCCCTGTCAATCGCGGCAATGGCTTCCTCGCGGGCGTAATTGCCCGTATGCCCCAACAGATGCACGAACTGGTCGAGCCACCGCGCCCGGTCGTTGACGGGCTCGCTCGCGTTGTATTCCTCCTTGGTGTCGTCCGTGTTGAAGAAGCTGCTGACGCTCGGATGGCCGGCGCGGTCGACGTGAAGCAACCTGCCGTCGCGTCTGACGCTGCACCGTCCCCAGATATGGATCTCGGGCCTGGGATTGAGTTCGCTTGTCGGTAACTCGATGACAGTCGAAAACACGTTGGCTTGCAAATTCGAGTCCACGCCCGTCCATGGCGACTTGCCGCCGAGGCGAGGCTCAGTGAAGTTCCGTTTGCCCCTGGTGTCGAACAGGTTCTTGATGCCGTCGAAGTCGAAAAAGAACGCGTCGCTGCGGCTGCCGGCGAAAAAAGTATGGGGGCCCGCCTGGATGATATTCGGCTTGGGACCGAAGGAGACCTCGGCGTCGGCGACGATCTTCGTCCCTACCGCTTCGACCGAGCGCGACTCCGGGCCGTTGGCCAGGAATACGCTGAAGGTCTGGCGGCCGTTCTCCGGTCTCGAGAACACATAGCTGAACGCGATGTCCGTCAGGTAATCGCCATCGTTGTCGATGTTGAGGCGATAGATCGCATCGGGATGCAGGGCGTCGGCGTTCGGATTTGCATTGAGGATTATGACGGTTCTGTTGCTGTCTGCTGGCGACTGGAACGCGTACAGGTCGCAGAGATCGAGTTGCTGATCGCCGAGCGGCGGGCCGAGACTCAGTCCAGTGAAATGGTTTGACATTGCACTCTCCTTCCTAACCCGACATTCGCCGGATGCGCTTCCGACGGCGAATATGGCTGGTATTGGCGATCGTCTCAAGCGCGTTGCCGGTTTGACAGCGCCCCACGCGGCCCTCCGGCCGGAAGGGCGGGGTCCCCCTCGCCACTCACACATTGGGGGAGGGAATCCACCGCGCTCCTCGCATCCCAATCCGGCGCTCCTCGTGCAACCGGATTGATGGTTGACATCGTGGACCCGATCGCGTTCCCCTTCCCGGCGGAAACCCTGACCAAGGTCAGATAATGGATTCGGATCAGGTTCGGCGGGTTCGCAGTTTCAACCGGGCGGTGACGCTGAGCGTCGGCGCGCTCCAGGCGAGCTATCTCGAGCGCGGCCGGCCGCTCGGCGAGGCGCGCCTGATCTTCGAGGTCGGAGCCGAAGGGGCGGATCTGCGCGCGCTGCGCGGGAAGCTCGGCCTCGACTCCGGCTACGTGAGCCGGATCCTGCAATCCCTGTCGAACCAGGGGCTCTTGGAAACGCTGAGCGACCCGCGCGACCGACGGCGCCGCCGGGTCGCGCTCACAAAGAAGGGGCGCGAGGAGCTTCGGGCCTACGACAGGCTTTCGGACCGGCTCGCGGCGTCGATGCTGGAGTCGCTCGGCGCGGGGCGGCGCCAGCGCCTGGTCGGGGCGATGGGCGAAGTGGAGCGGCTGCTCGGCGCGGCTCGCGTCAAGACCGATTTCGAGCCGCCGACGAGCGAAGCCGCAAGGCGCTGCCTCGTATGCTATTTCCGGGAGCTCGCCGAACGGTTCGATGGCGGGTACGAGCCGGGGAGGGACAGCTCGGCTGCCGATGCAGAGATCGCGCCACCCGCCGGCCGCTTCGTCCTTGCCCGGCTCGACGGCGATCCGGTCGGCTGCGGCGCGCTGAAGCGCGTCGACCGGGAGACCGGCGAAATCAAGCGGGTGTGGGTGGCGAAGCCCGTCCGTGGCCTCGGGGTCGCGCGGCGCATTCTCGGGAGGCTGGAAGCGGCCGCGCGCGAAATGGGTATTTTGACGCTGCGGCTCGACACCAACAAGGCGCTGACCGAGGCCCACGCCCTCTACGGCAAGGAGGGCTACCGCGACGTCGAGCGGTTCAACGACAATCCTTACGCCCATCGTTGGTTCGAGAAGCGGCTGTGAGCCATCGCCCGAGGCGAGCACCCCCACCACCACCCTTCGTGCGTTCCGCTCGCCGCGCTGCATTTGTACTTACATCCGTACAGTAGTAGAATGTGGTTGATGAGTCAGTTTCACCGCTTTTCGATTGGGACAGGGACAACCGGGCGCACTGCCAGAGGCACGGCGTTCTGATTGCCGAGATCGAGGCGCTTTTGCGCGGCAGTCCCAGAATCGCCCCGGACCTGAAACACGCCCATCTTGAGGACCGGCTGATTGCCGTAGGCAGGACCGGCAGGGACGCCCGCTGTTCATGGCCTTCACCATCCGGGAGAGATTCGGGCAGCCGACCATCCGCCCGGTGAGCGCCCGTTACATGCACGAGAAGGAGGCCAAGAACTATCAAGCGCAAGGTTCCAAAAATGACGACTGACGAGGAGGCCGAAGCCTTCCTTGAACAGGACTTGTCCGACCTCGATTTTTCGCAGTTCAAACCCGTGAAGTTTGAATTTCAGGCGAAGGCGGCGCGTCTCAACATGCGCCTCCCCGTGCCGCTGCTCGACGCCGTGAAGGCCAGAGCCAAGGCGCGAGGCGTTCCCTACACCCGATTTATCCGCGAGGTTCTGGAGCAGGCGACAGCCTCAAAGCCAGAGAAGCCCCGGCAATCATGAGCGGATAGGAATGCCGAAGGCCGGTGGAGGGGGAAGGGCCAAACAATTGGATTCCTCGGAGTTCCCGCGCTTCACCGGTTCGGATCACGGCCCTTTTCGGGCCGAAGCGCCGCGAGCGCCTCCCCGGCGGCCCGCGCGCCGCTGTCATGCGCCCCATGCGCGGTCGAGAAGTCCGTCTCGCTCGTGGCTTCTCCAGCGAAGAACAGGCGGTCCTCGTAGGCGTAGGCGAGTCGCTTCCGCGCCTCTACCCGGCCGGGCAGGGCGCAGCTGTAGGCGCCGCCGATGCGGGTCGTGCGGCTCCATGCGGAGGCGATGAGCGGCTTTAGGCAGCGCCGGACGTCCGTCCCGAACAAAGCGGCAAGCTCGCCGATCGCGTGATCGAAGCCGGCCGCGGGGCCATTCTCCTCGATCATCCCGGCGCCTTCGCCGCCGAAGAAGCACTCGATGACGTTCAAACCGAACGGCCGGATGTAATAGGCGGCCGTGCGCGCGTCCCGCGGGTTTCCGAGTTCGTGGGTCTCCGGCGCAAAGGGGCTTTGCCCGACGATCTCCAGGAACAGTTTTTCGTTTCGGCCGAGGGGCAGCGAGCCCGCCGCCTCCAGCCAGGGACCAAGCGCCTTCGGCAAGGCGATCGCGCCGCTCGCCAGGACCGCCGTGGACGCGGTCAGAATCGCGGCCCGCGCGCGAACCGATCCGCTCCGCGTCCTGACCGAAAGGCCATGCGGCTCGAGCTCGATTCCCTCGGCAGGGGTCGAGAGCCTCAGGGCGACCCGGGGCGGAAGGCTGGCGACGATCAGATCTCCGTAGCCGCTTCGCGCGCGCAGGTTGACGTCTGTCGCGGCCGCGTCATAGGTGAGATAATCGGCCACGGAGACGCGCTCCAGCGGCGCGCCGCTGATGAAGCCGCCGATCGCCCGGACGTAGCCGTTCCATTCGCCGCCTTCGGGAAGCGCGTCGGCGGCGCGGTCGCTCGGCGGCGGAGCCTCCGTAAGCCGCTCCATCCAGGCGGTGAACGCCGCTCGGGCGGCTTTCTGCTCGCCGGGCGAAAAGCAGAGGTTTCGGTACTGGACGCCCCACTTGGCCGGCCGCCGATCGACAGCGACGCCGGTCTCTTCGGCAATGCGCCTCCACGAATTGCGGTCGCCCGAGTGCAGCCAGCCGCAGCCGAGGTCGAGCCGGTAGCCTCCGATCTCGACCGTCCATGCGCGTCCGCCCAGGCGAGAGCTCGCCTCCAACAAGAGTGTTGAACATGCGCTCGCGAGCGCGCGGGCCGCGCCGATCCCCGCGGCGCCACCGCCAATGATCACGACGTCGTAGTCTGCGTTCATGAAGTCTCGCCTGGCGCGCCTTCATCCACCGGGCATGAAAAGGCGTCAACCCGCAGACTGTTCCGGCCGAGCTCTCGCCGATCCGCAAGCTGAGGGTCCCAACGAACCGCTCAGCTCTCCCGGGCAGGCTGCGCGGCCAAGTCTCACCAGCTCAAAAACGTCGCCTGTACCTTGCGCAGGAACGCCGCCCGGCGCTCAGGCCTGGTGTGGTCCATGTCGTAGTGGGCGAGATAGTCGACCCGCGTGCCGGGCGCGCAGTTGAAGCGCATCGATCGCTTGAGGAAGCGACGCGGCGGATCGCCCGCGAGGAAGGTGGTCAGGCGCGCGCCGCCGTAGGTGCAGACGACGCCCATCCGCCTGACGTTGAAGAGGCGCGGCGCATAGGCCGCGTCCTTCAGGATATCGAAGCTGACGCCGGGCAGGAACACTTTGTCGACGAAGCCCTTGAGGATCGCCGGGAAGCCCATGTTCCAGACCGGGAACGAGAAGACCAGCCCCTCGGCGGCGAGCAGCCGCTCGACATAGGGGGCCACGCGCCGGCGGTTGAGGCTCACGTCATAATACTCGAGCCGGTCCTGCCGGGTCATGACGGGATCGAAGCCTTCGGCGTAGAGATCGCAGTCGTCGACTGCATGGCCTCCCTTGCGCAAGGATTGGACCGCCTCGGCGTGCAGAGCCGCGCCGAAGCTCGTCTCGAGCGGATGGGCGAAGAGAACGAGGATCCGCACGAGGCGTCTCAGCTCTCGGCTGCTCCGCGGCGCCTGGCGGAGCGCGCGGCGTGGCTGGCGACGAAATCGTTGAGGCTGAGGCGCGTCGGCCGGGTCCGGCCGTCACTCGAAAGACTTCGAGCCGCCGACGGACCCGATGCATGGACAGTCACGGATTTCCGCCAGCCTGTCGCCGACGCCTCTTGATAATTGCGCCGCTTGCTCTCGTCGGTCTGCCCCACGAGCGGCTCGAACGGTAACAGGAAAGAAAGTCTCGGAAAAGTCCAGCGCCGGCATGGTCCCGACATTGCGCCGCGCGACGCAGCCCCCGAGCGGCTGCAACGTCAGTCAGACGCTGGTTCTGAACAGACAAGCGAAGGCGACAAAGATCCCTGGGACCGCCCGCTTTCCACCGTTCCTGACGCGCGGCAAGGCCGGGCTCTATCGCCGCCCCTGGCATGCGCCGCGCTATCCGCGCCGTCGGCGAACGTTCGTGGAGGCGGAGCGAAACACAGGCGCTCCGCCTAGCATGAGCGAGAGGCTATTTGATCCAAAAGGGGAACCACCGCTGCTCGCCGGCGTTCATGCCTAAATCAGATAACGTCGCGCAGGGCGCGCGCCAAGGGGACCGGGAAGGACGAGTCCAAAGGAGGTCAATAAGGCGGGCGGGAGTCAACCGCTTCGGGAGCATATGATGGAAAACAAACTCGCCAATCCCGCGCCCCTCGGGCTCGTCGCGTTCGCCTTGACCACTTGGCTGTTCAGCATGGTCAATTCTGGCTGGTACGATGCCAAGAGCATGTCAGTCGTCCTGCCCATGGCGCTTGTCTATGGCGGGGCCGTGCTGGCTATCGCTGGAATTCTTTCGTATTTCCGCGGAAATACCTTCGCAACGGTGGCGTTCCTGAGCTACGGGGCGTTCTATATATCGCTCGTCTCCTACCTGGGCGTCTTCGGCGTCGCGGAGCCGGCAGCGGGCGCGGCGGGCGCGGCGGCCGGAAGCGTACCCGCGCCGGCGCCCATCTCGTTCGTCGGTTGGTACCTGATCGTCTGGTGCGCGTTCACCTTCTACATGTGGATCGCGTCCTTCCGCCACAACATGGTGCTTCAGGTGGTGTTCCTGGCGTGGTGGATCACGCTGGCGCTGCTTGCAGTCGGCGATTGGGGCGGCTGGCACGGCGTCTATTACGCCGGCGGCTATGCCGGGCTCGTGACGGCGGCCGTCGCCGCTTATCTCTCCGCCGCGGAAATGATCAACGGCGAGTGGGGCCGCACGGTCCTTCCGGTCTGGCCGCGCGCACAGCAGCCCGCCGAAACGCTCGTGCGCGAGGATATATTCACCGAGCCGGAGCTTGGCCTGCGGCTGGCGCGAGACCCCGCAAGGCGACTGGAGACTGAGCCGGAGAGGCGCACGGGAACGCGAGGCTGATCGCCAAGCGACCTCCTTCTCCGAGGAAAGTCTCATTCGATGATCGTTCCGTCGGCCGAGTTCCCCGCGCAGGTGAACCCGGCCGACTGCTGTCCGATCGGCCCGAGTTCGTCAGGCAAGCATGGGCTGACAGGCTCCCCCATCCCAAGGAAGCCGGTGATGGCCGACGAAACCACCTCGCGCGACCCGGTCCCGCCACTGGCTGAGGGAGCACAGCGCCGGCGCCGATTATGAGTCCCGCTGCAAGGCCTTCGGTCACTTCGAGCCGACGCGGCGCCTCTCTGACTGCGCTGCTTTCGCATTTGGTCGGATTATGGCGCGGTCCAGTCGAGCACGATCTTGCCGCTGTCGCCGTGGCGCATGGTCTCGAAGCCGGCCAGGAACTGGCTGACCGGCAGGCGGTGGGTGATGACCTTGCGCACGTTCAGCCCGCTCTCCAGCATCGCGATCATCTTGTGCCAGGTCTCAAACATCTCGCGCCCGTAAATGCCTTTCAGCGTCAGCTGCTTGAAGATGACCTTGTTCCAGTCGACCAGGGTCGGCTTGGCCGGCAGGCCGAGGAGGGCGACCCGGCCCCCGGTCACCACCGAATTGAACAGCTGGTCGAAGGCCGCCGGCGCGCCGCTCATTTCGAGCGCGACGTCGAAACCCTCCGTCATCTTCAGGCGGCTCATCGTCTCCTTCAGATCTTCCTTCGACACGTCGACCGGCGCCACGTCGGCGACTTCGGCCGCGAGCTCAAGCCGCTTCGGATTGACGTCGGTGATCACGACGTGCCGCGCCCCGACATGGCGGGCGACCGCGCCGGCCATGATGCCGATCGGCCCCGCCCCGGTGATCAACACGTCCTCGCCGACGAGGTCGAAGGACAGCGCGGTGTGGACCGCGTTGCCGAGCGGATCGAGGATCGCGCCCAGCTCGTCATCGACGTCGTCGGGCAGGGGCACGATGTTGAAGGCGGGGACGCGCACGTATTCTGCGAAGGCCCCGGGGATGTTGACCCCGATGCCGCGAGTCTCCGGGTCGAGGTGATACCGCCCGCCGCGCGCCGCGCGGCTCCGCATGCCGATCACGTGGCCCTCGCCGGATACGCGCTGTCCGACTGCGAGCCGCCGGACGTTCGGCCCGATGGCGGCGATCTCGCCCGCATATTCGTGGCCGATCGTCATCGGCGTCGGGATCGTCTTCTGCGCCCATGCGTCCCAGTTAAAAATGTGGATGTCGGTGCCGCAGATGCCGGTCTTGTGGACCTTGACCAGAACGTCGTCGGGACCGATCGCGGGGATCGGAACGTCGTCGCTCAGCCAAAGGCCGGGCTCGGGCTTCTGCTTGACGAGGGCTTTCATCGGCGGCGCCTTTCGATGGTCAGCTGGGGCTCACCCGACTCCGTTCATCGGGCGCAAATCACTTGCTCAGGAAGACCTCGATCGACGTCGCCAGCGCGATCGGCGTCTCGTCCATCGGGTAATGGCCCGAATTTGCCATCACCTCCAGCTCGGCGTTGGGGTAGTGCGCCATGTAGGTCGCCCTCATCACGTCGGCCGTCAACCCGCCGTCGTGCTGGCCGACGATCACCTTCACCGGCAGCGTCTTGCCGACGATCTCGCGATGGAAGTCGGTCCTGGCCCAGCTCGCGAGATAGCCCAGGAAGGCGGCGTCGAGGGCGAACTTCCTCGGGTAGAACGCGATCTCGTCGATGAAGCGTTTGCTCAGACGTCCGCCGGTCGAAAAGGCGACGATCCCGCGCGCCGCGTCCGGATTGCTCACGGCGCTTTCGAACATGGCGTAGGTCGCGTCGTCGAAACCCATGTCCGAGGCCGGCACCGGGGTCACGGCGACCAGCTTCTCCACCCGCGAGGGCGCATCGGCCAGCACCCTCTGCGCGGCCTTGGCGCCCATGGAATGGCCGACCAGGCTGAACGCGCCGAAGTTCAGATGGTCGGCGAGCGCGACGACGTCCTTGGCGATCTGGTCGATGTCGTAGGGGCCTTCGAGACGCTTCGATGCGCCGTAGCCGCGGTAGGCCGGGCAGATCCAGGTCGCGGCTTCGGGATCGAGAGCGCGATAGAGCGGGGCAAAAGTCTGTTCGTCGCCGAACCAGCCATGCAGCGCAATGACCGTTCTCGGGCCACTGCCGAATTTGTCATAGCCGAGCATCGTGTCCCCTGTTCGAGCAACTCCCGCCGCCGGCGTTCGCCGTCGGAATCGTGAGGTCATAGGATCTTGAGGGCGCGGCCGGCGTCGGCGAAGGCCGAGACGGCAAAATCGACGTCCTGCGTGTCGAGCGCCGCCGACATCTGGGTGCGGATGCGCGCCGCGCCCTTCGGCACCACCGGATAGAAGAAGCCCGCCACATAGACGCCGCGCTCGTCGAGCGCGCGGGCGAGATCCTGTGCAATCCGCGCCTCGCCGAGCATTACCGGAATGATCGGCGTCACGCCGGGCAGGATCTCGAAGCCGGCAGCCCCGATCCCCGCCCGGAAACGCTTCGCGTGATCCTGAAGCAGCGCGCGGCGGTCGTCGGAATGAATCGCGATCTCCAGCGCCTTCAAGGCGCCGGCGGCGACCGGCGGCGCGAGCGAGTTCGAAAACAGATAGGGCCGCGCCCGCTGGCGCAGGAGGTCGACGACCGGCTGCGCGGCGGCGACGAAGCCGCCCATGCCGCCGCCGAGCGTCTTGCCGAAGGTGCCGGTGACGATGTCGACGCGCTGGCCCGCGCCGGTCAGCGCCGGCGTGCCACGGCCTTTCTCCCCGAGATGCCCGGTCGCATGGGCGTCGTCGACCAGCACCAGCGCGCCGTAACGGTCGGCCAGCGCGCAGATCTCCGGGAGTTTTGCGACATAGCCGTCCATCGAGAACACGCCGTCGGTCGCGATCAGCTTGAACCGCGCCCCCTCCGCGTCGGCCTCTCTCAGCCGATCCTCGAGCTCGTTCATGTCGGAATTGGCGAAGCGGTAGCGTTTGGCCTTGGAGAGCCGAACGCCGTCGATGATCGAGGCGTGGTTGAGGCTGTCGGAAATGATCGCGTCCTCGTCGCCCGTGAGCGGCTCGAACACGCCCCCATTGGCGTCGAAGCAGGCGGCGAACACGATCGCGTCGTCCTTGCCGAGGTGTCTTGCGATCGCCTGTTCGAGCTCGCGGTGCAGCGTCTGGGCGCCGCAGATGAACCGCACCGAGGCCATACCGAAGCCGAACGCCTCCATCGCCTGCGTCGCCGCCGCGACCACTTCCGGATGATCGGCGAGGCCGAGATAGTTGTTGGCGCAGAGGTTCAGCATCTCGCGCTCGCCGGTATCCGAGGCGACGCGGATGCGCCCGCCCTGGGGGCCGGTCAGCAGGCGCTCGCGCTTGAAAAGGCCGTCCGCCTCGATCCTGGCGAGCGTCGCCCGGATGTGACTCAAAAACGCGTCGGACATCTTTGCCTCGCCGGGTTGCCGGGAGGGAGAGCATAGCAGCGGGCGATGGCCGCTCAAACTGTCGCCGCCCGCTATAGCCGCGCCCGGTGAGCGGCTGGCGCGGTCGACGCCCGCGCCTACAGGCCCTTTGTAGCCGCGCGCGGTGAGCGCGGCTTGCGCGGTCGACGCCGCGCCTACGGGCCCCTGTCGCCGCGCGCGATGAGCGCGGCTGGCGCGGTCGAAGCCGGCGCCACAGGCCCGCTGTAGCCGCGCGCGGTGAGCGCGGCTTGCGCGGTCGACGCCCGCGCCTACAGGCCCTTTGTAGCCGCGCGCGGTGAGCGCGGCTTGCGCGGTCGACGCCCGCGCCTACAGAGGCCAGTCGATCAGCGCCTCGCCGCGGTGGATCGCCTCCGCTTCGCCCGTCAGCCGGCCGTCCGGCTCGTGCAGGACGAGGCCCCGGGCGATCCTGAGGGGCGCTCTCGAGCCTTTCACCCCTGACACCAGGAGCCGCCGGGCGGAGGCGCCGGCACGGGGATAGACCGGCAGAAGCGCAAGCGCGCCCAGCCTGTTCTCAGCTGCGGCGAGGATCGCCGCCAGCGCTTCCGGCCGGTGGATCATGACGAAGCGCCCTCCGGGCTCGAGGATCGCGAGACAGGCGCGAATCCAGGCGGCGAGCGGCTCCGCGCCCGTTTCGCCGCCAAACACATGAGCGCGCGCCCGGGCGGGCTCGGGCGAGACGCGAACCGTCCCGAGGTCGAAGAAGGGCGGATTGGTGACGATCGCCTCGGCCGCACTATCGGCGAGCCCGGCCTCGCGCCGGGCGCGAGCGTCGCAGACGTCGAGCTGGAGGATCCGAGCGCGTTCGGCCAGTCGGTTGCGCGCCGCGTTGCCGGCGGCGAGGACCGCCAGATCGGGGTCGATCTCGACCAGGTCGGCTGTGGCGCGCGGCCGGCGGGCGAGGATTGCGAGAGCGACTGCGCCGACCCCGGCGCCGACGTCGACCAATCGCCCGTCGGAGAGATCCGCCGCCGCAGCAAGCAGGGCGGCGTCTGTCCCTGCCCGGTGGCCGCGCATCGGCTGGGCCAGAACCAGGCGTCCGCCGAGCCACGCGTCGCTGGATAATGCGTCCGGAGCGTCGCGGCCGCTCCCCGGCTCAGCCACGGCGCAGTTCGGCAGCGAGGCCCGCCTCGGTCAAAAGGCGGCGCGCCCGCGCTTCCTCCCGCGCCTCGATCAGAATCCGCCTCGGCAGGAAGCCGAGCGATCCTTCGACCGCGGCCATGTTCTGGTCGGCGACAAAGAAATTGACGTCCGCCGCTCTCAACAGGGATTCGATCACGCTGATGAGGACGAGATCGTTCGTGCGCAGAAGTTCGACCAACGGCGATCCTCGAGGGGCGCCTTGCCCCGTCGTTTTGGCGTCTTTATGGTCGAATGAGGTGGTCTGGCAAGGGAAAGCATTCTCGTGGGCGTTGTCGTACCGCTGGGAGAAAGGCCGGTCGATCGTTTGATCGAGCCGCTGACGACGCTCGTGGCGGACGACATGGAGAGGGTGAACCAGACGATTCTGTCACGCACCGGATCGGACGTCGCGATGATCCCGGAGGTCGCCAATCATCTCATTTCGTCCGGCGGCAAGAGGCTGCGCCCGATCCTCGCGCTCGCCACCGCGGGGATGTGCGGCTACGCCGGGACGGGCCACGTCAAGCTCGCCGCCGCGGTCGAATTCATGCACACCGCGACGCTCCTGCACGACGACGTCGTCGACGAGAGCGACATGCGGCGCGGCAAGGCGGCCGCCAGGGTGCTGTGGGGCAACGAGGCGAGCGTGCTCGTCGGCGATTTTCTGCTCGGCCAGGCGTTCAAGATGATGGTCGAGGTCGGCTCGCTCAGCTGTCTCGAAGTCATGTCGAGCGCGGCCGCGGTGATCGCCGAGGGCGAGGTGATGCAGCTTTCCGCCGCCAAGGACACCGAGACGACCGAGGACGCCTATCTCGCCGTCATCCGCGCCAAGACCGCCGCCCTATTCGCCGCCGCTTGCGAGGTCGGTCCGATTCTGGCCAGCCGGCCCAGGGCCGAGATCGCCGCCTGTCGCGGCTACGGCGCCAATCTCGGCATCGCCTTTCAGCTGATCGACGACGCGCTCGACTACGGCGGCTCGTCGGCCAAGCTCGGCAAGAACGTCGGCGACGATTTCCGCGAAGGCAAGATCACCCTGCCGGTGGTGCTTTCCTTCCGGCGGGGCACGCCGACGGAGCGCGAATTCTGGCGCCGCACGCTCGAGAAGGGAGAGGTCGTTGAAGGCGATCTCGAAATCGCGCTCGGCACGATGAAGAAGCACCGCGCCATCGAGGATACGATCGAGCGCGCCCGCCATTACGGCGCCATGGCGCTCGACGCGCTGGAGCTCTTCCCCGCCTCGGCCTGGAAGCACGCGTTGCGCGACGCGGTCGAGTTTGCGGTGGCCCGCGCGCATTGACGCCCGCAGGCAGACGCGAAACCGCTGACGCCGCGCTGGCTGGACAAAATTCCGTTTGCCCACCACACCCGATAACAGCCTCCACCAACGCAGGATTGCGTGAGCCGGCGTAACATGTTACAAGAATATCATGGCGCGTCCAAGCAGCAACCCAGTTCCAGCGTCCAAACGAATGGCGTCCTATAGGCAGCGCATGCGGGCAGCCGGCCTTCGTCCCGTACAAATTTGGGTTCCGGACGTGACGGCCCCAGGCTTTGTCGAGGCGTGCCGCAAGCAGGCGCGCGCAATTGCGGCAGGCGATCCGGGCGGCGATGAAATCATGCAATTCATGGAGAGCGTCTATGAGTGGCCGGAGCGATAATGCGTCGGGGCCAATTCGTGACGGTTGCGACCCCGGGAGATTACGGCAAGCCGAGACCCGCCTTGGTGGTGCAGAGCGACTTGTTCAATGAGTTGCCGTCTGTCGTGATTTGTCCCTTGACGACGACCCTGCGCGATGACGCGCCTCAGCTTCGGATCGACGTCGCGCCGTCTCCGCAGAACGGATTGGGTCAGCCTTCGCAGATCGCCATCGACAAGATCACTGTCGTACCTGCGACCAAAGTCGGCGCGGCGATCGGCGCCGCTGACGATGCGCTTATCGTGCGCGTCAACCGCGCCCTGGCGCTATTCCTGGCTATTGTCTAAAGCACTCGGCGCCCGGTCGCTCGAGGCAGGAGATGACCTCGGCGGCGACGCGAGCAGGCGACAGCGCTCGCCCGCGATCAAGACCTCCACTTTGCCAAAACCTTCGTCATCCGGTAGCCCGACGCCATGCCGAATTTTTCGTTCGGCGATCCGTCCTCGACATAGCCGGCGCGGCGGTAGAAGCGATGCGCCGTTTCCGTGCTCTCGAGACGGCACTGCCAGGCGCCGCGCTCCGCCGCCCTGGATTCGAGCGCGGCGAGGAGCGCTCTGCTGACGCCGCGAAACCTCGCGTCGGGCGAGACGTAGTTGAGCAAAATCTCCCCGGCGTCGGTCACCATGCCGACGGCGACGATCGCGCCGCCCTCGACCGCCAAGAGCAGGGAGCTGTCGGGCCGCGCGATCCAGACGGCGACGTTTTCAGGGGTCTTGTTGGCGAGCCAGCGGGCCAGGATGGCAGAATTGTTTCCGTGATCGGCGGCGCAGAGCTCCGTGATCGAGCGGCGCATCACGTTGCAGGCTTGTTCGCTGTCGCCGGCGACGGCCTCGCGGATTTGCATTTATAACGCTATCCCTCCGGTCCTTCACTGTAGAAACGCCGGTAGCGCCTGCCCAAGCTGGTCAGCACCTGGTAGCCGATCGTGCCGCTCCGCGCGGCGAAATCGTCGAGGTCCGCGGCCGCGCCGAAGAACTCCGCTCCGACGCCTGGAAACACGGATTCCTCCGGCAGGTCGGTGACGTCGGCGACGCTCAGGTCCATCGAAATGCGGCCGACCAGCGGGCAGCGTTTTGCCGCGATGACCACCTCGGCTCCCGGCCGCCCGACGGTCGCGCCGGCCCCGCGCGGCAGGCCGTCGGCGTAGCCGGCGAGCAGAGTCGCGAGTCGCGTCCGCCGGCCAGCCGTCCATTGGGCGTTGTAGCCGCAGGTCGCGCCGGCCTCGATCCAGCGCGTCTGCTGGACGGCGACGCTGAGCGTCACGACCGGGCGCATCGGGTTCGGCTTGCCTGGGGTCGGATTGCCTCCGTAGAGGGCGTAGCCGGGCCGGGCGAGATCGTAGACCGGGCGCGCGTCCAAAAACATGCCGGACGAATTGGCGAGTGAAGCGGGAAGGCGCCGAAACGCCTTCCGCGCAGCCTTGAACCGAGCGACCTGCTCTGCGTTGATCGGATCGTCCGGCCGCTCCGACGAGACGAAATGACTCATCAAGAGGTCGGCGCCGCTCCTCGCGCCGGCCCGTCCCATCGCGCGCTGCAGAGCGGCGAGCGAATCGAAGCCGAGCCGGCTCATGCCGGTGTCGAGATGCAAGGCGCAGGGGTGGGTGCGGCCGCGCCCTCTCGCCAGGGAGGACCAGCGCTCGAGCTCCGCCTCGCTTCCGATCACCGGCTTCAGGCGATGTGCGGCGTAATCGACTGGATCGGCCCCCGCCTCGAGGCCGTTGAGGATGTAAATCTCCGCCTCGTCCGGAAGCAGGCGCCGCGCTTCAAAACCCTCGCCGAGATGGGCGACGAAGAAAATTCTGGCGCCCGCGTCCCACAGCGCCGGCGCCGCCCGGTCGAGGCCGATTCCATAGGCGTTCGCCTTCACGACCGCCGCGCATCGGCCAGGCGCCGCTCGGTCGGCGAGTTTTCGCCAATTGTCCGCCAGCGCAGAAAGATCGATCGTGAGGCGGCCCGGCGCGCTTTTTGGAGGGAGAGATTGGGTCACGAAAGGCGCTTCTCCATCACCGCACGGCGTGCGGAATATTGTTCTGTTCCTCTGCCATTGAGGAGTCGTGAGTGAGGAGGCAGTTAACGCCGCAGGGATATCCCGCTCAGTTCGAAGCCACTGTGGGCTGAAGTGCAGAGCAAGGCTCTCGCGGGGAGGAACATAATGAAACTGTTCTACAATTCCTGTCTTAAGCAACTGGCGCCGCCATGCATGACCGCACTGGCGCTATCGGCCGCCGGAGCCGCCCAGGCCTATACCGTCACTCTCAAACAGGGGGTAACCTAGACGCGACCGGGAGCGGAAGCATCGATCTAACTGGTCTGACATTTAGCGGCGGATTTTCATCCGGGCCAGCCGCCCTGCGGCCGGCCGTGCGGTATATAAACACCGGGCCGACGACGTCTGTGGGCTAGACTCCTACACCGGGTTCGGACCCGGGGGGCTGGGGCGAACCAGAACTTCACGCTTGACATCGCAACGGCGCCGGAAGCCTCGACTTGGGCGATGATGCTGACGGGCTTCGCTGGCCTCGGTTTTGCAGGCTATCGCGCGTAGCGGAAGAGCGCAGCGGTCGCGTGGCGCTGCGCCTTCTTTGAGCCCATGCAGAATCCCGCCCGCTTGGGCGGCGCTGTTGCGTCCGACCTCCATTTCGTAGGGGCGACCACCACCCGCTCCCCGGCACGAACAGAGGCTTGTCAAAAAACGAGCCGGTCCACGGCTCGGCTTCGCTGACCAGACTCACATCGCCATTCCGTAGTCAGCTTGGGTTCGGGCGATCAAAGTTAACGAGAGACTTTGGGTTCGGCTTTTTACTCCTTGACCAAGATGAAACTTGAAGCCTAATAGTTACGTGGTGGCGCAGCGCAAACGATTACCTCGCTTTGTGCGGCAATTGACTGAACTAAGAGATAGCGGAAGACGACAATTGATTAATCAAGCTCGCCAAGAAATGTCGTATGTCGGGCTGCAGCGTACTGGATCAACGTATGTTGAGCAAATACTTAAGGCTGCTCTTCCGGATCTCGATTTCACAGATCGACATGTCTGGAAACACGCATTTCGGGAGGAGGCAGCTGATCTGCCGATTGGCGACAAAGTTGTCATTGTTGCGCGTCATCCAATTCTCTGGCTGCAGAGCTGCTTATTGAATTCCCCTAAGGACATCAAACTAAATCGTCCACAATTGTTTGATGGTATCGATCCCATTGTCGGATTTGCGAATATGTACAATCGTTTCTACGAAGGATGGCTGGAGCACAAACGACGTACTGGAGGATATGTTGTAAAATACGAAGATGTAGTTGCTAATGGCGCAACCTATCTGGCAGAAACATTCGATAATTACTACGTGGATAGCAATATTTCTCAAAAAATTTCAATCATTCCTCAATCGGTGCAGCTGAGTGCGGAAGATTATACCGCTGTCATTGATCGCAAATGCGCTCTATCCCAAGATGTTGCGAGAAGATTATGGGAAGTTATTGATAAAAACGTCGCTTCGACTCTTTCTTATACTTTTGAAGAGATCAATTTTTCAGAGTCATACGCGCGCAGGCTCAGCCTCCGGTCGGCAGCATACAAATTGAGAGATAATCCAAGAGCGCTCGGGGCCAAAGAATTTGAACGCCTTCAACAAGAAGGTGAAAACAACTTTCAAGACGACGTTGTCGTACTCGGCGAAATTGGCAGAAGACTTATGCGTGTTGGCGACACCGATGCCGCCTTGAACTGGTTGGCGCGCGCGATCCTTGCAATGCAGCGTAGCGATAATAAAATCTTTGGAAAAGAGCTCGATTCTCCCGCGGCCGATTATCTGGAGTTGTTGTCGAAAGCCTGTCTCGTAGTTCGAGAGCGTAAACTAGAAGATTTGGTGCGCCACCACACGCATTTGAACCCAAAGCAAGATCATTATCGCGCGGCGAGAGAATATAATCTCAGCCGATGCTGGATGAAATTAGGCAAGCTCGATCTGGCGATCGCACACGCAAGGCGCGCCATAGACTTGGCGGACCTGACTGAGACAAGAAAGGGCGAAGCTGTATCATGGATTCACTATTTGGGCGATTTGCTCGCCAAAGTTGGTGAACGTGCCGAAGCTATCGAGAAGTTTGGCGAGGCGGCCGCGAGGGACCCCGCGAATTTCAAACATCATTTCCGTTTGGCGAGTGAATATCGCCGGGATGGGAATTGCGATCTTATGTTCGTGACGCTGAATGAGGCCCTACGATTGGATCCTGACAATGCGGAAATCATCGGATTCAAAGTGACAGCGTTGCGGCAATTTGATGCTGGAAGCCCGGACATTCTTCCGCTTGCACAAAGTTGGGTCAAGCGGAAGCGAAGCGACGGTCTGGCGAACTTCTGCTTGGCCGATGAATTGCGCAAAGCCGGCGATGTCGATGAAGCACTGGAATACGCACGAGCCTGCGCGAGGCTCGCTCCCGGGGTCCCTCGACACCATCGGCTGTTGGCAGACCTGTTGGCCCTCAACAAGCTCTGGAATGAGGCGCTGGCTGCGATCGACGAGGCAGTCAAACTGGAGCCCGGCCGGGCGCCCCACCATCATTTTCGCGGTCACATTCTGCTCAAGATGGGGAGACTCGAAGAGGCCCGCGCCTCGCTGGAGGCCGCCACGCACTGTGCTGAACTCGGGACCAACCAATTTTCAGTTGCTCAACCATGTCTCCCACCGACTGGGCCTCCAGGCCAGGGCTGGCGCTCTGGTGCAACCACCCTAGACTGGAGTGTGGTCCAGTTCGCGAACGCAATGGATGACGGCTTTCACCCGGACTCCGCTCCTTCCACAAGCGACCCCTGCATGCGCTCCCTCCGCCCATAGTGCGCTTTCCCGCCCTGTGCTTTCGTTGTTATGGACGAATTATCACCCTGTTGGCAGCCGGTATCCGGGCTTTGGCGAAACGCGCGTTGCGCTCCCGCGCGCCTCCGGTCGGAAAGATCGCCTTGCTCCTCCAACCGCGCCGCTACTGCGTGAGGCTGAGGCCCGTGACGGTCAGTGCAGCCGGTGTCGGTCCCACCGTGTCACCGGAAGCGGGGGTCCAGAGAACATCCGCCAACGCTTGACCGGGAGGCGGCTTGGCTGAATCCGACCGTGCCGTTACCGCGTGAAGCTGACCGCGTTGCCCGCGTCGACGTTGAGAATGTTGCCGGTGCTCTTGGCCGAGAGATCGGAGGCGAAAAAATAGACCGCCTCGGCGATGTCTTCCGGATAGACGGAACGCTTCAGGAGCGACCGCTGACGATACATCTCGTCGAGGTCCGATTCGGCGACCTTGTTGGACGCGGCCCGCTGCGCCCGCCACTCGCCCTGCCAGATCTTTGAGCCGCGCAGCACCGCGTCGGGATTGACGACGTTGGCGCGAATGCCGAGCGGCGCGCCTTCGAGCGCGAGGCAGCGCGCGAGATGCACCTCGGCCGCCTTCGCCGTGCAATAGGCGGAGGCGCCGGGCGAGGCGGCGAGCGCGTTCTTCGAGGCGACGAACACGATGCTTCCGCCGAGCGCAGATTCCTTCATGATGCGGTAGCCTTCGCGGGCGGCGAGGAAATAGCCGGTCGCGAGAATGGCGATGTTGCGGTTCCATAGCTCGAGCGATGTGTCCTCGAACGGCGCGGCCGAGGCGATCCCCGCGTTGGCGACCACGATGTCGACCCCGCCGTAGCCGACGACCGCGTCGCGAAAGGCGGCGGCGACCGCCGTCTCGTCCGTGACGTCGGCGAGCGCGCCGGCGACGGCGTCCCGGCCGAACGCCTTGCGGAATTCGGCGACGGTCCCTTCGAGGCTCGTTGCGTCGATGTCCGCCAGCACCACGCAGGCGCCTTCGCCGATCAGGCGCTGGGCGATCGCCCGCCCGATGCCGCCCGCGCCGCCGGTGATGAAGGCGACGCGCCCGGCGAGCGATTTCGGCTTCGGCATGCGCTTAAGCTTGGCTTCCTCCAGAAGCCAGTATTCGATATCGAAGGCCTCCTGCTCGGCGAGCCCGACATAGCGGCTGACGCTCGAGGCGCCGCGCATGACGTTGATCGCATTGACGTAGAACTCCGCCGCGATCCGCGCCGTCGCCTTGTCCCTGGCGAAGGTCAGCATGCCGACGCCGGGGACGAGGATGACCACGGCGTTCGGATCGCGCATCGCGGGCGAGCTCGGCCGCTTGCAGCGCTCGTAATAGGCGGCGTAATCGGCGCGATAGGCCGCGAGCCGCTCGTCGAGCGACGCCACGACCGCCTCGAGGTTCATGGTCGCCGCGTCGAATGGTAGCACCAGCGGCCGGATTTTGGTGCGCAGAAAATGATCGGGGCAGGACGTTCCGAGCGCGGAGAGCCTCTTCAGGTCGCGCGAGTCGACGAACTCGAGCACTTCCGGCGCGTCGGTGAAATGGCCGACCTTGCGCTCGCCCGCCGAGATGCGGCCGCGGATCGCCGGCATGAGCTTTGCCGCGACCTCGCGCCTCCGCTCGGGCGGCAGCGCCTTCATGGCCTCGCCGCCGAAGGCGGGCCCACGCGCGCGGGCGGCGAGCCAGGCGGAGGCCTTGTTGATCGTGGCGATCGTCGTCTCGTAGCAGGCCTTCGAGGTCGGCCCCCAGGTGAAGAGGCCGTGGCCGCCGAGCACCACGCCCTTCAGCTTCGGGTTCGCCTCCGCCATGACGCCGAGCTTGAGGCCGAGGTCGAATCCCGGCCGCTGCCAGGGCAGGAAGCCGAGTTCGCCGCCGAAGGCCTCTTGCGTGAGCTCTTCTGCGTTTTCGCTCGCCGCGATCGCGATCACCGCGTCGGCGTGCACGTGATCGACATGCGGGTGCGGCACGAAGCCGTGCAGGGGCGTGTCGATCGAGGTCGCGCGCGGATTGAGGCTGAAGGTGCAATGGTTGAACAGCGCGACCATCTCGTCCTCGTGCGCGAGGCCGCGATAGACCGACTTGAGGCTGAGAAGCTTGTCGAGATAGAGGGTCGAGAAGCCGTCGAGCTTCATCGATCCGATGTCGCCGCCCGATCCTTTGACCCAGAGCACCTCGACCGGCTCGCCGGTCAGCGGATCGGCGCCCATCAGCTTGGCGGACGTGTTGCCCCCGCCGAAGTTGGTGATGCGAAGGTCGCTGCCGAGAAGGTTCGAGCGATAGAGGAGCAGGCCCGGCTCGTCGAGCTCGGCGGCATGAGCGTCGTCCCACAGGTCGGGCAAGGCCGCGTCGAGGCCGGATTGCTGGCCGCTCATCGGTCGTTCCTCTCCCTTGTCGAGCGATTATGAGCGAAGACTACGCAAATGATTGCAATACGTCAATATCGGCAACGCGATGTGCTTTTCGTTGAGCGAGTGTGACCGCTCCTGATTGACAGCCCTCGTTCCCGATGGCAAAGTAGCGTCCAAGCAAAAACGAGTTGAGGAACGCCAAAGGGCCATGCGCGAGCGTGAGCGCGCCGAAATCGTCAAGAAACTGCTGGCCGAGCGGGGTTTTGTCTCGATCGCGGACATCATGTCTGCGACCGGCGCATCCGCCGCGTCCGCCCGCCGAGACGCCGGACGTCTGGCCGAAGCAGGCTTCGCCGAGCGTCTGCACGGTGGCATCCAGGCGGTCGGCGACGCCTTCTCCCGGCCGATGTCTTCGAGGCCGCTCGCGACCCGTTCGTTCGACGTGAGCCACACGATCAACATCGCCGCCAAGCGCGCCATTGCCCGCAGGGCGGTCGAGATGTGCGCGACCGGCGACGTCGTGATCATCAACGGCGGCACCACCACGTTCCAGATGGCCGACTTCCTCCGGGGCACGCGGCTGAAGATTCTGACGAATTCCTACCCTCTGGCGGAGTTCCTGATCCACGAGACGCAGAACCGCGTCGCCCTGCCCGGCGGCGAGGTCTACCGCGACCAGAAGCTGATCGTGGCGCCGTTCGATGACGACGCCATCCAGCACTATTCGGCCCGGCTCATGTTCATGAGCGCGGCCTCGATCGGGCCGCTCGGCGTGATCGAGGGGGACGCGCTGATCGCCCGCGCCGAAAATAAGCTCCTGAAGCGCGCCGACAGGCTGGTGGTGCTGGCGGACGCCTCCAAATTCGCCGCCCGCGGGAGCCTCGTCGTCTGCCCGCTGTCGCGCATTTCCGCGCTCATCACCGATGCGGCCGCGCCGCCGGAGGCTCTCGCCATGCTGAAGGAGGCGGGCGTGCACGCGATCGTCGTCGACCCCGAGGCCAATACGACGGAGGCGGCATGACCGACCCCGGTTCGACGCCCCCGCTCCTGCAGGCGCGGGACATCGAGAAGGCGTTCCCGGGCGTCCGCGCGCTCTCCGGCGTGTCGTTCGAGGTGAAGGCGGGCGAGGTCCACGCTCTGCTCGGCGAGAACGGCGCCGGAAAGTCGACGCTGATCAAAATCCTATCTGGCGTCTACCAGGCCGACAGCGGCGCGATCCTGATCGACGGCCGCGAGGTCCGCTTCGCCACGCCCGAAGACGCCAAGCGCGCCGGCGTGGCGACGATTTATCAGGAGCTCCTGCTCTTTCCCGAGCTCACCGTCGCCGAGAACATCTTCCTCGGCCACGCGCCTCTCGGCGGCGCTGGCCGAATCGACTGGCGCGCCATGCGGACCAAGGCCGAGGCGCTTCTCGCCTCGCTCGAGATCGACGACCTCGCGGCCGATCAGATCGTCGGCGCGCTTTCGGTCGGCAACCGGCAAAGGGTGGAGATCCTGCGCGCGCTGTCGCACGACGCCCGCATCCTGATCATGGACGAGCCGACCGCGGCGCTGACCGAGAGCGACGTGACGCGGCTCTTCGACATCGTGCGGCGGCTGAAGGCGCGCGGCGTCGGCGTCGTCTACATCAGCCATCGGCTCGACGAGATCTTCGAGATCGCCGACCGGGTCACGGTGCTGCGCGACGGGGCCTATGTCGGCGCAAGGCCGGTCGCCGAAACGACCTCGGCCGAGCTGGTGCAGATGATGGTCGGCCGGCGGATCGACAACCTCTTTCCAAAGACCGTCGTCCCGATCGGCCCGCCGGTGCTCGAGGCGCGCGACATCGTGCGCCGGCCGTTGACGAAGAGCGTGAGCCTAACCGTCCGGGCGGGCGAGATCGTCGGGCTCGCCGGCCTCGTCGGCTCCGGGCGCAGCGAATTCGCCCAGACGATCTTCGGCATCACCCCGGCCGAATCGGGCGAGATCCGGCTCATGGGCGAGACCGTGAGGATCGAATCGCCCGAGAGCGCGCGCGCCAAGGGAATCGCCTATGTGCCTGAGGACCGCGGCGTGCAGGGCCTCGTCCGGGCGATGAGCGTCTTGCACAATTTCTCGCTTGCGGCGCTCGGCGGGCTCGCCCATGCGGGGTTCATCGACCGCGCCGCCGAACGCCGCATGGCGGAAGAGGGCGTTCAGCGGTTCAGCGTCAAGACGAGCTCGGTCGACGAGATCGCCGGGCGCCTCAGCGGCGGCAACCAGCAGAAGATCGTGCTCGGCAAGTGGCTCGCCAACAATCCGAAGCTCCTCATTCTGGACGAGCCGACGCGCGGCATCGACGTCGGCGCCAAGGCCGAGATCCACCGCCTCATGAGCGAGCTCGCCGGGACGGGCGTCGCGATCCTGATGATCTCGAGCGAGCTTCCCGAGGTGCTCGGCATGAGCGACCGGGTGCTCGTGATGCGCGAGGGGCGGCTCGTGGCCGAGTTCGACCGCGCGCACGCGACATCTGAAGCGGTCGGCGCGGCGATGATGGGCGAACAGCAAAGAGCGGAGAAGGCGGCGTGACCGCGACCGCGGTTTCACGCGCGGCGCGCACGGGGGCGCCAAGCCTCAGACGATTCGCCTCGCAGGAGGCGCTGCTCGCCGTCGCCGTCATTGGCCTCGCGGTCGTCGTCGGCTTCATCAACCCGCGCTTTTTAGCCTACCGCAATATCGCTGACATCCTGCTCGGCAACGCCTATATCGCGATCGCCGCGATCGGCATGTCGATGGTGATTATTTCCGGCAACATCGATATATCCGTGGGCTCGCTGATCGGCGTATTGGCGACCGTCAGCGGATCGCTCGCGGTCGCAGGCGCGCCGACCTTGGTTTCGTGGGTTGTCCCCTTGATCCTGGGCGTCCTTGTGATGGCGGCGCAGGGCGCCGTCGTCGCCTATCTGCGCATCCCGGCGATTGTCGTCACCCTCGGGATGCTGTCGATCCTCAAGGGCGGCCTCATCAGCGTCACCGGCGGCAGATGGATCACCGACCTGCCGCAGAGCTTCCATCTCGCCGACCTCAACCTCTTCGGGGCGCCGATGCCGGTCGTGATCATGGTGGTCGCGACCGCCATCGCTGCGCTGTGGATGCGCTATTCGCCCCGCGGCCGGGCGATCTACGCCACCGGCGGCAACGCCGAGGCTGCGCGCCTGTGCGGCGTCAATCCGCAGCGCACCGTCGTCATGGTGTTTGCGCTGCACGGCCTCTTCGCTGGCATCGCGACCCTGGTTTACGCCACCCAGTTGCGCGTCATCCAGTCGAACACCCCGGCCGGCCTCGAGCTCACCGTCATCACCGCCGCCGTCGTCGGCGGGGTCAGCATCCTGGGCGGCGTCGGCACCGTCGTCGGCGCCACCCTGGCCGCCATCCTCATCGCCGAGATCACCAGCGCCCTCGTCTTCGTCAACATCTCGCCCTACTGGACGGACGCCCTGCGCGGCGCCCTCATTCTTGCGACTGTCATCGCCGACATTTTGCGCCGGCAGCGCCGCGCGGCGCGGGGCTGGAAGAGATGAGCGCCGTCGCCCAGAAGACGCCGTCGCGCGGCATGCCGCGCTGGCTCAAGCGCCACGAGACGCTGCTCGCCGTCATTCTGGTCATTGCTCTCCTCGGCCTTGGCGCGTTCAACGAGCGCTTCCTCACGCTCGACAACATCCTGAACCAGGGCCGGCTGATGACCGAAATCGGCCTCATCGCCCTGCCGATGACCTTCGTCATCGTCACCGGCGGCATCGATCTTTCAGTCGGCGCGATCGTCGGCCTCTGCGCCGTCATGCTCGGCTATTCGTGGAAGACCTTCGGCTTCCCGCTGCCGCTCGCGATCGTCTTTTCGCTGCTCGTCGGCGCGTTCGCAGGTTTCGTCAACGGTCTGGTCATAACCCGCATCAAGGTGCCGCCGCTCATCATGACGATCGCCACGCTCGCGCTCTATCGCGGGCTGGCCGAGGGCGTCAGCCAGGCGCATTCGGTGCGCGACTATCCCGACTGGTTCTATTTCCTCGGGCAGGGGAGCGTCTTCGGCGTTCCGACACAATTGCTGATCCTCCTCGTCCTCATCGTCGTGTTCGGCGTCGCGCTCGACCGCACCACCTTCGGCCGCACCCTCTATGCGATCGGCGCGAACGAGACGGCGGCGCGCTTCTCCGCTCTCAACGTCGATCGGACCAAGCTCATCGTCTACACGCTCTCCGGCCTCGCCTCGGGGCTCGCCGCCTTCGTGCTCGTCTCCCGCGTCACGACGACGCGCATGGACATGGGGCTCGGCTACGAGCTCGACGTGATCGCGGCGGTGGTGCTCGGCGGCGCCAGCATCTTCGGCGGGTCCGGCACGATCTGGGGCACGGCGATCGGGCTCGCGATGATTCAGCTGCTGAAGAACGGTCTGGCGTTGACGGGGGTGAAAGGCGACGCGACAATCGTCGTCATCGGCGTGGCGCTCATTCTCTCGGTGCTCGTCGCAAGCTCGCTGCAGCGCCGGCGGGACTAAAGAAACACGAGGTTTGCCGCGGTCTGGGCGGCGAAGCAGGGAAGGAAGCAATAATGAAATCGAAGCATCTTCTGACGACGGCGGCGGCGATCGCCTTCGCGGCATGGGCGACCGGCGCGAACGCCGCGAGCAAGTGGGACGGCGCCGACGATCTGCCGACCAACCCGCTCGCCTGCGGCGCAGGCGCGGCCGAGACGCCGCCGGCGGCGAAGCCTTATGACGGCGGCCAGCCGACCAACCCGCCGAACAAAGCCGGCAAGGAGATCAACCTCGTCGACATCCCGAAGCTGATCGGCATCGGCTATTTCAACGCCACCTCCAAGGGCATGCAGGACGCCGCCAAGGAACTCGGTAACGTCAAAGTCAAGACCGACGGGCCGACCGAGGCCAAGATCGACGAGCAGATCAAGTTCATCGACAACTACATCACCAGCGGCGTCGACGGCATCCTGTTCGCCGCCAACGACCCGGTGGCGATCGCGCCGGTGCTAAAGAAGGCCTTGTCGAAGGGCATCCATGTCGTCGGCTACGACGCCAACTCGAAGCCGGACGCGCGCGAATGGTTCGTCAATCAGGCCGAGTTCAACGGCATCGCCAAGGCGATGATGGACTCGATGGCCAAGGAGGCCGGCGAGGATGCGGCCTTCGGCATTGTCACCTCGACCTTCACCACGCCCAACCAGGCGCGCTGGATCGCGGAAATGCAGGCCTACACCGAAAAGTGCCATCCGAAGATGAAGTGGCTCGAGACGGTCGAGGCGCAGGAGGACAACAACCTTTCGTTCAACCAGGCGACGACCCTCATCAACAAATATGGCGACAAGCTGAAGGGCCTGTTCGGCATGACCTCGGTCGCGACCCCTGCTTCGGCCGAAGCCGTGACCAAGGCGGGTCTGTGCGGCAAGGTCGCGGTCGTCGGCCTCGCGACGCCGAACGCGATGAAGCCCTATGTCCATGCCGGCTGCGTCAAGTCCGTGGTGCTCTGGAACCCGATCGACCTCGGCTATGCAGCGGTCTACGTGATGCGCGCGGACGTCGACGAAAAGCTGAAGCCGGGCTCGACCTCGGTCGAAGCGGGCAAGCTCGGCAAGCTGAACGTGGTCAACGGCAGCGAAATTCTGCTTGGCCCGCCCTTCATCTACACCAAGGAGAACATCGACAAGTTCGACTTCTGAAAGCGTCCCCTCTCCCCGCAGGGCGGCGAGAGGGCCAGGGTGAGGGGCTACGCCGGACCCGCGAAGGTTGGGCGTCGCCCCTCATCCGGCGCCATAGCCCGTCGAGAGACGGGCATCCTTCGACACCCTATCGCGCCACCTTCTCCTCCCAAAGCGGGGCGAAGGAGAGATCTGGAGGCCCCCGAATGCAGCGCTACGCCTTCAAGATGTTCCTCAACCCCGGCGAGGCGCACGAATACCGCCGGCGGCACGACGCGATCTGGCCGGAGCTGAAGGCGTTGCTGGGCGACTCGGGCGTCAGGAACTATTCGATCTTTCTCGACCCGGACACCAACACGCTGTTCGCCTATCTCGAGCGCACGGACGACCACCGAATGGACGAGGTGGCGAAGCACTCGGTGATGCGGCGCTGGTGGGAGCACATGAAGGACATCATGGCCGCGAATCCCGACGGCAGCCCCGTCTCCGAGCCGCTCGTCGAGATGTTCCACCTCGAGTGATACGATAACCTAAGGGCGGGCTCCTCGGCCCGGCCGGTTGTCGACCCCTTCGACGAAGTGAAAAAAGAGCTCCGGCCGGTCGTTCGTCCTCAACCCGCCGAGCATGTTCGACAGGAGCATATGCGCCGTATGCTGGCTGGCTTCGCGCCGGGCTTGCTCGAGGGTGTCGCTCTGGCCGCAGATCGGGCAACAGACATTTGTCTCGTAGCCCGATGGGACCGAAATCTGGACGGGAACTCTGCAGCGTCCGCATAAGATCCGCTGCCGTTCATTGAAATCCATGGCGGCGCCCTCCGCGTGAAGTGAATAAATGTTCAAACGTGATTCTCGGGAGACTAATGTCCACGGCGCGAGGCGGATAGCAATGCGTAATACTACTTAGCGCACAGGATTTACCCTGCATGAACAGCGCACGGCCGCGCTGCTGTTCAAGGTAAAGGCTAGCCTGCCGCGAGATCCGATTCCTCCGGCAGCGCCATCTTGGGCTGGTTCAGCTTGAAACGCTCGCTGACCTATCGCTGACCAGCGGCCCCAGTTTGCGAAGCTCCCCAATGCGGCGCGCCGGACGATGAATAACCACCCTCCGGCTCCTCCCATGCAATCGGCCCGACCAATGTCTTTCCATCAATGTCTATCGTCTTGCCGAAACCGGGAAGAACACTGATCGAGGCGTTAGCCGGGACGAGATCGTTCGATGTCGGAGGCGCGTTCGACAGCGTCCTGGACAACGGCGTCAGAAACACAAGGAGAGCAGCCGATTTCAGAAGGAGGTTATTGGAAGACGCGCAATGCGACGTCAGGATCGGTATGACCAGCAGCGGGACGATCAGCAAATGTCTCGATTCGCTGACAAAGCCGTTCAACCAGGTGATGCTGAAGGCGACGGCGAGCAGGGTCAACGAAACGAAACAGAAGGCAAGGACGAAGAGCGTTTGGCGGGGTCGCGGCTCGAAAGAGCGGATCAGCATTGCTGCGAGAATGACGATCGAAACGATCAGCCCGAGCGATCGCGCCGAGCGAGGCAGAACGAAAAATCCAATTCCATCGGAAATCAAGAGCAGCGTTTGCGCGAACGAAAAGCGCCCCCCTTCTATCGGATGTCCCCCGATCTGCCCCAGCCACGCGGCCGAAACGATCCATGCGGTCAATGGAGCCGCCAGTATCGCCAGGGCTTCGGCCGCCCGGCGTCGCAGACGGTCCTCCGAAAAAACGGCGAACAGCAATGCCGCCGCGGCGACGTAGGCGAGGCCGGAAATATGGCTCTCGACCAGTGCGATCCCGAGGCAGGAAGAAAGGATTGCGAAATATCGCCGACGCTGTTCGCGACAATTCATTCCGTTCCAGATGGCGAGAATGAAGGCAGGCAATATCGTATAAAACAGATTGTGTGCGAGAATGGATCTTTCATAGGCCGCAATCGTGAGCGTGATGTATAGCGCGGCGCGCAGAGTCCCGGCCCGTTCCCGGTCGCCCGGAAAGAGAGTGCAATAGATGCAGGTCCACAACACCGCTTGCAGGGACGCCAATATGCCGTTCGCCAGGGTGAGTACCGCGGCTTCCGATCCAAACAGTTTGATCCACGCCGCCAAATATAAACTGTACAGCGGCGGCCAGGCGATAATCGGATCGCCGGAGAAATACCGATACCCCAAGCCGTCGGCGATCGACTGAGCCCCCTGCCAGTACGCCCAGCCATCCGCATTGAGCTCGACGCCAGATCGCTGCTGAAGCTCGTAGATGAGCCACGTAACCCCGCCTGCGAGGAGCGGCCAGACCGGGAGGGAGGTGAACGAGGGAAATTTCGTCAGGGCGGATCGCAGTCCGCCAAGATGGACGGCTGGCCCTGAAATCCCGCCCGGCACGGGCCGCGGGAGGCCGACAGGCGCCGCTATATCCGCGCCGCGCGGCGACTGGGCCAGCATCAGGCGAGGTCGCCGATCAAGCGGGCGCGCGCGGCGGGAGGAGCGCGCCAGGCGCGTTTCGGATGCGGCCGAGCGGGTCGAGGCGGCCGTCGAAGCAGTAAAGGGGGATCATGCCGACGCTGGTCTCGAGAAAGGCGGCGAAGAGGATCTCTCGGCTGCTTCAAACAGGCATGCCGCGCACGCCGGCTTGAGGGAGGCCGCCACCTCGAGTCCTCAAACCGCCGCCCGGGATGTTGCGCCACCTCTCCTAAGAAACCGATAAAAGCGACAATTGCGAACGCGGCGCGTTCCCGACCTGCTTTGCCGGTTGACTCCGATCAGCGCCCCCTGCCGCCCGGAGGACTCACACCACCCTTCGGACCCAGCCGAATTCGTCGGCGATCTCGCCGCGCTGGATGCCGACGAGTTTCGCCCGTAAGGTTTCGGCCACCGGACCGCCGCCGCCGTTGCCGATGACGAAGCCGCCGCCGGCGGACTTGATCTCGCCGATCGGGGTGACGACGGCGGCGGTGCCGCAGGCGAAGGCTTCGCGCAATCGACCGCTCGCCGCGTCGGCGCGCCAGTCGTCGTAGCTGTAGCGCTCCTCGCGCACCGTCCGGCCGTCGCGGCGGGCGAGTTCGATGATCGAATCGCGGGTGACGCCCGGCAGAATAGTCCCGCCGAGCGGCGGCGTCAGCATCGAGCCGTCGTCGAAGACGAAGAAGACGTTCATGCCGCCCAGCTCCTCGACCCACCGTCGTTCGGCGGCGTCGAGAAACACGACCTGGTCGCAGCCCTGCCTGATCGCCTCGGCCTGAGCGACGAGGCTTGCGGCGTAGTTGCCGCCGCATTTGGCGGCGCCGGTGCCGCCCGGCGCAGCGCGGGTGTAGTCGGCCGACAGCCAGACGCTGACCGCCTTCCTGCCGCTCTTGAAATAGGCGCCGACCGGCGAGGCGATGACGACGAAATGGTATTCGGAGGCCGGCCGGACGCCGAGAAAGGCTTCGCTGGCGAACATGAACGGGCGCAAATAAAGGCTGCCGTCGCCGCCGGGGACCCAGTCGACGTCGACCCTCACGAGTTCTTCGATCGCGCGCAGGAACGCCGCCTCGGGCAGGACGGGCATCGCCAGCCGCTCGGCGGAGGCCTGGAAGCGGCGGGCGTTCTGCTCGGGGCGGAACAGCACGACGCCGCCGTCGCGCACGCGGTAGGCCTTGAGCCCCTCGAAGATCTCCTGGGCGTAGTGCAGCACGGCGGCCGCCGGGTCGAGCACGAAAGCCTCGCGGGGTCGGATCTCTCCGGGATGCCAGCCGCGGTCCAGTGTCCAGCGGATCGTGGCCATGTGGTCGGTGAAGACTTTGCCGAAGCCCGGATCTTCCAGCATCGACGCCCGGAGGTCCGCCGCGACCGGCGCGGGATGGGGGCGGCGGGTGAAGACGTGACCGTGCTCGGCGTTCATTTTGTTCCGTCCGGAAGAGGTTTGCAGTTTTCTTAAACCGCAATCGCGGCGGGCGCCACTGCATCCCCGAGGGGCGCGCGCTGCGGCTTCAACCTGCCCGCTCGACAACCGTTCCGGAGGCGGTCGAACGCTCCGGCGACAGGGGCGCAGGCGTCGGAACAGGGTCCCGTTCAACGGGCGGCCCGCGCGGAAAACTGCCCGGCCAGGACCGCGGGCCTAGCGCGCTGGCCGTCGGAACGCCGCCGCCGCCGAGGCGTTCCGCTCCAGCAGGAGGAGCGCAATGGCGCCCGAAGAGCCGGTCGTGCCGCCGTATGTGGAGGAGACGGTCGCGAAGATCGCCGAACTGCACGCCGCCCATTACCGGGCGGCCGGGGCGCTGCAGAAACTCGCGGCGTCCGCGACCGCGGGGGTCGCCCAGCCGAGAACCCTTGCCGTCATCACCGCCGCCGCCGTCGTCTGGATCGCCCTCAACGTCGCGTTGAGGACGGCCGGCTGGCGCGCGCCCGATCCATACCCGTTTCCGTTCCTGTCGATGGCCATGTCGACCGCGGCGCTTTATCTCACGGCGATGATCCTCATCGCCCAGCGCCACGACGACGAACTCGCGAACCGGCGCGACCAGCTGACCCTCGAAATCGCCATCCTCTCCGAGCGGAAGACGGCAAAAATCATCGCGCTCCTCGAGGAGTTCCGGCGCAACGATCCGAACCAGAGCGACGAGCGTGACCGGGTCGCCGAGGCTCTGGCGAAGCCGTCCGATCCGCAGGCCGTGCTCGCCGCGATCAAGGCCGCGCACGGACGGGGCGGAAGCGGGAAGGGGGAGACCGCGTAGAGCCTCCCCTACGCCGCACGACACCTTTGCCGCCTGGGACAGGCCCGTCCGAGGAAAATTGAGGGAGATCCCTGGCTAAAAGCCGATTGCGCATCCGTCCTTTCTCGGGTCGGAACCGCCGAGCAGAGAGCCTTGCCGCCAATCGATCCAGATCGCCTGAGCGCCGCCGATCGGCAACTTCGGAGGCCGCACTTCGAAGCCCCGCGCCTCCAGCGCCGGCCCGTGCAGGTCGCGCAATCGGCCTTCCGCCTCCACGATCCTGGTTCCCGGCAGCGGGAAGAGCCTCGGCAGATCGATCGCGCTTTGCAGATCGAGCCCGTGGTCGAAAAACTTGGCGAGAAGATGGGCGTGGCCCATCGCCTGGTAATGGCCGCCCATGACGCCGAACGGCATGCAGACGCGGCCTTTCTCGGCCGCCATGCCGGGAATGATCGTGTGCAACGGACGCTTGCGCGGCCCGATCGCGTTGGGATGGCCCTCGGCCAGAACGAAGCTCGTGCCGCGGCTGTGGAAGAGGACGCCGGATTTCGGGCTGACGAGGCCGCTGCCATAGGTATGAAAAAGCGAATTGATGAAGCTGACCGCGTTCCGGTCCTTGTCGACGACCGCGATATATACGGTGTCCGCGTGCTCGACCGTCTCGAACGCAGGCAGGCTGTCGATCGCGCGGGAAAGATCGATCTTTGCGGCGAGCTCGTCGGCGAGCCGGTCGGACAGCAGATAATCGACGGGAACTTCCGTCGCCGCCGGATCGCCCAGGAACGCATCGCGCGCCGCATAGGCGAGCCGGGCCGCCTCGATCTCGATATGGAGGTTGTCGAGATCGAGCGGGTCCGGCTTGACCTCGAAGCGCGCCAGGATCTTCAGGATCATCAGCGCGATGATCCCCTGTCCGTTCGGCGGACATTCATAGATGGTCCGCCCACGAAACTCCGTTCGGATTGGCTCGACATATTCGCCCTTGGCGGCGGCGAAGTCGTCCAGCGTATGCAGCCCGCCCAGGCCTTCGAGATAGCCGACCATCTCCTCGGCGATCGCGCCGCGATAGAACGCATCCGGTCCCTCGCGGCCGATCGCCTCCAGGGTTTCCGCGAGTTCGGGCTGCCGCTGGATCGAGCCTGCCTCCGGCGCCCGGTCGCCGCACAGAAAAATCCGCCTGGCTGTGGGATCGAGCCCGAGGAGATCGCGCTGAATGGCGATGTCGTGAGCAACCCGCGGCGCGATCGCATAGCCGTCGCTCGCCAGCCGGATGGCGGGCTCGAGCAGTCTCGCCAGGGGAAGCCGGCCGTGATCCTTGATCAGACGCGCCCAGGCTTCGACCGCGCCGGGAACGGTGACGGCGTGCGGCGAATGACGCTCGATCGTCTCGGCGCCCCGCCGCGCGTACCAATCGGCGGTCGCGGCCACAGGTGTCCGTCCGGAGCCGTTGTAGGCGACGATGTCTTCCGATCCGCCTGGCGAATACAGCGCGAAGCAATCCCCGCCGATTCCGGTCGACCCCGCCTCGACGACGCATTGGACGGCGCAGGCGGCGACGGCGGCGTCCATGGCGTTTCCGCCGCTTTGCAAAATCTCGACGGCCGTCAGGGTCGCCGCAGGTTGGGACGTCGCCGCCATCCCGTTCTTGCCGACGGCCATCGACCGGCCTGGAAGTTCAAAATCGCGCATGGCTCTCCACCTCGCTGCGCCGCGGCTTCATTCGCGGAAAAGGGGGTTGCGCAGCGGCGCCAACCCTAGAGCATGTCCCGTCTGCGCGGAATGGTCGTCGCGAAGACGTACGGGTCTCGGCCCGCAGGACCCGGCGACCCAGCACCGCGCCGCTATTGCGGTGACTCTAACACTCCGAACCTCCCGATCGCATGGAACAGAACCTCCCGTCCATGAGGAAAGTCGGGGCCCTGGGCGCGCCGGAAATTCCCTAATACGCTTCGGTTAAGCCATAAGCCGAAAGCTTGGCAATGATTTATCCAGAATATGCCAGTGGAAAACGCCTCTGTCCTCCGAAGTCGCCCCGGATTGGACGGAACTGGCCGCGGCGGCGTTCCTCACGGCTCGAGCCCACTGGCGGCCCCCGAAGACCCAAGCTGCGGGACGTTCCGCCAAAGCTCGGGAGCACCGGAGCAAAGCCGGGGATAGCCGAATCCAAGCAAAAGTCTTCCAGGAATTGGCTGTTCTCAACGGGTTACGCCGGAATCCAAATTCTTTTGTAACTCCCAAGCCGTCGGCGTATCTCCTCGCCCGCGAAGCGGGAGAGGACAGGCGCGAAGCGCCAGGCGAGGGTTGAGAACGCCGAACGGCGGGCGTTGATGGCGGCCGCAAGGTTCGTCGGTTGCCCGTCCCCCTCACCTGACGCGGCTTCGCCGCGCCGTCCTCTCCCGCTTCGCGGGCGAGGGGGTCGCCGAACTTCACAGCTTGGGAGTTCCATTCTTTTTTCCGTCTGCTTCCCGCTGACGCCTCCGCTTGGTCGGCGGCCCGCCCGCCGGCAGCTAACGCCCTCCCATGCCGGCCGACCGAAGACAACGCCGTCAAACCCGTTCGGCGGCTGGTTCGACGGCCCAAGCGAGGCGAAGTCGATCCTCCTCAGCGCAGGCGGGCTCAGGCGGAAAACCGCTGCCGCCACGTCCCGCCCCAGGGCGGTCGAGCTGCAGGTTGCTGTGAGATTCGAGATTCCAAGGCGCCTCCATGCAGCCTCGCTTTCCATCCCGACGCCCTTGCGGTCCGACCAACCCCCTTATGCCATGAAACTGCGAAACATGTCAAGAACAAAAACGGGGTTTATTAGCACCAATCGTCCAAAAGCGGCAAACGCGGTCGCAACACCGGGGCAGAGGCCGCGCAAGAAGGAAAGGCAGCGACCGCCTGTCCCGTGTAATGGTCATGTAAGCAGTGGTCATGTGAGCACCCCGGCAACGCTTTTTCGCCTTGTCAGCTGGACAGGGGCATGACAGGGAAATTATTCCGTGGAACAGGGAATTAATTCGGCGTCAGAGCCGAAGGGCGACTCCCAGGCGGGCCAGGGGGCGCCATGACTCTGCCGCTCGTCCTGGTCGCGGCCGTCGCCCGCAACGGCGTCATCGGCGGGGGCAACCGGCTGTTGTGGCGGCTGCCGAGCGACCTCAAGCGCTTCAAGGTTTTGACGATGGGCAAGCCGCTCGTCATGGGGCGGAAGACCTTCGAATCGGTCGCGCGGCCGCTGCCCGGACGCGAGACGATCGTGGTCACGCGCGACCGCCGCTTTTCGGCGGAAGGCGTCCGCGTCGCCCACGGTCTTGAAGAAGCCCTCGCGCTTGCGGCCGAGCGCGCTGCTGCGATGGGGGCGGGCGCCATCGTCGTCGCCGGCGGCGGCGAGCTTTACGCCGAGACGATCGACCGCGCCGACCGGCTCGCGATCACCGAGGTCGCGCTCGAGCCGGAAGGCCACGCCCGCTTTCCGCCGATCGACCCGATGCTTTGGCGGGAGGTCCGGCGCGAACAGGGCGTGCGGGGGCCGAAGGACGAGGCGGACTTCGCTTTTGTCGAGTATGAGCGCGTGGGCGATAATCCAACCCCGTAAACGCCGCCAGCGATTGAATTCGCAGTACCGGCGCCCGCGTTGGATGTCGTGAAAGGGCGCAGCATCATTGCCAATCTCTGTGAATAGGGGGTTGTTACTGCGCCGTGGAAATCGGCGCGAAACCGAAATCGCGTTTTTAGACCATGTCCCGCAATGATGGAGCCAAAGTCGTCATCGAGTAGCGGGTCAGTTTGAACTTCGGCTTCTCTGCCCTTGCCGATCAACCCCCGTACGGTGGAGTTTAGGAAGTGGTCTCGGTTACGCATCTTAACTTGACTTATTGTCCAACTTAGAATGGCCAAGTTGCGTGTTCCTCCCTTCGGTTCTTCATATTTCCTCTGACTTTCCAAGTCCCTTAGCAGCTCCGACGATGACTAGGACGGTGGAACGTCTTGTCGCTGGGGCCGCCAATTATCGGAATGTCGTTTACTCGATGACGCGGGCGAGTTGGCGACGGGGCATTTTCTCGATGCAATACGCCCCCGATAGAACGGCAATAGCATACGGAGACCTTCCAAAGGGTGTGACGTTGTATCGAGCAATGAAGCGGCTGGCCGCGTGGATAGAAGCCGACCTAAATGAGAAGAGAATAAGAATTGACATGATTCACTCGCACAAGTTGTCATCAGATGCAATTATCGGCTATACACTTGCTAATCACCTAAACGTACCGCTTGTCTGCAGCGTCTGGGGCAATGCAGACCGTCGGATTATTGGCGGACGCCCCGATCTCCGATCGCTCTGGAAGGAAATCGCCTCTTATTCCAGTGTCCTCTTTCCGATGGCGCCCTGGACAGCCTCACGTTTCTCAGAATTTCTTGGAGTGCCGCCAGCAAAGATGGTTACGATACCGGGGATGAGCAACGTCAAAGAGCCCACGTTTTCCCGTGCGCAGGAGGCCCGCTTCGCCAGCCTGTTTCACTTGGATAACTATCGAAATAAGGGAGTTGATATTCTTACGAAAGCGATACCACATCTAGAGAAAGAAGCTTGCGGTGGCCTTGACGTCTTTGGCGGAGGAACAGCAAAGAGCTATTATGACTTGGCGCGCATCATCCGGAAAACAGGGACTCAACGCACTATCCGCCTTCGTGGTCCACTCGCCCCTGACCTTGTCCAACAGACGCTGAATTCACATTCGGCATTCGTCATGCCAAGCCGACGGGAATCGTTCGGGATGGCGTATATCGAAGCCTTGTTTGCAGGAGTCCCGGTCTTGTACCCTGCGGGTTGGGCGATCGATGGATACTTTCCCCCTGAGCAGATCGGGTACGCGTGTAAGGCAGACAGCGTCTCGGACGTGCTGAACGGGCTGAAATATCTTCTCGAGCACCAGTTTAGACTGAAGCAGTCGATTCAGCGTCTGCAGGAGGCTGGCGAACTCGACGTCTTCAGACCCGACCACATCGCCGCCAAATATCAAAACGAACTTGGGAAGGTCATGGCGATGCGTTGATTCGCCTAGGAAAGCGACTCGCACCAATTATCGATAGCCTTTGCCAAGTGGTCCAGATATGGGCGTAGAAGTCCACTCGCGTCGGTTGTGAGTGTTGCTATGTTGTTCGCAAAATTGCCCATCAAGTTTAAGTATGAATTTGGTTTGAGTGAAGAAGCAGCCGCTTCGAACAAATCAATCATTTCGCAGTTTACGAGATGTGCGATGTGTTCTTGCCAAATATTTCGTTGCATGTTTCCCGCTTTACGATGGGCGACCATCGGACTTCCGATCGAAAGTACATCACCATTGAGATCAGCAAGCAACTTCGCAATAAACCCACCCCATATATCTCCGTAGCGGTCGATCACCCAATGTGGCAGAATTGGGATATGCATCGGCAGCTGAAAGATCGCAGGAATGAACTCGCGCCTAAAGTGCATGTTCATTGAGCAGAGCGAAGCCAACGAACCTTTCGGCAACACGGCTGTCTCTATCTGCAAGGCAGCCTTCGGATGACGCCAATCCGGCCCCTCTATTTTGTCGATAGCATTGACGTCGAAGGCGTCGGTCCAAAGCCCTAAATTGAACACCGGCGCCTCGGTGCAGACTTCGCCAGTAACGTAAGTTTTCTTGTAGTCGGCGCGAAACTCGTACGGGAATCCTCTGGGAAACAAATCTGACGGAATATTGCTATACATATCAAGGATGTTGATGTGCTTTTGAGCGGCGGCCAAAACAGATCGTGAGCCGGGGCGAAGCGCCTGTTCGACCCGAAGGGGAAAGTCTACGTCCGTGAGCTCACAATCATCGTCCAGCGCCACGACAATTTCCCCGGGATCGCTTTCCACCCATGCAATATAGAAGCCGAAATCGCGACTTGCTCCGTTCCGCCTCGGGTATAAATCGTCAAATCGTCCAAGGCGATCCTTACGGTGGCCCCAGTTGTACACGGATATGGATGGATAGTCGACACATACTGTTCCAGGAAAGTCATCCACGACGACGATTCTTGAACCAATGTCAAGCAACGGCTTGATGTATTTCGTCTCGATCTTCCGATTCGACGGGATGACAACAATCATCGAACCTTTGCCCTTGCAACTTCGCTTGAGCCGCTGCTTCTTCGCCGTCCTCCTCAAGGGGGCGATTATGCCGCGTTCCGGAGACTTTAACCCCGAGTAGAAGGCGCTTTGCGGGCCAACACAAGCGCCGCGCGCGTCTTCACCAACATTAAGGTGATGCTCGTACATTGGCCGGTCACGCCCGCGACCTGCGAACGGTATCGTGCACGGATCCACCAACAGCCTCTTCGGCTTCACCCGTCATCGCGAGCGCAGCGAAGCGATCCGGGGATGAAGGACAAAGGCGCGACTCTGGATCGCCACATCGCTTCGCTCCTCGCGATGACGATTTCGCGAAAACGGGACACTGCACTTAGGCGCGGCCTACCTTCGCAAGGCAGGGCCGCTTGGCATCTTTTCTCGCTCAGCCCTTTATGAAGTTAACCAGGTCGACATTTATGGTCTCCGCTTGCGTCGTCGGCCTGCCGTGCGGAAAGCCCTGGTAGGTTTTAAGCGCGCCGTTCCTCAAAAATTTCGCCGAGAGCGGCCGGGAATCGGCGTAGGGAACGATCTGATCGTCCTCGCTGTGCATGACCAGAACCGGCGGTGATCTTCCTGAGGTCGTCGGTGAAATCCGTCTGGGAAAAGGCGACGACGCCGTCGTAATGCGCTTTCGCCCCGCCCATCATGCCTTGGCGGGACCAGTTGTCGATGACCGCCTCGGAGGATTTCGCACCCGGCCGGTTGAAGCCATAGAACGGGCCAGACGCGAACTCGCTGGCGGGGAAAAACAGCTGCGACTGAACGGACAAGCCGCAGACGATGGTAATTCCCAAGCGGGCTGGGCGCCGCCCCCACCACCGCCCTTCGGGCGGTCCCCCCTCCCCCGCAAGCGGGGGAGGACAGCGCGGCCGCCGGCCATATCCTCCCCCGTGAAGCGTTAGCGGAACGGGGGAGGGGGACCACGCGCAGCGTGGTGGAGGGGGCATGCCGCGAAACCGGCGGCGCTTGAGACATACTTGGGCGTCGGCGTCAGGTCTGGCTGATAAATTGGGACCTGACGCGGTCGAGTGTGCACCTACGGGGCCCAGCCGCCAAAAGGCGGCAAGACCACGCTCTAAGCCCCGATCGCATGGAGTCCGCCCTTCCGCATCGCGGTGAACGCCGCTTCTCGCGCCGTCACGCCCGGCATGCTGACCGCGCGCCTGCGCAAGGGCGAGCGGGCGCCGGCCGGAAGAGTGGGGGCGGCGAGATCTTGGGCGTGGAACGCCTTGTGAGCGACGACGTTTTTCATGGCGCCGGGTGGGTCGAACACATCGCCGTGCTTCGAGTTGACTTTCGAGGCCAAGGACCCGCCATGTCAGAAACAGTTTCCGATCACGTCGTCCAGATCTTGCAGGACTGGGGCGTCGATACGGTCTTCGGACTTCCCGGCGACGGAATCAACGGACTGGTGGAAGCGTTTCGCAAGGCCAAGAGTAGCATCCGTTACGTTCACTGCCGGCACGAGGAGTTTGCGGCGCTCGCCGCCTGCGCGTACGCAAAGTTCACGGGCCGGCTCGGCGTGTGCTTTGCGACGGCGGCGCCCGGCGCGGTCCACCTCCTCAACGGACTTTATGACGCCAAGATCGACGGGGCGCCCGTCCTCGCCCTCACCGGCATGACCTACCATGACCTGATCGGCACCCATTACCTCCAGGATATCAACCAGGATTATCTCTATCAGGACGTCGCCCTCTACAACCAGCGGCTGATGGGTCCGGCCCATGTCGAGAACGTGTTGAATTTCGCCTGCCGCACCGCGCTGGCGAACGCGACCGTTGCCCATGTGGCAATCCCGATCGACATCCAGGCGATGCCCGCGAGCCAGGAGAAACGCTTCAAGCGAAACGTCAAGGGGCACACGTCCGCGCGCTACCAGCCGACGAAGGCGACGCCTGACCCGCAGCTGATCGAGGAGGCGGCGGAGCTGCTGCAGGGCTGCAAGAAGCTCGCAATCCTGGCGGGCGCGGGCGCCCGGCATGCCGGGAGCGAGCTCGAGCAGGTGGCCGAACGCAGGGCCGCGCCGATCATCAAGGCGCTGCTCGGCAAGGAATGCGTCGGCGACGACAGTCCCTACTGCATCGGGGGCATCGGCGTGGTCGGCACCCGCCCGTCCGTCAACGCCCTGAAGCACTGCGACGGTCTCATGATCGTCGGCAGCTGCTTCCCCTATATCGAATTCCTGCCCAAGCCCGGCCAGGCGAAATGCGTCCAGATCGATCACAAGCCGGAGCACATCGCGCTGCGCTACCCCGCGGACGTTGGCCTGGTCGGCGACGCGCAGGCGACGCTGCGCGCGCTCTTGTCCAAACTCGAGCGGAACGACGACCGGAGCTTTCTGCAGCAGGCGCAGTACGACATGGTCTCCTGGCGTGCGCTGATGGAAGAGCGCGCGGCCTCCGACCATATGCCGATGCGCCCGCAAGTCGTCACCAAGCACCTCTCCGACCTTCTCGACGACAACGCCATCATCTGCGGCGATTTGGGGACGGTGACCACCTGGCAGGCCCGCATGGAGCTTCGCGCGGGCCAGCGCTTCTCCTTCAGCGGCACCATGTGCTCGATGATGGCCGCGCTGCCCTATTCGATCGGCGCTTCGACCGCGTTTCCGAACCGCCAGGTCGTGGCGTTCACCGGCGACGGATCCTTCACCATGATGATGGGCGAATTCGCCACCCTGGTTCAGCACCAGCTGCCGGTGAAGGTCGTGGTGATGAAAAACAACTCGCTCGGGCTGATCAAGTGGGAGCAGATGCTGTACCTCGGCAATCCCGAGTACGGCGTGGACCTCCATCCGGTGGACTTTGCCAAAGTCGCGGAGGCCTGCGGCGCGCCGGGAACGCGGATCGACGACCCGAAGCGCTGTCGCGATCAGCTCAAGGAGGCGCTCTCGCGTCCGGGGCCGGGTCTGATCGAGTGCCTCGTCGATCCGCTCGAGCCGCCGTGGCCTCCGGTGATCACCGCCGATGAGGGGAAAAAGCTGATGACGGCGCTGGCGCGGGGCGAAGTCAACCGGACTCCGATCGGCCTTTCGATCGGCCGCCACGCCACACAGGAATTCAATTTCTCGGCCAGCCCGTTCGGGGCCGCGGCGCGGATCGTCGATCTGGTCACGGGCAAGGGCGACAAGAGCTAGCCATGTCCGTCGCCGACCTCACATCCACGCGGCTCGCAACGTCCGGCGTCCGGCATGCGCAGGCCGTCGACCATCGACGACGGCGCGACCAGGCGCGCGGCCTGGAAGCCGATCTGCGCCGCCATATCGGCGGGGAGGTGCGGTTCGACGCCGGCGCCCGGGCGCTCTACGCCACCGACCATTCGATCTACCGTCTGCCGCCGATCGGCGTCGTCATTCCGCGCAACGCCGACGACGTCATCGCAACCGTGGCGGCGTGCCGCGAATACGACGCGCCGATCCTCGGCCGCGGATGCGGCTCGAGCCTGGCCGGCCAGACCTGCAACACCGCGGTCGTCATCGACTTCTCGAAATACATGAACCGGCTCCTGGCGCTCGACCCGGAATTGAAACGCGCCCGCGTCGAGCCGGGATTGATCAACGACCAGTTGCGCGAGGCGGCCAATGCGCACGGGCTGACCTTCGCCCCCGATCCGGCGACGCATCAATATTGCACGCTCGGCGGAAACATCGGCAACAATTCCTGCGGCGCCCATACGGTCATGGGAGGCAAGACCGTCGACAACATCGAGGAGCTCGAGGTCCTCACCTATGACGGGCTTCGAACCCGCGTCGGCGCCACCCCTGACGATGTCTATGATCTCATTCAGCGCGGCGGCGGGCGAAAGGCCGAGATCTACGCCAGGTTGCGGGAGCTCGCGGCGAAATACGGCGATCAGATTCGCGCCCGCTATCCCGACATTCCGCGGCGTGTTTCGGGTTACAATCTCGACGACCTGCTGCCCGAAAAGGGCTTTCACGTCGCGCGCGCGCTGGTCGGGTCGGAGAGCACCTGCGCGCTGACCTTGAGCGCGACCGTGCGTCTCATCGATTTCCCGCCCGCTCGCGCCCTGGTCGTGCTCACCTATGAGAACGCCGCGCGCGCCGCCGACGAGGTGACGGAAATTCGCGCCTTCGGCCCGACGGCGCTCGAAGGGTTCCAGCAGCACGTCATCGAGAACATGGCGCGCAAGGGCAAGCCGCTGGCCGGAGCGAAGCTGCTGCCGGAGGCAGGCGCCTACCTGATGATCGAGTTCGGCGGCGCCGACCAGCGCGAGGCCAACGGCAAGGCCGAGGACGCCTATGCGGCCTTGAAGCGGATCGGCACCGGCGCGATCGAGATGCGTCTGTTCGAGAAGAAGGAGGATCAGGACGCGGTGTGGGAAGTCCGCGAGTTCGGCGTCGGATCGAGCCGGATTCCCGAGGAAGAAGAGGCCTGGCCGGGCTGGGAGGACGCAGCCGTGCCGCCAAAGCGGCTCGGCGATTACCTGCGCGACTTCGATAGACTGAACAGGCGCTATGGTTATCGCTACACGCTCTACGGCCATTTCGGCGACGGCTGCGTGCACACGAGGATGACCTTCGGCCTGAAGACGCCCGAGGGGGTGCGAAAATTCCGCGCCTACATGGAAGAGGCCGCGGACCTTTGCCTCGCCTATGGCGGGTCGCTGTCCGGCGAGCATGGCGACGGCCAGGCCAAGGGCGAGCTTCTGCCGAGAATGTTCGGCTCCGAGTTGATCCAGGCGTTCCGCGAGTTCAAGTCGATCTGGGATCCGCGTTGGAAAATGAACCCCGGAAAGGTCATCGACGCCCGCCCGCTCGACGAGGATCTCCGCGTCGGCCCGGAATACCGCCCCAAGCAGGTCGAGACGCATTTCAGCTTCGCCGAGGACGGCCACACTTTTGCGCACGCCGCCGAACGCTGCTTCGGCGTCGGCAAGTGCCGCGTGCTCGGCGGGCAAACCATGTGCCCGAGCTTCCAGGCCACCCGCGAAGAAAAGTATTCGACCCGCGGCCGGGCGCATCTCCTGTTCGAGATGATGCGCGGCGACGTCATCAAGGACGGCTGGCGCAGCGACGCGGTGCGCGACGCGCTCGACCTCTGCCTGCAATGCAAGGGCTGCAAGCACGATTGCCCGGTGTCGGTCGACATGGCGACCTACAAGGCCGAGTTCCTGTCGCATTACTATCAGGGGCGGCTCAGGCCTCGGGCAGCCTACAGCATGGGGCTGATTTTCTTCTGGTCGCGGCTGGCGATGCTCGCGCCGGGCGTCGTCAACGCGGCCCTGCGCTCCCCGGCAGTCGGCCCAGCCATGAAATGGCTGGCCGGGTTCACCCAACATCGAGAGGCGCCTGCCTACGCCGCCGAGAGTTTCCAGACCTGGTGGAGCAGGCGCCGTTCCCCGCGGGCGCGAGACTCGAATTTGCCTGCGGTCGTGCTGTGGCCCGACACGTTCTGCAACTACTTTCTGCCCGGAACGCTGAAGGCCGCCGCGACCGTTCTGGAGGACGCAGGATACCGCGTGGTGGTCCCCACGGCGCCGCTGTGCTGTGGTCGTCCACTCTACGACTACGGCATGCTGGATCTGGCGCGATCCAAGCTTCTCGACATCCTATATGTGCTGCAACCGGCGATTCAGCGCGGGATTCCCGTGGTCGGGCTCGAGCCGAGCTGCCTGTCGGTGTTCCGCGACGAGATGGTGAATTTGCTTCCAGAGAATCCGCTTGCCCGGAGGCTTGCGCGACAGGCGAAGACGCTGGGCGAGCTGCTTCTGGAAACCCCGCGGTGGCGTGCGCCCAGCTTCGCGCGAAAGGCCGTCCTGCACACGCATTGTCATCACAAATCGGTTCTCGACGCGGAGGCCGAACGCAAGATTCTCGAGAGCATGGGCCTCGAGCTGCAACAGCCCGCGCCGGGGTGCTGCGGTCACGCTGGTTCGTTCGGTTACGAGATCGAGCACCATCCGGTTTCGCTTCAGATCGCCGAGCAGGCTTTGTTGCCAGGCGTCAGGGCCGCGCCGCCCGACACGCTCGTGATCGCCGACGGCTTCAGCTGCCGCCAGCAGATCAAAGACGGCGCCGGCCGTTGGGCCATGCACCCCGCCGAGGTCATCGCGCTGGCGCTTGAAACGCATGGGGCGCTCCCGAGAGAGATACCGGAGCGCCGCTATTTGGAAGACGCTGCGACGCCGGACAAAGGCGCCTTCGTCGCGGCGGGAATTGGCGCTGCCGCCGGGCTTTTGGCTTTGGGCGCCGCCGCCCGTCGGACTCGCCATGCGGTATGAAATCGTGATGTCGCCGAAGCCGGCGCAATAGGGATCATCCCTCGATCTGCCGCGTGCCCGCCGGACCCGATCGTGCGCCAAGAGGCGACCCCATGAAATCGCCATGCGGTATGAAATCGTGATGTCGCCGAAGCCGGCGCAATAGGGATCATCCCTCGATCTGCCGCGTGCCCGCCGGACCCGATCGTGCGCCAAGAGGCAACCCCATGAAATCGTATCGGAAGGAGCTTTGGTTCGAAACGCCGGGCGCCGCGCGTTCCTCAACATCACCCCGCAAGTCGAGGCCGCGCTGAAGGAAAGCGGCGTTCAGGAGGGTTTTGCGCTCGTCAACGCCATGCACATCACCGCATCCGTCTTCATCAACGACGACGAGAGCGGGTTGCACGCCGATTACGACGCCTGGCTCGAAAGGCTCGCGCCGCATGAGCCCGTTTCGGCCTACCGCCATAACAGGACCGGCGAGGACAACGCCGACGCCCATATGAAACGCCAGGTCATGGGACGCGAGGTCGTGGTGGCGATCACCGCGGGCAAACTCGACTTCGGTCCGTGGGAGCAGATTTTTTACGGCGAGTTCGACGGCGGCCGCCGTAAGCGCGTGCTGATCAAGATCATCGGCGAGTAGGGCCGCCCGCCCGGCGCCGCGGCGTACGAAAAATCAAATTGGTGACCTTGGTGCGACCTTGGCGCGCTTCGTGGTTAAGGATTAAAACACGAAGAACACAAAGGTTTGCACGAAGGGCGCAAGGGCGTGAGATAGCCCACAACCTCCATGCTGGCCCGCAATTCATGATAAACAAAGGGTTCCCATGAGCCTCGCCCTGCGCAAGCCGATGACGCTCGCCGAATTCCTCGACTGGGAGGACAAACAGCCATTGCGCTACGAGTTCGACGGCGTCGGCCCCGTCGCCATGACGGGCGGCACGCTCGCCCACGCTCGAATCCAGCGCAACCTCGCCTTCGCCTTGACTGGCCGCCTTCGCGGCAAGCCGTGCGAGTTCCTCGGCAGCGATCTCAAGATCAAGACCTCCGACGATCGCGTTCGCTATCCGGACGGGTTCGTGACCTGCACAGGCGGCGAAAACTTCAGCACCATGGTCTCCGATCCCGTCGTCATCTTCGAGGTTCTCAGCCCGAGTACGGCTTCAACCGACCGCATCATCAAGGCCAGCGAATATCAGGCAATGCCCTCCTTGCAGCGGTACGTCATGCTCGAGCAGGATTTTATCGGCGCAACCGTCTACGCCCGCTCTGGCGAAGCGTGGGCGCACGAAATTCTGATGGAAGGCTCCGTTCTCGACCTTCCAGAAATCGGCGTCGCTCTGCCGCTCGCCGAACTCTATTCAGGTATCGTCTTCGACACTGAGCAGGATGTCGATCAGGCGCCGTAGGGCGAGATCGCGCAAAACCTTTGCTCGCCTCGCGTGTGAACAACCGTGGAGGGCGAAGCCGATCCTGCGATTTTGAAGTCAAAATCGACCTACCGGCTGAACCTCCCGGCCGTCGGAACCTTGCCCTACGCAAGCGATGATGCGCCTGTTTGCCGTTCATGGACAAACTCCTCTGGAGTAACTACTTTTGTAATAACGCCGGGGATGGAGTCCCAACATGGTCACTCTCAAAGTCCGCCGCTTCGGGAACTCGCTTGGCGTCGTTTTGCCCAAGGAGGTCATCACGCGGCTCAACACGCAGGATGGCGCGCCGCTTTATCTCACCGAGACGCCGGATGGCGGCTATCAGCTGGTTCCCTACGATCCGGACTTTCAGGCCAAAATGGAGAAGGCCGAGGAGATCATGCGCCGCTATCCCGACGCACTGCATGTCCTCGCACAGTGACGAGGACAATCATCTGGATTCAAAAGCGTGAAACCCTTGCGATCCATGACCGGCTCATTGTGCTCCATGGAGGAGCCGCCGGCGTCCGCGACGAAGCGCTTTTGGAATCCGCTCTCGCGAGGCCACGTCAAGCTGCCGCGTACGCCGACGATCCGACGGTCCCGGATCTCGCCGCCCTCTACACAGCCGGCATCGTGAAGAACCATCCTTTCGTTGACGGGAACAAAAGAACCGGATTTCTGCTGGGCGCCCTCTTCCTCGAGCTCAACGGATTCGCCTTCACTGCAACGCAAGAGGATGCCGCCAACGCCATCTTGGCTCTGGCGGAAGGCTCGTCTGACGAAAAGACATATGCGGCGTTCCTGAAGAGGACCGCTCGTCCCCGCGATTAGAGCGCATTTGCGACCGCCGGCGGCTCGCCCCGGCTTCCTTGCCCGCCCGTCGACAGGTCAGCGCGCAAATGGAGGTCGCGCTGCGGCAGGCCGCCGCGCTGGTCAATGCGCCTCGCCATGCCGGGGCCGTCGATCATCGACGGCCATTCACTTTTGCATTACCGCGGCGATTTGGCGGTTTGTGGCGCCGCAACATGCGCCTATATACAGCTCGTCTCCCTTATCGACCGGTCTCGAATTGGCCAAACGCCGCATCGCGGACGGACGCCTTGCCGCGTTCCATGACCTTGGAATTGCCGCCGACCATGTCCGAACTGACATCCTCGCAGGTCTTCGACCTTCCGAAACCGAACTACCGCGTCACCGCCCTTATCATCGCCAGCGCGCTCTTCATGGAGCAACTCAACTCGACCGTGCTGGCGACAGCGCTGCCGACGATGGCCCGGTATTTCGACGTTTCGCCTCCGCATATGAGCGTCGCGCTCACCTCCTATCTCTTGAGCCTTGCGGTGCTGATTCCCGCGAGCGGCCATGTCGCCGACCGGTTCGGCGCCCGGACGGTGTTCTCGAGCGCCATCGTCCTCTTCACCCTGAGTTCGATCCTGAGCGCGCAGGCGCAGAATCTTCCCTTGCTCGTCGCCGCGCGGCTCCTGCAGGGGGCGGGCGGCGCGATGATGATCCCGGTCGGCCGCCTCGTGCTGCTGCGCAGCGTCGATAAGGCCGATCTCGTCTCGGCGATGAGCTGGTTCCTGGTGCCGGGCCTCATCGGGCCGATCCTCGGCCCGCCCGTCGGCGGTCTGATTGTCACCTATCTCGATTGGCGCTGGATTTTCTATATCAACGTGCCGATCGGGGTTCTCGGCGTCATCCTGACGAGGATCTTCATCCAGAACTCGCGCGCGACGACGCGCCAGCCCTTTGATGCGATGGGGTTCGCGCTCTCCGGAGTGTCGCTGGCCTGCCTGCTGTTCGGCTTCGAGACGGCGAGCAGGGGCGTGGGCGAGACCTCGGTCGGGCTCGCGCTGATCGGCGTGGGGTTCGTCACCGGGGCCATCTATGTCGTCTATGCCGTCCACGCCCGCCGCGTGACGCCGATCCTCGATCTCAGCCTGATGCGAATCAAGACGTTTCGGGTGTCGGTGGTCGCCGGGTCGCTTTCGCGCATCACGCAGGGCGCCCAGCCCTTTCTGTTGCCGCTCATGATGCAGCTCGCCTTTGGCATGTCGGCGGCCCAAAGCGGCCTCCTGACCTTCGCCACCGCCTGCGGCGCCGTGATGATGAAGGCGACCGCGGCGCCCATCCTGCGTCGCTTCGGCTTTCGCAGCACTCTGATATGGAACGGGGTCGTGTCCAGCCTGCTCTACGCGATCTGCGCCGCCTTCCGGGAGGACTGGCCGCATTGGTCGCTGTTCCTGGTGCTGGCGATCTGCGGCTTCTCGATGTCGCTGCAATTCACCGCGTACAATACGGTGGCCTACGACGACGTGCCCCGCGAACGCACCGCCGCGGCCAACAGTTTTTACACGACGTTCCAGCAGTTGATGCTGTCGTTCGGGATCTGCACCGGAGCGCTGGCGCTGACGATCTCGAGGACCTTCGCCGGACGTCTCCACGCCAGCGTCGGCGACTTTTCGACCGCGTTCCTTGTCGTCACCGCAATCTCGCTCATCGCCGCGCCGGTGTGCCTGGGATATCCGCGCAACGCCGGGGCAGAGATGAGCGGACATCGACGCAAGGGCGACGAGATCGAGGTGGATTCGGCGGCGACATAGGGGGTGAAATTCCGGGCTTTAATAGGCGCCTGATTCGGCCCCTGGAAACGAAAGCCTGCCCGGGGCGAGGGCGAGGCCCACACCCCTCACGCCGCCGTGCCCCACAAATCATAGGCGTCGGCGCGGTCGATCTTGACCGTGACCACGTCGCCGGCCCGCAAGGCGCGGCGGGTCGAGATGTGGACCGTCCCGTCGATCTGCGGCGCGTCGCCCTTGGTGCGGCCCTTGGCTTGACGTGCGCCGCCCTCGTCGACGATGACCTGCAGCCGCTTTCCCACTTTCGCCGTAAGCTTTTTCGCGCTGATCGCCTGCTGGCGGAGCATGAAGCGCTTGCGGCGCGCCGCCTTGACCTCGCTGGCCACGGGCTCGAGCCCGAGATCATTGGCCTCCGCCCCCTTGACCGGCTCGTATTCGAAGCAGCCGACGCGATCGAGCTTCGCCTCGTCGAGCCAGTCGAGGAGGACCCGAAAATCCTCCTCCGTCTCACCCGGGAAGCCGACGATGAAGGTCGAGCGGATGGTCAAATCGGGACAGATCGCCCGCCAGGCGCGGATGCGCTCGAGCGTCTTTCCCTGGTTGCCGGGGCGGCGCATCGCCTTCAGCACGCGGGGCGAGGCGTGCTGGAAGGGGACGTCGAGATAGGGCAGCACATTGCCCCCGCTCATCAGAGCGACGACCTCGTCGACGTGCGGATAAGGATAGACGTAGTGCAGCCTGACCCAGGCGCCGAGCGAGCCGAGCTCGCGCGTCAGATCGATGAACCGCGGGGAAACTTCGCGGTCGCGCCAGGGGCTTGCGGAATATTTGATGTCGAGCCCGTAGGCGCTCGTGTCCTGCGAGATGACGAGGAGCTCCTTCACCCCCGCTTTGACCAGCTTCTCCGCCTCGCGCAAGACCTCGCCCGCCGGGCGGGACACGAGGTCGCCGCGCAGTTTCGGGATGATGCAGAACGAGCAGCGGTTGCGACAGCCCTCCGAGATCTTCAGATAGGCGTAGTGGCGCGGGGTCAGCTTCACCCCCTGTTCGGGGATGAGGTCGACGAACGGGTCGTGCGGGGCGGGCGCGGCTTCGTGCACCGCCGCCATGACGCTCTCGAGGGCCTGCGGGCCGGTGATCGCCGCTACATTGGGATAGGCGTCGCGGATCGCGTCGGGCTCGGCCCCCATGCAGCCGGTGACGATCACCCGGCCGTTCTCGTTCATCGCCGCGCCGATCGCGGCGAGCGACTCGGCCTTGGCGCTGTCGAGAAAGCCGCAGGTGTTGACGATGACGGCGTCGGCCCCGGAGTGGCTGCGGGAGAGCTCGTAGCCTTCGGCGCGCAGCTGCGTCAGGATCCGCTCGCTGTCGACCAAGGCCTTCGGACAGCCGAGCGAAACGAAGGAAATGCGCGGCGCGGGGCGCTGTTCGATGTTGGAAATCTCAGTCATCGGCCAACGCTTGCCATGCCGAAGCCCCGCTCGCAAGGCGACCTTCCGTGTTCCTGCGGTCACCGAGACGGGACGCTTGCTGTTTGCGCCCATGGTCGGTTTCGGCGGTTTCAAGTAGCATGCCGGACAACAGCCGGGACCCGGCGATGAACCAAACGAGGAACGCCATGACGTCGGTCATCGGAGAAAGGAGCGGGCGGGGCGCCGCCGGCCTCGATCCCTACGGCGCCGCGACCCACGAGGTCTTCAACCAGCCGGTCGAACTCGTGGACTATAATCTTTACGAATCCGATGCGGCGCTCAAGGAATTGGTGCGGCGCGAGGGCGCGGCCTGGGCCGAGAATGCGCTCGGGGCGTTCGGCGCCCGGGCGGGGTCGGCCGCCTGTCTGGAGCTCGGCGCGCTCGCCAACGAGCATCCCCCGGAGCTCGACACGCACGACCGCTACGGACGGCGCATCGATCTGGTGCGGTTCCATCCGTCCTACCACGCGCTGATGAGAGCGGCGATTGAGGAGGGAATCCATTCGTCGCCGTGGACGGAGCCGCGCGAAGGCGCCCATGTCGCGCGCGCGGCGCGGTCCTACATGCAGAGCCAGATCGAGGCGGGGCACGGCTGCCCGATCACGATGACCTTCGCCTCCGTCCCGTGCCTCAAGGCCGAGCCCGACCTCGCCGCAGCGTGGCTGCCCAAGGTCACCGCCCGCGTCTACGACCCCCGCAACATTCCCGTCGAGCAGAAGGGGGGCGTCACGATCGGGATGGCGATGACCGAGAAGCAGGGCGGCTCCGACGTGCGGGCCAACACGACCCGCGCCATTCCGGTCGCCGCTGAGGGGCCGGGACAGGCTTACGAGCTTGTCGGCCATAAATATTTCGTCTCCGCGCCGATGTGCGACGCCTTCCTCGTTCTCGCCCAGGCCCCTGGCGGTCTCTCCTGCTTTCTCGTGCCGCGCTGGCGACCGGACGGAACGAAGAACCCCCTGCAGATCGTGCGCCTCAAGCGCAAGATGGGCAACGTGTCGAACGCTTCGAGCGAGACAGAGCTTCGCGGCGCGCTCGGCTGGATGGTCGGGCCCGAGGGCCGAGGGGTCGCGACCATCATCGAAATGGTGGCGATGACCCGGTTCGATTGCATGATCGGTTCGTCCGCCGGCATGCGGATGGCGGTTTCCCAGGCGATCGACCATTGCCGGCAGCGCAAGGCCTTCGGCGCGCTCCTCATCGATCAGCCGATCATGGCCGCCGTGCTCGCCGACCTCGCGATCGAGGCGGAGGCGGCGCTGACGCTGACCATGCGCCTGGGCCATGCGCTCGACCATCGCGACGATCAGCGCGAGGACGCGCTTGTGCGACTCGGCACGGCGATCGGCAAGTACTGGATCTGCAAGCGCGCGCCCGGCCACGCCTACGAGGCGCTGGAATGCATCGGCGGCTCGGGTGTGATGGAAGATTCGCCGATGCCGCGCCTCTACCGCGAGGCGCCCGTCAACGCGATCTGGGAGGGGAGCGGCAATGTCCAGTGCCTCGACATCGCACGCGCGATCAGCCGTTCGCCCCAAACGCTCGAAGCCTATTTCGCCGAGGTCGGATCGGCGAAGGGCGAGAGCGCGGGGCTCGACCGCCATTTGGCGGCGCTGAAGGAGGACATGCGCGACCTTTCCGACTTCGAGATACGCGCGCGCGATCTTTGCGACCGGCTGGCTCTGGGGCTTCAGGCCGCCGCGCTCGTCCGCGCCGGCTCCCCGATCGCGGACGCCTTCTCGCGCTCGCGCCTCGAGTCCCGCGGGGCGCACAATTATGGGGCGCTGATCGGCGTCGACTGCAAGGCGATCGTCAGGCGCGCGGCCGCGCGCTGAAGTGCTGAGCGACTTAAACGCCACCCCGTTTTCCGCCCGAGGCCCTCCGCGTGGAGCACTCGTGCAGCGCCGGAGGGTGAGACGTCGGCCGAGCGGAACCAGCAGAGACTTCGGCGCCAGACGCGCCCGCGCTCCTCCTCCTCCTATCTGAGCAGCTTGAACGCGTGTGCCGACCAGTCGCCCTTGCCGACGCCCGGGATGCACCAGAGCCTGCACAGCGGCTCGATGGCGCGGGCCGCCTCGACCGCGCCCATGTCCTCTGCGTCCCAGCCGAACTGATCGCAGATCCCGGCCACGGTTCTTTTCGCCGGCGCGTCGTTTCCGCAGATGAACATCGTCGGCCGGCCGCCGCTGAATTGCGGATTGACCATCTGTCCTGAACCCACCGAATTAAAGGCTTTCACGAAATGGGCGCCGGGATAGGCTTTCTGCAGCCGCTCCATGAGCGACTCGTTCATCAGGCGTGAAGAACGACAGCACGCCGTTGACCGGCGGGCCGCCGCCGATCGGATTGCAGGCGTCGATCACCGTCTTGCCGTCGAGCGCCTTGGCGCCGACGAGCTTCAAGGCCTCGAGCGCGACCTGCCCCTCGACCGCGAGTACGACGACCTCGCCAAAGGTCGCGACTTCCGCAAAGGACTTCGCCTGTGCGCCGGGATGCTTTGCCGCCCATTCCTCGAGCTTCGCCGGATCGCGGGCGCCGATCGCGACCTCATGGCCATGCTTCAAAAACCCCGCCGCCAGAGTTTGTCCGACCACGCCCGAGCCGATGACGCCAACCTTCATGGATAGTCTCCCGTCGTGACCGCGCGCACGAAAAGCGCCGGCAAGGCACGGTTACACGCGCCGCGCGGCCTCACAAGGGCTGGAGCCTATTTGCGCCTCCGGTCGCGCTCGATCGCCGGCGCACGATCGCCAGCACGACGAGGCCGATGACGTTGATCGGCATGAGCGAGCTGATTGGCGCCCACCAGGGCGAGAAGCCGATGCGGGCGCTCGCCCATGATCACGACGATGAGGAGGGCGACGGCGACTGGCCGACTTCCAAAGTCATTTGTCCCTCTTGAACTGGGGCCGCGCGTGAACAGAGCTATGCACCAAATCTGCGGTCGACCGGTTGCCCGCCACCGCCGACAGGATCAGAACCGGAACCATGGCGACCTCACCCTATTCGTTCCGTCCTGTCGTTGCCGGCGACCTGCCGCGCCTGCGCCGCTGGCTCAAAACGTCCGAAGTCGCGCGGTGGTGGGGCGACCCAGAGCGCGAGTTCGAGCTTTTGCGGGCCGACCTCGACGAGCCGCAGATGACGATGCGGATCGTGTCGTTCCATGGCCGCCCGTTCGCCTATGCCCAGGATTATGAGGTCCATGCCTGGCCGCAGTCGCACCTGACGCATCTGCCGCAGGGGTCGCGCGCGATCGACAGCTTCGTCGGCCTGCCCTCGATGATCGGCCGGGGCCATGGCGCAGCCTATCTCAGACGGCTGGCCGAGCGGCTTTGCGCCGAGGGCGCGCCGCTCGTCGCGACCGATCCGGCGGCTGAAAATTTTCGCGCCCGGCGCGCCTATGCGAGGGCCGGCTTCACCGCCGACGACCTGGTCGCAACCGACGCCGGGCCGGCCGTTCTGATGATCTACGACCCCAAGCGTAGAGCGGGCTAGTTGTCAAAACCTGGCATGAGCAGCCCCGCTTGGAGGCGCTTCCGAAGGCCGCTTTGCGGAAAGCCGTCGTTGGCGCCAGCTTTGCCCTGCGCCGATTCCGGCCCCTCGGTCGCACGGGGTCGTTACATTAGGGCGGCCGATAGCTGACACGCCAGATTGCTCCGCCCTCGTCGTCCGTAACAAGAAGGGCGCCTCCCTTCGTCACGGCGACGCCGACCGGGCGACCCCAAACGCCTCCGTCGTCGACAAAACCCGTGAGGAAATCTTCGTAGACGCCTGTCGGCGCCCCATTCTTCATGACGAGGCGCACGACCTTGTAGCCGGTCCGTTTCGCCCGGTTCCACGAGCCGTGCAACGCAACGAAGGCGTCGCCCTTGTATTCCGTCGGGAACTGCCCGCCCTCGTAAAAGACGATTCCGAGCGGAGCCGAATGCGGCTGAATGAGAACGTCCGGCGTCATCACCCGGCCCGCCATGTCAGGACGCTCGCCGTTGTGGCGAGGGTCCGGATGCGCGCCGATGTAGTACCACGGCCAGCCGTAGAAGGCGCCCTCGACGACGCGCGTCGCAAAATCCGGCGGCAGATCGTCGCCCAGGCCGTCCCGCTCGTTGACGACGCACCAAAGCGCGCCGTTGGAAGGTTGGACGGTCAGGCCCGAGCAGTTGCGAAGGCCGCTTGCAAAGATGCGCTTGTGTCCGCCTTCGGGATCAAAGGCGAGCACGTCGGCGCGATCCTTCTCCCGATCCCACAGCCCGCCGAGTAGGCGAGCAGCGACGGATGCTGCGCCGCTGGCGTCATTGCTCGCGGAACCGACGGAGACAAACAGCGTCCGGTCGTCAAGCGAGAACGCCAGATCGCGTGTCCAGTGCGAGCCGCCGGTCGGCAAGTTCGGCGCCACGAGTTCGGCCGGGCCGGACGACCTAAGATCGCCTGCGCGATAGGGAAAGCGCTTCACCGATCCTTGTGTGGCGACATAGACCCAATGCGGATTGTCGCCTGAAGGATAGAAGGCGACGCCATACGCCCACGGCAGGTTTTCGGCGAACACCTCGGACCGGACCGACCTAGGGTTCGTTTCGTCGACACGAAGGACTCGAATGCGTCCGGCGGCGCTCTCGGCGACAAAGATATCGCCGTTCGGCGCGACGCGAATGACGCGCGGCGCCGACAGGCCCTCCGCAAGCAGATCCACCACAAAGCCGGCCGGCGCCTTCGGAAGAGCCGAGGCCGGTCGAAGTGAAGGCGGCGATGGATTGGAGACTGACGGCGTCGCAAAAGGGGCCCGTAGATCCGCCGGGGTGATGAGGCGCCGCACGCCCGGCGCGTCGTCCCGCCAGTCGCCATAGGCCGCCGCACCGGTACGTACGCTGTCATCGCCGTGTCCGGCGCTTGGCGCGAGGAGGAACGCAAGAAGCACAATGGCGCGGCCGGCCCACATTGGCGTCTCCATTTGTTTGTTTGGCGATCCAGGAATGTCGGTCGGTCCGCCCGTCCCGACGCGTCAGGACGATTTTGACGGCCCATACCGTTTCAGTAGAGCAGCCCCAATACGTTCATTTTGCATCTCAGTGGCGCCGTCGACATAGGCGGCTATGCGCGCGGACATCAGGAGACGGTCAAAGCCATAGTGCGGAAGGAGCCCCACTGCTCCCATCGCTTGCATGCAAGCCGTGACGCTCCGCGCAGCCATTTCGGCCGAGAACTTCTTGGCGAACGCAGCCTCGACCTGTCCGTCCGCGCCACTGGCCACGGCCCTTGCGCCCTGCACAGTCAATAGCCTTCCCGCCTCCAGATCCGTGGCGACCTCGACCAGGCTCCACCGCAGGCCCTGATGGTCGAGAAGGGGCCGCCCGAAACTGTGGCGTTTGCCGGCGTACGCCACGGCGGTCCTGATGGCGGTCTCGACGACGGCGCACGCCATAGCCGAGACATAGACGCGCGCGGCGGAAATGCTTTTCAGGGCCCTCTTGAAGGCCTGGCCCGGGGGAGCGAAGAGATCGCGATCGGCGACTTTTACGCGGCTGAAGCGAACGCCGCATGCCCCGATCGCCGCTCCTCCAACCAAATCGTAAGCTGGAAGCTTTTCGATCCCAGCCGCCTGAAGGTCGACTATGAAGCTCGCGATGCCCTTCCCACCGGCGCCCGGCTCGGTCTGGGCGTACATGACCAAAAGATTGGCGATCGCGCCATTTGTGACCCAGGCTTTTTCACCGTTGATCTCCCACCCGCCGGGGACCTTGGTCGCGAGCGTCCGGATCGCCGCGAAGTCGCTGCCAGCCTCGGGCTCGCTCAATGAAGGCGCGCCGATGAGCGAGCCCTTCATCAATCCAGGCAGGTAGCGCGCGATCTGATCGGTCGTTCCCTCCCGCTCGATTCGGGTGACGGCGCCCTGCATATTGATCAGCGCGAAGGCGGATGGAAAGCAGCAGCGCGCGATGGCCTCGGCGACCGCGACCTTGGCAAAGAAGCTCGCTCCCGCGCCGCCACGCTCGGACGAAACTTGCATTCCATTCAGCCCGAGGCGGATCCACTCCGCAACAACGGCTGCCGGGAGCGCGGATTTGTCTCGCTCGAGCCTCTCCGCTATCGGCGCGATCGTGTCGTTGGCAAATTTCTCCGCGACATTGACGAGTGAGCACTCGCCGGGAGTCAACGGGAGCGCGAGTCCACGTGGGCCTTCCGATGGGTTGGGCGGTTCATGCATGGTTTTGATGCTCGGTTCTTTGACCTGAACTTAGCAAAGCCCAACCGCGTGGCATATCGATCCAGGCGACCGAGATGCAGATGCTTTTGGGTCGTGGCGAGCAGGCGCTGCGTACTCCCCCGCCTCTCCCCTAAGCTTCTCCCCCCTTGCGGTAGCCTGCCCTACTTCGTCTTCCCCTCCGCGGGCCTCAAGGCCCCGACGATGCCCAAGGGGGCGAAATAGACGGCCAGCACGAAGGCGAGGCCGAGCCAGAGGAGCCAGCGGTCGGGATGGAAGAGCGCGGGCAGGAGCGGCAGTCGCGCCTCGGCGGCGAGACGAGACAGCGCGCCCATCACGTCCTGCAGATAGCTCTCGGCGAAGACGAACAGCGCCGCCCCGACGATCGCCCCGTAGAGCGAGCCCATGCCGCCGACAACCACCATCACCAGCACATCGACCATGATCGAGAAGGAGAGCGCGGTGTCCGGCCCGACGTAGCGCACCCAGATGGCGCTCAAGGCGCCGGCGAGCGTCGCGCCGAGCGACGCGATGCAGGTCGCCAGCGTCCGGTGGAAGACTGTGCGGTAGCCCAGAGCCTCGGCGCGGAACGAGTTCTCCCGGATGGCCTGCAACACCCGGCCGAACGGCGAGTTGACGATCCTCAGAAGGACGAGGAAGGCGACCGCGACGACGACGAACACGAGATAGTAGGCGATGAGCTTGCCATTCGCCTGCACGCCGAAGATCGGATGGTCGAGCCATTTGAAGCCGGGCTGCAGAACGGCGGGAACCTTGAACGAGCGCCCGTCCTCCCCGCCCGTCAGCCAGGAGAGCTGCGAGGCGAGCACGTTGAAGGCGTAGGCGACGGCGAGCGTCACCATGGCGAAGAAGATCGCCTGCACCCGCAGCGAAAAGAGGCCGATCGCGAGCGCGAGCGCGAGCGACAGGGCGCAGGCGACGGCGAGCCCCATCGCGAGCGCACCCCAGCTCGGCCCGAGCGCATAAAGCGCGATGCCGACGCCGTAGGCGCCGACGCCGAAGACCATCACATGCGCGAAGGAAACGATTCCGGCGTAGCCGAGCAGCACGTCGTAGGAGGCGACCAGCAGGATCATCCAGCAGGTCTTGGCCGCCGTATTGAGCGCCTTGGCGCCGGGGAAAAGGAACGGCGCCAGCGCGAGCGCAAGGACGATGAGGACGAGGAGGATTTGCAGCGCCCGGCCGCGCGGCGGGTCGCCTGAAAGAATACTCATCGCCCGCTCACCGGATAAAGGCCGCGCGGCCGCCAGAGCAGCACGACGACCATCGCCAGAATGTTCGACACAAGCGCGAGTTTCGGCGCGAGGAAGCCGGCGTAGTTGGCGATGAGAGCGACGAGGATCGAGGCGACGAAGGAGCCGCCGACCGAGCCCAGGCCCCCGATGATGATGACGATGAAGCACAGCACCAGGAACTCGTCGCCGATCGTGGCGTGCGCCTGACCGCGATAGAGCGCCATCATCGCGCCGCCGAGGCCGGCCAGCGCCGAACCGGCCATGAACACGCCGACGAACAGCCGGTCGATGCGGTAGCCGAGCGCCGCGACCATCTCGCGGTTCTCGACTCCTGCGCGGATGAGGAGGCCGATCTTCGTGCGGTTCAGGATCAGCATTTCGCCGGCGAAGACGGCGAGGCCGACCGCCGTCGCCAGCACGCGGTATCGCTCGATCGCCGTCTCGCCGTACACGAACGAACCTTCGAAGGTCTTCGGCAGGGCGAGCGGGATCTGGTCCGGCCCAAACAGAGCGTAGAGCAGCTCGACGGCGATGATCGAGCCACCGATCGTCGCAAGAATTTGGCGCAGATGCTGGCCGTAGACGGGCTTGACGATCAACCGCTCGAACACCCACCCGAAGGCGCCGCAGACGAGCGCCGCGGCGACCACGGCGAGGACGAACGCCGCGAGGTTGAGCGCGACCGAATCCGCGCTCGACCAGCTGGCGAGCGGCAGGAAGACGAGGGTCGCGACATAGGCGCCGAGGGCGATGAAAGCGCCGTGGCCGAAGTTCAGGACATCCATCATGCCGAAGACGAGGGTTAGCCCCGACGCCATGGTGAAGATCATCATGCCCATGGCGATCCCGGCCGCGGTCAGGGTCAGGAAGGTCGAGAACGAGCCGACCAGGGGCGCCGCGACCAAGGCGACGATGACCGGCGTCAGGGCCGGCACGATCTCCACCTTGCGCCGCGGCAGCGCCGCGCCGACGTCCAAAGCGCTCATTGGTGCGAATCCAGGCTGAGGCCGAGCAGGCGGTTCTGCAGCGCCTGATCTGCGGCGAGGTCGGCCATGGCGCCGCGGTGCGCGACGCGGCCGTTGTCCATCACGCGAACCTCGTCGCCCACCTCGACCGCGACGCGGAAATTCTGTTCGACGAGCAGGATCGTGACCCCGGTCGCCTTGATTTCCTTCAGGCATTCGATCAGCGACCCGACGATCGCCGGCGCGAGGCCCTTGGTCGGCTCGTCTATCAGCAGCAATTCGCGCGGCTCAACGATCGCGCGCGCGATCGACAGCATCTGCTTCTGCCCGCCCGACAGGGCGCCCGCGCGCGACAGCCAGAACTTCCTGAGCGCTGGGAAGAAGCCGAAGATCCAATTCAGGCGCTTATCGTCGAGCGGCCCTTGGCGCGCGCCGAGCACGAGGTTCTCCTTGACCGAAAGATCGGAGAACACCGCCATCGTCTCCGGCGCGTATCCGACCCCGAGACGCGCCACGTCGCTCGCCGCCAGGTTTTGCAGCGGCGTTTGCCCGAGGGAAATCCGCCCCTTCGAGGCGCGCCACAGCCCCATGATCGTCCTAAGCGCCGTCGTCTTGCCGGCGCCGTTGCGGCCGAGCAGCATCGTCGTCCGGCCGCCGGGGGCCTCGAGATCGACGCCCTGTAAAATGTGGTAGCGGCCGATGTGGGTGTGCACGCCTTGAAGCGTGAGCCCGGCGCTCATGCCGCTTTCCCCGGCGCGATCCCGAGGTAGGCCTCCTGAACGACGGGCGAAGCGATCACCGCCGCCGGATCGCCGTCCGCTGCGAGCGCGCCGTTGGTCAGAACGATGATGCGGTCGGCGAGCGAGCGCACGACATCCATTTTGTGCTCGACGAGCAGGATCGTCTTGGTCTTGTCGGTCTTCAGCCGCGCGATGAGATCGAGCACCACGGGGACCTCGTCGACGCTCATGCCCGCCGTCGGCTCGTCGAACATGTACACCTTCGGCTCGAGCGCCATCATCATCGCGACTTCGAGCTTGCGTTGGTCGCCGTGCGGCAGCGCCGAGGCGAGCGCGTCGCGCCGGGCGGACAGGCCGACCGAGTCGAGCACCGCGTCGGCGCGGCGGACGAGGTCTGTGCTCGCCCGCCAGGCCCGGCGCATGGCGTAATGCACGCCCGCTTGGGCCTGGACGGCGAGCCGTACGTTTTCGGCGACGCTGAGACGGGGAAAGAGATTGGTGAGCTGGAAGGCGCGACCGAGCCCGAGCCGCGTGCGCTGCGGCGCGCTCAGGCCGGTCACGTCCTGTCCGTCGATCAGGATCGCGCCGTCGGAGGCGCGGAGCTGGCCCGAGATCAGGTTGAAATAGGTTGTCTTGCCAGCCCCGTTCGGCCCGACGATGGCGGTGAGCTCGCCGGGTCGGAAGGCGCAGGAGACGTGGTCGACCGCGACATGGCCGCCGAAGCGGATGGTCAGATCGCGCGTCTCGAGCGACGGCGTCATCGCTTGTTGCGGATCGGGATGTCCATGTCCTCGATCGTCAACTCGCGCGTGAGCTCGGGGATTCCCCAGGCGACTTTCGGATCGACCTTGATCTTGAAGGCGTACATCGATTGCAGCGCCTGATGGTCTTCCTTGCGGAAAATCATCTTGCCCTTGGGCGTCTCGAACGGCATGCCTTCCATGGTCGCAATAAGCTTCTCCGTGTCGGTCGATTTCGCCTTATCGACCGCGGTGACCACCGCCATCGCCGCGGCGAAGCCGCCGCAGGTGAAGAAGTCCGGCGGCGCGTGGAAGCGCTTCTCATGCTCGGCGACAAGCCAATCGTTCACCGGGTTCTTGGGGATGCCGTAATAGTAATAGGTTGCACCCTCGAGGCCCGGAAAGCGCTTGTATGCGGCGAGGGCGGGCAAAATGTTGCCGCCGGTCGAAAGCCCGATGCCGTAGCGGCCAGGATCCAGATCGGCGAGCTTGTCGAGCGGATCACCGCCGCCCGCCCAGATGATCCAGATGGTCTTGCTGCCCTGCTTGTCCTTCAAGGCGTCGAACAGGCGCTGGGCGGGGGCGGTGAAGTCCGTCGTATTCATCGGCGCGTATTCCTCGGCGTCCAGCGTCGCGCCGGTCTTGGCGAGCGCCTCCTTGAAGGCCTTCACGCCGTCGCGGCCGAAGGCGTAATCCTGGGCCAGCGTCCCGATATGCTCGCCCGGCTTGCCGATCGCGACCGCGTTGGAGATCGCGTCCTGCGAGGAATTGCGTGCGGTGCGGAAGATGTAGCGGTTCCACTTCGAGCCGGTGATCTCGTCGGCGACCGCGGGCTCGACGACGAGAATCTTCTTGTGCTCCTCGGCGACCGGCAGCATGGCGATCGCCGCAGCGGACGAGGTCGTGCCGACGGCGATGTCGACGCCGTCGTCCTCGTAGGCCTCGGCGAGCGCGGTCTTGGCCAAGTCGGGTTTGCTCTGGTCGTCCTTGGTGATGACGACGATCTTGCGCCCGTCGACCTGCATCGTCCCCTTGGTCGCGTATTCGAGGCCCATCATGAAGCCGTTTTCGGTCTGCTTGGCGTAGGCCTGCAGAGGGCCGGTGAGACCGCGGATGAGGGCAATCTTGAGATCGTCGGCGCGGGCCACGCCGGCCGCGGCGACAAGCGCCGCGACCAAGGCGAGCTTCTTTCGATGAAAGGTCATGAGCGCTCCTCTTTGGGCATAATCGGCTGCGTCGGCGCATTCGCCGTCCGGGCTCCGTTGACCGCAAGTTTAACCTCCGCGCGCTGCTGGTGACAAGCCGCACGGATCGTTCTGCTCCCGCCAATTCACTTCTGCGAGGCTTGCGCGATGCGGACCGCGCGAATATAAGGCCGGTCTGGCCGTAAGCTACGGACCATGTCGGAGTGTAGCGCAGTCTGGTAGCGCACCTCGTTCGGGACGAGGGGGTCGGAGGTTCGAATCCTCTCACTCCGACCATTAAAATCAATTGGTTGGCGATGTGGTCGTTCCGTCGCCGAACAGTTTCCGAACAGATTGAATGTTAAACAGTATAGGTAAGCCGACAGCGCGGCATGACGCTGGCGGCGGCTTCACGATCCACTGCCCCGGCCAGCGCATATGTCCTGCCCGACGATCGGCCCGACCGTCTAGTAGACCTGGGTCGGGGCGAGATCGCCTCAGCCGAGGCCGAGGCGCACGCCACCCGGATGCGCGCTTAATAGTGGTTCAATTCAACCTTGGCACCCGACAAACAATGTCGCAATTAGGCGGAGAGCGGGCGCATGGCCGTGGCCGCGCAGGTCGTGGGCGATGCACCTATAGCCCCCGCCGGAGAGCAACATCATCTGATCTCGAACGCGTCGCCCGTCAACGGCCAGCTGTGACGACCGGCTGTCCCTTTCTCCAATCGTGTAGAAGATCTGCGCTCCGTCGCGGGTCGCGATCATCGGCATCTCTTTCTCGTGTGGTTGGAGAATCACCTGACTGACATAGAATCGTCGGTGCAAGCCTCGTTTCAAGCCCGTGCAATATCGAGAGTGCATCTCAATTGCGGCGCGATGCGGGACGTGGAAAAGTCCTGTGGTAGGCAATACTGGAGGTCAGGACGTGCCGGACCGGTCCGCAAGACTTCGCAAAACCTATGCCGCCAGGATCTCGCGCCTCGCCCGCGTCAACGATAAGCGCATCGAGGAGGCCTACGCGGCGGTTCCGCGTGAGGACTATGCCGGTCCGCCGCCCTGGTATGTCTCCGGCGGCGGCTTCGGCGGGGCGCGCGAGAACGACCTCGACCGGCTCTACGACGACGTTCTCATCGCGATCGACGCGAGCCGCGGGATCAACAACGGCCAGCCGTCGCTGTACGCCATGTGCATCGAGGCGCTGGCCTTGAAGGATGGCGACGCGGTCGTGCAGGTCGGGGCGGGGGCGGGCTATTACAGTGCGATCCTCGCCCATCTCGTCGGCCCGACCGGCAAGGTCTTCGCGTACGAGATCGATCCGGACATCGCCGAACGCGCACGAAGGAACCTCGCCCACTTCCCCCAGGTCGAGGTCCGCGCCCGCTCAGGCATCGAAGAGGGCCTGCCGAAGGCCGACGCGATCTATGTCAACGCTGCCGCGTCGCACCCCTTGCGCGCCTGGCTCGACGCGCTGAAGCCCGGGGGGCGGCTCCTCTTTCCGCTCCAGGCGGCGCGTTCGAGCGGCGCCATGCTGCTCCTCACGCGGCCGCTGAAGCAATCGAGCGTCTGGCCGGCAGAATTCCTCGGCGGGGTCGTCTTCATCGCCTGCGATGGCGCCCAGGACGCCGCTATGGCGCGAAAGCTCGACGAGGCGTTCCGCCACGGCGGCAGAGATCAGGTGCGCTCGCTCAGGTTTGGTGCCCCGCCCGCCGAAGGCGTGTGGCTTCAAGGCGACGGCTGGGCGCTGACGACGGAAAAAGCGGGATAGCGTTCGGCCGCGGCGTCCAGCGCGCGGCCCTGTCCAACCTCCGGACCTCATCCTGCGCAGCCAGCGCGGCGCGTCCTGCGAAGTTCGGAGCCGGCTTCCGGCGCGAACCGATCACCTATATCCAGAAAGGGCTCATCGGTTATCGTGAAGAGTGCAGGAGGCGGTGATGGGGGCATTTAAGGCGACCTTCTTTCTCGGGTCTCTGGCGGAGATCGGATGCGAAACAGTACGATTGGAAGATGTCTAGTCAGAGCTCGGCGGACCTGGCGTGACCTTATTTTTAGAGCTATTGCGCTTGCGGCGCTGATTGTGGTCGCGATCATTCTTGGTCGGAATTACTCCAATCAAGTAGATGGACATAATTCGCGACAGAATACCGAGGAGCGACGGGAATCTGCAGACGAGCGGATTGCTGACTACACGCTTTGGCTCGATTGGGTTACCTTCGCCCTGGCGGCGTCCACTCTCGGTCTTTGGGTCGCTACTTGGCGCGGACTCGTCGCTCAATCTCGCGATACGCGACGATCTCTCAAAATCGCCAAGGCCGCAGCCGATGCCGCACATAGATCCGCCGACATTGCCAAGAAACAAATAGCACTTGCTGAAACGGCGGCAGAAACACCCTTGCGCGCTTACATCGCCGTTAGCAGTATCACGTATACTGGCAACGGTGTCGTCAAGATCAAACTTGTGAATAAAGGAAAAACGCCTGCTCAAGGAATGGTTCTCAGTTATTACGCGTACGACAACACTGGATACGCAACTGAAAAAACCAGCGCTGTACAGCGTCAGGTTGCGCCGGACAGCGAGGAGTGCTTTGAAATTGTTGACGAGGATATCATAAGGCAGTTTGCTCGCGATATATCGAAATTCATTTTCGATGTTACAATTCGTTACGTTGATTGGTTCGATCACCACAGAGAAGCGAAACTGAGTTTCTCGATATCCATTCCCAACGGAGCAGTTAACAATCAGAGATATACGACAAACTGAAAGCAGTGCGGTCACCGCCACGAGCGCGCGCACAGCGCGCCTCTAGAGCGGACTCCGATCAATTTGTATCGTATGAGTAATTTGCGCGTTCGGGTTTGAAGATTTCGGCGCAGGTGTCATAAGCACCTTCGGGCGCGGAGGCAAATATTCAAGTCCTCTCGTTGGACAGGGACTTCGACTGTAACAAGTGTAGGTCTTCAAATCGCCACGCCGCAATTCACCGGCGTTATGGATATCGATTAGCAACTCGACGGAACAACCACAAGTCATCTCGTGAAAGGTTCAGGAAGATATTGCAAATAAAGTCGGCGCAAAGCGGTCCTACGTCAGCGACAAGCGAATGTCGGTCGAGGGTCGATTTCCGGCGGTCCGAATGGCGCCGCCCTCCGAGAGTCGCTTAAGGGGTCCATTTCGCAGCCGAATCCACATGCTAACTAACGATTTCAACGGGTTGTCTCAACTTCGAATCCGCTGTCCCGACCAGCCGATCGGCCGGTCAGACCACCTTTCGAGCGCAAAAAAAAGCCCCGCCGGCCGAAGCCGGCGGGGCGGATTTGCGCAAGAACACAAACTGAAATGCTTAGCCGGTGCGCTTGAGCTCGCGGATGTCCTCGCGCACTTCGCGGATCATGCCGGCGACCTGGTCGTGGGTCGGCAGCGCCGCGAGTTTCTCACGCACCGCCCCGCGCTCTTCGGCGCCCATGACTTTTCGCGCAGGTTCGGCGGCGATGAAATCCGCCGAACAGTTTTCGAACAGTTTCGCGCGAACGAACCGTGATGGGCGCGCTTGAAACGCAGGAAAAAGCCCAAACAAAACAGACGCGCCAGCTGGCGCGCCTTCTTCGGGACGAGGGGGTCGGAGGTTCGAATCCTCTCACTCCGACCAACAAAACCAAAAGGTTAGCTCCGCGCTCAGTAAGCGGGGCAAATTCCCGGGCACGCAACTGCACAAAGGAAATGCTGCGGTTGCGAGATTCACTCAAATCAAGCACTTACACGCAGGCCGGCCGACAAAATTTTGCTGTCCTGCACTTTTGCCCGGGAATTTGCCCCAGTTACCGCGCTCACATATTTGGTGGACCAGTTCTGGGCGGTACAAAAGAACGAGGCGCGCAGTCCGGCCTCCTTCTCGGAAATCTCGGCAAAGAAGCGGAGGCAAAGCGTTTCCGCGCTTGTTCGCGCCGCTCGCCAGCCATCGAGGTCGCCCCGACACTGGGCGCGGATCGTGATCGTGTGCCCGTCGCGCAGCGTCTCGGTCGCCATATTGCGGCGTCGATGCTGCCCGGACCCTATCGACTCGCCGCGGCGCGGATAGCGCTCCGCGGGCGAGCAACTTTACCACGTGATGCGGGAGGGCGAACCTGGACAAGAGAGTCCTCGGGACCGCGGTGTTCCAAATAGACACGGCGTTGCCATGCGGCAGCGTTCATGCCCCGCAGGTGAAACAGGCTGCTTTGCCAGGCCGATGACACATCTACGGCATTCTCGTCCTCGGGCGCGGGACAATAGGTCGCGGCTCGCGGCCTTGCGCCAGCGGAGCGATCATCGATAACATTCAAAGTGGAACAGTCGACGGGCGGGCCAGTGCCGAACGAATGACAACGCCGCAGGGGGTGGCTTCGATGGCAGATCAAAGAGCTCCGCGCAAGATTGCCTTGGCGCTGCAAGGCGGCGGTTCGCATGGCGCCTTCACCTGGGGCGTACTTGACAGGTTGCTCGAGGACGAGACGCTCGAGATTATCGGCATCACGGGCACCAGCGCCGGAGCCATGAACGCCGTGGTCATGGCGGATGGCCTGGTAAGAGGCGGGCGCAACGAGGCCCGCGTCAGACTTCGCGAATTCTGGGAAGCAATCGGCAGGATGCCGGGATTCGCCAGCCTCCTCGGATCGCTGTCTGGCGAGTTTCAAGCGCAGATGCGTCTCGAGCAGACGCCCGCCTATCAGGCGTGGGATGCGCTTGCCCGCAATTTGTCGCCGTACGACCTCAATCCGTTCAACATCAATCCGCTGCGCGATCCGCTGATCAAACTGGTCGACTTCGATCGTTTGCGTGCGCAACAGGATCTCGAACTCATGGTCTGCGCGACGAACGTTTTCACGTCACGGCGTCGGGTCTTCGGCCGCAAGGACATCTCGGTAGACGCCGTCCTGGCGTCGGCTTGCCTGCCGCAGATGTTTCCGGCGATCGAGATCGACGGCGAGCCATACTGGGACGGCGGCTTTTCGGGCAATCCAGCAATGGCCCCCCTGCTCAGAAGGCTGCCGAAGTGCGATTTCATCATCGTCCGGATCGACCCGATGATCCGCGTGGTCCGGCCGCGCACCCCGCACGAGATCCAAGATCGCGTGACAGAGCTCAGCTTCAATACGACATTCTGGCTGGAGATCGGCGCACTTGCCGCGATCCTGAAACTCAAGGACGCCGGACTGCTGGATCACGAACGCTTTGGACGCATCCTGTTCCATATCATCGAGGCCAGCCCGGAGTTGGAAAAGATCGCCGCCTCGACCAAGCGCAACAACTCCGAGCCCTTCTTGCGCTACCTGTTCGGTCTTGGCAGGAAGACCGCGGAAGCGTGGTTTGGCGAGCACGGGGCAGCAATTGGCGAGCGTACGACGTTCGATTTCAAGAAGCTGTTGCCGGACGAATACTGGGGGGATGTGTCGACGACTGCATCATAGGACAGACGGCCACAGTCGCGACGGTTCAGTTCGTGTCGACGTTGCGGCGAGACAGGCCGATGCCCTGCCGGTCCTCTTGGCGCGCCATCCGCCGGTCTTCGACGTCGAACGGCGAGGCCTCGATGCCATGGTCGAGATGCTCGAGATAACGCCGCGCCGCCTGCGCCCTTTCTTCGCTCGGCAGCGACTCCGCGAGGCCGACGAGCGCGGACCTCAACCGCCGCAGCACCTGGACCGAACTCGAGCCGAACTGGCGGATCTCGTCGAAGGCGAGCGTCAGATAATCCTCCCAGGTGGGAGTCGGGAAGACGAGCCGTATGACGCCCGTCTCGTCGGTGGCGTAGCCGGCGTCCAATTCGGCCGCGCCCAGGCGGCGCAGGAGGTCCTCGAGCTGGTCGATGGTCTGGACCGCCGTCGTCGGGTCGTTGATCGCCGGCGACAGCGCCTTGATGGCGATGTCGACGAGAAGCCGGATCGGATACTTCGGGTCCTGCTCGAACGTGCGTTCGCGCCCGAGACGAACCGCGGCGAGAAGCGGGTCTTCCGGCAGCGGCGTCGCCGCGCCATGAACGCGCAGAAGAACCGTGCCTTCGACCAGCGTGTCGCCGACCGCGCAAGCCATCACAATCGTTCCCTTGGCCTGCCGCGCGACCGCGACAAGCGAGCCGATGTCGAGCCGGGCGATGGTGCGAGGCTTGCCGAAATACTTCACCGTCTGGGTCGCGTGGCCGAGCCGCATATCACGTGCCGCCGCGCCTTCCCGAGCGCGCGAGGCGGGCGACTCCTGGTCCAGGGGCTGGAACATGTCGCCGATGACGGCGCGCGCGCGGTCGCCGACCAGATGAAGCACGTTGCCGATCTGAAGGTCTCCGAGGCGCTGCATCAGCCGCGCAAACATGAGCATGCTGACCACGATCATGATGCCGACGAGAGCCGGCGAGAACAGAGGGACCTGGGCCGTTCCGCCACGGTCCACCCAGGCGAGCGTGAACAGGGCGTAGACGAAGGTCGCCGTGAACAGGCCGAGCGCATGAAACATCATGCGGTCGCGCGCGAACCAGAGGACCAGCCTCGGCGAATAGGCGATCGCACTGAACTGCACCATGACGAAGGCCATAGCGAACACGATACCGGTCAGCGCCATCATGCCGGACGCCGCTGCCGACAGATAGGCCTGGGCCGAGGACACCGACATATCGAGGGCATAGTCGGAAAGGTAGGCTCGTTCGAAGCGCGGCAGCGCGAACCCGGCTACGACAGCTGCGCTCACGTAAAACATCGGAACGAGCCATGGCTGCATCGCCGATCAACCTTGGTCCGTCATGCTTCGTTCTTAGCCCTGTTCGCGGGACGGTTCGCCCGGTCTAGGAGATCGACGCGGCAAACACACCACAGAAGCCCGATTCGCCTTCCGGACGGCCAAAGGACCGCCGGGGACTGTCGGCTTGTGGCCGCGGCCCGGTCTTGGCCGATGAACTCAACTGTCTTACAAGTGCTGCGCAAAGAACTCCAGGGGAGACCATCCATGCTGAGAACCCTCGCTTTTGTCGGCCTCGGGGCGTCTCTTGTGCTGACGCCGCTCGCTGCTCTCGCCCAGAACGCCCCCCCGCGTGCTTCGGCGGAGCACCATTACTCAGCGCACAAGCCGACCGGCTCGTACGGGAGCCACATGCGCAACACACGCGATACGAGCAAGCAGCGCGCAAGAGCGAGCGCCGAGCATATGCGGATGATGCGCAGCCAATAGGGCGCGTCTCTTCGTTGAGGCCGTTCAGCCGGGGCATCGCGGCCTGGGAGGCGGTCACGACCTACGGCCCCATCGACGATTGGATTCTGCCGCCCGGACACCGCACGCAATGCGCTTTCGAAGGATGGTCGCGGTGGCGGACGAAAGACCGATACTCTCAGGGACGCCAAGCCGGTAGGTGAGCCAGGGTCTTGGCCCGCCGTTCGATCGGACCGAACAGTCCTAATGCGAGCCCGTTTGCGCGAAGTTGGGATCGGATGGACGCTGTCATTTGTCGGAATGGACCTCGCCAAGGACAAGCTGGATGTGACGGTTCGCCCATCGGGAGAACGCTTCGTCGTATCGCGGGACGCGGCAGGGCTCGAAAAGCTGCGGGAAAGGCTTGGCAAGCTTCAGGTCGCGGACGTGGGGCTAGCGGCTGGCGGCTACGAAACGATCGTGGCCGCGAGACCGTCGGCGGCTGGCGAACCGGTGGTGATCGTCAATCCGGCCCAGGTTCGCGCCTTAGCCAGGCGCTGGGCAAGGGGCCAATGCTCGCCGCCGGAAAAGGCAAGATGGTCGCGCTGATCGCCGTGGCGCGGAAACTGCTCACCATCCTCAACGCTATGCTGCGCGATGGCAAGCCCTGGACGGAGCCGCAAACCCGTGTCTGAGTTGAGCCCAAGCCGTCGATTGCACGGTGGAACACAGTCTGCTGCTGACGCGCCGGTCAAGGCAGCAAGCCGCGACAGCGGCGGCCTCGTCGCGATCGGCGTCGGCTGCCGGGCGGGAGTTTCCGGCGAGGCGATCGCCGCGCTCGTTCGCCGCGCCCTGGCCGAATTCGGCGCGCCGGAGGGCGAGCCTCGGATGTTCACCGTCGCGGCCAAGGCGGAGGAGCCGGGGCTCGTCGAAGCTGCGCGCATCCTCGGCGTGACGTTGACGGCGCTGCCACTCGCGGCGCTCGAGCGCGAGGCCACTCGGATCCTGACGCCTTCGCGTGTCGTCCAGTCGCGCTTCGGTGTCCCCGCCATTGCAGAGGCCGCCGCACTCGCGGGGGCGGGCGCGGGCGCAAAGCTGCTCGGGCCTCGGCTTGCGGCGGACGGAGCGACCTGCGCCGTCGCGCTTTCCGCGGAATTTTTTTCATGACCGTGCATTTCATCGGCGCGGGGCCCGGCGCGCCGGACCTGATCACGGTCAGGGGGCGCGAGCTCGTCGCCCGCTGCCCGGTCTGCCTATACGCCGGCTCGCTCGTGCCGAAGGCTTTGCTCGATCATTGTCCCCCCGGCGCGACGATCGTCGACACCGCGCCGCTCGATCTCGACGCGATCATCAAGCTTTGCGTCGACGCGACCGCCGCCGGCAAGGACGTCGCGCGGCTCCATTCGGGCGATCTCTCGATCTGGAGCGCGATGGGGGAGCAGCTGCGCCGGCTCGACACGGCGGGCGTGCCCTATACGATCACGCCCGGCGTGCCGTCCTTCGCCGCCGCCGCCGCGGCGCTGAAACGCGAGCTCACCCTGCCCGGCCTCGCCCAGTCGCTCGTCTTGACGCGCACGTCCGGCCGCGCCTCGCCCATGCCCGAGCGCGAGACGCTGCAAAACTTCGCCGCGACCGGCGCGACGCTCGCGATCCATCTGTCGATCCATGCGCTCGACGGCGTCGTCGCGGAGATCATCCCCTTCTACGGACCCGACTGCCCCGCCGCCGTCGTCGCCCGCGCCTCCTGGCCGGACGAAGAGATTGTTCGCGCGCGCCTGGCCGGCCTCGTCGAAGCGATGCGCCGGGCTCGGATCGAGCGCACAGCGCTAATTCTGGTTGGGCCGGCGCTGGGGGCGGACGATTTCCGCGAGAGCGAGCTCTACAATCCTGATTACGTGCGGCGCTTCCGCGGGGGCGGCCTACGGGGGAAGGCTGAGTGACCGGCCGAGGATTTGCGCCGCATTCACGGACTCGAAACGCCGAGCGCCGCGGAACGATCGGAAGGCTCCCCAACAGGGCGATCAGCAGCGGCGCCGGCGGGCGGGGGTCCAGCGAGCCGCCCGACGGCCGTCATGGAGCGGCAGGCTGTCCCGGAGGTCGGGATGCCCGCGTTCGCGGGCATGACACTGTGGTCAGCGCGAGTAGAACTCGATGACGAGGTTCGGCTCCATCCGAGTGGGATAGGGCACTTCCGAGAGGCCGGGGTAGCGCGTGAGCTTGGCCGTCCCCTTGCCGTGGTCGACCTCGACGTAATCGGGGACGTCCCGCTCCGCGAGGGCGTTGGCCTCCATCACCAGAGCGAGCTGCTTCGAGGATTCCTTGATCTCGACGAGGTCGCCGACCTTCACCTGATAGGAGGCGATGTTGACCCGGCGCCCGTTGACCTTGACGTGGCCGTGGTTGACGAACTGGCGGGCCGCGAACACGGTCGGCACGAATTTGGCGCGATAGATGACCGCGTCGAGACGCCGCTCGAGCAGCCCGATGAGATTGGCGCTCGAGTCGCCCTTCATGCGGAGCGCCTCGACGTAATATTTGTGGAACTGGCGTTCGGAAATATTCCCGTAATAACCCTTGACCTTCTGCTTCGCCTTGAGCTGGGTGCCGAAGTCGGTCGCCTTGCCCTTGCGGCGCTGCCCGTGCTGGCCGGGGCCGTATTCTCGCTTGTTGAAGGGGCTGCGGGGACGGCCCCAGATGTTCTCGCCCATGCGGCGATCGATTTTGTACTTTGCTTCTGCGCGCTTCGTCATCGCGGTTCCTCTGCGATCGGGTTCAAATGAGGAACGCGCCCTCCTCTGCGTCCTTTCGGGCGCCGACAGGCTCAAGCCGAGCAAGGCTCGCGTCGCGGGTGCGTCAAACGACAAGCGCGCCCTCTTCTGCGAGAGCGCGCTCATGCGAGCGTCTCCTAAGGGATCGTCTTTAGGCTGTCAACTCGGCAGGCGACCACGGCGGCCATGCCGACGGACGCCGCCGCGAGCGCGACGGCGAAGCCGGCGAAGGCGACCGGCAGCGAGAAGCCCTGTGCGATCGCCCCGGTTACCAGCGGCGCCGGCAGGCGGGTCGCCGTGCTGAACAGCGATGCGGACGAGAGGCCAACCGCCGGCCGTGTCCCCGTCTGCAGCGCGGCGAGGGCGAAGCCGCAGGGCACGATGGCGCCGGTGCCGACGCCGATCAGCGCGAAGCCGGCGACGCTCGCCGCAAATCCGCCCTTGGCGGCCACGACGGCGAACCCGGCGGCGGCAAGCGCGAAGGACGCGGCGATGATTCGCTGATCGCTGAACTTCAGCCGAATGAAATCCGCGTTGAACCGGAGTGTGGCCTGACAGACGGAAAAGAACGCCGCGCCCAGGCCGGCGATCGCCGCGAGCCTTGGCGCCTCCGCCCGCAGAAGCAGCGTCGACCAGAGCGAGGCCGCCGTCTCCGCGGCGATCGAGAGTCCGATGACGATTCCGAGCCCGATCAGGGCTGGGGTGAAGGAGAGGCCGCTCGCCCGTAGCGTCGTTGCGGGCGGCGGCGCTTCGCCTTCGCTGCGGGCGGCGGCGTCGTAGGCGAGGCCCGCCATGGCCAGGCCGATCGCGGCGACAACGCCGGACGCCCAGGGCGCCGCGCTCGCGACGACTAGGCTTCCGAGGATCGCGCCGATCGCCATGCCCGCGGAGGCGGCCGCGTGGAGCCGGGCGAGTATGGGTCTGCCGAGGCGCCGCTCGATGCGCGCGCCCTCGGCGTTCATCGTCACGTCGACGACGCCGCCGAGAAAGCCCGAGACGATGAGGCCGCCCGCGACCGCAGCTGCGGACCAGGCGTCGAGCAGCGCGCACAGCGCCGCGCCGAAAAGGATCGCGCCGACGGCCACGACCCGGCGTACGGAAAAGCGGTGAGCGAGCGACGCGCCGGCCGACATCGCGACGAGATAGACGGCGGTGTAGACGGTGAGGATGACTCCGAACGCCCCCGCGTCGACGCCGGAGCGGGCCAGAATGCCGCCGGAAGCGCCGCCCCACAGGCCGATCCCGACTCCGAAGGCGAAGAACACTCCGCCGAGCGTCGCGTGGACGCCTATCGAATCGCGCATCTGGGGGTTGGCTTCAGAAGTCGGTCGGCGCGCCGCCCTCGGCCTTGCGCCGGGCGACGAACGCCTCCAGCGCCTCGCGCCGCTCCGGCTCGAGGTGAGGCGGCGCATAGCTGCGAAGGCGTTCAGCGACAATGCGGCCGGCCGCGTCTGCGGCGGTCGGCGACCCCGCCTCGCGCCAGCTCTCGAAGTTGCGCCAGTCAGAGATCATCGGCGCGAAGAAGGCGGAGCGGTAGCGTGACTGCGTGTGCTCGGCCCCGAAGAAGTGACCGCCCGGGCCGACCTCGCGCATGGCGTCCAGCGCCAGCTCCTTGTCCTCGACCGGCATCGGGCGGAGAAAATCGGCGACCATTGCAAGAAGATCGGCGTCGAGCGCCATCTTCTCGAACGAGGCCTGCAGACCGCCCTCCATCCAGCCGGCGCCGTGCATGAGGAAGTTGACGCCGCCCATGATCGCGCCCCAGAGCGAAAATACGCTCTCGTAGGCAGCCTGGGCGTCGAGGGCGTTCGCGGCGTTCGCGTTCGAGGAGCGGTAAGGAAGGGCGAGGCGCCGCGCGAGTTGCCCGCCGACGATCGCGGTCTTCATGTATTCGGGCGTGCCGAACGCCGGCGCGCCGGATTTCATGTCCACGTTCGAGGTGAAGCCGCCGTAGATGAAGGGCGCGCCCGGCCGGACGACCTGCGTCATGACGAGCCCGGCAAGCGCTTCTGCGTGCTGCTGGGCGAGCGCGCCGGCGAGCGTCACCGGGGCCATCGCGCCCGCCAGGGTGAAGGGGGTCAGCACCACGACCTGGTTGCGCCGCGCCATCTGAATCACGCCCTCCAGCATCGGGCCGTCCAGGCGCAACGGCGACGAGGAGTTGATGACGGTGAACAGGGAGGGCTCCCGCTCCAGTGTCATATCGTCGATCCCACGGGCGATCTTGATCATCTCGATCGCGTCGAGGTTCCGTTCGCGCCCGAGGCTGTAGGCATGGATCGGCTTGTCGGAAAGCGTCAGCATGTCGAACAGCGCCTCGAGGTGACGCACGGCGGGGTGAACGTCGATCGGCTCGACCGGATAGCCGCCCCAGAAGTGAATCGTTTCGAACGTCTGGCCGAGACGGATGAAATTGCGATAGTCGACGATGTTTCCGGGCCTTCGGCCGCCGGCTCGGTCAGAGGAGTTTGGGGCGCTGGCGACCGATCCGAAAGCCATGCGCCGGCCGCCGATCGCGAGGCTGCGCGCCGGGTTGCGCGCATGGAGGACGAATTCGACGGGCGCGACGCCGATCTGCGCTTCGACCAGAGCCGGATCAAAGCGCACCCGCTTCGAGGAAGGATCGACGTCAGCGCCCGCCTCTTTCAGGATTTGCCGCGCCCCATCGTGCAGGAAGTCGACTCCGATTTCCTTCAGGACGGTCAGCGCAGCCCGGTGGATGGATTCCAGTTCGTCTGCCGAAACGAGCTCGAGCGGCGCGAACGGCAATCGCGGCTGGGCGGTCGGCTGATCGGACGGTGGGGCCGCCGCGTGCTCGCGTGCGCGCCGACGCCGGCGTCCGACGTCCTGCGGCTGGGTTTCGGCAGACATTGGCTTCCCCTGGGAATCGACCGGCCGATTCAGGCTAGCCCCTGGGGCGGTACAGGTCTCGCGCGAAATTGGCATCGCGACATGAAAACTGCACGAATCCTATTTGGTCCTATTTGGCGGCCCGCAGCTTCTGCGGCTCCAGCGCGGCTGCTTCGGCCGCGCGGCCGGCGGAGAACCGCGCGATCAGCCAGGATCGGAACAGGGCGACAGCCTCGTTGCTGAGATCCTCGGGGTGCGTGGTCAGGTAGTAGCCATAGCCTTCGTCCAGCCAGAGGTCGAAGGGCCGTATGAGGCGGCCGGCCTTGATTTCCTCGTGGAAGAGCAGCGGGTCGAGCAGCGCCAGCCCATCGCCGCTCATTGCATATTGCGCCGCCAGCTGCTGCGTGTCGAACACGAGGCCGCGATCGACGGCGAGGTCCGGGCGACCGATCGAGCGAACGAACATCTCCCAGAAGAAGTGACGTTGCCGCCCATCGATCTTGAGATGGAGAAGGTCGCTCGCGGCGATGAGCCTGGCCGGATCGCTGGCGTCGGTCGATTCGAGAAGTTTCGGGCTGCAAAGCACCGTCGAGCGCACCATCCATAGAAGGTCGTGAATGGCGTCGGTGACGCGCGGCTCGGAGTAGACGATCGCAATGTCGATGTCTCCGTCCACGTCGGGCCCCGTCGTCGGCTTGGAGACGATTTCGAGCGAAATGCCGGCGTTCTCGGCTCGGAAGTCGCGGAGGATCGGGATCGCCAGCCGATGGGCGAAAGACGTCGGGAGAGCGACCTTGAGCACCCGCTTCGGCCGGCCCTTTTCTTTGATGACTTCGCCGAGCGCCTGGTCGATGCGGTCGAACGACTTCGACACGACGGGCAGAATGTGTCGTCCGGCCTCCGTCAAGACGAGTTGCTGCGGGCGGCGTTCGAACAGCGCCACGCCGAGAAAGTTCTCCAGCACGATCACATGCCTGCTGACCGCGCTCTGGGCGACTGTCAGGCTGTTGGCGGCGGCGGTGAAGCTGAGGTGCTGCCCGGCCGCCTCGAACGCCCTCAGCGCGTTCAGCGGCAACCACTTTCGATCCATCGATCCTCCCCGCGCCCGGCCGAGGTGATGATATTTGTTTGCGGACGCGATGAAATGAAGTTCATACCCATTCTTGTGCGGTCGGACAATATAGCCGCGACGAACGAATCCACAGCCGGCGCTCTCGACTCGCGCCGTTGCGGCGGCGAAAGCGGCGATGCGGCCGGGTCGCTGGCCGTCAGGCGTCGAACATGGAAGCGAATTCTTCGAGCTCGGGGTTGGCGGCAGCGCTTCTCCGGCGCGCCGTGCGATAGGCGCGCGCCAGCGTCTCTCCGTCGATATCGAGGAGGTTCGCGATCCGGCGCAGCGTGTGCAGGTCGACGTCGCCGAACAGCGCCCGCACGTGCGACGGCTCGCCGGTTCCCGTCCTCAGCAAGGCCGGCAGATCGTCGCGGAAAATGGGGACCGAACTGGCGTTTTCAATCGCAGAGAGGGCGGTGGAAAAGGGATCGAACCGGCGGTCCGAATCGCGGGTCATCGCCGCGCCTCCTCGTCGCCTCGAATCACGTCGACGGCGGTTGAAATCATGGACGGAACGAGCCGTTTGAAATCCGGCAAGGGCGAGAAGTCGCGCATCAAGCTCCCCTCAGGTGTCCGGGCCAGTTCGCGCAGCCGCGCAAGCTGAAGATCGCGTCGCGGCCGAGAGGCTTCGACGGCGCGCGCAGTCGAGGCAGGGAAACACTGATGCGCTACGACGAGATCAAATACATCGCGCGGCTTGAGCGAGGCGGCCCGAAAGTAGAGTTTCTTGGCCAGGATCTCTTCCGTGGCCTCGAGCGGAAACCTGCGGCCGCCAAAGTCCAGCGTCTCGCTTGGAGCGACTCCGGTGACGCTTCCCGCAACCACGAAATCGATGTCGCCCAGCGCGAGGACGAGTTTGACGGAATTGGCCTGCTCCGAGTAGTGGCGCACCATCCCCGCAAGGTGGTCGTTCAGTCTCGGGGTCAGGCGCGCGAGCCACTGGGCGTCGTGCAGGAAAAGATCGACGTGCTTGCTCAGCCGGTGGTGCATTCGCATCATCAGCACCGTGCCGCCGCCCAAAACTACTTCAGGCGCGCCAGGGCCTCTCGCATCAAGGTCGTCGAGAATGGCGACTGCGGTCGAGAGAAGGGGCCTCCCACGTGCGCTCGTCCATCCCGGCCCTCCCGCCGGTCGCCCGCCGCTGGTGATCCGCTTCAGTGTCACCCCGCGAAAGCGGGGGTCCAGAAGCGGCAGGCCCGACGGATGGATCCCAATTTCGCGCGGTGGCGGTCGGTGGCCAGTGCGAACCCTATCGATAATTCGTCCAAATCGTCTTGAAGTCCACATATTTGTCGATCGCATGCGGCGAGCGGTCACGGCCGTAGCCGGATTGCTTGAAGCCGCCGAACGGAGTCGCCAGCGAGGAGCGGTCGTAAGCGTTGATCCAGACGGTGCCCGCGCGGATGGCGCGCGACAGCCGGTGCGCGGCGCCCATGTCGCGCGTCCAAACCGCGGCGGCGAGGCCGTAAATCGTATCGTTGGCGAGCCGCACGGCGTCTGCCTCCGTCTCGAACGGGATGACGACGACGACGGGCCCGAAGATCTCCTCCTGGGCGATGCGCATGGCGTTGGTCGCGCCGTCGAGAATGGTAGGCTCGACGTAAAAGCCGCCTGTCTCGGCGAGGGCGCGCTTGCCGCCGTGCGCGACGCGGGCGCCCTCCCTGACCCCGAGCTCGATGTAACCGAGCACCCGCTCCATCTGCCGTTCGTCGACCAGAGCGCCGAGTTGGGCGGCGGCGTCGAAGGGGTGGCCGAGCGGAATCTGCGCCGTCTGCGCTGCGGCGATCTTCTCGACCAGGGCCTCGCGGATCGAGGCGTGCGCCAACACGCGCGAGCCTGCGTGGCAGGTTTCGCCCTGGTTGTAGTAGATTCCCCAGGCGATCGCCTCGGCTGCGGCGTCGAGATCGGCGTCGGGCATCACCACATGCGGCGACTTGCCGCCGCATTCGAGGGCGACCCGCTTCATGTTGCTCTGGCCGGCGTAGACCATGATCAGCTTGCCGACCTCGGTGGAGCCGGTGAAGGCGATCATGTCGACGTCCGGGTGGAGCGCGAGCGGCTTGCCGGCATTTTCGCCGAAGCCGGGCACTATATTAAGCACGCCCCGCGGCAGTCCGGCCTGCTCGGCGAGCCGTCCGAGCGCAAGGGAGGCGAGCGGCGACTGCTCGGCCGGCTTCAGGACGACCGAATTGCCGGCAACCAGCGCAGGCCCGAGTTTCCACGCCCCGATGATGAGCGGGTAGTTCCACGGCACGATGGCGCCGACTACGCCGAGGGGCTCCTTGCGCACCATGGCGACATCATGCGCGCCGACCGGCGCGACCTCGTCGTAAAGCTTGTCGGCATATTCGGCGTAATACTGAATGCAGTTGGCGCAGAACGGGACATCGACGCCGAGCGAATTGCCGATCACCTTTCCGACGTCGAGCGTCTCCAGGAGCGCGATCTCCTCGGCGTTCTCGCGGATGAGTTCGGCGAAGCGCAACAGTACCGTCTTTTTCGTCTCGGGATCCGCGTCCCGCCAAACGCCGCCCTCGAAAGCCGCCCGGGCCGCTTTCACCGCGCGGTCGACGTCGGCGGCGCCGCAGTCGGCGACATCGGCGAAAGCCTTGCCGTCGATGGGTGAGATTCTTGCGAAGGTCTTCCCGTCGAGAGCGGGGACATAGGCGCCGTCGATGAAGGCGCGGCCTTCGATGTTGAGCGCGGCGGCGCGGGCGAGCCAGCCCTCGCGGGTGGTGGGGCGATCGAGCATGATAAGGAGAGACCTCGGAGTTCGGCGCTTCGAAACGGGAAACATCGCTTCGCATTCGAGCGATCGAAAGAACATTTCCAGTATGAGCCAATGCCGGGCCGGCATGGGCGCATCATGGCTATGACTGCGGCGATAAACTCCGCGCCAGTCCATCTGACGGCATGCCCGCGAGGATCGCACTGACCGCAAAACCCAACCCCAGATCGGAAAGCCTTGCCGAAGCCCATCCGGTTCGCTATGGCCCGGCGCAGTTCGAGACCGCCGTCGTCGGAGGCACGACAAGAAGGGCAGCGGCGTTTGATCGGCTGGCTGGTCAAAATCTTGAAAGCGCGCCGGACCGGCGTCCGGGCCTGGGTCTTGGCGGGCTTGTTCTTCGCAGTGGCATTCGCCGTGCGCCTCGCTCTGACTCGATCGCTCGACCCGGTTCCCTTCATAACCTACTATCCTGTGGTCGTGGCGGCGACGCTAGTCGGCGGCTGGCGGCAGGGCGCCCTGGCCACGGGCTTATCCGCTCTCGCCGGATGGCTTTTCCTTGTCGAGCCGCGTTTCTCGCTTGCGATCGTCGACTTCGACGCCGCCCTGTGGATCGCGGGCTTCGTGCTCGTCGCGGGGTTCCTGATCGTCGTGGTCGAAGGGATGGCTCGAGCCGTCCAGGAGCTCGACGACACGGCGCGGGTGAACGAGGACTTGTTCCGCGAACTCCAGCATCGCGTGGCGAACAACCTGCAAATCGTCGCCTCGACGCTGGAGAAGGCGCAGCGCGGCATCCGCGAGCCGGCCGCCTTGCAGGCCATCAACCATGCGCTCAATCGGATCCATTCCATGGCCGCACTCCATCGCCAGCTTTACGACGCGGCTGGCTATTCGCGCGGCCTCGAGCCGATCCTGCGCGAAGTGATGGCCGAGGCGTTTCGCGCCCTCCCGGTGGATTCCCGGCTCGAAATCCGGGGCGGAGAACTGTCGGTCGGGCAGATGACCGCCATCGCGCTCTTGGTGAACGAAGCGGCCATCAACGCGGTGAAGCACGTGTTCCGCCCCGGCAAAGGCACGCTGTTCGAGGTGTCCCTGGTGGAGATCGACCCTGGACGCATGCAATTGACGATCCGGGACGACGGCCCGGGAATTCCCGACGCGGCGGCCGGACCCGACACGCGGAGGTTCGGGCTGACGGTCATGCGTGCGCTGGCGAGCCAGCTCGGCGGCTCGCTCGAACTGAACGAAGGCCAGGGCGCGACGCTCTGCGTCCGGTTTCCGCGCCGCTAAGTCCGAGACCAGCTGCCAAGCGCTGCCAGGGTGATGGTCGGATCTCGTAGGCTGAGGGGATCGCCGCTCGTCCGGGGCTTGCTTCCACCTTCTCCCCCGCAAGCGGGCCGACGCTCTAGCTCTAGCCCGCCGCGAGCTTGCGCAAATAATCCCAGCTATAGAGGCCGGTGTCGTGGCCGTCGTCGAACACGATCCTGATCGCGTAATTGCCGATCGGCTCGACGTCGACGATGGCGACGTTCTCCTTGCCGGTGACGATCCGCTTCTGGCTCGGCGAATGGCCCTGGACCTCGGCGCTTGGGCTCTCGACCCGCAGGCGCTCGGCGGTCAGGCGGACGGTTTCCCCGTCGTCGAACAGGACTTCCAGCGTCCGCCCTTTGTCGGTCACGGTGATGTCGGTTGGCCAGGCCATGGGCGCGCTCGAGGGATCAGACGATGCGGATGCGAGGGGCGGGCTTGGCTCCCGGAGCGCCGACTTCGAGCGTCTGCGCAACGCGCCGCGCGATCTCGAGGAAAGCGCCGGCGTGAGCGCTGTCGGGCAGGCTCGCCACGACCGGACGCCCGTCGTCGGAATTGGCGCGGATGGCGATGTCGAGCGGAACCTCGCCGAGGAACGGAACGCCGAGCTTCTCGGCCTCCCGTTGCGCGCCGGCGTGGGAGAAGATGTCGGTCCGGCCGCCGCAATGCGGGCAGAGGAAATAGCTCATGTTTTCGACCACGCCGATCAGGGGAACTTGCACCTGCTTGAACATCGCGATGCCGCGCCGGGCGTCGATCAGCGCCAGGTCCTGGGGCGTCGAGACGATCACCGCCCCGGAGAGCGGCACGTTCTGGGCCATCGTGAGCTGGGTGTCGCCGGTCCCCGGCGGCATGTCGACGACCAGGACGTCGAGCGCACCCCACTCGACCTCGCGCAGCAGCTGGGTCAAGGCCGACATCACCATCGGCCCGCGCCAGATCACCGGGGCGCCTTCCTCGATCAGGAAGCCGATCGACATCACCTTGACGCCGTAGGCTTCCAGTGGAACGAGCTTCTTTTCGTCGGGCGCGAGCTCCGGCTTGGCCGTGATTCCGAACAATCTCGGCATCGAGGGGCCGAACAGGTCCGCGTCGAGCACCCCGACCTTCAGTCCGAGCTTGGCGAGGCCGACGGCCAGATTGCAGGCCATCGTAGACTTGCCGACGCCGCCCTTGCCGGATGCGACCGCGATGATGTGCCTAACGCCGGGAATAGGCGCGGTCGAGCGCCCGCCGTGACGCTGCTGGCCGTGCCCATGCGCGTGCCCGTGGCCGGGTGAGGCGCCGCCGATCTCGCGGGCGGTCTCGGCGGTGAGCGTCACGACCGCGCTCGTCACCCCGGGCGCGGCCTTGATCGCGGCCTCGGCCCGCGCCCGCATCGGCTCGAGCGCCTTGGCCCGGTCGGCATCGACCGCGATGGCGAGGAAAACCTTGCCGTCCCGGATGGTGAGGCCCGAAACGGCGCCGGACTCGGGCAGCGGCGTCTCGCCGTCCGGGCCGGGAATTTCGGCCAGCGCAGCCATCACCTCGTCGCGAGACGCCATGTTGTCGCTCCCTCCTGCGGCCCGGGTCAAACGGCTCGGGGCGGGGCCCCTAGATAGGGAATTTGCGGGGAAACGGAAAGGGCGCGGAGGCTAAAACATGCAAATATTTGTATGTAATCCGGTCAAGACGTATCGAGGCGGCGCAGCGCCTCGCGCGCCGGCTCGCTCGAAATCCGGATGATTCCCGCGAGCGGCCGGTCGAAGTCGAGGACGAAGAAGATGGCCGAGGCGAAGGACAGGGCGCACAGCATGATCGTCGCATAGACGACGGCGTTGCGCGGCGCGGTCAGCCCGAACACGCCGAACACGATCGCGAGCCAGAGCGTCATCGCGACAAGCAGCGGCCAGGAGATCGTGTCGTGCGCCGTCTCGATCGCGAGGCGACGCTGCTGCAAGAGGTCGGTCGTCTCCGTCTGCAAGAGATTGGCGAGGCCGGCGTGGAAAGGGTCGTTGGGCTCGAGCTTGCGGACGGCGGTGTCGACCTCGATCAGGAGGTTGCCGAGCGGCGCCCGTTCGACGCCCTCGGCCGCGTCGGGGTAGACCGGATAGACTCCATAAGGGCGCGGCTCGTCGCGCCAGGTGTCGGCGATGGCGGCCGCGAGATAGGCGCGCAGGTTCGCCCTGATCGGCGCCGTCTCGGCGCCGTACTGACGCAGCCGCTGGTCGAGCTCGGTGATCGAGCCGACGAGCGTCCTCAGGCGGCCGTCGAACGCATTGTAGGAAGCCTTCACGTCGGACAGGAGGAGGCCGAGCACGACCGCGGTGAAGGTCACGAGGATGGAGATGACGAGCCGGACGTGCTCGACCGTCTCGCGGCTCTTCTGCCGCTCGCCGAGACGCCCATGCAGCGCCATGCCGATTGCGCTCGCGCCGACCAGGGCGACGACGATGCTGAGCAGGATCCCGTGGTACGGCATGGCCGGCAATTTCGCCGGACCGTGCGCAGCTGGCAAGACGGCGAGCGCGGCTTGTGGGTCGACGAAGGTCATGGCGACCCGCATGCCGACGCGGGGCATCGTCACGATCGAGGATCGGCGAATCGTTGGATTGTTTTTACCAGAACATGATCGTGGTCCGTCCGGCAAGGCCGCCGACCCCGGCGCCCTCAGGGTCGAGTCGGCACGAGCGCCCATCGCCGCCCCTTGTCGAAGGGCCGAGCGGCGCGCGCGCTCGTGTCAGTTAGAGCGGGTTCCGATCGGCTGGAATTGTCCCTCACCATAATGGGGCTGGACGCCGGCGACCCTCCATCATTTGGCTTCGACGGTCCCAATGCAGACTAGCCCCGCCGGCTTCGAGCATTCCGCGGTTAAGCTTGTTCTATTTTTGTTCAAGATATTTCAGGAACTCCGTGTCAAATTGGTTTTGTCGCCGCGCCTTGACGGCCATGGCGGGCGAGGCCGGCATGGGAGGCGGAGGCAGACATGATGCATTGTGGGCTTAGGCTTCGCGGAGACCGTGTTCGGTTAAACAGAATAAATCGCGTTCGTCAAGTCAGCAAAAATAATTTTCGCTGGGCGCCGCTCGTAACCCTTTGAAAAGCCCGGAATTGGGCGAATGAATCCAAGGAAATCCAAAGGAACCCAAGCCGCTTTCCTTGGTTCTATAGCTGTTTGACTGGGAAAAAATTTGGTTTGGCTTGGGAAAATTTGGTCGTGTAGCGCGTCATCCTTCGGAAAACAAGAACATGTTTTCAGCTAGCTCGAAGCGCGGCTTCGGATATGTGAACTCCGCAGGGCTTATGGGAGCGCGGATCGAGCAAATCATCAATTCCACCGGCGCCCATAGCGATATCTGCCGCCCTACAGCCCGGACATGAACCCGATCAAGAAGGCTTCTATCTGCGCAAGCCCGCGGGAGCGGACCGTCGCCTGCCTGGATCAGGGCGCTCGAAGCCTTCGCCGACATCTCCGCCGAACCCACAAATTCCTTCGCCGCCGGCGGCTATGATCCAACTTGACCGGACTCTGGTCTAAGCCTTCGGCTCGACCTTCTGGCGCAGTTCGCGGCGCAAGATCTTGCCGATCGGCGTGCGCGGCAGCGAATCGCGGAACTCCACGTGGCGGGGCGTCTTGTATCCAGTCAGATAAAGCCGGCAGTGGGCGATGATCTCCGCGTCGGTCAGCTTCTCGTCCTTGCGCACGACGACGATCTTCACCGCCTCGCCCGACTTCGCGTCCGGCACCCCGACGGCGCCGACCTCGTGCACGCCGGGATGGGTCATCACCACGTCTTCGACCTCGTTCGGATAGACGTTGAAGCCGGAGACGATGATCATGTCTTTCCGCCGGTCGACGATATAGACATAGCCGCGGTCGTCGACCCGGGCGATGTCGCCGGTGCGCAGATAGCCGTCGCCGGTCATCGCCTCGGCAGTCTCGTCGGGCCTGTTCCAGTAGCCGGCCATCACCTGCGGGCCCTTGACGCAGAGTTCGCCAGGCTCGCCGAGCGGCGCGTCGCGCCCGTCAGCGTCGCGGATGGCGATGTCGGTCGAGGGGACCGGCAGGCCGATCGCGCCGGTGTAATCCTCGATCGTCAACGGGTTCGAGGCCACGATCGGCGAGGTCTCGGTCAGGCCGTAGCCTTCGATGAGCGGCTTGCCTGTCACCTGCTTCCAACGCTCGGCGACTGCACGCTGCACCGCCATGCCGCCGGCGACCGCGAGATGCAGGCGCGAGAAATCCAGCCGCAGGAACTCGGCGTCGCCGAGCAATGTGTTGAACAAAGTGTTCACGCCGCTGATCACCGTGAAAGGAACCTGTTGAAGCGCCTTGACGAAGGCCCTGATGTCGCGCGGATTGGGAATGAGCAGATTGTTCGCCCCGACCATCAGCGGCACGAAGCAGTTCACCGTGAGCGCGAACACGTGATAGAGCGGCAGCGCGGTCACGAACACTTCCTTGGAGGTCGTGAGCGACGAGCCGACCCACGCATGCACCTGTTGCAGGTTGGCGATCATATTGCGGTGGGTGAGCATCGCGCCCTTGGGCACGCCCGTGGTTCCACCAGTGTACTGCAGGAACGCGAGGTCGTCCGGTTGGACCGGCGGAAACTCGACCGTCTGCAGCCTGCCGAGCGACAGCGCGCGATTGAACCGCACTGCCTTCGGCAGACGCCACGCGGGAACGGCGTGTCGGACGTGGCGCAGCGCGAAGTTGATCGCGAGCCCCCACAGCGGGCCTAGAAGATCGCCGGCGGCGGCGACCACGACCGCGCGCGCCTGCGTGCCGTCGATCGCCTTCTCGAGCGTCTGGGCGAAGTTCTCCATGACCACGATCGCCTCTGCGCCGGAATCTTCGAGCTGATGATGCAGCTCTCGGGGCGAATAGAGGGGATTGCAATTGACGACCACGCAGCCCGCGCGCAATGCGCCGAAGAGAGCGACCGGGTATTGCAGCAGGTTCGGCATCATCAGCGCGACCCGGGCTCCACGCGGCAGGCCCGCGACGTTCATGAGATAGCCGGCGAACGCACGCGACAGGCGGTCGAGTTCGCCGTACGACATCGTCCGGCCCATGCTGACATAGGCGGTCCGGTCGCGGTAACGGTCCGCGTGCGCCGCGAAGAAGTCGCCGATCGAGGCGTAGGCGGTCGGATTGACGTCGGCCGGAACGCCCTCGGGATAGGATTTCAGCCAGATCCGTTCCATCCGTTCCCCGCTTCGCGCATCATATGTGCAGGCCCCTCAACAGCTGGGTGAACGCGACCTGGTCCGCCGTCGGGGCGACCTCGCTCTCCATCGCGCCGCTTGCGGCGGCGCTCTCGGGGAACATGCGGAACGCGGTATTGAGGACGATCCGTCCCATGTTGGGGGCGAGCGCGTGCACCGCCTGGCCGAACCGCCCCAGCCGGGTCGCCACCCGCGCTGGCCGGTGAATGATGGCCTCGACGACCAGACCGGCCGCCTCGTCCGGATCCAGCGTCGGCACGTGCTCGTAAAACCTGGTCGGCGCGATCATCTCGGTGCGCACGAGCGGCATGTTGACGTTGGTGAATGCGACGTTACGGTCGAGAAATTCGCTCGCGGCGCAATCCGACCAGGCCTCCAGCGCCGCCTTCGAGGCGACATAGGCCGAGAAGCGCGGCGCGGTCGTCAGCGCGCCGATCGACGAGATGTTGACGACGTGGCCGGAGCGCCGCTCCGTCATGCCGGGCAGGAACCCCATCGCCAGCTGGACCGCGGCGAGATAGTTGAGCCGCATCAGCCGTTCGAGGTCGTGCAGGCGATCGTAGGAATTCTCGACCGCGCGCCGGATCGAGCGCCCGGCGTTGTTGACCAGAATGTCGACCCCGCCGTGCTCGCTCAGGATCCGCTGAACGAGCGCGGCGCACTGCGTCGGGTCAGAAATGTCGGCGCTGTAGGTATCAACCTCGAGGCCCTGCGCGGCGAATTCCTCGCGCGTGAGATCGAGCCTTTCCTCGTCCCGGGCCACGATGAGCGTCTTCGCGCCGGCCTGGGCGAGCCTCAACGCAATCGCCTTGCCGATGCCGGCGGAGCCGCCCGTCACGAGCACGCGCTTGCCCGCCACCGCGCCGCGCAGCGACCGGTCGACGAACAGGGCGGGGTCGAGGTGACGCTCCCAGTAGTCCCAGAGGCGCCAGGCGTAGTCTTCGAAGGCGGGGACCGTGATGCCGGCCGGGCGGAGGAGCTTCTGCGTCTCGCGGCTGTCGAAGCGGGTCGGATAGTTGACGAACATGAAGACGTCTTCCGGCAGGCCGAGCTCCTTCATCATCATCTTGCGCATGCGGCGGAACGGGGTGAGCGCCATCAGGCCGCGCCTCAGCGCCGGCGGCGCGAGGCCGAAGAGGCCCGCATTGATCCTGACCGTGAAGGCCGGCGCGTGGGCGGCCCGCGCGAGCGCGTTCAGCATGTCGCCGACCCGCAGCGGATTGGGGTCAGTGAGGTGGAAGGCGCGGCCGTCGAGCCCGTCGAGATGAGCGAGATGGTCGATCGCCGCGACGACGAAGTCGACCGGCACGACGTTGATCCTGCCGCCCTCGACGCCGATCATCGGAACCCAGGAAGGCACGGCGTCGCGCAGCTTCTGGATGAGCTTGAAGAAGTAGTAGGGGCCGTCGATCTTGTCGATCTCGCCTGTCCTTGAGTTGCCGACGACGATGCCCGGGCGATAAATCCGCCAGGCGATGTCCTTCTCCGCCCGCACCAGGCCCTCGCCCTTGTGCTTGGAGGCGTAATAGGGATGCTCGAGCCCGCGCGCCTCTTCGAACATGTCCTCGCGGAACACGCCGTCGTACAGGCCCGCCGCGGCGATCGAGCTCACGTGTTGAAAGCAGCCCGCCCTGACGGTCTTGGCGAAGGCGAGGGCGTTGGCGACGCCTGCGACGTTGGCGGTCACGACCTGCGCCGGTGGGGCGTTGAGGTCGTAGACCGCGGCGAGATGGAAGAAGCGGTCGATCTTCCCCTTCAGCTCGCGCGCGTCCTTGGCCGAAACGCCGAGATCAGGGCTGGAGATGTCGCCTTCGATCATCGTCACCCGTTCGGCGCCCGGGCCCCAGAACGCCTTCAGCGTCTCGACCAGTTCCTCAGTCGGTTGATAGACGAGGACGTAAACGGGCTCGCTGTCGCGCTCGAGCAGCCGCCGGACAAGCCGTCTGCCGATGAACCCCGTTCCCCCTGTCACGAACGCGCTCATGAGCTTTTCCTCTCCGCTCGCTCTTGTCATTCCCGCGGGGAAGCGGCATCCGCACCGCAGAGACGCAAACCCATCAGAGGCTTTGCGAGCTGCGGCGCTGGATCCCCGCTTCCGAGGGTGACGCCCTGTTCGTTTAGCCGATAAGTCTAGAATGGTCCGCCTAGAACTTTGGGCGGCGAATTCTAAAATCTTGTGCTTTGATGTGCTTTGTAAAAGGCGGGTTGGCCGCCGAAACGAATGCGAGGTTGGTCATGCCAAAGAAACTCAAGGAACTTGCCGCCGAGCAGACGGAAAATCAGCTGGCTGTGAGAGTCAGGGAATCCGCCACTCAGATCTGGCTCGCGGGCCTCGGAGCGTTCTCCAAGGCTCAGCAGGAAGGCGCCAAGATGTTCGAGGCGCTGGTCGCTGAAGGCGAGAAGGTCCAGGAGCGGACCAAGGTCGCCGCGGACGAGCGTCTGGCCGAAGTGAGGGCCAAGGCGAGCGGGACTTGGGACAAGCTCGAGCAGGTGTTCGAGGACCGCGTGGCGCGGGCGCTGAACAGCCTGAGCGTGCCTAGCCGCAAGGACATTGACGTCCTGTCCCAGCGGGTCGCCGAGCTGACGGAGATCGCCAAGAAGCTGTCGGCCGAAGAGGAGCATCACGGGCGGGGGCGCAGGGCGAAGGTCGAGTAGGCGGGCCGAAATCCGCCCATGAAGGCGCGAGCGGGGCTTTCCAATGAACGGGCGGCGTCGCGACGGGAAGGTGGGGATCGCCCTCGCAGGGGGCGGTCCCCTCGGCGGCATTTACGAGATCGGCGCGCTGGTCGCGCTGGAAAAGGCGCTCAAAGGGGTCACACTGACGGACCTTGATGTCTATGTCGGCGTTAGCTCCGGCGCGTTCATCGCGGCGGGCCTCGCCAACGGAATCGCGCCGACCGAAATGCACGCTATGTTCATACTCGATCGGTCGCATAGCGACCCGTTCGAGCCCGATCTTCTTTTGCGCCCGGCGTTCGGCGAGTTCGCCCGGCGGGTCATCGGGATGCCGGCGCTGATGCAGGCAGCGGGGCTCGCTTTTTTCGGCGCGAGCCCCACGCGCGCCGCCGTCGAGTTGTTCATGCGGCTTACGCGCGGCCTGCCGAACGGCCTGTTCGACAACGGCGCGATCGCCTCCTATCTGGCGCGGCTCTTCAGCCAGCCGGGCCGTACCGACGACTTCCGCAAACTCCCGCACAAGCTGTTCGTCGTCGCCACCGACCTCGACAGCGGCAGGTCGACGCCGTTCGGAGCGCCGGGACTCGACCACGTGCCGATCTCAGAGGCGGTCAAGGCGAGTTCGGCCCTGCCGGGTCTCTATCCGCCGGCGCGCATCGGCGATCGCGATTACGTCGACGGCGCGCTGAAGAAGACGCTGCACGCGTCCGTCGCGCTGAGGGAAGGCGCGAAGCTCCTCATCTGCGTCAACCCCCTCGTTCCTTACGATTCCGAGCGCGCCGCGAGCACGCGCGCCAAGCCGGTGCGCCTGGCCGACCGCGGGCTGGTCACCGTTCTTTCCCAGACCTTTAGAGCCATGATCCATTCGCGGATGCGGGTCGGCATGGAACGCTATGCAAGGGAATTCCCGGACGCCGACGTCGTGCTGTTCGAGCCGGCGCAGGACGACGAGGTCATCTTCTTCGCCAACATGTTCAGCTACGCCGATCGGCGCAAGCTGGCCGAGCACGCCTATCGCCACACGCTCTCGGAGCTGAGGCGACGCGAAGGCGAACTCGCGCCTGTCCTTGCCCGCCACGGCGTCGAACTGGATCGCGCGGCGCTGCAGGACGACGGGCGGACGCCGTCAAAGCCTAGCCAAACCGGCAAGCTGTGGGATAGCGTGCGGCCGCTGGGAAAAACGCTCGGCGAACTCGAAAAGGCGTTGAGCCGGGACAAGCCGGACGTTGCGGGGGTGTGAAACGCGATGCCGAAGCCGCCCCGCCGAACCCGCGAACGGATTCTCGAGACCGCGCTCGCGATGTTCAACCAGTTCGGCGAACCGACGGTGGCGACGACCACGATCGCGTTCGAAATGGGCATCAGCCCCGGCAATCTCTATTACCATTACCATTCGAAAGAGGCGATCGTCGCAGACCTGTTCGCAAAATTCCGCCACGAAATCGAAACCACGCTGGCGGCGCCGGAACAGCGCCTGCCCAACGCCGAGGATTGCTGGCTGTTTCTGCACCTCGTGTTCGAGGCGATCTGGAAATACCGCTTCATCTATCGGGACATCAACGACCTCGTCGCCCGCTATCATGTGATCGAGGTGGAGTTCCGCCGGATCCTGGCCCACAAGATCCGGGTCGCCGAGCGGATCCTGGGGGGCCTCGTCAAGGGCGGCCAGATGCGCGCTTCGGACGCGGAAATCCCGACGCTGGCGCAGAACATCGTGCTCGTCGCGAGCTACTGGATGTCGTTCGAATTCGCCCGGGACCCGAAAGCGCCGCTGGACGACAAGACGCTGGCCCGCGGCGCCTTTCACGTCATTGCGCTCGCCGCGCCCTATCTCGAACCGCGCGAGCGCGAATTGTTCGATCAGCTGGCGAAGCGCTACGTTGCCTGAGGAGGACGCCATGGTTACGCTCGAGTGGAATCCCTTTCCGTACGGAGGCGCCGATTACGGCTACGAGGGGTCGGCGTTGCGAGAGGCCTGGCTCGACCTGCATCGCGGCGACTGCGAGCCGTTTCCCGACGTGGAGTTTGTCAAGAAAGCCTTTCGGCGTCATTCGAAACTCGAAGGGGGCCTCGACGTCGACAAGACGGCGGTGGCGCTGCAATCGGCTTGGCGCGCCTATCACCGCGGCGACTTCGCCACGGCGGTCGCCGAAGGCTCGGCGCTTGGTCCGATCGGCGCTAACGTCGCCAACAAGGCGGCCAACATCTATGCGACCTATCTCGAAACAGACAGCGCCCGGAAGCGGGAGATTTTTCTCAAATCGGCCGAACTAGCCGAGGCGCTGCAGGCGGCGGCGCCGGATTTCGTCAACGCCTTCTATTTCCACGCCCAGGCCCTCGGGCGCTATTCGCAGGAGATTTCCATCGCCAAGGCTTTGGCGCAAGGGATCGGGGGCAAAGTGAAGGCGAGCCTCGACAAGGCGGTCAAACTCGAGCCGAACCACGCCGAAGCGCATATCGCGCTGGGCGCCTATCACGCCGAGATCGTCAGCAAGGTCGGGGGCATGCTGGCGAACCTCACCTACGGAGCGAGCAAGGAAGAGGCGCTCAGGCATTTCGCCCTCGCCCGCAGGCTCCTACCTGATTCGGCGATCGCCCGAATCGAGGAGGCGAACGGCCTCGTCATGCTGTTTGGCAAGGCGAAGCTCGCCGAAGCCGAAAAGCTCTACAAGGAAGCCGCGCGCTGCACGCCGGCCGAGGCGATGCAGAAGCTCGACTCCGAGCATGCGAAGGAAGAGGTTTAGGCTTAATTCTGTCTCCCGGCTTCCGGGCGACTGGCTAGATTGCAGGCCAACCAGGCGACGATGCTGGTTTTTTCACGCCGCCTTCCGGTCGGCTGATTGGAGACAGGCGCAAGAGCGGCGAACTTGGCTTAACCCGGGTCGGCGCGTCGCGCTGGATGAGCGGTTGGCCCGTCTCTTGCATTGCCTGCCTCGGGCTGCCTGTAAGGGCAACATCGCAGGCGCGGCCTCTCCGATGGAAGCGTTCCATGGCCTTCGAACCCACTCTCGCCGATGCCGACGACGCCAAGGACCGCTCGCTGCGGGACGACATCCGCCTGCTCGGCCGCATCCTCGGCGACACGGTGCGCGAGCAGGAGGGCGAGGAGACCTACGCACTCGTCGAGCAGATCCGCCAAGCTTCCATTCGCTTCCACCGGCATAACGAGGCCGGCGCGCGGCGCGAGCTCGAGGCGGTCCTCGATAGCCTGAGCGCCGACCAGACCCTCGCGATCGTGCGGGCCTTCAGCTATTTCTCCCACCTCGCCAACATCGCCGAGGACCAGCATCACATCCGCCGCAACCGCGCGCACGCGATTCTCGGCTCAGCCCCGCGACCAAGCTCGCTCGCCTTTGCCTTCCAGCGCACGCACGAGATGGGCGTCGAGCCGGAACGCCTCGGCGCGTTCTTCGACAGCGCGCTGGTGAGCCCGGTGCTGACCGCCCATCCGACAGAAGTCCGGCGCAAGAGCACGCTCACCCGCGAGCTCGAGATCGCCGAACTTCTGGATGAACGCGACCGAGCCCAGGGCGACCCGTCGGAGCTCGCGCTGAACGAGGAGAAGCTGAGGCGCTGCGTCCTCATCCTCTGGCGCACCAACATGCTGCGCCAGACGAGGCTCAAAGTGATCGATGAGGTGGCCAACGGGCTCTCCTATTACGACTACACCTTCTTCCGCGAGCTGCCGCGCCTCTATGGCGCGATCGAGGACGAACTCGACGCCATAGGGGGAAAGCCCCGCGCGAAGCCCATCCCCTCGTTCCTCAAGATCGGATCGTGGATCGGCGGAGACCGCGACGGCAACCCCTACGTCACCGCCGAGGTGCTGAACGAGGCAGTGCGGCAGCAGAGTGCCCGCGCGCTCGGCTATTATCTCGACCAGTTGCACGAACTCGGCGCCGTGCTGTCGCTCGACTCAGCCCTCGTCGCGGTCAGTCCGGAGCTGAACGCCCTAGCCGACCGCGCCGGGGACGTGTCAGCGACGCGGCGCAACGAGCCTTATCGGCGCGCGATTACGGGCATGTATTCGCGTCTCGCCAGGACCGCGCGCGAGCTCGACCATGTGGTGGCGCTCCGCCAGCCGATTGCCGATCTGCCCGCCTATGTGAGCGCCGAGGAGCTCGCGGCCGATCTCGACGTGATCGCAGACTCGCTGAAGGCGAACGGCGGGGCGGTCATCGCCCGCGGGCGCCTGAGGGCGCTGATGCGCGCCGTCGACGTGTTCGGCTTCCATCTCGCGCCGATCGACCTCCGGCAGAATTCCGACGTGCACGAGCGCACGGTGGCGGAAATTCTCGCCGCCGCCTCGCCTGGTCTCGACTATCGAGCTATGAGCGAGCCAGACCGCGTCGAGCTCCTGCGGCGCGAGCTCGTTTCGCCGCGGCCGCTCATCTCACCCTTCATCGCCTACAGTGAGGAGACGGCTGGCGAACTCGCTGTGTTCCGCGCCGCGGCCACCATCCGCAAAACTTATGGTCGCGGAGCGATCAGGACCTCGATCATCTCCAAGACCGACAGCGTCTCGGACATGCTCGAGCTCGCGTTGATCCTCAAGGAGGTCGGCCTCGTCGGGGCGGGCGGCTCCGCCGCGCTCCATGTCGTCCCGCTGTTCGAGACGATCGGCGACCTGCGGGCCTGTGTCGGCGTGATGGACGCGCTGCTCGCGATCCCCGAATACCGCAGGCTCGTCGATTCGCTTGGGGGCGAGCAGGAAGTGATGCTCGGCTATTCCGACTCGAACAAGGACGGCGGCTTCGTCACCTCCGGGTGGGAGCTTTACAAGGCGGAGATCGGCCTTGTGGAAGTGTTCCGCCGACAGGGCGTGCGCATCCGGATTTTCCATGGCCGCGGCGGTTCGGTCGGTCGCGGCGGCGGCCCGAGCTACGACGCGATCCTCGCCCAGCCCGGCGGCGCCGTGCAGGGGCAGATCCGCATCACCGAGCAGGGGGAGATCATCTCCAGCAAATATTCCAACCCCGACGTCGGCCGGCGCAATCTCGAGACGCTGGTCTCGGCGACGCTCGAAGCCACGCTCCTCATGGATGAGAGCCCCGCCCCCGACCCCGCCTTCCTGGAGACGATGGAGGAATTGTCGAAGAGCGCCTACGCCGCCTACCGTGGCCTCGTCTACGAGACGGAAGGGTTCGAGCGCTATTTCTGGGCGTCGACCGTCATCACTGAGATCGCCAGCCTCAACATCGGCTCCCGCCCCGCCTCGCGCAAGAAGACGACGTCGATTGCGGACCTGCGCGCCATCCCGTGGGTATTTTCGTGGGCGCAGTGCCGGTTGATGTTGCCAGGCTGGTTCGGCTTCGGCTCGGCGGTCAAGGCCTATGTCGAAAGGCGCCCCGGGGGCGGGCTCGAGGCGCTGAGAGAGATGCATAAGCGCTGGCCGTTTTTCCGCACGCTGCTGTCGAACATGGACATGGTGCTGTCCAAGTCGAGCCTCGCCATTGCCTCGCGCTACGCGCGGCTGGTCGAGGACGTGGCCCTCAGGGAAAAGATCTTCGCCCGCATCTCGGTCGAATGGCGCGACTCGGTCGAGGCTTTGAAGGCGATCATGCAGCAGTCGCGGCTGCTCGAGAGCAATCCGCTGCTCGATCGTTCGATCCGCAACCGCTTCCCCTATCTCGATCCGCTGAACCACGTGCAGGTCGAGCTTCTGAAACTGCACCGCGGGCGGTTGACCAGCGAGAAGGTCTTGACCGGCATCCAGCTGACGATCAACGGCGTCTCGGCTGGCTTAAGAAACAGCGGGTAATTTCCCGTTGCCTCTGCTCGGGCCTTGCCGGGCGCGGCGCCTGCTCGCGCGTCGGCCTTCAAAATCGTTGCCGCCCATGCCGCCGCCAAGATCGGCCAGGCCTTCGCCATCGGCCTCGGCTTTCTCGGCCTGTTTGGCAACCCGCTGCTCCTCTTCATCGCGATCTTCGTCTACATGGCCGCGGCTGGCGACTCCCCGGCAACTCCATCGTCGGCCTTCTGACCCGCGAGGCGCTGGCCGAAGTCGTGCTCATCCGGTCGGGCTGGCCGGACTGGCGCTTCGACCGGCGGGCGTAAAAAAGGCGGCCCGAGCGCATGTTGACAGAGCCTCTCGCGCGGCGAATATGGCCGCCGAAACCAGGGACTCATTTGACGAAATTTGCAAAATTCCTGCCCCTCGCGGCGCTCGGCCTCGCGCTTCAAGCCGCGGGCCCCGCGCTTGCCGACCTGCGCATGTGCAACAACACGGCCAACCGCGTCAGCGTCGCGCTGGCCTACACCGACGGCCAGAACTGGGTCAGCGAGGGCTGGTGGAACCTGAAGTCGCTCGACTGCGAGACCCTTCTGCGCGGCGCGCTTGCGGCGCAGTATTATTACATCTATGCGATGGACGAGCGCGGAGGCGAGTGGAAGGGCAAGGCCTTCATGTGCACCTCCGACCGCGAGTTCAAGATCGAGGGCCGCCAGGACTGCTTTCGGCGCGGCTACGATCGGACCGGCTTCTTCGAGGTCGACACCGGCAAGGACGCAAAGAGCTGGACTGTGCAACTCACCGACCAGGCCAATTCCGCCACGCCCTGAGCCACGGCTTTCGGCTCAAACAGTCCGGTGACGGCGGCGTCTTGCCTTGCGAAACCGGGTAGAGCCGCCCAAAGTCCGGATCGCCGGCGGGCCACGAGGCGTTATGCGGATGTGGTGTCGCCCGGGTCATCTCCCCGAGCAGGGGGGCGGCCGGGCTGAGAGTTGTCATCATGGAGACCGGGGCCGGCGCTAAGTCCGTCACAGCCGGAAGCGAATTCGGGAGGAGCCTTTGCATTTTCGCCGCAGCCGCCGCGTGAAGATCATCGCGACGCTAGGCCCGGCTTCGGCCGACCGGGAAACGATCGCGGAGCTCTTGTCCGCCGGGGCCGACGTCTTCCGTATCAACATGAGCCACGCCACGCACGATGCGATGCGCCAGCGCGTCGCGATGATCCGGGCCCTCGAGGAGGAGGCTGGAAGACCGATCGGGGTGCTGGTCGATCTGCAGGGGCCGAAGCTGAGGCTCGGGGTGTTTGGCGACGGGGGGGCCGACGTGCACAAGGGCGACGTTTTCGTGCTCGACAGCGATGCCGAGCCCGGCGGCGCGGCCCGGGTGCAACTGCCCCACCCGGAGATTCTGAGCTCGCTCGCGCCGGGCCACCGCATCCTTATCGACGACGGCAAGGTGATGCTGCGCGTGGCCGAGGCCGAGCCCGGGCGAGCCTCGACCATCGTCGAGGTCGCCGGCCGCCTGTCCAACAGGAAGGGCGTCAGCCTGCCGGACACCACGATCCCGACCTCGGCGATGACCGACAAGGACCGCGCCGATCTGCATGCCGCCCTCGACGAGAACATCGACTGGATCGCGCTCTCCTTCGTCCAGCGGCCGGAGGACGTGACCGAGGTCAAGGCGATCACCCAGGGCCGCGCGCTTGTCATGGCCAAGATCGAGAAGCCTCAGGCGGTGGCGCGGATCGACGAGATCATCGCGGTTTCCGACGCGCTGATGGTGGCGCGCGGCGATCTCGGCGTGGAGATGCCGCTCGAGCGGGTGCCCGGCATCCAGAAGACTTCTGACGCGCCTCGGGCGCCGGCATGGCAAGCCGGTGGTTGTGGCGACCCAGATGCTTGAATTGATGATCACCTCGCCGGTGCCGACCCGGGCGGAGGTTTCGGACGTCGCGACGGCGGTGTTCGAGGGCGCGGACGCCGTGATGCTGTCGGCCGAGAGCGCCTCCGGGCAATATCCGCGCGAAGCGGTCGCGACGATGAACAAGATCGCCATTGCGGTCGAATTGGAGGGCCTCTATCCGTCGATCATCGAGGCGCAGCGCGCCGCGCCCGAGCAGACCGGCGCCGACGCGATCGCCGAGGCGACCCGCGACGTCGCCGAGACTTTGGGCCTCAAGGTCATCTGCGCCTGGACCAGCTCCGGCGCGACGGGTCTGCGCATCGCGCGCGAACGGCCGCGCTCCTCGATCCTGGCGCTGACCCCGATAGAGGAGGTGGCTCGGCGGCTCGCCCTCGTCTGGGGGGTGCACTCGATCGTCACCGACGACGCCCGCGACGAGCGCGATATGGCCGATCGCGCCTGCCGCCATGCCTATATCGAAGGCTTCGCCGGGCCCGGCGAGCGGATCATCGTGGTCGCCGGCGTGCCGTTCGGCACCCCGGGCGGAACGAACAACCTGCGCATCGCGACGGTCGGGGGCTGAACGCCTTCCACCGGGCGGACATCTGGCCGGCGGCGGATTCGCGCTCCAGGCGCGTTTAGCGCAGCTTTAGGGTCGGCCCCCTGTAGTTTCAGGAACTTACGACCCCGTTTAGGGTCGAGCCGGCTTGGCGGCTTTTCCGGGGGGAGCAGCGGCAATAGATAAACAAGTTATTTTTGTTATTATGGAGAAAAACCGGCGCGAAGCGCCTCGAACTCGGCCTCCGTGGCGAAGGATTTTTGCGCGCCGCGTCGGGTCACCGAATTGGCGGCGTAGAGGGTCGCCCTGTCGAGCGCGGCCCCGATCCCGAGCCCCGCGGCGTGGTAACGGGCGAAGCTGCCGATGAAGGCGTCGCCGGCGCCGGTCGAGTTCGAGCGCGTTCGCCTTCACCGGCGCGATCCGCTTGAAACCCTGCGCGGTCGCGAGCAGCGAGCCGCGCGCCCCGAGGGTGACGATGACCGTCTCGAGCCCCCGGGCGAGGAGGCTCTTCGCAGCCGCCTCGATCTCCTCCTCCGTCTCGACCGGCATGCCGGTGAGAATGGCGAGCTCCGTCTCGTTCGGGGTGAGGAAGCTTGCGAGGCGGACTTTTTCCATATCGAGGTCGCGGACCGCGGGCGCGGGATTGAGCGCGGTCCTGACGCCATGTTTTTTGCCGAAGGCGAGGGCGGCATAGACCGTCTCGAGCGGGACTTCGAGCTGCATGAGGATGAGGTCGCAGGCCTCAAGATCCTCGCCCGCCGCCTCGACGTCGGCCGGCGTCAGGTCGCCGTTCGCGCCCTTGACGATGAGGATGAAATTGTCGCCCGAGGCGTTGACGAGGATCGTCGCGGTTCCAGTCGACTGCCCGGCCACGCGCTGAACGTGCTTCGTCCCGACGCCTAAACCCTCGAAGTTGCTTGAGCACGCCTTCGCCCAGCATGTCGTCGCCGACCTTGGAGACCATGACGACCTCTGCGCCGAGCTTCGCCGCCGCGACGGCCTGGTTCGCCCCCTTGCCGCCATGGCTCATCTCGAAGCGCGGCGCGGCGATCGTCTCGCCCCAGACCGGCATGCGCTCGACATAGGTGACGAGATCGACATTGCTCGAGCCGACGACGCCGATGCGGGGCCGTTTCTGCGCCATGATTATCCTTCCCATTCGTTGCTCGACCGCGCCATGCTGATGTCTTGCACGATCGGGGCGAATGCGATGACGAGTATCGGATCACAGCTTATCAGATTGGTCGCGATCGACCGCCTTCCGAAAGGCAGGAGCGCGCACATAGCGGTCACCCGCCGACGGGCGTGACGCATTGGTAAGATTGACCTAAAGCTCCTTCTGGACGCCGCGTCTCCGTAAGACCATCATGGGATGCGGCGGTCCAAGGAAACGACAATGGATGTCGCGGTTTGGCTGCGGGGCCTCGGTCTTCAGCAGTACGAAGCGCTATTTCGCGAGAATGACATCGACGCCGAGGTCCTGAGCGACCTAACGGACGGCGACCTCGAGAAGATCGGTGTGTCATTAGGGCACCGCAAGCGCCTGCTGAAGGCCGTCGCAGCGCTCGCGGGTCCCGCAGCTATGCCTTCAGCCGCCACCGCTCCGATCCCGCCGGTCGCCGACGCCGCCGAGCGCCGCCAGCTCACCGTCATGTTCTGCGACCTCCTCGGCTCGACCGCGCTGTCGGCCGCGCTCGATCCCGAGGACATGCGTGATGTTATCCGCGCCTATCAGGACGCTTGCTCGGGCGCGATTGCGCGTTACGACGGTTTCGTCGCCAAGTTCATGGGCGATGGGGTGCTCGCCTATTTCGGCTTCCCGCGCGCCCATGAAGAGGACGCAGAGCGTGCGGTCCGGGCCGGCCTCGACATCGCGGCGGTCGTCGCGAAGCTCGAAACGCCGGCGAATGAAAATCTCAAGGTCCGCATCGGCATCGCCACCGGGGTCGTCGTGGTAGGCGACCTTGTCGGACAGGGCTCTGCGCAAGAACAAGCCGTCGTTGGCGAGACGCCCAATCTGGCGGCGCGGTTGCAGGCAATCGCCGAGCCGGGCAGCGTCGTCATCGCCGAGGGGACCCGCAGGCTGCTCGGCGGGATATTCGAGCTGAAGCCGCTCGGCCCTCAGACGCTGAGAGGCTTCGACGCGCCGGTTCCCGCTTGGACCGTGTTGCGCGAGGCGGAGAACGTGAGCCGGTTCGAGGCTTCGCGCTCACAGAGTATGACACCTTTCGTCGGGCGCCAGCACGAGGTGGCGTTGCTCCTGGACCGCTGGCGCGAGGCGAGCAAGGGCGAAGGTCAGGTCATGCTCATCTCGGGCGAGGCGGGCATCGGTAAGTCGCGCGTTCTGATGGCGCTCAGCGAGCGGATCGGCGACGAGCCGCATGTGAGGGTGGGCTACCAATGCTCGCCGCACCACGTCAACGACGCTTTCTATCCGATCACGCGCCAGATCTGGCACGCGGCTGGCTTCCTTAGCAGCGAGCCTCCGACCGCCCGGCTCGACAAGCTCGAGGCGATGATCGTGCAGTCGGGGTTGGACCCGAAGGAAAGCGCACCGCTTCTCGCCTCGTTGCTGTCGATCCCTTTCGAGGGTCGATATCCCCCGCTCGAGATGGCGTCGGTGGAGCTGAAGGAGCGCACGATCGCCGTGCTGATCGCGTTGTTCGTCGGACGAACGAAGGTCGCCCCCGTCTTTGCGCTGCTGGAGGACGCGCACTGGATCGACCCGACGTCGCTCGACGTGTTCAGCCTGCTGATCGATCGGCTTACGGGGCTGCGTGCGGCACTGGTGATCACCTTCCGACCTGAGTTCGCCGCGCCCTGGACTGGCCGCGCGCATGTCGCGTCGCTCTCCCTCAGCCGCTTGGGGCGCCGCCATGCGCTGGCGATGATCGATCGCGTCGCTGGCGGGAAGGCATTGCCAGCGGAAGTCTTGGATCAGATCGTCGCGAAAACCGACGGGGTGCCGCTGTTCGTGGAAGAGCTGACCAAGACGGTGGTCGAGTCCGGCTTGCTGCGCGCGGAGAATGGCGCGTACGTCCTGGCCTCGGCGCTGACGCCGCTGACGATCCCGTCGACCTTGCAGGAACTCGCTGATGGCGCGGCTCGACCGTCTCGGGCAGGTGAAGGAGATCGCGCAGATCAGCGCGGCGATTGGGCGCGAGTTTTCCTATAGACTGCTCGAAGTGGTCTCGCCGATCGAGGGGCCTGCGTTGCAGGACGCTCTCGCCCAGCTCGCGGTCGCCGAACTGATCCACGCTGGCGGGGCGCCGCCCGAGGCGACCTACGTCTTCAAACACGCACTCGTGCAGGAAACGGCTTACGCTTCGCTGCTGCGCAGCCGCCGCCAGCGCATTCACGTGGACATCGCTCGCGCTTTGGCGGAGCGTTTTGCTGATCAGGACGATGCCGCGCCGGCGATCATCGCCCATCACTACACTGAAGGCGGCATGGCTGAGCCCGCGGCGCGATCATGGTTATCAGCGGCGAAACTTGCGCTATCCCGCTCCGCGCCGGTCGAAGCGATCCACTACGTTGATGCAGGCCTGTCGCTGATCTCGCGTTTGACGGAGGGAGTGGAGCGTCATTCACTCGAACTCGCTCTCCAGCTAATCCGCGTCAACGCACTTTGGTCGTTGAAAGGCTATAACGCATCAGAGGTGGTCGCGACTTTGACCGCAGCGCAGCAGCTTCTCAACGCCGGTGCTGGGACCGATGAGCAGCGCATCTCCGTGCTCTCCGGCCTATGGTCGGCAAACGTTGTCGGAGCGCAATTGGAACTTGCGCTGTCCCTTGCGCGCGAGATCGTGGAACTCTCAGATCGGTCGACCACCGGAACCTTCCAAGTTTTGGGCTACCGTTTCCTGGGTATGACTCAATCCTTCATGGGCCGAAACCGTGAAGCGTTGGACAGTCTGCGCCAAGCGGAGCGGTTTCGCGATTCCAATAGTCAAAGGCTACCGAGCTACCGGTTCGGAGAGGACCCCATTATATCCATCCATTCCGCTCAGGTCTTGCCGATGGCGCTCCTCGGCCTCGTCGAACAAGCGGCCAGGGTCAGCGACGAGCTACGGGCCGAACTCCCTCGGCACGACCACGTTCCCACGGTTGCTTTTAGCATGATCTTGGGCGTGGTGTCGCTGGACGCTGTGTTGGACGATCTTGAAGCTTGCGAACGCCATAGTGCCGAACTCGTCGCCTACTGCGGCGAAAAAAAATATGAGCAACATCGCCTTTGGGGCGCGCTCTTCCATGCCTGTGCGCATGCGATGCGCAATCCGCGAGATGAGGATATTTCGGCTCTCCGCGCAGCGATCGACGCCTATCGCCGGTCGGGAACCTGCATATTTGAGTCTCTATTCTGTTCTTACCTTGCCCGGGCGTTGCTAACGGCACGCGATGTGAAGGGGGCTGAGGCCGCATTGCAGGATGCCTTCGCATTCGTGGAGAAATCAGGAGAGCGGTTCTGGCTCGCCGACTGGCATCGTGTTGGGGGACACATCGCGCTAAAGCAGCCGAAGCCGGACCGGGCTCAGGCGGAAGCCTGCTTCCTGAAAGCGATCGAGATCGCCCGCAGCCAAGAAGCCCGCCTGCTCGAGCTGCGCGCTGGGGTCGACCTCGCCCGTCTCTGGCGCGAGGCAAGTTCGCCCAGCGACCGCCGTGCGCTGCTGGAACCGATCCTCGCTGCCATTGAGGGCGGCGAGACTACTCGGGATGTCCGCAACGCACGCGCACTACTCGCCGAGATGGTTTGACTGAGGCTGACGGTTCGACGGTTCCGTTCGGCCATCGCGATCTGTATGGCCGCTTGACGTCGATTGCGGGCGTTCCATGGGCGACGACTGTGGGGTCGATCCCCGCCGATTTGCGACATCCCGGATCGGTCGCCGACGGTTTTATTTCAATCAAGAGCCAATTCCGCCGGTCGCGTCCAGAGATTGACTCCGTCCTCGACCGCGTAACGGTCGATCTCCGTCCGTTGTCCATCGCGAGGCCTGGCTTGTCGAGCGCGCCTGCGGCCTCGATGACCTGCTCGGGGCTCGCGCCGGTCCGCTCGTAAGAGCCTCTTTCAAAAGCCCACCACCCTCGTCCTGAGGCGCCCCGAAGGGGCCTCGAAAGCCTGCCCTGAGCCAGGCGAAGGGGACGATCCAGCTGGCGCAGTCGGCGCCGCAAACGCCCTCGGAGTATCCTTCGAGGCCCTTTGCTTTCGCAAAGGGCGCCTCAGGATGAGGTCTGTGACTTTTGACACAGACAGTCGCCAAGGCCGGGCGAGCGCCGCGGCGCTTCGAGCTGCATGAGGAGAGGGTGGCAGGACGCGACATCCTCGCCCCGGCGGCCTCAACGTCGGCCGGCGTGAAAGTCCGCCACCCTCGTCCTGAGGCACCCCGAAGGGGCCCCGAAAGCCTGCCCTGAGCCAGGCGAAGGGGACGATCCAGGAGCGCGGGCGGGGCCGCAAGCGTCCTCTGGAGCATCCCCTTCGGCTGGCTCAGGGCGAGCCTTCGAAGGCTGCCTCGTTCCACAAGACCTCGCCGACGAGCCCGCTGGCGCGCGGCTGAGGGTTGCGGAACGCGGCGCCGGCCCGTGGCCGTGGCCGCAGGAGGGCTCGACCTCCAAATGACGACGACATCATTTGTATGATATCCGAATGATCGAAGATATCCCGGGGAACGCCATGCGCGTTTCCAAATGGGGAAACAGCCTCGCCGTCAGGCTCCCCAAGGCTCTGGTCGACGAGCTTCAGCTCGCCCCCGGCGACGAGCTCAACGTCGTCGCGGCGAGCAAAAAGGAAATCGCGGTCGAAAAACGCGACCGGCGTGCGGAGTTCTTGGAAGCGATGAAGCAATTCCGGTTCGAGTTGCCGCCTGACTATAAGTTCGACCGCGACGAGGCCAACGAGCGGTGAGCTCGTTCTTCGACACGAGTGTTCTGGTCTATGCTTTCGCCAACGACCAGCCCAAGCGCGAGAGGGCGCAGAAGCTTCTCGTCTCAGGCGGCGTTATCAGCGTCCAGGTGGTGAACGAATTCGCGAACGTCTTGCGCAAGAAGCCGCGCCAGGAATGGCCGGCGATCGAAGCGGCCCTGGGGGTCGTCGAGAAGTGGTTCGGGTCGATCCGGCCGCTCACTCTCGAGACACACCGGTCGGCGCTTGTTTTCGCCCGGGACGACGGAGTCGGATTCTATGACGCCCTGATCATCGCTTCGGCTACCGCCGCCAGATGCGATCGCGTCTACAGCGAGGACTTTCAGCACGGCCGCCGCTTCGGCGATTGCATGATTGTCAATCCGGTCCTTTAGGCGGCGCCCGCCAATGAACGCCGAATCCCTGGTCGGCAAGGCCTGGAACTTTGCCCATGTGCTGCGCGACCAGGGCGTCTCCTATCAGGCCTATTCTTAGCCACCTTCACATTCCTCAGCATCCAGAGCGAAATGGTGTTCAGACCTTTGAGACGCCCGAATGAAGATCGCCAGTTTCAACATCAACAACATCAGACGCCGCCTGGCGAACCTTCTCGACTGGCTTCGCGAGAGCGAGCCGGACGTCGTCTGCCTGCAGGAAATCAAGGCCACGGACGCGGAGTTTCCGGCGGAAGCCGTTCGCGACGCGGGCTACGAGGCGGTGTGGCGCGGCCAGAAGAGCTGGAACGGCGTGGCGATCCTCTCTCGCTGGGCGCCGGTTGTCACGCGCACGGAATTGCCGGGCGACCCCGCAGACACGCAGAGCCGCTACCTGGAGGCGGCCGTCAATGGCGTGCTCGTCGCATCGATCTATGCGCCGAACGGCAACCCTCAGCCAGGCCCCAAATTCGATTACAAGCTCGCCTGGCTCGAGCGCCTGACGGCCCATGCGGCCGAGCTCCTCGCCACGGGGGCGCCCATCGTGGTGGCGGGCGACATCAACGTCGTGCCGACGGATCTGGACATCTATCCGACGAAATCCTGGGACCGCGACGCCCTGCTGCAGCCCGAGAGCCGCGCCGGCTATCGGCGCCTCGTGTCGCAGGGATGGACCGACGCCGTCCGCGCGCTCCATCCCAAAGAGCCGATGTACACGTTCTGGGATTACAAGCGGAAGCGTTGGGAACGCGATGCCGGCCTGCGCCTCGACCACATTCTCATGAGTCCGGCGGCGAGTGAGCGCCTGCAGGATGCCGGCGTCGACCGGGAGACGCGCGGAAAGGAGGGCGCGAGCGATCATGCGCCTGTATGGGCCGAGCTTCGCGATCCCACGAGCCGTCGGACCGGCCCTTCTCGAAATGCGAGGGCGCCGGCGGCGCCAACCCCGGCGAGAAAGTCGGAGGGAGCGACGCGTCCGGCCAGCGATAAACCTGGGCGTCCAGGCCGGCCCCGAGCGGCGAGCCCCGCGAAGCCGAAGGTTCCTGGCGCTCCGCTTTTCGCGATCGACGGCGACTCCTTCGCGCATCGGTCGTATCACGCATTGCCGAAGACAATCCGGCGCAGCGACGGCAAGGGCGCCGGAGCGATCCTCGGCTTCGCCAATGTCTTGCTGCGCTTCTACGATGCCGAGCAGCCCCGCGCGGTGATTGTCGGCTGGGACACCCTGGGCGCGCCGACCCCGCGCCACGAGCTCTTTCCCGCCTATCAAGGCGGACGAGAGTTCGACGACGAGCTGATCGAGCAGTTGAGCGCGCTGCCTGAGCTCGTCGCAGCGTGCGGGTTCGTTAACGCAAAGGCGCCGGGGTTCGAGGCGGACGATTTTCTCGCCGCGGCGGCTTCCGCCGAGGAGCGGGCGGGCGGCGCGGTCCTCGTCGCAAGCGGAGATCGGGACGCGTTCCAGCTCGCCTCGCCGATGACGACGATCCTCTACCCCATGCGGGCCGGCGAGGTCGCTCGCATAGGCCCGGAAGAGGTCCGGAAGCGGTATGGGGTCGACCCCAAACAAGTGCCGGACTTCATCGCCCTTCGCGGCGACCCTTCCGACAAGCTGCCGGGCGCAGCCGGGGTCGGCCCGAAACGCGCCGGCGACCTGGTGCGGCGTCACGGTACGCTTGATGGCGTTCTTGCCGCAGGCCTCTTCGCCACACAGGCGCCGATGCTTCGCCTCTATCGATCGATCGCCACAATGGATGCGTCGGCGCCGCTCCCCTCGCTGGCCGACCAGACGCCGACGTGGGCCTCCGCATCCAGCCTCGCGCGGAGCTGGGGACTGAAACAATTGGCCGACCGTTTGGCGGAAAAAGCGCGAGATTGGGCCGGTTCGGAGCGCTGAGGGCCCAGGATGTGGGCGATGTCGGCTCTGGCTCCGGATCCGCGAGCCGGCGCAGACGAGCAGCTCATGGAGCCGCTCGCAGCCGCCGGACTGCTAGCACGATCGCCGCTATCAGCCAGATCAGCAACAGGACGAAGCCGGCAGGGATTGTCACCAGGCTGAGCCAACCCAGCACGCCGAAGGCATAAAGCGGCTCGCCGAGGTCGACGCCGAAAAATGGACAGGGATGGACGCTGCCCTCGTCGAGCCGACAACCGAGCGCACTGGCGACGCCGCCTGCAGTAAGGGCGCCGAACAGCGGCAGGCCGGCAAGCAGCAGGATCAGGATGAGGCAGGCCAAGAGCACCCGGAACGGCCGATTCCCTCCCATGCGGAAGCGCGCCCAAATCCGCAACGCCGCCACCGACAGTTCTCCTCTCTTCACTGGACCACGGGAATGCGGCGGCCGGCAATGACGGCAACCCCAAAGGAGCGGCGAAAAGCTGGTCGCTGATCCCCTGTCGAAGCAATGTCGCTATTCGCCGAGCTCCGCCGACTTGGCCCACAGGTTGATGCCGGCGTCGACCGCGTAGCGGTCGATCTCCTTCAATTCGTCGGCCGTGAAGCCGAGCCTGTCGAGGGCGCGCACGGCGTCGACGACCTGCTCGGGACGGCTCGCCCCGATCAACGCGCTCGTCACCCGTTTGTCCCTCAAGACCCAGGCGAGCGCCATCTGGGCGAGCGTCTGGCCACGCCCCTTGGCGATCTCGTTCAGATGACGGACGTGACCGACGGTTTCCGGGGTGAGAAACTTCGGATCGAAGAAATGCGACGTCGCCGCGCGGCTGTCGCTCGGGACCCCGGTCAAATATTTGTCGGTCAGCATTCCTTGCGCCAGCGGCGAGAAGACGATGGCGCCGATCCCTTCCTCTTCGAGCGCGTCCAGCAGGCCGTCGACCTCGATCCAGCGGTTGACCATCGAATAGCTCGGCTGGTGGATGAGGCAGGGCGTCCCGAGCCGCTTCAGGATCGCCGCGGCCTCTTTCGTGCGGCGTGAATTGTAGGAGGAGATGCCGGCGTAGAGCGCCTTGCCCTGGCGGACGGCCCAATCGAGCGCGCCCATCGTCTCCTCGAGCGGCGTCTCGGGGTCGAAGCGATGGGAATAGAAGATGTCGACGCAGTCGAGTCCCAGCCGCTTCAGGCTCTGGTCGAGGCTCCCGATCATGTATTTGCGGCTGCCCCATTCGCCGTAAGGGCCCGGCCACATGTCGTAGCCGGCCTTGGTCGAGATCACGAGCTCGTCGCGCAACCCGCGAAAGTCGGTCCGCAGGATTTCGCCGAAATTCACTTCCGCCGAACCCGCGGGCGGCCCGTAATTGTTGGCGAGATCAAAATGGGTGATCCCGTGGTCGAAGGCTGTGCGGCAGATCGACCGCATCGAATCCATCGACTTGTCGAAGCCGAAATTGTGCCACAGGCCGAGCGAGATCGCCGGCAGCTTCAGGCCGCTGCGGCCGCAGCGGTTGTAGAGCATCGTGTCGTAGCGGGTTTGCGCAGGGACGTAGGCCATGGGCTTCCTCGGCGGGAGTGGTTTTGCGGCTATTCGACCGTCTTACCCGGTGCGCCGCCCGCCGCGCAATCGGCCGCGCCGCGAGGCGCGAGGCTACGGTCTGGACACAATGAAGCCGCAAAGACCCGGCCAATGATTTAATAGCCGGAAGCGGACGAAAATCGCTCTGCTCGGCGGCGAGAACAGAACAGCTTGCAGTCTGGCCAAGAGACAGTCCAGGTTGGTCTTGCCGTTCGTTCTCCCCCTATTGAAAGCAAACATGAATACCGAAACACGAACCGAAACACACGAAGCCATTGTCAGCAGGCAGTTCAGCCCGCAGGCGCGGTCCTATCTCATGAGCCCCGTGCATGCCGGCGGCGAAGACTTGGATCTCATGGCCCGCATCGTCGGAGAGCGGCCCGGGGCCATTGCACTCGACATGGGATGCGGCGGCGGGCACGCGACCTTCCGGCTGGCGCCCTTGGTCGAGAAGGTGGTGGCCTATGACCTTTCCGAGGCGATGCTGGCCGTGGTCGCTGAAGAAGCGAGGCGCAGGGGACTGAGCAATGTCGTCACCAAGCAAGGCGCCGCCGAGACTCTCGCCTGCCCTTCGGCGGCGTTCGACGTCGCTGTGAGCCGCTACAGCGCTCACCATTGGCTCGATGCGCCGGCCGGTCTGGCCCAGATGCGCCGCGTGTTGAAACCGGGCGGGCTGGCGATTTTCATGGATGTTGTGACGCCGGGATCCCCGCTCCTCGACACCTGGCTCCAGACGTTGGAGCTGCTGCGCGATCCCTCCCACGTGCGGAACTATTCGACGGCGGAATGGCGGGCGATGCTCTCCGCCGCCGGCTTCAATCCCGGCGGCGTGTCGCCGTTCCGCCTGCGGTTGGAGTTCTCGTCCTGGATTTCCCGGATGAACACGCCTGACGCTCACGTCGAGGCGATACGGTCCCTGCAGCAGCGGGCCGGCGCCGACGTATCGGCCCACTTCGCCACCGAGACCGACGGCAGTTTTACAATCGACACGATGCTCCTTCCCGCGGAAGCGGCGTGAAGGCGCCCGAGATCTCGAAGGATGTCGCCGCCAACGTCACCCGTGCCGTCTGAATCCGTGCCGCCGGCGGCCTGTCCAGGGACTGCGCCGCCGGCGATCAGTGTCGACCTCCGCGCTGAGGTTCGTCGGCCCAAGTGACGACCAGACCGCGACTCGCTATGCTCGCGACAACATCGAGCCGCTGCAATGAACTATCGGCGCTTCATTACGATTGAGCCGGGCAAGCGCGGCGGACCTGCTTGCGTTCGCGATCTGCGCATTGCCGTTGCCGACGTGCTTGGCTGGCTGGCCGCCGGCCTGTCGCATCGAGACATCCTCGCCGACTACCCGGAGCTGAGCGAAGAGGATATCCGCGCCTGTCTCGCCTACGCGTCTGACCGCGAGCGACGCATCGTCACGGCAAAATGAAGCTCTTGTTCGACGAGACTTACGGCCGGGCGTCACGAAAACACCGGCTCCATCCGCTCGAGCGCCTCGACCGGCAGATGGCACAAGATCGTGTGGCCGTCGGCGACGGCGCGGTTCGGCGGGACCATCCGCTCGCACAATCCGTCCGGGACCTCGCCCTTGTGGCCGCAGCGCGTCTGGAACGGGCAGCCCTTCGGCGGCGACAACGCAGACGGGATTTCGCCTTCCAGCACGACATGCCGCTTCTTCACCGTGGGGTCGGCGATCGGAATCGCCGACAGGAGCGCCTCCGTATAGGGGTGGAACGGCGGCGAAAAAATCTGCTCCGTCGCGCCCATCTCGACGATATGGCCGAGATACATCACGACCACCCGGTCGGCGAGATAGCGCACGACCGAAAGATCGTGGCTGATGAACACCATCGTCGTCCTCGACTCGCGCTGGAGATTCATCAAAAGCTCGCTGATCGCGGCCTGGACCGAAACGTCGAGCGCCGACATCGGCTCGTCGGCGATGATGACCCGCGGCCGGCCGGCGAAAGCGCGCGCGACGCCGATGCGCTGCTTCTGCCCGCCGGAGAGCTGCCTCGGCGCGCGGTGCGCGAAGGCCCGCGGCAGCTTCACCAGATCGAGAAGCTTGAGCATGGTCTCGCGCCGCTCGTCGGCGTTCTTGCCGATCCGGAACCTCTCCAGCGTGCGCAGGATCTGCGAGCCGACCGAATAGCTCGGATTGAGCGTGTCGAACGGATTCTGGAAGATCATCTGGATCGACGAGATCGTCTTGACCGGGCGGTGTTCGACCGGCCGGTTCTGGATCGCCTCGTGGTCGAACACGACCAGGCCCTCGCTCGCGAGCTCGAGCCCGAGCAGCACCTTGGCGAGCGTCGACTTGCCGCAGCCCGATTCGCCGACGATCGCCAGAACCTCGGCCTCGCGGGCGTCGAACGAAATGTCCTCGACCGCCTTCACGGTTCGGGCCTCTCCGCCGCCGAACAGAGCGCTCGCCGCGACCCGATAGTGCTTCTTCAGCCGGTCGACCTCGAGAACCCCGGGGCCGATGGCGATGGGCTCGAGCCGCTCCCCTTTGCGTGACGCCGCCGCCCAGTCGATCGCCTCGACCCTGAGGCAGCGGCTGTGATGCCCCGGATGGCCCGCGACCTCATGCATCGGCACGTCGGCCCGATCGCATAAGCCAGCGACGAAATGCGCGCAGCGCGGGCCGAAGTTGCAGCCGTTCGGCCGCTCGTAGGGCAGCGGCAGCTGGCCGGGAATGGGGATCAGCGGATTGTCGTTCTTGTTCGTCCCCGGCAGCGCCATCGAGCGGAAGAGGCCCTGCGTGTAGGGGTGGCGGACGGCGCGAAACACGTCGCTGACCCTGCCCGTCTCGACCGCCTCGCCCGAATACATGACGGTCACCGAATCGCAGGTCTCGAGAATGAGGCCGAGATTGTGCGAGATGAACAGCGACGAGGCGCCCGTGCGGGCGGTCAAGTCCTTCACCAGCGCGACGATCCCGGCCTCGACCGTGACGTCGAGCGCGGTGGTCGGCTCGTCGAGGATCAGGAGGCGCGGGTTCGACAGGAGCGCCATCGCGATCACCACGCGCTGCTGCTGGCCGCCGGAGAGCTGGTGCGGATAGGCGCGCATCACCCGCTCCGGGTCGGGCAGCCGCACCGCCTTGACCATGTCGAGCGCGCGGGCGCGGGCTTCCTCCTTGGAGACCTTCTCGTGGATCAGCGGCACTTCCATCAGCTGCCGGCCGATCAACATGGTCGGATTGAGCGAGGCCATCGGCTCCTGATAGACCATGGCGATCTTCGAGCCGCGGATGGCGCGCAGTTCCGCCCCCGACAGGGCCGCCATGTCGCGCCCCTCGAAGCGGATCGAGCCGCCGGTGATCCTGCCGACGCCGGGCAGGTCGCGCATCACCGCGAGCGCGACCGTCGACTTGCCGCAGCCGGATTCGCCGACGAGCCCCATCGCTTCGCCGGCCATGACCGTGCAGGAAAAGTCCATGACCGCGGGGATCTCGCCGGCGCGGGTGAAGAACGAGATGCCGAGGTTTTCGATTTCGAGGATCGGTTCGGCCATCGTGATCTTCCTTTCCGACTTCGTCCTGAGGCGCCGCATCTTCCTTTCCAACCTCGTCCTGAGGCGCCGCGAAGCGGCCTCGAAGGACGCTCCAGATTGCGCCGTTCCGGTGTCGCGAGCTGGATCATTCTTCGAGGCCCCGCTCACGCGGGGCGCCTCAGAATGAGGAGGGTGGATGCTTTAGCAACTTCCAACTCAATCGCGCAGCGACTGTTCGCGGATCGCGTCGGCGAGCAGGTTCAGGCCGAGGACGAAGGACATCATCGCCAACGCCGGCGCGAGCGCCGGATTGACGAAAATGCGCATGAACGGGCTCGCTTCCTTGATCATCGTGCCCCAGTCGGGGCTCTCGGGCGGCATGCCGAGGCCGAAATAGCCGAGCGCCCCCAGAAGTATGGTGGTGTAGCCGATGCGCAGGCAGGCGTCGACGATCAGCGGACCGCGGGCGTTCGGCAGGATCTCCCACAGCATGATGTACCACGCGCTTTCGCCGCGCGTTTGCGCCGCGAGCACGTATTCGCGCGTCTTGATGTCCATCGTGAGACTCCGCACGATGCGGAAGATGCCGGGACCCGAGGCGAGCGCGACGGCGATGAAGATGTTGAGGGTGCTCGGGCTGACCCTGAGCACGCCGAACGGATCGGAATTGAAGACGAAGGTGGCGAACAGCCAGGCGCCGGCGAGGAAGGTGAGCGCGAGCCGCACGGCGAGCTGGGTCGACTGCGCGCGGTAGCCCGAGACGAACAGCACGCCGAAGAGAACGATCGGGACGGTGAAGAACACGCCGGCCAAGGTATAGGGGATCGGCGTCTCGAGAATGCCCGGCGACACCAGCAGATAGAACAAAAGGATGATCGGGAAGGACAGCACCAGGTTGGCCAGGAACGACAGCACCGCGTCGACCCGCCGGCCGAAATATCCGGCCGGAAGCCCCAGCGAAATGCCGACCGACAGCGCCAGCATCGTCGCCAGCGGCGCGATGATCAGCACGATGCGCGCGCCGGCGATAACCCGGCCGAACACGTCGCGCGCCAGCTTGTCGCCGCCGAAGAGATAGGGCAGGCCGGAGGTCGGGTCGATCGCGCCCGGCGCGGCGTACTGCATTCGCGCGATCTGGCCGAGCGGATCGAAGAGCTCGATCCGGCGGGCGAACACCGCGGCGAACACCCAGAACAGGACGAGCAGCAGGCCCGCGAAGCCCGTCGCGCTCTGCACCACCTGCCCGTAAAGCGCGAGCTTGCGGCGATAGGCGATGCTGAGGCCGAACACGACGGCGAGGCTCGCCCAGACCGGCCAGAGCTGGACGAGGCTCCTCAGAACGATCTCGCCGGGGCTCAGGAACTGCACGGCGGCTCTCGGGCAGGGGAAGAAGGCGCCGCTTTTCCTCCCCTGCGAAGCGGGGGAGGGGGACCGGCCGGAGGCCGGTGGAGGGGGCAAGCCGCATCGCGACTGCCTCGAAGCATTGCGCCTTTGGTCATGGCCATCGGACTGCTTCGGATCGCCGACGCCTCCTCGCCCCCTCCACCATGCTTCGCATGGTCCCCCTCCCCCGCTTCGCGGGGGAGGATTTTCGCGCACTCTCCGAAGCGTGGACCGTTCTCATCCGCAACGCCCCTAGTGCACGCGGATGCGCGGATTGAGCCAGGCGTAGCCGACGTCGGAGATGAGCTGGGTGACGAGCACGAGCGCCACGGAGACGATCGAGCAGGCGAGCAGGAGGTCGATGTCGTTGTTGCCAGCCGCGTCGACCAGCGTATATCCAAACCCCTGGTAGCGGAACATCACCTCGACGATGACGACGCCGGTGAGCAGCCAGGGAAAGAGCAGCATGATCACGGTGAAGGGCGCGATCAGCGCGTTGCGCAGGGCGTGCTTCAGCACGATCGCGGTGAAGCTCAGGCCCTTGAGGCGCGCGGTGCGGATATATTGCGCGTTCATCACCTCGATCATCGAAGCGCGCGTCATGCGCGCGACATAGCCCATGCCGTAGATCGAGACCGTCACGACCGGCAGGGTGAAGTTATAGAAACTGAGATGGCCTTCGGTCGCCGAGGCGGCCGAGCCGTTGAGCCAGCCGAGCCAGGTGGCGAAAACGATGGTCAGGACCACGCCGGACACGTATTCCGGCGTCGAGGTGGTGGCGATCGAGAGGACCGACAGCGTCCGGTCGGAGCGCGACCCCTCGCGCATGCCCGACACCACCCCGACGAGCAGCGCGACCGGGATCATGACGACCATGACCCAGAACATCAGGAGCCCGGTCGCCTCCAGCGCCGGCCCCAGTTTCTTGACCACCTTTTCCTTGAACGCGGTCGAGCAGCCGAAGTCGCCCTCGAGCACGCCGGAGAATTTCGGCGACGCCGCTTCGTCGCACCAGGAGAAGCGCGGCGCCGCCCGCCCCGTCGCGGGATCGATATTGGGCTCTTTCGGCCAGAGGCCCAGCCACGTCGCGTAGCGGACGAAAAACGGCTCACGGTAGCCGTTCTTCCTCAGCCACGATTCGAGCTCCTGGTCGGACGAATGCATCTCGGTCTGGCTGATCGCCAGCTTGCGCAGGTTCGGCTCGAGATTGACGAGATAGAAGACGACCAACGTCAGGCACAGCATCGTCAGCAGCATGACGCCGAGCCGCCGCGCCAGAAACGAGGCCATCCTTCAGTTCCCGCGATAGGAAAAGTCAGCCGGGCCGGGGGCGGCCCGGCCGGCGGTCATCTTGCGTCGCTTAGAGCCTGTTTCAAAAGACCACCGTCCTCGTCCTGAGGCGCCCCGAAGGGGCCTCGAAGGACGATCCAGCAGGCGCTGGCGGCGGCGCCGGCGTCCTATCGAGCATCCTTCGAGGCCCTTTGCTTGCGCAAACGTCGCCTCAGGATGAGGCTTATCCCTCTGGAGACAGATGCTCACGCTTCACGTATCAAGCCAAGTGTCCTCGAAATAGGTCTCGTAGAGCGGGTGCATGCCATAGTTCTTGACCTCCGCCGTACGGTGGTTGGCGAGGGTCAGCCAGTAGGGCTGGACGATGATGCCGGAGTCCTGAAGGATCTGCTCGAGGTCCTTCATCAACAGCTTGCGGTCCTTCGGGTCGGGCGTCGCCAGCGCCTTCGCCAGCTTGGCGTCGAAGTCCGGATTGGAATAGCCCGTCTCGTTCCAGGCTTCGCCGGTGCGGTAGGCGAGGGCGAGCACCTGAACGCCGAGCGGCCGCATGTTCCAGTCGGTCATCGAATAGGGATACTTTGTCCAGTCGTTCCAGAAGGTCGCGCCCGGCAGGACCGTGCGCTTGACCTTGAAGCCGGCCTCGCGCAATTGCGCCGCGATCGAGTCGCCGGTGTTCTTGTAATATTCCTCGTCGCTGGTGATGAGCTCGTGCTCGTGATCGATCTGTCCGGCGTCGGTCATCAGCTTTTTCGCGCCCGCGAGGTCGCGCGACTTCTTTGGCAGCGGGTAATATTCCGGATGGATCGGGGCGACATGAAAATTCTCGCCGACCGTGCCGCGCCCGTCGATGCCGAGCTTGAGGATGGTCGCGTTGTCGATCGCCATCTGCAACGCGTTGCGCACCCGCTGGTCGTCATAGGGCTTCTGCTTGACGTTGGTGCGCGCGACGATGGTCGCCGAGGTCTGGACGTCGGAGCGCGTCAGGCCGGCCTTGTCGAGGATCGGGACATAGGCCGCGTCCGTCTTCATCGTGCAGTCGAGCTCCTTCGACTCGAAGGCGCTGACGGTCGCGGAAATGTCTGGACCGTAGTCGATGAACTCGACGCCGTCGAGATAGGGTTCGCCGCCCCACCACTTGCCGTGGGTCCGCCGCTTGAACGCGGCCTTCTTGCCGACCTCGAATGAGACGAGCTCGAACGGACCGGTGCCGATCGGATGCTTGACGAGGTCCTTGCCGTCCTTCTCGAAATCGCGGTGCACGACCAGGCCGGGGTAGTCGGAAACGCCGGGGATGATGGTGATGTCGGGCTTCGGCAGCTTGAGCTTGACGGTGAATTCGTCAACCTTGACGACGGCGCCGTCGCGCGCCTTCTTGGTCGCCGGGTCGATGAGCGTGGCCATGCGCGAGGCCATCGAGTTGCCTTCGACCGATTGGTCGCACCAGCGGTTGATATTGTAGACCACGTCGTCGGCGTTGAAGGCGTCGCCGTTGTTCCACGTCGCGCCCTTGCGCACGTGCAGGGTGTATTCGGTGGCGTCGGCGTTGACGTCCCAGCTCTCGAGCAGCATCGGCTTGAAGGTGAATTCGCGGGTGTAGCGCACCAGCGGCTCGAGGAACTGGCGCGCCACATTGCCCATCTCCGGCCAATCGTAGGTGCGCGGGTCCTTCTGGTCCTTGACGAACATGCCGCATTTGATGACGCCGCCCTTCTTCGGGGTGTCGGCGAATGCTGGCGTCGGCGCAGCGAGGCCGAGCATGCCGTAGGCCGTGGCGGTCGAGGCGCCGAAAATCGTGGCGAGCGCAAGAAACTCGCGCCGGTCGATCGAGCCTTCCTTCGCCTCGACGGCCCATGCCTTCAGGCTCTTGCGCCAGAACGTGTTCTTGAGCGTTTCGCTGATCATCGTTTTCTCCCTTGTGTCGTTTATGACCGGCGCACCTTGTGCGCGCTCGATCCTGGCGCTTTTTTGTCGCCGGAGGGGCAGCGCCATCGAATGGCGACTGCGGACGCCCGTCGACGGCGTGTCCATTGGTGCGGGGGACGGTAGCGCGGTTGCAAGAGCCGCGCAACGACGGGTAGTGTCTCTGTTCGAATTTCAGCCCAGCTCGAAGCCTGTCCCCGACCTGTCGGTGGTAGCTGATGCAACGACCGACCGCCTATTGGATCAAATCACGTTGGTTACGAACCCTCGTTGAAGCAGTCCCTTGCTGGTTCCGCCCAGCGTGGAGAGCGAGCGTTGGCCGAACGGCGGGCGAGCGGGATAGCGGGCGTACAAAAGCGGTTCTTGCACTTCGATGTTATCGCCTCGTCCACTCAGCCTGCGCGTGCAAGGCCTGAGTCCCAGCGTTCAATTGCCATACTTTGTAACATACACGCAAAGCCCTGCGCGCAACCCGGTGCTGAGATCAATTTTGCCTTGGTAACAGACCGGCTTCGAAGCAAGGTCCTCCGCATGCAGAGCAGGAACGACCAAAGCCAGATTCTCCTCGCACACGTCGCCCACGAGCTTAACGATTAGTTCGTGATCGCCTCGTATTCGCGCCGCAAGCCGTCAACGGTTCGCTGATTGCGAGATTCCATTTCCTTCATAGCGGAGCATGCTTGACCCTGCTGCCCGGCGAAGATTTCGCACACCTCAAGCCCGAATTGCTGCTCACCTTCGGTTATGACGAAATCAGGGGTTTCGGTGTCCGGGCCAATAGTCCACGTTTTTCCCATGATTTTCGCCGCTTCCTCGACAAGGAAGCGTTCGCGTTTTTTCTTGATCGGACGAGTCATTGGGGCCAAGCCTCTGCTTGAATTTATCGCGGTCTCTGCGGGCTGAACGGCTTCACGTCAATCATCGCCGGTGCGCCGGTGCTGGTTTTTCAGGCTCAAAGCTGATGTGCAAACGGGTTCCGGTCGCCTTGGCGAACCGTTCAAGGGTGCGGCCTGACGGCATGACCTTGCCGCTTTCCATCCGCGCAACGGCGCTCTGTGACGTGTCCATGGCTTTCGCAAGCTGCTCCTGCGTCAAACCCGCTTGGGCGCGAGCCTCGATCAAGGCGCGGGCCAGCTCGAATTCAGCGGCAAGCGCGTCGTATTCCAGCCTGTACTCAGGGTCTTTGCTCCATTCCTCGTGCAAGTCCTTGATCCGCGTCATTTGATCTCCTTTGCGCGTTCGCGGGCCAGTTGAAGCTCGCGGCGCGGCGTTTTCTGCGTTTTCTTCACAAACACCCGGACGATAACCACGCGCCTGCCGGTGGCTGTCACGTAGATTGCCCGGGAAATACCGCTCATGGCCTTGATGCGGATTTCCCAGAGCTTGCCGTCCAGATGCTTCACCGTCTCATGTGGCAGGCGCTCAAATCCAACGGCCTCGATGAGTTCGGAGATACGGGCCAACCTTGCCCGCATGTCCTTCGGCAAAGCTTCAATCTCGGCGTCCACTGCGGCGTTAAGCGTCTCCACAATCCACATTAGAACAATATATCATAATTGAGATATTTGTCCAGTAGGTAAGTTTCTTTCCGTAACCGTGCGTAAATTTCACACGGGATTTACGCACGGAAAAGCGATAGCAAAATAAACTTCTAATTTCTGTGCATAATTCTTGATTTTCGCACAAACGGGAGAACACGTGCAGATTGTGGTGGCATGGCATGGCGTGCGCCTTGCCGCCTTTCTCGCGCAGCCGCACCCACAGGCGCCGGCTCTGGTATAGACGTCCTCGACCTTCATCTCGAGCGCGGCGCCGATGCGGGCGAAGGAATAGACCATCAGGCCAATCAGGGCGCGGTCGCGCAGGCCCGCGGGCGTGCTTACGTCGATGCCATTCAGAAGAAGGCGGGCTTCGGCCGGCTCCAGCACCGGCGTCTTACCCTGCCGGACGATGTGCTGCGGCCCGCGGACCGACGCGGCTTGATTGACCGGCACGATCTGGCTGGTCACCAGCCACTCGAATAAATGACGGATCGCGGCCAGGGCCTGCTTGACGGTGGGAGCGGATGCTTCACTCGTCGTCTGGATCTCGATCCAGGTGGCGACGTGCAGCGGCTGAACATCCGTGATCGATTTCACGCCGGCGCTCTTTTCGCACCAGGCCAGGAAAGCGGTGACGGCGCGGCTATAGGCGACGCGACCCAAGATCGACCCAACGGCAAGGAACTCTCTCTTGGCCCGTGTGTCTTTCAGGCCTCGGCCGCGGCCATGTGGCGTGCGAACGCGAGCCGCATCGCCTTCGCCAGCGCCGGGCCGAGCGCCAGCCCGCGTCCGGCGTGATAGTTCTGGAAGTCGTAGATCGTCACCGCCGGCGAGACCTCGAACTCGAAAAGAACCGGGCGCCCGGCGGCGTCGATGCGAAAGTCGATCGAGAAGCAGTCCCTCAGGCCGACGAGGCGCACGAGTCGGGCCGAACAGTCGAGGATCGCCTCGAGCGCGCGCCGGGACCGTTCGTCGTCCTGCCGGCGCAGGTCGACCTCGTCGCGACCGCGCGGCGAAGGATTGGCCCACGTGTCAAATGAACACCAGGCAACAGTGGTTGGCTCCGTTGCCTTGTGCTATAGTGCCCACATGAGACCATCGGAGGCTCTTGCGGCGCACCGCGCCGAATTGCGGCAGCTCGTCAGCCGCCACGGCCTGTCACGCCCGCGCGTCTTCGGATCCGTCTTGACTGGGACCGACACCGACAAGAGCGACCTAGATCTGCTGGTTGATCCTGCGGAAACGACCACTCTGTTCACACTCGCCCGGCTGGAGCATGCCGCGCAAGAATTGCTCCGTGTTCCGGTGTCGGTTCTGACGCCTGGGTTTTTGTCTCCGAAGTTTCGCGATCACGTGCTGGAACGGGCGGAGC